>JAHEYQ010000032.1:0-26436 GCA_023251515.1 Bacteroidales bacterium
TGGAAAGGTTATGATTCACAGGGCCCGCCTGGTGTTATCGTATTAAAACGAGGATTAGACAGATTAAATTATATAATAGAAGGAACAAAACTTATAAAAGATGTGGGTACACGGTAGCTGTCCGGTAGGCAAGGCAATCCAAGCCGTTTCGGAATAAACTATTGTCAAACTAATTAATTGTACTCGCCGAAACTTCAGGATTGCTTGCAATGCCGCCCAATATTTTTAATTGTTTGTTTTGTAGCGTTAATGATTTGAGGTCAGTCCTTCGTTCAGAGCAAACTCGCATTTTGAAGTTTTTAATAACTCATTTCAATAATTATTTAATAATACTAATCCACCATTCACGATAAAAAAACTTATTTTTGCCAAAAATATCTTTAATAAATGAGTTTGATTACAAATTTAAAACAAAGTTTTTTTAAATATCCATTGCTTTTTGGTGGCTTTATTTTATTTGTAACTGCTATATTTAGTAGTGGTTACGATTTTGCTGACGAACATTTTCAAATACTTGAGTTTGCAAACTATAAATTAGGCAACACTACTGCTTCAACTTTGCCATGGGAGTTTGAGGCTCAGATGCGGCCAGGTTTACAAGCGTTTATTGCTTTTGCTGTTGTTAAATTCTTTCATTTTTTTTCGATAAGTAATCCGTTTTTAATTGCAGGAATGCTTAGGATTATTTCCTTAATACTGGTATTAATTGCTATAAAACTTATGGTAAGAGCCATTAACAAAGTTTCGGAAATTAATATTTCTACGGAAATATTGTATGGCTTTTTTATTCTGACATGGTTCTTTCCGTACAATTTCGTTAGGTTTTCATCCGAAAACTGGTCGGGGGCATTTTTTGCTATGGGAATGGCTTTATACTTGTTAAATATATCGGGTAAAAAGAGTAGAATGATATTGGTAGCCGGTATTTTATGCGGGTTTTCGTTTGTATTCCGATACCAGACTGCTTTTATGATTGGTGGATTGGGGCTGTGGATGATTTTTATTGCAAAAGATAAGCTGAAGAACATATTTTTGTTTGCACTTGGCAATATGATTGCCATATTGATTGGTATAATTATCGACAGATGGCTATATGGAAACTGGGTGCTCAGCTTTTGGAATTATCTCGATTTTAACTTGATACAGGATAAGGTTTCGGAGTTTGGGATATTGCCCTGGTGGTTTTATTTCGAAGTCATTTTTAATAAAGCTACTCCTCCATTCGGAATTCTGCTGATTGTTTCGTTTTTGTGGGTTTGCATCAAATTTCCAAAGCATGTGATTACGTGGGTTAGTATTCCTTTTGTATTGATACACATTATTATCGGACATAAAGAGCTTCGCTTTTTATATCCTTTGATGCTTTTTGTGCCGGTGTATATTGCTTTGTTTATTGATAATATCAGCAAAAACAAGGCTTTTGATATGCTTTTTAAAAACAGATATTTCAAAGGTTTTATTTCGTTTTTAATTGCATTAAACATTATGTTATTGGTTCTGATGTGTTTTAAACCTGCCGATGAAATGATTTCGTTTTACAATAAGCTTTATAATTTATCTGGATATCAGAAGACAGAATTAATTACGATTGGTAGCGAAAATCCATATTTCAGGGGTGGAAAAAATCTGGCTATTACTTATTATAAAAAAGAGAATTTGAATTTCAGGCAATTGCAATCGGATACTTTGCTTGCAAACAGCTTACTTACAGATAATAATACTTGTTATATGTATGCTGTGAAAAAATTTGATGCTCGTAGCAAGTTTGAGATGAATGGTATGCATTTCAGCAAAATATATCAAACTTATCCGCAATGGGTTGAGAATTTTAATTTCAACAATTGGATGGCGAGAACCAAAGTGTGGACAATTTACGAAGTAAAAAAATAAACCTAAGTAGTAGTATAAATGTTGCAAAAAACCATTAATTTTGCATAAAATTAAAAATGGGAAGAGTTTTAGCTTTAGATTACGGACAAAAACGTGTGGGTGTAGCTGTTACTGACGAATTGCAACTGATAGCCAATGCCCTTACTACGGTGCACGCTAAAGATATTTGGGATTTTCTGAAAGAATATCTTGCTAAGGAAAAGGTGGACTGCATTGTAGTGGGCGAACCCAAACAAATGAATAATTTACCTTCTGAATCGGCTAAATTTATTGAACCTTTTGTAAAACAACTAAAGAAACTATATCCCGACATGGATGTAAAACGTATAGACGAACGCTTTACATCTAAAATGGCTTCGGCTACCATGCTTGCGGCCGGATTGAAAAAGAAAGACCGTCAGAATAAAGAAACTATAGACACGATTAGTGCCTGCATTATTCTGCAGTCGTATTTAGAAACTAAAAATGTATTTTAAAAATGATATTACCGATTACTGCATACGGACATCCGATATTAAAAAAAGTTGCTCAGGATATTGATAAGGACTATCCAAATCTGGATAAACTTATTGATGATATGTTTGAAACTATGTATTACTCTAAAGGTGTGGGGCTTGCTGCTCCGCAGATAGACCAGTCGATCAGATTGCTGGTGATAGATGCTACGCCTTATAGTGATGATTTTCCGGAAGCAAAGAACTTTAAAAAAGTGATGATTAATGCCCGCATAATTGAAGAATCGGGTGTAGAGTGGGCTTTTAACGAAGGCTGCCTCAGCGTGCCCGATATACGCGAAGATGTAATGCGTAAACCAAAAATCAGAATCAAATATTTTGATCAGGATTTTAATGAGTTTGATGAAGAATATGAAGGTGTGGCTGCCCGTATTATTCAGCATGAATATGATCATCTGGAAGGTGTTTTATTTGTTGAACGTTTGGCTCCATTGAAAAAAATGTTGCTTAAACGCAGACTTACCGATATTTCGAAGGGAAATATTAAAATAGATTACCGTATGAAATTTCCGTTTCAATATAAAAAAATTAAAAAATAGTATTGTTTAATATTTTAATCTTATATAACCATGAGAAAGTTATTATATGCAACTGCAATTGTAATGATAGTTTTGGCTATTAATGCCTGCAAACCATCTAAAGAGAAAAAAATTGAAGAAATAAAACATTTGGAAATTCAACTGCTTTCGGCTACTGCCCGTATTGACAGCACCAAGGCACAACAGCTTATAAATCTGTATATAAGTTATGCCGACGAAAACAAAACCGATAGTTTATCGCCAGTATTTTTGTTTAAAGCTGCCGATGTTTCGATGAATATTCAGAAGTTTGAACAATCGTTGGGTTTGCTCGATCGTATAAGAGCCGATTATCCTCAGTTTCAGAAAATACCTGATTGTTTATTTCTGAAAGCTTTTATTTACGAAAACATGGTAAATGATTTGAAAAAAGCAGATGAAGCTTACAAAGAATTTCTGAGCAAATATCCTAATCATGAATTGGCGGTATCGGCAAAGGCTTCCATAGAAAACTTAGGAATACCTGCCGAAGATTTAATAAGAAGCTTCGAAGAAAAAAATAAAGCTAAAAAAGATAGCATAAAGGCATAGTAATTGCTATATAATTAAAAACATTGAAGGCTGAGCAATTTATTTGTTTCAGCCTTTTTTTATAATTATATACAATATTGTCAGATAAAATCATACCTGAAAAATAATATTGAGATTTCTCACTCCGTTCTAAATGACAATCAATTATGTATATTTGGGGTGGGGTAAGAAAGCGGCTTCGCCGCTTTCTTACCCCACCCTACTATATATTCATATAATATGTTGTCATTCTGAGTGAAGCGAAGAATCTACATATTTTTTCAGTCTTTAATGAATTACAGATTATATAATCTTATCATATTATTCATTATCACTTTTATTGTAGCAATACTTAGCCATATTGAAATAATCTGATGTCATTACTTTATCTATATATAGTTGTAATTTTATGGCAAATATAAATACATATTACATCCAACTCGTTTTATTATAGCAATATATTATTGTGTATGATTAATATAATGTCAATATATAAATGATGTTTTATTCCGGATATATTATTAATCATATATATTAATTCTGTATTTTAATTGGTCTTTTATATTTTGGATATATAATATATGTGCAGTTGCACGGGTGTAATATACGTGCATATATTAATGCAGTGCAGTTGCACTGGTATAATATACGTGCATATATTATGGGTGTGCAGTTGCACAGGTGCAATATACGTGCATATATTATGGGTGTGCAGTTGCACTGGTGCAATATACGTGCATATATTAAGAGTGTGCAGTTGCACGGGTGCAATATATGTGCATATATAAAGGGTGTGCAGTTGCACGGGTATATTATATGTGTATATTTTAAAGATGTGCAAATGCACATCTCCTCATTTTACTTATTAATATATACAGCAAATGGCTTTTTAAAAATAATGTAAAATATTTTTTTATTTTTGTTTAACAGTATTAAATATTTTTTTATTTTTGAAGAAAATTTTAAAGCAATTTATAAAGCTCAAATTAACAAATGAAAAAACACATATATTTTTTAATTATTCCGTTTTATAAATCTTAATAAATAAAAACATTGAATCTGAAAACAATGAAAATTAAACTAATTATTTCAATAATGCTAATAACTGCATTTGTATCATGCAATCTAATAAACAATTCTTTTGAAGGAACTTGGTGCATTACAAAAGTAAATTATAATTTAAATGATCAAAATATAGATTCGCTGAAATTAGAACAGTTACTTGCATTAAGTCTGGCAACAAATGATCAGCAACCCACCAATATCGTTATTTCAAATGACACAATAAAATTACTTTCAAACAGGGAAATTACAGAAAAAATATATTATCGTGTCGAAAAAACAACAGATAATATTACATCCGTTTTATTAGAAAATAAATACACAGCTACCATCACAAAATCGGAAGATACATATATTCTAAAATCTGAATATTTATCCTTTCACTTTGAAAAATGTAACTAAAATGCAATAATATAAATAAATTTAAAATAATATAATTCACTGAAGAACGTTATCTAAAAATAAATTTAATCAATCAAATTATTAATTAAATAAATTAATTATCATGAATTTCACTTGGATTTTTACCCGCAACGTATTTCTGCTATTGGCAGAACGTAGCATGAAAAAGTTTTACAAATTAGTAAACTATTTTTTCGAAGCACTCAAATCAGATAACTCAATTTCAGCCATATCTGATATTACCGACAAAATTAAACCTTTTGTACTCGAATTTTCGGAAGCCTACACATTAAACAAGTCGCAAACAGCCAACCGAATTGGAGACACCAACAAACACGAAGATTTTTTCAATCAACTACGAAAGGACAAAGCTCCCGACTGGAACAGAAAAATCTCGGTAGTATTTCCTCCAAAAACCTCCGAGTATATTAAAATTCTGTCAAAAGGACTCGAACCATTCTCGCACGCATCCTACGACGAGCGATTGGTGTATCTCGAAAATATAATTACCGCATTAAATGCTCACTCACAATTAAGTGCAGTACAGGCAGAAGTAGTTAGTTTTAGAGATGACATAAAAATTGTATATAATACCCAACAGCAATCATCTGCTACCGTTAAATCCACATCAGACGATTTAAAGGCAAAAGCCGAAAAAATGGCAAAAGAAATGTATGGTGCACTGGGTCTTTTAATGTACGAGTATCGCGACAACCCAACAGGTATTTTAAAATACATCAAAGTGCAGTTGCTTCGTCAGCATCGTAGCAATAAAGAAGATACCACAAATATTTACGAACTGGCAATACCTGCAAAAGCTATCAAAGAAGGAGGCTTCAGCTTTAGTTTATTACAAAAATTAATGATGTACAATAGCGGCGAAACCAAACTACGTTGCTGGTTTGGCAAAGATCAGAACTCGCCAATGCCATCAAAATACTTTGAAATAGAAGCCGATGCAGAACTCGAAATAAGTATAAATCAATATGCCAACATCGACGACAGGTTCTTCTTTATCGAAAACTTAGATGCCACCGAAGAAGGCTCTTTAGAAATAGAAATTGAATAATCATCAAAACAGAAAAACAAAAACCCGGTTTATCAACAATAAATCGGGTTTTTACATTTTCATATAGAATTTAAAAACAATATAATACAAAAAGAGTTAATACAATTAAATAATAAAGAGATATATTACAATGAACAAAACAGCATTAATAACAGGGGCATCAAGTGGAATAGGCCTCGAATTAGCAAAAATACATGCATCAAAAGGCGACAATCTGGTATTAGTAGCACGCAGTATAGATAAACTTAACCAACTAAAAACCGAAATCGAATCGCAATATAAAGTAAATGTTTACAATATCGAAAAAGATTTATCAGTAATCAACTCCCCTATGGAAGTTTATGAAGAAATTAAACAAAACAATATACAAATAGATTATCTGATCAACAATGCAGGCTTCGGCGATATAGGTAATTTTAGCGAAACCCGCTGGGAAAAAGAACTCCGGATGATAAATCTGAACATAACCGCACTTACCCAGCTTACCAAACTATTTTTAAACGATATGCTTGCACGCAAACAAGGCAAAATAATGAATCTAGCCTCCACCGCATCATTCCAGCCCGGCCCCATGATGGCAGTATATTTTGCAACAAAATCTTATGTATTACATCTAACCGAAGCCATAAATGCCGAAGTAAAAGGCAGCGGAGTAAGTCTTACAGCATTATGCCCCGGTCCTACCGAAAGTGGGTTTCAGGCCGCCGCAGAAATAGAACAGAATATGCTCTTCAATAAAAAGAACCCTTCATCAAAAGAAGTAGCCGAATACGGATACAAATCAATGATGAAAGGAAAAGCCGTTGCCATACACGGCTTCAAAAACTATTTGATGGCAAACTCGGTAAGATTCACACCACGCAATTGGGTAGTTGCAATAGCAAAAAAAATGCAGGAATAAGTTATAAAAACAAACGAAAGCTTAATACAGATTATAACGTTTACCAAATTGAATACTAATATATAAAGTAAGAAAATAATTCGGGTATTTGTTTAATGCCATCATCGGAATCTCTTTAAAATAATAATCAAAATTGGCACCCACTTCAATGGCACGGATTTTTTCGTCGTATTCACCAAATTCGAAGTTAAAACCTAATTTACCGTATAAACCCGGATATGGTTTTAACTTCTCAAAACCCTTAAATAATGGACCTCCACCATAAATATTTTCGGGATAATGTCTCTTTGGATCATATTGTTCCAATGACAAGTAAGCTTCGTCGTTGTTATTTGGATTTGCATAAATAATATACAAATATTTTGGTCGGGCCAAACCTAACGAAAAACCACCACTATAATTATAACTTAACTGAATACCACCCCAATAAGGTTTGTCGTTGAGCAATTTTTTATAACCTACTCCTCCTCTAATAATATACAAACTATTTAACTGCCCATAAACGTAAGACTTAGAATCACCATAATATGCATTTTCAGTCTTAGCTTCCTTCGGATGACTCATTCCTACAATTTCAGCTTCTAAAAATCGGGTTTTGAAATAATTTAAATGATTCCCTTTTCTATAGCCTATCCCCCATCCTTCATTATGAAGAATAAACGTAAAATTTCTTTCTTTTCTGTATAATACGGTTTTATCCAAATTAGTAGGAGATTGACAAAAAACATCAATATCCATAAAAAAAATGGAAATTATAAAAACAATACAAAGAAAGAGATTTTTGTTTTGCATAAATAAAGAAATAAAAAATAAGCTGATTTTAAGTTTTATGCTTAAAATCAGCTTACAATTTCATAGAATTATTAGTAACGAACAGTTTCTGTTTTATCTCTGTGAATAGAACTGTAAGCATCGCATTTATGCTGTGCACCGCAAGAAGACAATAAAATAACAGCGATTACTATAGTAGCAAATATTATTCCTGATTTTTTCATAATGAATAAAAAATAAAAATTATTAATAAATACAAAATTACGTAATATTTGTTTGTGTAAAAAAATTATTTTTGCAAATTATCAACATAACATTGTAGAGAACGAATCAATTAATAATTTATTGTACCAAATGGGAAATAACAACATTAAAATAGAAGAAAGCTGGAAACAAATCTTAGCAAAAGAGTTTGAATCTGAATATTTTGCAAAGCTTAAAGCATTTTTAATTGAAGAAAAGAAAAAATTTCAAATATTTCCGGAAGGTAACAGGATTTTTTCAGCTTTCGATTTCACACCTTTTGAAAAAGTAAACGTAGTGATACTCGGTCAGGACCCATACCATGGCGCAGGACAAGCACATGGCTTATGTTTTTCTGTACCTGATGGTATTAAACAACCGCCATCATTAGTTAATATTTTTAAAGAAATAGAAACAGATATGGGATATAAAATGTCTGATTCTGGAAATCTTGAAAATTGGGCAAAACAAGGAGTTTTATTGCTTAATGCCACATTAACTGTAAGGGCAAATCAAGCAGGCTCACATCAGAATAAAGGTTGGGAAACTTTTACAGATGCCGTAATTCGTAATATTTCAGAGAAAAGAGAAGATATCGTCTTTATCTTGTGGGGAAGTTATGCACAAGCAAAAACCAAAATTATTGATAATAGCAAACATTTTATTCTAAAATCTGTACATCCTTCACCATTATCGGTTTACAGAGGATTCTACGGTTCAAAACATTTTTCAAAAACCAATGAATTCCTGATTTCAAAAAGGAAATTACCAATAGATTGGAAAATCTAAACTATAAATGTCGTGCATAAGGACTCGCATTCAAATCGGCAAAATCTTTTTTCAAAAACTTATAATATGCTGCTACAGCAATCATTGCAGCATTGTCAGTACTATATTCAAATTTAGGAATAAAAACTTTCCATTTGTATTTTTCACCTGCATCCAACATTGCCTGACGCAAACCACTATTTGCAGAAACACCACCAGCAATTGCAACTTGGTTTATTCCAGTTTGTTTAGCTGCTTTTATCAGTTTTTTCATCAAAATATTTATTATTGTTTTTTGAATTGAAGCACACAAATCAACCTTGTTAATCTCAATAAAGTCAGGATTCAACTTTAAATTATCACGTAAAAAATACAAAATTGAGGTTTTCAAACCGCTAAAACTAAAATTCAAACCCTGAATATTTGGTTCAGGAAACTTATATGCATTTGCATTTCCTTCTTTGGCAAATTTATCAATTAGTGGCCCCCCCGGATATGGTAAACTCATTATTTTGGCAGATTTATCAAAAGCTTCACCAGCAGCATCATCTATAGTTTGTCCAATAATTTCCATCGAAAAGTAATCATCCATTCTGATAATTTGGGTATGTCCACCAGAAACCAAAAGACATAAAAATGGAAATTCAGGCAAAACTTTATCTTCTTCATCCTTAATAAAATGCGATAGAATATGAGCTTCCAGATGATCTACCTCAATTAAAGGAATATTTAATGACATAGCCATGGTTTTAGCAAAAGAACAACCCACTAATAATGAACCCAATAAACCAGGACCTCGGGTAAAAGCAATAGCATCTAATTGATTTACAGAAATACCGGCTTTCTTCATGGCTGCATCCACCACAGGTATAATATTTTGTTGATGTGCCCTTGAAGCCAATTCAGGAACAACCCCACCATAAAGTTCATGAACAGATTGGTTAGCAATTACATTAGATAAAACTCGATTCTCAAATATCACAGATGCTGAAGTATCATCACATGAAGATTCTATAGCTAAAATATATGGCATAAAAATTGCAATTTCTTATAAATAAGCTGCAAAAATAATTTATTTTTTGGTGTGTAAAAAAACAAAAAAACAAACATCTAATAATCTGGCATTTATAATATATTTTTTTTGTTTAAAAACTTTTTAATTTCACTAAAAATAAACTATTTTTGTTTAGTATTTTTTCAAAATTATAAAAACATAAAAAAATTAAACGAAAATTACGTAAAATATTGATTTATATAATGTCGGGATTAATTGCAATTCCGATATTTGTGTTGATACTACTTTCGAGCAGTTCAGTACAAACTTATATTGCCCAAAAATTTGCAAATCATTTATCCGCAAAATTAAAAACTGAAATTTCAATATCAAAAGTAAAATTATCTTTTAATTTGCATCTTGTACTAGAAGATGTTTTTGTTAACGACCAATATCACAGCCAATTACTCAGGGCACATGAAATTGACTGTAAAATCAGAAAATTTTCTATAAATAAAAAGAAAATAGAATTCAGCAAAATAACTTTGAATGATAACGATATTTCTATTGTAAAATACAAAAATGATACATCTTATAATTTTCAATTTCTTATAAATTACTTTAAATCTGAGGATACTACTACTTCAACAAAACCTGATTGGAAAATTTCCGGCAAATCATTTGAAATCAGAAAAACGAATTTCAAGTTTCAAAATCAGGATAAAATGAACTTTACTAATTCCACTGTTGATTTCAACGATTTAAAAATCACAGATTTAAATTGCAAGTTTGACTCACTAAAAATTATACAAGACAGTATAAATCTTGACATTAGTCATTTATCATTTCAAGATAAATCAGGCTTTATTTTAAAAAATCTTACTACACGTATCAAAATCTTTCCGGGTAAAATTGAATTTCAATACCTGCATTTAGAAACACCCAATAGTAATCTATCTCTCGATTGTTCTTTAAATTATGATAAAAAAGAAGATTTGAACGATTTTATTAATAAAGTTAAAATTCAAAGCGATTTCAAACCATCAAAACTTAATACCAATGACTTAGCATATTTTATTAAAGACCTGAAAGGGATGAATAATCTGATGACCTTTTCCGGAATGGTATTGGGAAAAGTTTCAAATTTAAAACTCAGAAAATTTAAGCTAAATTATGGAAGATCAACAAGTTTTGAAGGTGCAATTTCTTTGAACGGATTGCCTGATATTGAAGAAACTTTTATCAGATTAACAGTTGACAAACTAACAACATCAAAAGCTGATCTTGAAGAATTTTCACTTCCTGGCAAAAACAATAATCATATAATAGTTCCAAAAGAATTGATAACGTTTGGGAGGATATTTGTAAAAGGTGAATTTACAGGATTTTACAATGATTTTAACGCTTATGCCAATTTCACAACTCAAAACGGAACTTTTGAAACAGACATAACACTAAAGAAAGATAAAGCAAACAAAATCAATTATAACGGACATTTGGTTGCTAACAAATTTAATCTGGGCTATTATTTAAACACTCCAAATATAATTGGAAAACTAAATTTGAATGCTGAAATATCAGGGTCAGGAATTGATGCAAAAAATGCAAAAATTACAATGAAAGGAAATATCAATAAACTTGAATTTAAAGAAAATGTTTATGATAGTATTGAAATCAAAGGAGATCTCGCAAATAATCAATTTAACGGATTTTTTAATGTTAAAGACAAGAACATTGATTTGCGATTTCTTGGTAAAATTGATTATACTGATGTTACGCCTGTATTTGATTTTAATGCCGAAATAGAAAATGCGAATCTGTATAAACTAAGATTAATTAATTCCGATTCACTGGGATTGTTTTCTACAAAAATGAATATCAATTTTATAGGAAAAAATTTTGATGATATAATTGGCTCAATAAATCTAAAAAACACCAAATATTTCAACGGAAATAAAACTTATAAACTTAATGAATTTAAACTATTTACATTTAACGACAGCATAAACAGAAGAAATATTGAGCTTTATTCAGACTATGTAATTGGAAATATGCTTGGCTATTTTAAATTTGCAGATTTGCCAATTACCTTTAACTTATTCTTAAAAAACTATTTACCATCATTAGATGCTGTAAAAACAATTAGACCAACACAATTATTAAAATCAGAACAAAATTTTGATTTCAATATCGATTTATTAAATACGGAAGAAATAACAGGTTTATTTATACCTGATTTAAAAATAAGCAAAAATGCAAAAATATACGGAAGTTACAATTCAAAAAATATTGATTTTCAATTATATGCAAAAGCAGACTTCTTAAATTACAATAACAGAATTTTTAATAATTGGAGTTTTGAAGGCACTTCCAATGGGGCTAAATACATGTCAGTTAACACAATATGTAACCGACTGCAATTTGCTGATAATGTAGGTATAGATAATTTTAAGATTTCAGCATTAATGCAAAGTGATGAAATAAACTATTCTGTATTTTGGGCAGATACTCTTCTAAAAACTAAAAATTCAGGAGATATTCGTGGAATTATAAATTTTAAATCTGCACCTGAAATTAATATGCAAATTATTAAAGCTGATTTACTTATAAATGATTCTTCATGGAAATTAATGAATAAAAACAACATTAGTTTTGTTAAATCTGAAATTTCTGTTCAAAATCTTGAAATAGGAGATAAAAACCAATCAATACAAATAAATGGAAAAATTGCAAAAAAGGAAAATGAAAAATTAATTATAAAGTTTAACAATTTTAATATTTCTCAAATCGATTTTCTTACTGCACACAGTAATATTGACTTTGACGGGATTATTAATGGAAATATTGAACTAATTGATATTTACACATCTCCTAATTTTTACTCGGACTTAAAAATAAATGATTTATATTTCAACAAAGACAAACTAGGTAACTTAAATCTGTTTTCAACCTGGGATAAAGAAAAAGAAGGATTGTTTGTAAATGCCAATTTACTTTACAAAGGAATTGATACCACATTATATATCAACGGATTGTACTTTCCAAGTAATAAAAGAAACAATTTTGATTTTGACATCAGATTAAATAAACTCAGATTAAATAGCTTAACCCATTATTTCAAAAGCTTCAGTTCCGATTTTGACGGACAAGCAATAGGTAATCTGACTTTTAAAGGCAGTTTACAAAAACCAGAAATAAATGGGAAAATATTGCTTCTCAGATCTCATATGTATGTTGATTATCTAGGTATTAATTATTCAATATCCAATTCTGATTCAATTGAAATCAACACTAATTACTTCAAATTTAAAAACTTAGGAATCTTACATGAAAAAGGGCGTGCTTTTATGGATGGCAAGATAACGCATAATGGCTTCAGAAATATAATGATAGATTTAAACTTTAATTACAAAAACCTTAAAGTACTCAATACCAAATCAACTGACAATGAATTGTTTTACGGAGAAGCATATGCAAGTGGTATTTTAAAAATTCAAGGACCTGATAATAATATTCATTTAGAAATCAGAGCTAATACAGAAAAAAACACAAAGATTGATATTCCTTTGATAAACAAAACAGTAACATACGAGAACAATTTTGTAACTTTTGTTCAAAAACAAAAACGTGAAGATATTAATTTTACCTCAAGTAATAAATTCAAAGGTGTTTCGATGAAATTTGAGCTTGAATTGAGACCAGATGCTGAAATAGGAATAAAACTTGAAAACCCACAAACGACTGGAGATATCACAGCCAGAGGCAACGGCAATATACAGATGTCTATAAATAAAGATAGCGAATTTAAAATGTACGGAGACTACATTTTAAATGGCGAAGGAGTTTATCTGTTTACGATACAAAATATTATTTCTAAAAAATTCAATATTCAAAACGGTAGCACAATAACATGGAATGGTGATCCTTACGATGCAAAAGTAGATTTAAAAGCAATTTATAACGTTAAAGCCTCACTTTATCCAATATTGGTTGGAACTGCAGAAAATGTAAGTAAGAAAAAAGTTCAGGTTCAAGATATTATCAGCATTCAAGGAAAACTTACAAATCCCAATATTGGTTTTGATATCAGTCTTCCTAATGTTGACCAAGATATTAAAGACAGATTTTTTAGTATCTTAGACAGAAATGATCAGGAACAAATGATTCAGCAAAGTTTTTCATTACTTGCAATGAATCAATTCATTTCACAAAACAGGAATACTTACAGTTCATCTATTGGCAATAGTGTTAGTAGCTCATCTTCGGATATGATTTCCAATCAGATAAGCAATTGGCTATCACAAATAAGCAAAGATTTTGATATTTCATTGAATTACAGACCAGAAGATCAGTTAACGTCACAAGAATTGCAGGTTGCTTTATCTACTCAAATCTTTAATGATAGAGTTACCTTTGATGGAAATTTTGGCGTTGGCGGCAATTTAAGAACTGAAAATCAAAATAATAATAAAACAAACAACAATATAATCGGAGATGTGAATGTTGAAGTAAAATTAACGGAAGATGGAAGATTCAGATTTAAAGCTTTTAACCGTTCAAATAATAACGATTTCACAAATTACTTTTCGCCTTATACACAAGGAATTGGATTTTTTTACAGACGTGATTTCGACAATATCAAAGAATTATTTCAAAATCCAAAAAACAAATAAATACTTAAATTAAGTAAAATAAAATCAACACAAAATATTGATTTTATACATCTGATACTTCGACTGAATTGCTTTTAAGTTATGCAGAAGGTGTATCTCAGCTGGATTTCCTTCACCTGCAGATGATTATATTGATGCAATACTCGATAGAAATAAAGTTTTGATATAAAATCCATTATCAACATTTTATGGATGTGTTAAAAGATTATCTATAAAAGATACTGGCATAGAAGAGGGCGATTTACTAATTAATGACAAAAGCCTGATAGCAAAAAACAACAAAATTGCTGTATGTTTTATTGATGGCTACTTTGCTTTAAAACGAATTAAACTAGAATAAAAAATTTGCTTAATGCCTGCAAATTCTGAAAATAAGCAAATAAAAATTACCAAAAATAATGATTTTATGATTTGGAGAATCGTTTCTTATATTATAATAAAACATAATGATTTATTTTTTTATTGATTGCAAAAACTTTTAAGCATCCTGTGAAAGGTTTTTTAATCCGGCGCTCAAACAGAAATCAATTGTTGTACTCTCAAATAATGATGGATGTATATTTGCAATAAGCAATGAAACCAAATCTTTCGGAATTAAAATGGGTGCACCTACATTCAAAATGAAAGATTTACTGGAGAAAAACGAAATCAATGTATAATATGCAAATTTAATTTCATAACAAATTGAGAAACGATAAAATTCTATTGGCTTCACAAGATTTTGAAAAAAAAAAAAAAACCAAAACAAAAAAGCTATCCCACTGTTAAACAACACGTTTCTCCAGAATAATTATATAAATACAGATAAATAAAAAAGCACTTACATTCATTTGCAAGTGCTTTTATTTAGTTGTTTAACAACCATTTGGGTAGATAATGGGATTCGAACCCACGACTTTCAGAACCACAATCTGATGCTCTAACCAGCTGAACTATATCTACCGTTTAATAAGGGTGCAAAATTAATGTTTTTTTTTGATTCAGCAAATTTTTATTAGATATTTTTTTTTATGAATTAAAACTTTTTTCAATTAAAAATTTGGTTCATAATAAAATAAAATTATACCTTTGTTACCAATAAAAAAAAATAGTTAAATCATCAATAATCATTAATTTAACAAATCAAAAATATGAAAAAACATAATTTTAATGCCGGACCTTGTATTTTACCAAAGTCTGCAATTGAAAATACTGCAAAAGCTGTATTAGAATTAGATGGTATCGGAATGTCATTAATCGAAATTTCACACAGAAGTAAAGAATTTCAGGCAATTATGGATGAAACCGTTGCTTTATTTAAAGAACAGTTGAACATTCCGGATAATTATCAAGTATTATTTTTAGGTGGAGGAGCAAGTTTACAGTTTTGCATGATACCTTTTAACTTATTAAATAAAAAAGCTGCATATTTAGAAACCGGTGTATGGGCAAAAAAAGCTAATAAAGAAGCTAAATTATTTGGAGAAGTTAATGTAGTTGCTTCATCCTCAGATAAAAATTTCTGTTATGTCCCTAAAAATTACACCATTCCATCTGATGCAGATTATTTTCATATAACAACAAATAACACTATATATGGAACCGAATTGCACGTAGATATTGACAGTCCGGTTACTTTAGTTGCAGATATGTCTTCAGATATATTAAGCCGCCCAGTTGATGTTAGTAAATATGCTATGATATATGGTGGTGCTCAGAAAAACTTAGGACCTGCAGGTGTAACTTTTGTTATTATTCGCGAAGATATTTTAGGAAAAGTTGAAAGAACAATTCCTACAATGTTGGATTACAGAACTCATATTAAAGAAGGTTCGATGTTTAACACACCTCCATGTTTTGCAATATTCACAGTAAGAGAAACTTTAAGATGGATTAAATCTTTGGGTGGTGTTGAAGAAATCTACAAAATGAATAAAGCAAAAGCTGATTTACTTTATAATGAAATAGATCGCAATTCAATGTTTATGGGAACAGCCGAAAAAGAAGACCGTTCATTAATGAATATTTGTTTTGTAATGACCGAAAATTACAAAGATAAAGAAGATGCTTTCATGGAATTTGCAAAATCAAAAGGTATGGTCGGAATCAAAGGACATCGTTCAGTTGGTGGTTTCCGTGCTTCAACTTATAATGCATTACCATTAGAAAGTGTACAGGCTTTGGTTGATTGCATGAAAGAATTTGAAAAAACGAATGCGTAATTTTTAAATATTTTTAAAAAGGTTGAAAAGCAATTAAACACTTTTCAACCTTTTTCTTAAACAAAAAATTAATGAATATGACAAAAGTATTAGTAGCTACCGATAAACCATTTGCAAAAGTTGCAGTTGACGGTATAAGAAAAATTATTGAAAATGCAGGTTTTGAACTTGTACTTTTAGAAAAATACACATCTCAATCAGATTTTAAAAACGCAGTAACAGATGTGGATGCAGTAATTATCAGAAGCGATATTGCTGATAAAGAAGTTATTGAATCAGGAAAAAATCTTAAAATAATTGTACGTGCCGGAGCAGGCTATGACAATATTGATTTGGCAGCTTGTACTGATAAAGGAGTAGTTGCGATGAATACACCCGGTCAAAACTCTAATGCAGTTGCAGAATTGGCATTTGGAATGATGCTTATGGCTGCTCGTAATAGTTTTGATGGTTCTTCAGGCACAGAGTTGAGAGGCAAAAAAATAGGAATTCACGCCTATGGTAATGTTGGGAAATATGTTGCAGAAATTGCAAAAGGTTTCGGAATGGACATTTATGCCTACGATCCATTTGTAAGCAATGAAGCAATTGAAAAAGACGGAATTAAACCATTAAATTCTGTAGAAGAATTATATAGTACATGTCAATATATTTCATTGCATATTCCTGCAAATGAAAAAACAAAAAAATCAATCAATTTTGAATTATTATCAAAAATGCCTAAAAATGCATGTCTGGTAAATACTGCTCGAAAGGAAGTTATTAATGAAGAAGGATTATTGAAAATTTTTGCAGAAAGAACAGATTTTAAATACGTTTCGGATATTGAACCAGCCTGCAAAGCAGAATTAGCTGAAAAATTTGCCGGAAGATATTTCTTTACTCCTAAAAAAATGGGAGCTCAAACATCTGAAGCTAATGTAAATGCGGGATTAGCAGCTGCAAGTCAGATTGTTGACTTTATAAAAAATGGGAATAAAACTTATCAGGTTAATAAATAGAAAATTAATTTCTATAAAAAAGAAAAAGCCATCTCTTTCGGAGTTGGCTTTTCTTTTTAAATCAAAATAATCAACATATCAACCCAAATAAGATTGTAATATCTTACTGCGTGATGTATTTTTAAGCCTTCTGATGGCTTTTTCTTTAATCTGGCGAACTCTTTCGCGAGTTAAATCAAATTTTTCTGAAATTTCTTCCAGCGTTAGCTGTTGAAAACCATTCAATCCATAAAAATAACGGATTACATCTGCTTCTCTTTGAGTCAAAGTTGAAACAGCTCTTTCAATTTCTTTGCGTAAAGAATCATAAATCAAACCGGTTTCAGGTGTAGGATTATCATCCGTTTTAAAAACATCAAGCATAGTTGTGTCTTCCTCTTGTACCAAGGGAGCATCCATTGAAAGATGTTTTCCTGAATGACGCATCGATTCTCTTACTTCACTTTCAGAAATTTCAAGCAGATTTGCAATTTCTTCTTCATTAGGAGCTCTTTCAAATTCCTGTTCCAAGTGAGCAAATGCTTTATTAATTTTGTTTATTGAACCTAATTTGTTCAATGGTAATCTAACAATACGTGATTGTTCAGCTAAAGCTTGTAAAATAGATTGACGAATCCACCAAACAGCATAAGAAATAAATTTGAAACCACGGGTTTCATCAAATCTTTGTGCGGCTTTTATTAAGCCTAAATTTCCTTCATTAATTAAATCAGGTAAGCTTAAGCCTTGATTCTGATACTGTTTAGCTACAGAAACCACAAAACGAAGATTAGCGTTGGTTAGTTTTTCCAACGCAGCCTGATCTCCGGCTTTGATTCTCTGAGCCAAAAGTACCTCCTCTTCAACCGAAATTAATTCAACCCTACCAATCTCTTGAAGATATTTATCAAGAGAAGCCAATTCACGGTTGGTTACCTGTTTAGTAATTTTTAATTGCCTCATTTTTAATATTTATTAATGAAAAGCTAAGTTATTACGTTATTTTTACTATTTTGTTTCAATTATTATAAAATAATTTATTCAAAACAAAATGCTGCACAAATAAAAAAATAAATGTACAGCATCTTATATTTTTATTTAAAGCTTTAATTCTTTTTTTCAGGTCGTGGTAATAAAACTTTTCTTGAAAGTTTTAATTTCCCAGTCTTCTTATCAACTTCAATAAGTTTAACCTGAATCTGATCACCAACTTTTAAAACACTTTCAACTGTTTCTAAGCGTGTCCAATCAATTTCTGAAATATGCAATAAACCATCTTTTCCTGGCAAAATTTCAACAAATGCTCCAAATGGTTGAATGTTTTTAACAATACCATCATAAATCTGATCTACTTCGGGAATTGCAACAATTCCGTTAATTTTTTTCAGAACAGCATCAATAGAAGATTTATCTACAGCTACAATATCAATGATTCCAAATTCACCAACTTCTTCAATTACAATTACAGAGTTGGTTTCACGTTGCATTTCCTGAATAATTTTTCCACCAGGTCCAATAACTGCACCAATAAATTCTTTAGGTATAGACATTTGTACAATACGAGGAACGTGAGGTTTATAATCTTCACGTGGTTCAGTTATAACTTTCGCCATTTCTCCTAATATGTGCATTCTGCCTTCTTTTGCCTGTTGTAATGCTTCAGCAAGAACTTGATGTGATAATCCATCAACTTTAATATCCATCTGACATGCAGTAATACCATCGGCAGTACCTGTTACTTTAAAATCCATATCACCTAAGTGATCTTCATCTCCCAATATATCTGATAAAACAGCATATTTACCTGTTTTAGTGTCAGTAATCAAACCCATTGCTATTCCTGAAACAGGTTTTTTAATTTTTACACCTGCATCCATCAAAGCTAAAGTTCCGGCACATACAGTTGCCATTGATGAAGAACCATTCGATTCCAGAATATCAGATACAACACGCAAAGTATAAGGATTGTTTTCAGGAAGCACAAATTTTAATGCACGCATAGCAAGATTACCATGTCCGATTTCTCTACGACCTGTACCTCTGTTTGGTCTAACTTCACCCGTTGAGAAAGAAGGGAAATTATAATGTAAAAGGAATTTGTTTTTTCCTTCAAAAATTACACCATCAATTATTTGTTCATCAAGTTTTGTTCCTAATGTTACAGTTGTTAATGATTGAGTTTCACCACGTGTAAAAATTGATGAACCATGTGCTGAAGGCAAATAATCTGTTTCACACCATATTGGTCTGATTTGATTTAGTTTACGTCCATCTAAACGAATTCTTTCATCTAAAATTACATTTCTAACTGCTTCTTTATGAATGTCGTGGAAGTAGCGATTGATTTGAAAATTTTTGCCTTCTTTTTCTTCTTCTTTTAAAGAATCAACAAATGCAGTTTTAACTGCTTCAAACAATTCGGCTCTTAAATGTTTATTTGCATTACCTTGTTTAGCAATATCATAAAGTTGCTGATATACAGCAGCTCTCATTTTATCTCTTAGATCAAAATCATTATTTTCGTGGCAATATTCACGTTTTTGAGTTTTACCAACCAATTCAGTTAATTCAATTTGAGCCTGACATTGAATTTTTATGGCATCATGAGCAACTCTGAAAGCCTCCATCATATCAGATTCCTGAACTTCTTTCATTTCGCCTTCTACCATCATAATATTAGCCATGGTAGCTGCAATCATAAGATCAAGTTCTGCTTTTTCAACATCTTGTAATGATGGATTTATAATAAATTCACCATTAATTTTAGCTACTCTTACTTCAGAAATTGGTCCATTAAAAGGAATATCGGAAACAGCCAATGCCGCAGAAGCAGCCAATGCAGCTAAAGCATCTGGAGCTGTAGTTTTTTCTCCAGAAATTAATGAAATCTGAACTTGTACTTCAGCATGAAAATCATCAGGAAATAATGGGCGTAAGGCTCTATCAACCAAACGAGATACTAATATTTCATATTCTGAAGGGCGTGCTTCTCTTTTAAAAAAACCACCAGGAAAGCGTCCCATAGCAGCATATTTTTCTTGATAATCAACAGAAAGTGGCATAAAATCGACATTTTCTGCAGCATCTTTTTTTGCAACAACAGTAGCGAGCAGCATGGTATCACCCATCCTAACAACAACAGAACCATCAGCTTGCTTAGCCAATTTGCCGGTTTCAATAGTTATTACTCTACCATCATTTAATTCTATTTTCTTTGTAATTACTTGCATATAATAGCTTTAAAGTATTTTTAATACAAAAAAAGGCAATTAATAAGTCTAATTGCCTTTAAAGATTTTTTAAAAATAACACTAATTATTTTCTAATGTTCAGCTTTTTGATAATTTCTCTATATCTTTCGATATTTCTGTCTTTCAAATAAGCTAACAACTTACGTCTTTTACCTACTAATAAAACCAATGAACGCTCAGTTGCAAAGTCTTTTCTATTAACTTTCAAATGCTCGGTCAAATATTTGATTCTATTTGTAAACAATGCGATTTGTCCTTCGGTTGAACCAGTATCAAATTCTGATTTTCCGTACTCTTTAAAGATTTCCTTGGTATTTCCAGTTTTAAATTGCATATCTAAGATATATTTTGTTTTGTCCTAAAAATGAGTTTGCAAAAATAAACATTTTTTTAATATAAATCTCATTTTTAGTGTTTTTTTTATAATATTAATTGTATTTTTATTAATTCACTAAAAATCTGCATTTTGTATTTTAATGATTAAAAACTTAATTACTAAACCTATTAAACTCAAATTTGTTTTAATTTTGCAATCATAATTTTATAAATAGGTTTGAAAAATCTGTCATAAAATTACTTTGATTTTGATAAAACAAATTACAAAAAGAAGATTTATTTATTCAAAAATATTTTCATGAACATAATTGTAACAGGTTGTAGTAAAGGAATTGGACTTGAGTTATGCAAACTTTTTTGCAAAGAAAATAACAATAATGTAATTGGTATTTCTCGTAGTGGATTATCTCATGAATTTATAAGTGAGTTTGGAGAAAATTCAGTTTTTCATTCATTAAAATATGATTTAGAACATATTAATAATGATTTTCAAAAATTAATTACTTCAATTTTTTCAAAAATTGATATTCTTATTAATAATGCTGGTTTTTTAGTAAACAATAAAATAGAAAATTTATCCGAAGACGATTTCGATAAAATGTTCAACATTAACGTAAAAAGCATTTTCAAAACTACTCAATACTTGCTCCCTTTTTTTTCAAAGCCTTCTCATATAGTAAATATTAGTAGCATGGGGGGATATCAGGGAAGTGCTAAATTTCCGGGATTATCACTTTATAGTGCCAGCAAAGGAGCTTTAAATATATTAACCGAATGCATGGCAGAAGAATTAAAAGACAAACAAATAAAAATCAACAGTTTATCTCTAGGTGCTGTGAATACTGAAATGCTGCAAAATGCTTTTCCCGGATATTCAGCACCAATTCAACCAAACGAAATGGCAGCTTTTATTAAAAACTTTGCAGAGAATTCTCATTATTTTATGAATGGAAAAATCATTCCTGTTTCAATATCAACTCCATAAATTTAAAATGAATAAAAAAAACGAAATCTGTCATAATGGAATCGTAAAATCTGTTGCAGGAAATAAAATAGAAGTTACAATACTCGCAAAATCAGCATGTTCTGCTTGTCACTCAAAAAGTATGTGCTCAATGTCTGAAATGGAAGAAAAAATAATTGAAATATATAATTTTAAACAAAATAAATATAAACCTGGCGATAAAGTTGAAGTTACTATGAATTTATCAATGGGAAATAAAGCTGTATTACTGGGATATGGTATTCCTTTTATCATCCTTATGAGTAGCTTGATAATTGCTTATCATAACACAAAAAATGAGGCAATTAGCGGTATTATGGTAATTTTAAGTTTAACATTATATTTTGTAATATTGGCTATGTTCAGAAAAAAATTACAAAACACCTTTTCATTCAACATTAAAGAAAATCAATAAATAATTGTAAAAAATCATTTTTATTAATGTTTTTTTACGAATTTTACCGATTCAAATTATTTAAATAAATATCTATGAAAAATAAATTATTTTATGCATTCATTTTGCTTATAATTTGTTCACAAACAATTAATAATGCGAATGCTCAATCTAACAAAAACATCATTGGAAAACCAGAAATTACTGTAAAAAATGGGATAATGACACCAGAAGCACTTTGGTCTTTTGGTCGTATAGGTGATGTATCTGTATCTCCTGATAATACAACTATCACTTATACAGTAAAATATTACAGTATTAAAGAAAATAAAGGAAACGCCGAAATTTATTCAATGAAAATAGATGGTACTGATGTGAAACAACTTACAAAATCTTTTGGCAGTGAATATAATGTTATTTGGAGGCCTGATGGAAAAAAAATTGCTTATCTTTCAGCTGAAAGCGGAATGGCTCAAATTTGGGAAATGAATCCTGACGGAAGTGAAAAAAAGCAAGTTTCAAACGAAGATGGTGATCTTGAAGGATTTAAATATTCACCTGATGGAAAAAATGTATTATTTATTAAACAAGTAAAAATTGATCCACAAACAAAAGATATTTATCCTGATTTAGACAAATCAAGTGGAAAAATTGTTACAGACCTGATGTATAAGCATTGGGATACATGGATAGAAAGCTATCCGCATTTATTTGTTGCCAATTATGTTAATGGCAGCATTTCAAATTCTTTGGATGTTTTAAACGGAGAACCATTTGAAACTCCTAACCGCCCTTTTGGTGGCATGGAGCAAATAAACTGGAGTTTCGACAGTAAAAATATTGCTTATACATGTAGAAAATTAACTGGTGTGGCATACAGTATTTCTACAAATTCTGACATTTTCATTTATAATATTGAAAATAAACAAACTGTAAATATCAGTAATGGTATGAAAGGTTATGATATGTCGCCTGTATTTTCACACGACGGGAGCAAAATTGCATGGGAAAGCATGGAAAGAGATGGTTATGAGGCTGATAAAATCAGATTAATGATTTATGACGTCAAAACTAAGGAAATCAAAGATTATACAAA
Organism: Bacteroidales bacterium; assembly: GCA_023251515.1. Taxonomy (GTDB): domain Bacteria; phylum Bacteroidota; class Bacteroidia; order Bacteroidales; family JACABE01; genus JACABE01. The sequence continues at coordinate 23,638 of JAHEYQ010000032.1, forward strand.
AGATTTTGATCAAAATTCAAGTGGTTTGATTTGGTCTGATGACAATAAAAAAATCTTTTTTTTAAGCGATTATCATGCAAAAGATAATATTTATGAATTAACTCTTGCTAACAATAAAATCCGCAAAATTACAGAAGGAATTCATGACATAACTTCAGTAATCCCCGCTGGAAAAGTATTAATATCAACCAGAATGTCAATGTCACACCCTATTGATATTGTATCTGTTAATCCTGCGAATGGAAAAATTTCAAAATTAAGTACTGTAAATGATGGAATATTATCTCAGATTAAAATGGGTGAAATTAAAGAACGATGGATAAAAACAACATCAAATGAAGATATGCATGTTTGGATGATTTATCCGCCAAACTTCGATAGCACAAAAACTTATCCTACTCTTCTTTATTGCGAAGGTGGTCCTCAGAGTACTATCAGTCAGTTCTGGAGTTATCGCTGGAATTTTCAGATGATGGCAGCAAACGGTTATATTATTGTTGCGCCAAACCGTCATGGTTTGCCTGGTTTCGGACAAAAATGGAATGAACAGATAAGTGGTGATTATGGAGGTCAAAATATGAAAGATTATCTGACAGCCATTGATGAAGCCTGTAATCTTCCCTATATAAACAAAGACAAATTAGGCTGTGTAGGTGCCAGTTATGGCGGGTTTTCAGTATATTGGTTAGCAGGAAACCACAACAAACGATTTAAAGCATTTATTTCACATGATGGTATGTTTAATCTGGAAGCACAATATCTTGAAACAGAAGAAATGTGGTTTGTAAATTGGGATTTGGGCGGTCCATTCTGGGATAAAACCAACAAAATAGCACAAAACAGTTATGCAAATTCGCCACATCGCTTTGTTGATAAGTGGGATACACCAATTCTTTGTATTCATGGCGAATTAGATTACCGTATATTAGCATCACAAGGGATGCAAGCATTTAATGCTGCAAAACTCAGAGGAGTTCCGGCTGAATTATTAATATTTCCAGATGAAAATCATTGGGTTTTGAAACCTCAGAATGGATTATTATGGCAAAGAACTTTTTACAAATGGCTTGATAAATGGCTTAAATAATTTGTATTTCATATTTTTAAAAAACCGTTCAAAAGAACGGTTTTTTTATTTCCCATTATCAAATAAATAATTTCAAATTAAATCAGTAAATATTTTTTTTGAAAAACATAAAACAAAAGAAAATTTTATTAATTTTACAGAAAATTTTTCTCTAGGCATTGCGTTTCAAAAGAATAATATATTATTCCCTTTTAATAATTATACCCTTATTTGCTAAAGCACAAGAGTATAGCTATATACACTACACCCCAACCGATGGTTTAGTGCAAACACAAATCATGTCATTTTTTCAGGATACGAATGGGTTTATCTGGCTTGGAACAAAAGGCGGAATTAGTCGTTTTGATGGTTTAGTTTTTAAAAATTATACCATTAACGAGGGCCTCTCATCCAATATGATATACCATATTTTCGAAGATCGGACAGGTAACTTAATAGCAATTACTCAGAATGGTTTTTCATATATTTTAAAAGGGAAAATTGTCAATTTTTATTGTAATATAAAAGGATTTAATTACAATAGGATTGTAAAAGCCAAAGAAATAAGAAAACATGAATGGGAAATTATTTATTTTTCAGATTCATCATTCCATTATGTCAATTTTAAAAATGGTGCTTTTAAAAAAGATGAGATAAAAAACAAAACTATCGAAAAATTTAAATTTAAAGACTTTTTTAGATTTGATTATTTAAGAATTTATAATCAAGATGATTTTTTCCTTTTTGCTATTGATAATAGATTATTTAAATTAGAAAATAAAAATATAACACAAATAGCGAAAACCAATTCTGAAATAAAATATATTAAAAAAGGGAATAACCAAAATCAGTATATATTAATTAATGATTCATTGTTTAAATTAACTGACAAAAAGCTATTATTTTATACTAAATTAAACCTTTTTGATGATAATAGAATTGAAAGTATTACGATAGATAAAAAAGGTAAATTTTATTATATTGACACTGATAATCATTTACATTTGGGCAATCATACTGATAATTTCAAGCAATCATTTTCAAGCAGATGCTATATTGATAAAGATAAAATAATTTGGTTATGGGGCGAAGAAGGATTATACAAACTTCAATCGCAATTATTTACAAATTTTATTTCCGGAAAATGTAAGATTAATAATAATGTTTGGTGTATAAACGAAGATAAAAACAAGAGCATTTATTTTGGGTCATTTGAAGGAAGTCTTGTAAAATATAAAAATAATCATTTTGAAGATATTGATTTAAAGAAAAAAATAAAACCTTTCCCTGAATATTTTCATTTTTATATGGGTAGTACTAATGATAAATTTGGAAATATATATTTTTCATTGTCAAAACTTTATAAGTTTGATGGAACTAATTTTGAAAAAATAAAAATTAAAAATGAAGAAAAGGATTATTCGTCCCTTTATAACTATATTGATACGATTGATAATAAGCTTATGGCAGGAACAAATCATGGATTATTGATAAAAGAAAATAATAAAGATGGTAAAATTTACAAAATATATCCAGGAAACAAGAAAGGTAGAAATATTGCTTGTATTGTAAAAGATAAACTTGGTAGATATTGGCTTGGAGGTTTTAAAAACATATCAATATTAGATGGAAAAAAAGTTATTCATTTACCCAACAAAAATATGAACTTTAAATATGGTGGTAATGCCATGCATGTTGATTACAGAGGAAATATTTGGATTGGAAATGAAAAT
>JAHEYQ010000032.1:26446-53463 GCA_023251515.1 Bacteroidales bacterium
TATAAGAAATTCAGGAAAGTTGAAAATCCATATTTTAATTCAATAACCGGGTTTATTACAGAGTTTGACAAAACACATCTGCTCATAGGTAATATGAATAATTTGGGAATATTATATTTAAACAATTTTTATATTACCGAAAAGCCTTACTTTAAAATATATAACAAATACAATGGTTTCTGGGGTTCAGAATGCGGACAGAATGGTGTTTTCAAAGATTCTCAAAATAATTTCTGGATAGCAGCAGCAGATAGAGTAGTAAAATTCACTCCAGCAAACTATGCTGTTAACTTTAAACAAGCAAATATTAAGATTGATGAAATTAGTATTCTGGATAAGAAAACATTAAAAACAATTAAAAGCACAAATTATCAAGATAATACGAAAATAAATCTTGAGTATTTTCAAAATAATTTACAGATTGAATATCTGGCAATAAATACCACTGCTCCTGAAAAAATCAGATTCAAATATTTTATGGAAGGATATGACAACGATTGGTCTGAGGAAACATCTCAAAGAAATGTAATATATAACAATTTATACCCTGGCGACTATACATTCTATATAACCGTAAAAAATGAAGATGATATTTGGTTTTCTATTCCTAAAAGCATTTCAATACATATTAGCAAACCATATTGGCAAACTACATGGTTTCAAGCACTTGTTATAATAGCATTTTTAGCTATAACAAGCTTTATTACACATATTTACATATTAAGTAAAAAGAAAAAACAACTTGAAAGGATAGAAAATGATAAGAAAATTACTGAACTTCGATTAAATGCACTAAAAGGACAAATGGATCCACATTTTACATTTAATGTAATAAATACAATAGTTTCTATAATTTATAAAGACCAAAAAGAAGAAGCAATCAAAGGGTTTACAAAATTTTCAAATCTATTAAGAAATGTAATTACATCTTCTGAATCAAGTTACAGAACTATTGAGAAAGAAATAGACTTTGTCAGAAACTATTTAGAATTAGAAAAATTCAGATTTAAAGAAAAATTCGATTTCAAAATTGAAATAGAAAATGATGTGAATCAGTTCCTTTTTATTCCTAAAATGTTGATTCAAACACATGCAGAAAATGCAATTAAACATGGAATAATGCATTTGAATAAAAACGGAAATTTATTAATTTCAATCAAATCAGATAATAAAGACAATATTGTCATTATTGAGGATAATGGCATAGGCAGAGTTAAATCAAAATCATTAAAAACTCCATCAACCGGTATGGGATTAAATATAATCAACTCCTATATCTTACTTTTCAATAAATATAATGAAGAAAAAATACATCAAGAAATCAAAGACTTATATGATGAGAATTCAATAGCATCAGGGACATTAGTAACAATAAAAATTCCTAAAAATTTTAATTTTAAAATTTAAACATCTTAATCAGCATTAAATTATTAAAAAACAAAAACTTACAACTATGAGAAAAATAAAAACATTAATAGTAGATGACGAATCTAATTCACGAGATTTATTGCATACCCTTTTAAAAAACTTTGAAGATATTGAAGTAATTGCAAAAGCAGAAAGTGCAGAAATTGCCTTAAACTGGATAACAAAATCGCTTCCAGACCTGGTTTTTTTAGATGTACAAATGCCAAATAAAAGTGGTTTCGATTTACTAGAAGATTTAAAAAAATTAAAAATAACTTATCCTGAAATCGTTTTTGTTACAGCCTATGATCAATTTGCCTTAAAAGCTATCAAAAGTTCAGCGTTTGATTTTCTTTTGAAGCCTGTTGACATTACAGAATTAGATAAAACCATCCAAAAATTTAAAACAAAATCGCTTAAAAGTGATTTTGTAAAAAAAATAGATATGCTCTATGAAAACCTGAGTCAAAATAAAAAAATAAAATTTAATACCCGACACGGTTTTATGGCCTTAAATCCAAATGAAATTGTATATTGTTCAGCTGACGGAAGTTATACACAAGTCTATCTTGAAAATTCAAAATTAGAAATTTTCACAAATCACATTGGGTATTTAGAATCCATTCTACCTATAACAAATTTTTTCAGAATCAGCAGGTCTCAAATAATTAATACTAAATTTTTATTTTCGGTAATTAGAAAAGAAAAAATCTGTATTCTGAAAGATGGAGAAAATGAAATAAAACTATATATATCGAGCAGTAAAATAAAAGAACTTGAAGAATTTTTCTGATTTCAGGTAACAAAACAATCATTTTAAACTGATTTTTACATTAAAAAAAAATCGTTCGTTGCTTAAAACAGCTTGTTCGACCCCGAATTTTATCTCCCCATCAAATAAGTCTGAAATCGCTTGCTAAAATTTTCATTCTGGCGTATATTTGTACTGTAAAACTTAGTTATTTGAAATGATAAATTCCCAAAACAAAATTATTTACAAAACAAAATACTTAACTAAACATAATTATACAAACGTTAAACAAAAAAAGAAGCTTTGTTAGAATTAGCAAAGCTTCTTTTTTTTAGAAACAATAAAAAATCATTAATAGATAATTAAATCATTATTAACATAAATAAATTAACATTTCTTTCGTTCATTGTCCAAAACCACTAATTCGACCCTGAATTTTATCTCCCCGTCAAATAACTCGTAAAACGCTTGCACAAACTTTCATTCTAGCTTATCTTTGCATTATAAACTTAATTATTTGGTTTGGTAAAACATCCAAAATGAACCTAACGTTAACTGTTTTAGCACAAATAATTGTAACGTACATGCTTGTGAGCTTTATCTATTTAGATAAAGCTTTTTTTATATGCATAAAAATTACTTAAAAATTTTCGGCAACCACTTCAAAATAAGCCTGCGGATGTTCGCATACAGGACACATAATCAATGCTTTTTCGCCATAATGAACAAAACCACATTTTCTGCATACCCACATTACTTTGTTATCCTTTTTAAAAACCTTGCTGTTTTTCAAATTGTAATGCAGTTTTTTAAATCTTTCTTCATGCTGCTTTTCAATTGCTGCAATTAGTTTAAATGAAGTTGCAACTTTTTTAAAACCTTCTTCTTCAGCAACTTTTGAAAATTCAGGATATAATTCAGTCCATTCTTCATTTTCTCCCATGGCAGCTGCTTCCAGATTATCAGCTGTATTTGAAATAATTCCACCGGGATATGTTACAGTAATTTCAACTGGACCACCTTCTAAAAATCGAAAGAAAATTTTTGCATGACATTCTTCTTGTAATGCGGTTTCTTCAAATAAAGCTGAAATTTGTTCATAACCTTCTTTTTTTGCTTGTTTTGCAAAAAATTGGTAGCGGTTTTTAGCCTGCGATTCACCTGCAAATGCCTTTAAAAGATTTTTTTCTGTTTTTGTTCCTTTAATACTCATGGTTTAATTATTTTTATAATAACAAAATTAGTATTATTTTTGAATAAAAAATACATTTTCATGGAATTAGTTTTTGCAACAAATAATCTACACAAAATCAAAGAAATATCTCCGCTAATAAATGGAAGTTTTCGTTTATTGATTTTAAATGATATCAAGTGCTTTGAAGAAATACCAGAAACCAGTGAAACTATTGCCGGAAATGCTTCTCAGAAATCGCAATATATCTGGAAGAAATTCAGTATAAATTGTTTTGCTGATGATACAGGTTTGGAAATAGAAGCCCTTAATGGAGAACCAGGGGTATATTCTGCAAGATATGCAGGGGAAAAATGTAGTTTTCAGGATAATATTGATAAAGTTCTTGCAAAAATGCAAAATATTACTAACAGAAAAGCCAGATTCAGAACCGTTATTTCATTAATTATTGATGGCAATGAATTACAGTTCGAAGGAATTGTAAACGGGAGTATTCTAGCTGAGAAAAAAGGAGTTGACGGATTCGGATATGATCCTATTTTTCAACCCGAAGGTTACGATATTACTTTTGCTGAAATGACACTTGAAGAAAAAAACAAAATCAGTCACAGAGGACTTGCTACCCAAAAGTTGATTGATTTCTTAAATAAACTGTAAATTAATTGAACTATACAGAAAATGATACAATTTGAAGAAAATATCAGGGAAAACTCCTTAAAAGAAATTGCTGCCAAAATGCTTACAGCTGCACGCACTGCGCCAAAAGCACGTGGAATTGACAACCTTATTATTGCCATGGCAAGTGATGATACAATCCTGAAGATTTCCAATAAAATGAAGGAAATTTCAGTTAGGGATAATCTGGCTTTTTTTAATCGAGATGCGGAAAATATACTACAGGTGGCTGCTATTGTTCTGATTGCTACAAAAATAAAAGTAAACGGACTCAATTGCGGTTTATGTGGCTATCCAAACTGTGCTGAAAAGAATATTAATCCTAAAGCTCCTTGTATTTTCAACACCAACGATTTAGGAATTGCTATTGGTTCTGCAGTTGGAATAGCAGCTGATAATCGGGCTGATAACCGTGTAATGTACTCAATCGGGTTGGCAGTAAAAGAGATGAATTTGTTAGGAAATGAAGCTGCCATTATTTTCGGTATTCCTTTGAGTGCTTCGGGTAAAAGTCCGTTTTTCGACAGAAAACCTTTGTAATTATGTGTGGTATCTGCGGCATTTTAAAACGTTCTGAATATGAAATCCTTCTGCCATCGGTTATAAAATCGATGACTGACAGCATTAAGCATAGAGGACCTGATGATGAAGGTTTTGCTTTGTTCGATTTGAATACGAAACAGCATATTTGTGCCGGAAGCAACGATACCCAACCTACAGCATGGAAAACTGATTACAACTACAGTCCGAAACATCATATTGAAGAACTCAGCAACACTTTTCAACTGGCAATAGGACACAGACGCTTATCGGTAATTGACCTTTCTGAAGCTGCACACCAACCGATGTGTTTAGTTGATGACGATATTTGGATTACACTGAATGGTGAAATTTATAATTACATCGAACTTAAGGATGAATTAATAAAGAAAGGTTACCATTTTATCAGCCAAAGCGATACTGAAGTTTTACTGAATGCTTATAAAGAATGGGGATTTGATTGTTTGCAAAAACTAAACGGGATGTGGAGTTTTGTGATTTTCGACCGCAGAAAAAACATTTTGTTCGGAAGCCGCGACCGCTTTGGTGTAAAGCCTTTGTACTATTATTCAGATTCCAATGTTTTTGCTTTTGCATCTGAACAAAAAGCCTTGCTGAAGATACCAGATAATAACATTAGTATAAATGAAAGCGGAGTTTTCGATTATCTGTTTCTTAACCAAATAGAAATGCGTGAAGAAGGTTTCTTTAAAAATATATTTGAACTGAAACCTTCCCATTATTTTGTTTACAATATTAATAATCATAGCTTTTCTATAACTAAATATTACCAATTGGCTTTTCAAAATAAGCTTTCAACATTTGATGCATCAAAACAATTGGAATACCAGCGTAAAACACGAGAATTGATACATAATGCCATAGAAATCAGATTGCGCTCGGATATTACAGTAGGTTTTTGCCTGAGTGGCGGTATAGATAGTTCGGGCATTGTTTGCATGGCAACTGGAATAAATAAGGAGAAACTCGCAAAACAATCGGGCGAGCAATTGAAATGTTTTACGGCAATCAATCAAAGTGATAAATACAATGAGGCAAAATGGGCAGAACTGGTTGTAAACAAAACCAAAACCGAATGGATAAAAGCCAATTGTACTTCGGCCGATTTGATGACAGAACTCGAAAAAATTATTTATCATCAGGATATCCCCTTGCTATCTACCAGTACTTATGCACAATATAAGGTAATGCAAACGGCTGCCCTGCATGGAATTCATATTTTGATTGACGGCCAGGGTGGTGATGAGTTATTTGCAGGTTATGCTCCATTTTATTCGGCTTATTATTCTGAACTTATCTGCAATATGAAGTTTAAAACCCTGATTGATGAGTTTAAAAATATTGGCAACTCCCCTACTTCGTTTAAAATTTATGCAAAATCGATTATTAAATACGGTATAGATAAAATACTTAGCAAAAGTTTTAAAAAAGCAATGGCTAAACAAATTAAAGCTGAAGCGCCATACTTTAACTCCGATTTTATTAAAAACAATAAAGCCAATATTAGTTTTGCAGGCGAATATCAACTAATTGGCACAAACAAATTATTACATAAATATTTTACCGAAAGCTACCTAAAAAACCTTCTCCGTTGGGAAGACCGCTGTTCGATGGCTTTTTCGGTTGAGTCGCGGACTCCTTTTTCTGACGATATCAATCTGATAGAATATATTTTTGCATTGCCTGCCAATTATAAAATTTACAAAGGTTGGAGCAAATCTTTGCTTCGCAATGCCATGCAGGGAATTTTGCCCGATACCATTAAAAACCGCAGCGACAAAATGGGCTTTTCCACACCTCAACAAGCATGGTTAAAGGAAATAAATAAAGAAATGAAATCCAGAATATCAGCTTTAAAACATAACGACAATTTTGTAGATGCCGGTAAATTACTGAATGATTGGGATAAAATATTTGAAGGTAATAATATTAAAGCACAGGATTTTGCCTGGCGTTATATGAATTATCTGATGTGGAAGCAAATGTTTTTCGGAGAAGGTTGATAAATGAAAATAGCAGTTTTTTTATACTCCGTATTGCAGCTTTTTTTGAATATTGAAGTAACTATTTAACTGTACTTTACTCGTTTTATGATGTTTTGAGTAAATCATTTTGTTTTTCTTTAAGTATCTGCTTTAAAAAATACAAATCATCTATTTCTATTTTAAAATGGATTTTCTTTTTTATGCCATTATCATCAAATGTAAATGTACTAAACCCCGGATTAAGGCTATTTTCCACATCTAATACAGCAAGTTTTTTGTTGTTTATAATACACTCGTCATAGTTTACTTCTTTTTCAATATTCTTTGCTGACAGCTTAATATCTTTATCGCTAAAGTTTATACTGCCAATTATACATTTTATTTTATAATAACAATATGTAAAGAATATTGTACAAACAAGTCCAATTGTCATAAGAAATAGTATAGTGCCTTGATCAATTCCCATTAATTCATATATACATTTTGCTGTGGACTTTTTTACTCCAAATGCAAATAGTAAAGAAGAAATAATTCCTAATATGATATATAAACCTTTTAAAGAAATAAACTTAAAATAATTAACTATATTAAATGTATTATTTTCCATTTTCTATTTATTTAATCCAGAACCAAAACTCAGAAGCTTTCCATTTTTTGCCATCAAAAACCTCATCCCCGCTTCTCCTAAAAGGAGAAGAGCCTGTGTAGCCGTAGTTTGTTATGTTAGTGCATTGTTGCAATGTTTTTATTTTCTACAAAAATAAGAAAGTTTTTCAAATGCAAAACGTATTTTTTAATTTACCATTCTTTATTTTCACTCTAAAGTAATAACCACCTCGAAGGTAGTTAAAAGTACGATTGAGATAGTAAAAGGTACCTCAAAGGTAGTAATAACCACCTCAAGGGTAGTAATAAGTACACTTAGGGGTAGTAAAAACCACCTCGAGGGTAGTAAAAGGTACACTTAGGGGTGGTAAAAACCACCTCGAAGGTAGTTAAAAGTACCTTCGGGGTAGTTAAAACCACCTCGGAGGTACTAAAAGGTAGCTCTGAGGTAGTTTTAACCACCTCGGAGGTACTAAAAGGTAGCTCTGAGGTAGTTTTAACCATGGAGTATAAGGGAGTATAAATAAGTTTATGTAATAACAGAAAACCTTTGGACATAAGGCATATTGAGCATATTACTTAAACTGAAAAAGAAATCCAAAACCTATTTTCAATTGTTCCAATAAAATAAATTTTCATCTTTTTGCGTTTGGTATATGTTTTGTATGTAATTTTGAAATAATATTTTTTGAAATGAAAAAACTTGGTTTTATACTATTCATTATATTTATACCTGCAATTCTTTTTTCTCAGGAAAAAATTGATCAAAAGAGAATTGTAGCTGCTGCCAAAATTATTGACGGCGATACGGTTCCTTATTTTATTTTGTCAACCATAAACATTACTGCTCCCATGTTTTTTGTGAGTGCGGCTGATAAAGCCAAGTTTGACAGATTGGTGCGTAATGTAAAAAAAGTGTATCCTTATGCAAAAATGGCTGGCGTTAAATTGCGCGAATACAACGATATACTTGCACAGGCACCAAGCGATGGCGAAAGAAGAAAGATAATGAAAAAAGCTGAAAAAGAAATTAAAGATCAATTTGGCGATGAATTAAAACAATTAACTTTTTCGCAAGGCAAAATTCTTATCAAACTTTTATATCGCGAAACAGGAAGCAGTTCTTACGAATTGGTTCAGGAACTTAGGGGTAAATTCGTTGCTTTCTTCTATCAGACTTTTGCCCGTTTGTTTGGCTATAATCTGAAAGTAACCTACGACCCTTTGGGCGAGGATAAACCAATTGAAATTATTGTAAAAATGATAGAAAAAGGGTTGATCTGATAAAATGATTATTCAAAAGGAAATTACACTTGCATCATATCGTAAAGGTTTTCATTTAATTACAAATGAAATTCAGAAACAATTGCCTGAGTTACCACAGTTTGGATTGATTCATATTTTTATAAAACATACTTCGGCAGGATTAAGTATTAATGAAAATGCCGACCCTACAGTGAGAAAAGATTTAGACTATGTTTTCAATAAATTAATACCCGAAAACGACCCTAAATACACCCATGTTTTTGAAGGCAGTGATGATATGCCGGCACATGTTAAAGCTGCAATTGCTGGACAATCAATTAGTATTCCTATTACAAATCATAAATTAAATTTAGGAATATGGCAAGGAATCTATTTGTGCGAATTCAGAAATAATGCCGGAAATCGCAAATTATGTATTACTATTATCAATTAAAAACTACTATATGAAGTTTGGAATCTGCAATTTAAGTCTTGTAGCTATTAGAAAATCGCCCGATCACTGTTCAGAAATTGTAACTCAGTTGATTTTTGGAGAAACTTTTGAAATTATCGAAAAAGAAAATACTTGGGTTAACATCAAAACTCATTATGATGATTATTCGGGTTGGATACATCATCTTCAATTTCTTGCACTTGACGAATTTGAATTTGATGAATACAAAAGCAAACCCAAAGTACTTGTTTCCGATTCAAACTCAATGCTGACAGATATTTCTTCAAAAAAACAAGTCCATTTAATATTGGGAAGTTGCATTCCATTGCCCGTTGGAGATAAGTTTTCGATTGGAAGTCTTAATTTTCAGTTTTCCGGAAATTATTTTACTGCAATCAATAACAAACAAGAGATTCTTCAATTTGCAGTACAATTTATGAATGCACCTTATTTGTGGGGCGGCCGAACTTTGTATGGAGTTGATTGCTCTGGTTTTACTCAAATGGTTTATAAACTTGCCGGAATATTTTTGCCACGAGATGCTTCACAGCAAGCACAATATGGCGAAAGTTTAAGTTTTCTTTCGGAAGCAGAAGCCGGTGATTTGGTATTTTTTGATAATGAAACCGGAAATATAACTCATGTTGGTATTATTTATGATAATCAGCAGATTATACACGCTTCGGGATGTGTTAGAATAGATATGATTGATCATAACGGAATATTTAATACAGAACTTGGTAAATATACTCATTCATTAAGGCTGATAAAAAGAGTATTGTAATACACTTTGCCAGATTGTAACTATTTTGAAATAAGATTATATTTTTGATTCGAAAGCTCCGTTTTTCAATACGTTGTAATAATTTAAACCAAAATCTTTGCATTCGTTTTCCCATTTGTTGGTTTGCCATGTTTTATTCGACGAATCAAAAATCAATAAAGAGGGTTTGAAAACTTTTAATAAATCGGCTATTTTAAAATGCTGGTTATTTGATAAAATTATAAAATCAACTTCAATTTTTTTGGCTAATTCTTTGTATTTTAGTTTGCTGTTGATAAGCACAATTTTTTTATTTGCAAACTGTATAAAATTGTTTCTTTTAATCAATTCAATTTCATTAAAAACCGAATCAACATTTAGGTTAAGGTTGTTATTTGTTTTTATTCCGTTCATTATTCGGTTGTTTTGAATATGGAAAGCAATTTTTTTATCATCATTTATTAATAAACTATCGGTAAATAAAATTTGCTTTTCTCCGTTAAAGAATTCAATTGCTGATGTTTTAGGAACCGAATAAACAAATATTTTCTTTTCATTCGCACTAATTATATTCCTATAAAATTGATATGATTGCAAGAAAAAAATACTTAAAAATGCTGTAAGCACTAGTTTTGTATTTCTGTTAACCACTGCATAAATAATGGAAATCAACAAAATATATAATACAATTGCTTCAGTAAAATTTAAGTGAATGCTTCTGCTAACCGAATAAGGCAAATTTTCGATAAAGCCAATACTTTCGTTCATGGCAAAAATTAACCATGCCAGTATTTTTGCCGAAATTGTAGAAACAAATGGAATAAACGAAACCAAAATAACAAAAATACCAACATACATTACTACAGCTGCAAATACAAATACTACCAGATTGGTAAGGAAAAAGTAATTTGGAAACTGATGAAAATAAAACAATGACAATGGAGTAGTGATTAATTGTGCCGAAACCGAAACACAACTAACCTGCCAGAACTTGTCTATCCATTTGTTTTTCGGACTCCATAATTTATAAAAAATATCGTAAAACAATATCATGCCAAAAACAGCCAGAAAAGAAAGCTGAAATCCAACTTCGAGTAATAGTAATGGATTAAAGCAAAGAATTACAAAAACTGATGCTGATAAAATATTGATAGCTTCCGAATCGCGTTTTAATGCTTTACCTATAATGATAAATGAAATCATAGCCGAGGCTCTGATTACCGAAGGAGATAAACCTGTGAGCAATGCATAAAACCAAATAGTTAATATTAGAATAATTGCTTTTACTATTTTACCCCTTTTTATTTTATCGAGAAAAGAAAGAAAAATACCAAGAGATAAGAAGATAATACCCACATGCATACCCGAAACCGACAAAACATGTAAGGCACCACTTCCGGTATAATCTTTGTATAATTCGGGATCTATCTTGTCGGTTTGCCCTAATAAAATAGCCGATATTACAGCATATTCACGGCCCGACATGCCATTGTCTTCAAATATTTTCAGTAATTCAGACCTTAGTTTTGTGGCAATTATTTTAATCGGATTTCCTTTATTTGTATTAGTAGTTGTCCAAGTTTCCTTTTTTAAATATGATTGATAATAAATATTTTTATTTGCCAGATATTGTTTGTAGTTAAATTCGTAGGGATTACGTGGCGATAGAACAGTTTGCAGTTTTGTATAAATAATAAGAATATCGCCATAGTTTAAATGGGATGATTTTTTGTCTTTTTCGAGGTATAAAACTGCATTACCAAGACAATTTTCCCATTTATTAGTGGTTTTGCATGAAATTACTTCGGCTATAAGTTTTACTGAATTTTGTTTAATTTCAATTGGTTCGTTGATTTTTACCTGATAAAATGCTTTTTCAGTTGTGAGATTTGAGAAATGCTCATTTTTGTTTAAATCATTATTAGTAGAAATTAGTGCAAAGCCCAGAATAAAAATAAATAAATAGATACTAACACCTGTAATCCAACGATATTGATATGAAATATAGCGGGATAAAAAAAAGAAAATGCTTAGGATTAAAACATAGGTAATCAGCAGAGGAATTATGCTAATATTGATTTGCGGAAAAATAAACATATTTGCCAATATCCCCAAACATAAGGGAATAAGCAGTTTCACAAACGGATATTGTTTCCAGTTTATCATAAGCGTAATTTAGACGACTAAATTACAATTTTTTTAAATAAAAAAGGAGAACAAAGTAAAAATGTTCTCCTTTTTATGAAATTTATAAAAATATTATTGTGTGCAACATACAATATTGTAAGTATCAGTAGCAATTACCAATTCTTCGTTTGTTGTAACGAGCATTACTTTACATCTTGAATTTTCTTTTGAAATTACAGTATCAACTCCTCTAATGCCTTTGTTTTTATCTGCATCAAAGTCAATTCCCATAAACTCCATATCTTTACATACTTCATGACGGGTTATATAATCGTTTTCGCCAATTCCACCTGTAAAAATTACCAAATCGACACCACCCATAGCTGCAGCATAAGCACCTACATATTTTTTTACTCGATAGATGTACATCTCGAGCGATGTTTTTGCTCTTTGATTACCTTCTTCTGCAGCTTTTTCGATATCTCTCATATCTGAAGAAACGCCGGAAATACCCAGCATACCACTGCGTTTGTTGAATAAATCATTGGTTTCTTTAATGCTTAAGTCTTCTTTTTCGGCTAAGAATAAAGTAATGCCAAGGTCAACATCACCACAACGGGTTCCCATCATCAGTCCTTCTACCGGAGTAAATCCCATTGAAGTGTCTGCTGATTTGCCTTTTTTAATAGCTGCTACCGAAGCTCCGTTGCCTAAGTGGCATGTAATGATATTTATTTTTTCGAAGTTTAAACCTAAAATATCACATGCTTTTTGTGCAACAAATTTATGACTGGTTCCGTGGAAACCATAGCGACGAATACGGTATTTTTCGTAATATTCGTAAGGAATACCATACAAAAATACTTTAGGTTCCATGGTTTGATGGAATGATGTGTCGAAAACCGCTACCTGAGGAACATTAGGCAAAATTGCTTCCATTGAAGTAATCCCTTTTAGGTTAGCAGGATTGTGAAGAGGAGCCAGTTCGATACATTTTTCAATGTCTTTTTTTACCGATTCGGTTACTCTTACACTTTCTTTAAAGTTTTCGCCACCATGTGCCACACGATGACCTACTGCGTAAATTTCTTTTTCATCTTTAATAACTCCGTGAACAGGATCCTTTAAAGTTGAAAGTATCAGATTAATCCCTATTTGATGATCAGGAATATTTTTGGTAAGTTTGAACTTATCTTTATTTTTAGGTTGATGACTTAATTCGGCGTTTTCCATGCCGATTCTTTCCAGCAAACCTTTTGCGAGTACATCGGAATTGTTCGACATATCAATTAATTGATATTTAATTGAAGAACTACCGCAATTTAAAACTAAGATTTTCATTGTTTTGCAATTGAATGAGGTTAAAAAAAATTTTCTTCAAAAGTATTAATTTAGTCGCATATAGCGAAATAAATATCAAAAAAAAACGAATATCTTTTCGATATTCGTTTAAGTGGTTATTTTTTAATTTATTACTTTTTATTTGTACAGCTTTTTTTGCATGGACTCTCAATTTTTTTATCTTTTGAGGTTAATTCTGTTTGATAACCTATTTTTTCGATTGCTGCATTTATTTTTATTCTGTCGGTTGTTTTGCCGTCAAAATTTACTGTAACTGTTTTGGTTTCTACATCGGCTACTACCTTTTTAATGCCGCTTTCTTTTATCAATTCTTTTTCTATTAATGCTTTTCCTTTGGCACAATCAAACATTACTTTTATTTTAAATTCGGAAGTTTTAGCTTCTTTTTTTGCTTGTGCATTGGCCTGATTGACTGTGGTAATAAAGCAAAATATTGCCATAATTACTGTAAAATATTTAAGTGTTTTCATCTGTTAATGTTTATTAATTTAATGATGCAAATATAGTTCTTTTTAGATTTCTGATTTATTTTTTTTGAAAGTTATATAAAAGAAGATTACAAAATAAAATGAATGTTATTGCGTTTTTTGAATTTTAGGTAATCCTATTTTTTTCAACATCTCATTAGCTTTTTCTAATTTTTGGGGAAATAAAATTTTGTCGTTAAAAAAGTCTAATGTTTTGTCAATTAAAACAACAGGTTTCTTTTTCGTATTTATGTTTTTAATGTCCATTTTTTATTTGTTTTTAAGTTTAATTAAAAATGCGTCATATTCAACTTCTTTCTGAAATTCTTCCCATCCTGATTCAAGTTCACCATAAATTTCAAAGTCCTTTTTAATTTCATCTATATATTTTGTAATTCCCATTCGATATAGTCTTGTTCTCGATTTTGAGCTTCCTGTAGCATAAACCATAGCTTCACAATGTTTGTCTGTAAAAGCATATAAAGATGCAACAACTGTAGCTAAAACTTTTTCGCTATCTCCATTATTTGAAATTACATTATCATCAATTTCACCTGTTTCAATATTCATGTCTCCAAATCCAAGGTTGTATAGATCTTTATAGTTTGTAAGTGTATATTGAACTATTTTGGGTATTTTCCCTTTTGGCCCAATACTTACAAACTCAAAAACTTCAAGTTGCTCTCCTGATTTCAGTTCATATTTTTCTAAAATCATATACAATTATTTTAAATAAATATATTTTCTAAACTATTGGTTATGAAATGGATTTTAGTTTTCATTTTTTTTGCTGAATTGAGTTAGCTTATTTTTATTTTTTTACAAATATACAAATTTTTCAAACAGAATGTAATAACTGGTTTAAATTGCTTTGTTTTTATTAATTAGTGTTAAAGCATTCGTTATTTATATAATTCTAATCGGTATTAAACTTTATGTTTTCTGGAGGCAGAAATCAAATAAGGAAATGAAGTCTAAAAGAAGCTCAATCAGTAAGCTTACGGGATTAATGATGCAAATATAGTTGTTTTTAGATTCCTGATTTATTCTTTTTTATGTAAATAAAGGCAGGGGATGGTGGCTGATTAGCTATTATTTCTATTTCTTATTGATTTAACCTTCATCATTTCAATTGGTGCACTTACTGTCGTCAAATGAAAAAAAATCAAAAATATCCAATACAAAATTTCAAAAAAACAATAACAAAAAAATGTAAAACCAAAATGGCTGTCGAGACGTTTCCACAAAAAAAAGTAAGACCAAAACGGCTGTCGGGACGTTTCCACAAAAAAAAGTAAGACCAAAACGGCTGTCGGGACGTTTCTACCAAAAAAAGCAAGGCAAAAACGGTCGTTGGGATGATTCCACCAAAAAAAGTAAGGCAAAACCTTCTTTGGAGCTATCGCACTTTTGGGATTAATTTAATTACTCATTTTTTATTATCTCTGTATATACATAAAAAAAGCGTTGAAGACACTAAGTTTTCAACGCTTTTGTATTTTAATTTATGGCTTTAAAGCACAACTATTCTTTCGGTAAACTGAGCTTTTCCGGTATTCATTTTTACAAAGTAAACACCTGATTTCAGATCGTTGTTAATTTGTAAACTGTAGCTTCCGGCTTTTTGATTTTCGTCTGCCAAAACTTTTATCAATTTTCCATTGATATCTATCAAACTGATGGTTACATCACTGTTTTCTTTCAAATTGTAATTGATTTTGCTTTGATTGCTAATTGGATTTGGATAAACTGAAAATAATTTCACTGCATTATTTTCGTTGATACCGGTGGTGTTTGGAGTCCAAACCAATGACATATTGGTAAAATTTGTCTGATTAGCAGGATTTAAATATACAGCAGTAGCACCTTTTGTAAAAGGAATACTGTAAGTAGGGCCATTGGTGTTAGCCCAAGCCATTTGAATCCAAAGTTTGTAATCTCCATCAGGAACAACTGCAGCATTTACATCGGTTGCATTCCAAACAATATTTTCGGTTTGATGTGCATTTATTGTTGAACCTGTAATAGCATCCACTACATTTTGACCCGATTTTGTAACCCATTGATTTAGCCATTGTACTCTTGTATTTGCTCTTTTGAGTTTGGTTTTAATAAAAGTACCGTCAGCTTTTTCAATCCAAATTGCCACAACATGTCTAGGGCTGTAATTTCCTGTAGAAGTTGTAGTTACGCTAAAAGTAAGTGAACCGTTAGTTTGTGCATTTAAGCTAATACCTGCAATTATTGCAGCAATAAATAGGAAAATTTTTCTCATTGTTTTTGAAATTTGTTTGTAATTAATTGATATACCTTGTTTAACAATTATTCAAAAAGATTAATTGTTTTATTTTCTGTTTTTTCATCTCTTAATCCACTAAAAATAAGTGGAGCAATGCTTTTAACGGGTTTGAGCAATTTCGATTCAGTCCTGTTTTTTTCTGATATGATTAACCTGCGAGTATCCAGTTTGTCAATAAAATATATAATCACACTTAGTATGAGTACTACTTTAAGAATTCCGAAAATTACACCTGCAAATGTATTAATAAAACCTAATGAAACCAAATTAAAAGCTTTGTCAACAATTTTTCCGAGCAAATGAACCAGCAGAACCACAATAATAAAGGTAATCACAAAAGATAAGATACCGGCGTATTTGCCCTCAATACCCATTTGTTTGCCCACGTAAACCGAAAAGTGATAAGATAAATAAATTCCCAGTATCAAAGCCAGCAAACTGGCAATTTCAATTGCCAATCCGTTTACAAAACCTTTATATCCGAACCAAACTATAGGAATAAGTAATATGATATCAATAATATTCATTTTTAGTGTTTTTTTAAGCGTCTGGTTAATTCTGTTGAATACACAAATTCGTTTATCTCTTTATTGTCTGAATTTAGAATTGAATTTTTATCGCCTTCCCACCACAAATTTCCTTTGTAGATAAAAGCAATTTTGTCTCCAATCTCAATTACCGAATTCATATCGTGAGTATTTATAACTGTAGTAATCTGATATTCCTGAGTAATTTCGCTAATTAGGTTATCTATAACTATTGAAGTAGAAGGATCAAGCCCGGAATTTGGCTCATCGCAAAACAAATATTTAGGATTTGCTGAAATAGCACGCGCAATGGCAACTCTTTTTTTCATACCACCACTCAATTCGGAAGGATAAAGTTTATTGGCATTGTCAAGATTTACTCTTTTTAAACAAAAATTGGCACGTTCAAGCTTTTCCTCTCTGGTTTGATTGGTAAACATCGATAGTGGAAATATAACGTTTTCTTCCACATTCATTGAGTCGAACAAAGCTCCGCCCTGAAACAACATGCCGATTTCCTGACGTATTTTCTTTTTTTCGTCATAAGAAATTGTAGAAAACGAACGGCCGTCAAACCTTATTTCGCCTTTATCTATCTGAAACAAGCCAACCAAACATTTCATCAAAACCGTTTTTCCTGAACCGCTCTGACCGATAATCAGATTGGTTTTGCCTTTCTCAAACACAACATTGATGTTTTTCAATACTTCACGCTCATGAAATATTTTACTTACATTAATTGCCTCTATCATGCCAGTAAAATTTGAGTTAAAATAAGGTTGAATAAAATAATCATAATGCTGCTGTTGACAACAGCTTTTGTACTCGAACGGCCTACTTCCAAAGCCCCACCATTGGTATAATATCCAAAATATCCCGATACTGAAGTGATTAAAAACGCAAAAACCACTGTTTTTATCAATGCATAAGAAATATCAAAGAACTTAAACTGATATTGTAAACCACTAATATAATCGGCTGTAGATAACAATCCTGTAAGCGAACCTGCCAGCCAGCCACCAGCCATTGCCAAAAACATACTTAATACAATAAGCACCGGATTTATGAGCATAGAAGCAATAATCTTAGGCAAAATCAAATAAGCAGGAGGGTTGATACCCATAATCTCAAGCGCATCTATTTGTTCTGTAACCCTCATGGTACCAATTTCAGAAGCAACTCTTGAACCAACTTTTCCGGCAAGAATAAGACTGATAATGGTTGGTGAAAATTCCAGAATAATTGATTTGCGGGCGGCAAAACCAATGGTATAAAGCGGAACCAGCGGGCTATCAACATTAAATGCCATTTGAATGGTAACTACAGCACCCATAAATACTGATATAATGGCAACAATACCCAACGAATCAATACCCAAAAAATCTATTTCATTCAGCAATTGCTTACGGTAAATTGAATATTTTTCAGGTTTGCGAAAAACCTGTTTCATCAACAAAAAGTAATTGCCTACATCCGAAATTATTTTCATCTGAATTTTATTATGCTGCTAAATTAATCAAATTTCACAAAACTAAAAAAGTTTGGTTTTAAAAGTTTATAATTTTGAAAGAATGATTAATTTTGGGCTTTCATAATAAAATACTGTAATGAACAAATATAAACTGATTAAACTGTTGACATTATTGATATTATTATCAGTTTTGTTATCATCTTGTGCTTCTGCAAACCACCGGAAAAGAAAAAAGTGTAAAGATTGCCCGAGTTTTGGTTATAACATTCAAATTAAAAATGAGCGAGCTTAAGGAAATACTTTGCAAGTATTTGCCCGAAACATCTGTAGAACCTATTGAAAAGATGATACTTGCCAATAATGTTCAGGTAAATATTACTCGTGCCCGCAGAACCAAGCTTGGCGATTTCAGACCGCCGCAAAATGGTGTTTCTTATCATCGGATTTCGATTAATCATAACCTCAATAAATATGATTTTTTAATTACACTTTTGCACGAGTTTGCACATTTGTATATTTGGAATCTATATAAAAACAAAGTAGAACCTCATGGAAAGGAATGGTCTCAGAAATATCTGGATTTGTTGAAACAGTTCAGCACTCCTCAAAATTTCCCTGATGAAATCAGAGCACTTTTTGTTCAGTTGGAAAAGCATCCGCAATTGGGCAAAACAGAGCTAAGCAGGGCTTTACGAAAATATGATGAAAATCAGGATTATCTTTTGATAGAAGAAATTCCGTTTAAAGCTAATTTCAATACATTTGATGGACGCAGCTTTCAGAAAATAGAAAAACTAAAAAAAAGATTCAAATGTATTTGCCTCAACGATAAACGAAATTATCTGTTTCATCCTCTCACAAGAGTAGTTTATTCTGAACATCATTCAATTTAAACGTTTAATTATCATTAGTTTAATTTATTATTATTTAAAAATATCGTTTAATAATTAATTTTATTCTATGTTAAATATTTCAAGACAAATTTTTCGTTTATCATCTCATTTATAATAAAATATTCATACTTTTGCAAAAAATAAAATTGGGAAAAATGAATAAAAATAACTTTTGCGTAATAATGGCAGGAGGCATAGGTTCCAGATTCTGGCCTATGAGCAGAACTTCGCAACCAAAACAATTTATTGACATTCTGGGTTCAGGCGAAACTTTAATTCAGCAAACATTCAGACGTTTCGAACGTGTTTGTCCATCTGAAAATATTTATATTGTTACCAATGAAATATACAGAGATGAAATAAAACGTCAGATTCCACATATAAACGACGAACAAATTGTTTGCGAACCTGCCCGCAGAAATACAGCTCCTTGCATTGCTTATGCAAATTATAAAATTCATCAAATCAATCCAGATGCAAATATTATAGTTGCTCCATCTGATCATATTATTCTAAAGGAAGATGAGTTTGTTGAGGTGATTACCAAGGCTTTGGAAGCTACTAAAGAAAATGATTGGCTTGTAACTTTAGGTATAAAACCTAGTCGTCCTGATACCGGATATGGTTATATTCAATTTAATGAAAGCACAAAATGGGATAAAGATGAACGTTTGAAAAAGGTAAAAACTTTTACAGAAAAACCTGTTTTGGAAATGGCTAAATCATTTATCGAAAGTGGCGATTTCCTGTGGAATGCAGGTATTTTTGTATGGTCGCTCAAAAGTATTATGAAAGCATTTGAGCAATATCTGCCTGAAGTTGATTCAATATTTAAAGAAGGAATTCCAAATTATAATACCAAAAACGAAGAAATATTTATTAAAAATGCTTATACCGTTTGCAAAAATATCTCAATTGACTATGGTGTAATGGAAAAAGCCGATAATGTGTATGTCCTAATTTCAGATTTCGGATGGTCAGATTTAGGTACTTGGGGTTCGCTTTATGAAACAAGAAACAAAGATGCAAAAGCAAATACGATTGTTGGCAAAAATGTAATGACTTATGATACTAAAAATTGTATAATAAATATGCCAAAAGACAAATTGGTTGTATTGCAAGGTCTTGATGATTTTATAGTTGTTGAAGACAATAATATTTTATTGATTTGCAAGAAAGGTGAAGAACAACAAATCAGACAGTTTGTAGCTGATGTAATGAGCGAAAAAGGCGAAAAATATATTTAGGATAATAATCTATATTTTATAAATAAAAAGGAGAACAAATATCAAATGTTCTCCTTTTTTGTATATAAGAAATTGATAACGTTTTTTATGCACCTTTTTCACCCACAAAATAGTCTTCTTTATTTTTAAACAATACATTAAAAGTGGTTAAACTGCCATAAATACGTGTAATATATTGTTGAATTTCAACCTTTTCACTATCAGTTAAATTGCTGGTATTTATTTTTTGTTCCATTACTCTCACTCTGTCGCGAATCATTACAATTTTATGGAAAAAAGCATCAATAGGCACTTCTTTTTCTTTCAAACTGCTATCGCCGGGAATCATAATCAGTTTTCCGTTATTCCATTTTACACCCATTGGAACAGTTTCCTGAAAATCGCTGAAACGACGTAAAAATCTGATTAAACTTTTTTCTATTTTTTCGTAAGTAGCTAAATCAGAAGGTGTTTCTACTGCTTCAATAATTTCCAAACCTTCATAATCACGCATAATCTGGCGGGTTCCGGTTTCAATAAAAGTAATTTCATAAGCATCTGAACGCAACTGAACTACAACGCCTTTGCCAAATTGGGGATGCTTCACCCTTGATCCAATTCCTAATGTTTCTATCATAATGTTGAATTATAATTTATGAATGATGAATTTATTTTGTTGCCAATAGTTTTTCAAGATAATGATATTCAATACCATGTATCTTTTTAATATTTTCTATTTTTTCTAATATCTTATAATCCGGTGTTTTTGTATTCTTATGTTTTACTGCAACTATCAAAACATTTTTTGGAGTATGTTCGGTGGCTATAAACTCAAAAACCTTTGTTTTATATCCGTAAGTCTCTAATAATAAGGCACGTATTCCATCTGTAAGAAGCTCAGCCTGACGTTCTTTTAATATTCCGAACTGTGAAATCAGATTCAGATCATCTGTCGGATTCATTTGCTTGCGAACCTGCTTATGGCAACATGGAGCACAGATAATAATCTTAGCCTCAGCGTTTATACCTCTGAAAATGGCATCATCAGTTGCGGTATCACAGGCATGTAAGGCAATAAGCATATCTGTTTCAGGCAATTCAATTTCCTTTATTGTTCCGGCAATAAAGTTCAGATTGTTAAAATCCGATTTCTGAGCAATTGCATTACAATCTGTTACCAATTCTTTTCTGAGTTCTACACCAGTTACAGTTGCTGTTTTCTTCAACACATTCTGCAGGTAATCGTATAATGCAAAAGTAAGATAACCTTTTCCTGCGCCCATATCTACCACGTTCAGTGTGTTTTCCAGATTTGTATTTCGCAAAACACCATCTATTATTTCGATATATTTATTTATCTGACGATATTTGTCCTGCATACTGTTTTTTATCTGCCAGTCTGCTGTAGTAACTCCTAATTCCCTCAGATAAATATTGTTAGCTGTAGCAATCAGTCTGTTTTTCTCCTTGTCATGAGCAGGTTGAGGAATTTCTTTCGTTGAAGCTTCCTTCTTCTTGATACTTACAATATTTTTATGATTAAAAGTCAGATAATAATCAGCTTCCAGTGTAAATAAATCAGCCTGCAAAAAATCTGTATCCAGATGATTTTCAATTACTTTTTCACTTTCCGCAAAACTGTAATTTTTAGTAATATCTTTGGTAGGATATCTATATACAAATGAGAGCTTTACGCCATCCTTAACAACTATAAGTTTGGCGCTTACAATTTTCAGTTCATTGGTTTTATCACGTTTATTCATCAATGAAAGTTTTACAAATGTTTTATTTGTAAGACAATCATTTAAAATGCTGATAAATTGTTTTTTAGTGTCTGTGCTCACGTTTTTGTTTTCTGATTTATTAATTTACAAAATTCGTTATTTTTTTAATAGGTTTAAATAGATAATTAAAAATTATTGAAAGCAAATTAAAATTACTATTTTTGTGAGAAATCAAATTTATGTAATATGAAAAAAATATTGTTTTTTGTTTTAGCTATCGCATTATTTATCAATGGATTTACTCAGGAAAATAAAGATATTAAATTGCCTGTCGCTGTAAAAACTGGAGGAAAACAATTGATGAAAGCCTTAAATAAGCGTTCGAGCGAACGGGTTTTTTCTTCTAAAGAATTAAGTATGCAGGAATTATCAGATTTATTATGGGCGGCAGATGGTATCAACAGACCTGAATCGGGTAAACGAACTGCACCAACCGCAATGAACTGGCAGGATATGGAGATTTATGTAATTCTGAAAACTGGAATATATAAGTATAATCCGAAAGACCATTTGCTGGAGTTTATTAAAGCAGGAAATTTTATGAAATATGCAGGTAAGCAGGATTTTGTGGAAAATGCTGCTTTAAATCTGGTAATGGTTTCCGATACCTCAAAAATGAAAAATGCTGCAAATGAAGACAGATTGCTTTATGCCGGAATACATGCCGGAGCCATTGTTCAGAATATTTATCTGTATTGTGCTTCAACAGAGTTAAATACGGTTACACGCCGCTATGTCGATATTCCGGAATTAGCAAAAATAATAGGCTTGCCGCAAAATAAGATGATTGTGATCACTCAGACTGTCGGGCATAAGAATTGATTATATTTGAATGAAATAAATAGAAATAAATAAAATAATTAAATGGAAATAATATATAAATCATTCTCCTTAACAGAGAAATTTTTAACATGGACAGCGAGATTAATAAGTATAGCATGTTTTTTTTTGTTATTATACATATTTCTGAAAGACCTGTATTAATTGCGTTTATTGCTGCATTTTTATTAATTCTTTCAATAATTATAAACGAGCAAAAAATATTTGTATATAATGATCTAGTAATTATCCGAAACTATTATATATTCAATATTTTAAGTAAAGATGTTGAATGTATTTATTTTAGAGGTATCAAGAAAGTTGAAACAGAAGATAGGACTTTAGTTGATGATTTTGTTTCTGGTTTTAGAGTTAGAGGTAGCAAGTTGTATATTTATTATACTAGCAAAGCAAATAAAACCCTACAAACAAGAATAAATCATTCGGAAATGTGTGATATAGTTAGAATTATCAATAATAGGATAAACTTGAATAACAAAGATTAAATCAATTACTATTGTGGTAATCTATTGTTTCCTATGTGCCTATGTGGTTCAGAAATCACCAAATCACAATATCACCAAATTTCCCATACAACAATTCAAAAAAATATCTATATTTGCAGCTTCAAATATTCCTATCATAAAACGGAGGTTTGAATTATACAGAAGAGGCGAGAGAACAGGCTCTGTGAACCTCTGGCAACCAACATTTTAAATATGCAAGGTGCCAATACCTGAACCCGTTACGGGTGATTATAATTGAAACACAGTCCAAAGCCTTTCTAAGGAAAACCGAATGTGTTTATTTAATAAACTTTAGTTCTGCTGCTTTGTTAAAAGTATGCAGCACTGCTTAATACAATATAAATATGAAGGAAGCAACTAAGATTTCTGAAATTTTAAAAAACCGTGTTCTGGTTCTCGACGGAGCTATGGGCACCATGATACAGCGATATAAACTAAACGAATCTGATTACAGAGGCAATCGTTTTGCATCGCATCACATTGATTTAAAGGGATGTAATGATTTGTTATGTTTAACCAAACCTGAAATAATCCGTGAGATTCACAGGGCATATCTGGATGCTGGTGCTGATATTATCGAAACCAATACTTTTAATTCTACTTCGGTTTCAATGGCTGACTATCAATTGGAACCCATTGTATATGAGATTAATAAAGTTGCTGCACAAATTGCAGTTGAAGAAGCTGAAAAATTTACAATTGACAATCCCAAAAAACCTCGTTTTGTAGCTGGAGCAGTCGGACCAACCAGCAAAACGGCTTCTATGTCGCCCGATGTAAACGATCCGGGTTACAGAGCAATCAGCTATGACCAATTAAGGGAAGCGTATAAAGAACAGGTTAATGGACTGATTGACGGTGGTATAGATTTATTACTGGTAGAAACCATTTTTGACACCCTTAATGCAAAAGCTGCGCTATATGCTATAAATGAAGTAGTTGCTGAAAGAAATATTCGTATTCCCGTAATGGTTTCGGGAACTATAACCGATTTAAGCGGCAGAACTTTATCCGGACAAACGCTGGAAGCCTTTTTGAATTCGGTTTCACATATTGATTTACTGAGTGTTGGCTTCAATTGTTCTATGGGAGCCGAACAACTTAATCCTTTTATTGATGAATTGTCACGGAAAGCCCCATTTTATGTAAGTGCTTATCCCAATGCAGGTTTACCCAATCAGTTCGGTGAATATGATGAATCGCCTGCACAAATGGCAAATCATGTAAAACCGATAATTCATAATCATTCGGTAAATATTATCGGTGGATGCTGTGGCACAACGCCCGAGCATATCAGAGAATTAGCCAAAATGGCTGAACAGCAATCTTCGGTCAGAACTATTCCGAACATTGACAAGCATTTACGTTTAAGTGGCCTGGAACCTTTACTGATTTTCGAAAACAGCAATTTTATAAATATTGGCGAAAGAACCAATGTTTCGGGTTCTAAGAAATTTGCACGCCTTATTCGTGAAGAGAAATACGATGAAGCACTCTCAGTTGCCCGTCAGCAGGTAGAATCAGGAGCTCAGGTTTTGGATATAAACATGGACGATGCCATGCTGGATGCCAAACGTGAAATGACGAGATTTCTGCATTTACTGATGTCGGAACCTGAAATTGCCCGAGTTCCCATTATGATAGATTCTTCCAAATGGGAAGTTATTGAAGCAGGTTTGCAATGCCTTCAGGGTAAGGCAATTGTAAATTCAATCAGTATGAAAGAAGGTGAAGAGGTATTCAGAGAACATGCCCGCAAAATCAGAAATTACGGTGCAGCCATGATAGTAATGGCTTTTGATGAAGAAGGACAAGCCAGCACTTTCGAACGTCGCATTGAAATATGTAAACGTGCTTATTACATTCTTACAGATGAAATTGGTGTTCCTCCTGAAGATATCATCTTCGATCCCAATATATTAGCGATTGCAACCGGAATTGAAGAACATAATAATTATGCAGTTGATTTTATTGAAACCATAAAATGGATTAAGAAAAACCTTCCTTATGCCCGCATTAGCGGAGGAATCAGCAATCTATCTTTCTCATTCCGTGGCAATGATGATCTGCGGGAAGCTATGCATTCCGCATTTCTGTATCATGCTATTAAAGCCGGTATGGATATGGGCATTGTGAATGCCGGTAATCTTCCGGTTTATGATGATATTCCTGCCGATTTGCTCGAACTTATTGAAGATGTTTTGTTTAACCGCAGACCAGATTCAACTGAAAGACTGATAGATTATGCTTCTAAAATGAAAGCTACCGAAAAAACGGAAGCTGCTGCCAAAGCATGGCGAAATCTGCCTGTCAATGAGCGAATTACTTACGCCTTGGTTCATGGTCTGGATGCAGATATTGCCATTGATGTTGAGGAAGCCCGTCCGCATTTCGCTAAAGCATTGGAAGTTATAGAAGGACCTTTAATGGCAGGTATGAATGTGGTCGGAGATTTGTTCGGAGCAGGCAAAATGTTTCTGCCTCAGGTAGTTAAAAGTGCCCGTGTAATGAAAAAAGCTGTGGCGGTTCTATTGCCATTTATTGAAGCTGAGAAAGTTAAAGGCGAAGGTAATAAAGCAGGTAAGATATTGATGGCCACAGTAAAAGGTGATGTGCATGATATAGGGAAAAATATTGTAGGCGTAGTGCTGGGATGCAATAACTATGAAGTTATCGACCTTGGTGTAATGGTGCATGCAGAGAAAATACTGGATACAGCTATCAGAGAAAATGTTGATATCATAGGCTTATCAGGACTTATAACACCTTCATTGGAAGAAATGTGCTTTGTAGCTTCAGAAATGGAACGAAGAAGATTCAATATTCCGCTACTTATTGGTGGTGCTACCACCAGTGAAATGCATACAGCTGTAAAAATTGCACCAGAATATCATCATCCTGTAATTCATGTCCGTGATGCTTCCAGGGCAACAGGAGTTGTTGCCAGTTTAATTTCTAAAGAAGCTAAAAAGCCTTTTGTGGATTCAATAAATCTGAAATATGAACAACTACGCCAAAAGCATGAAAGTACCAGAGCTGGTATAACTTATTTGTCATTAGCACAAGCCAAAGCAAATCGTTTGGTATTCGACTGGACAAAATATAATCCAATAAAACCCTCATTTTTAGGTATTAAACATCTTTATAATTATCCATTAGCTGAAATCAGCGAATATATCGACTGGACTTTCTTTTTCCATGCATGGAAAATTGCCGGAAAATATCCTGCAATTTTTGAAGATCCTTTGAAAGGGGTTGAGGCACGCAAATTGTTTGACGATGCTCAAGATTTATTAAAGCAAATCATTGATAAACAAATGGTTCAGGCAAACGGAGTTTTTGGATTTTTTCCGGCCAATGCCATTGGCGATAGTGTTGAATTATTACTTGAAAATCAGACAATAGCGAATTTGCATTTTCTCAGAAACGAAGAAGAAAAAGAAACCGGCATTCCTAACCTATCACTTGCTGATTTTATAGCACCCAAAGAAGCCGGATACAGCGATAATATAGGCTTATTTGCTGTAACTGCAGGTATTGGTATTGAGAAATGGGTTAAAGAATTTGAAGATCAGAATGATGATTACAATGCCATTATGGTAAAAATATTAGCAGACCGGCTTGCAGAAGCTTTTGCAGAACTGCTTCACGCTAAGGTACGTAAAGAATATTGGGGATATGCAAAAGATGAAAATCTGAGAATTGATGAAATTATTCATGAGAGTTATGCAGGTATCCGACCAGCACCGGGTTATCCAGCTTGTCCTGAACATAGCGAAAAAGGAACAATCTTCAACTTGCTGGATGCCAATAAATCAGGTATTAATCTGACTGAAAATTTTGCCATGTATCCGGGTGCTGCAGTTAGTGGATATT
>JAHEYQ010000103.1 GCA_023251515.1 Bacteroidales bacterium
GATTCACAGGGCCCGCCTGGTGTTATCGTATTAAAACGAGGATTAGACAGATTAAATTATATAATAGAAGGAACAAAACTTATAAAAGATGTGGGTACACGGTAGCTGCCGGTAGGCAAGCGTTACAAGCCGTAACGAAATAAACTATATTTCTTTGATTGGAATAATGTCGTCGTTACTCGTGTAACGCTCACAATCCTGCCTGATATCCAATAGTTTTAATTTTATTAACGCAAAATTGCGGAATGCGAGTCCCTTATAATACTTTTATTATATTATTGTAAAACTTATTTATCTACTTTATATAAATATGATTATTATATAATAATGCAATTTTCTCAGAAATATAAATATGTGTTTTGTATAAGCTGTACTTATGCACAAGATATAAAAAAGCAATTTAAATATTACTGGACTTTTGGACTGCTTTATAAAAAATGATATTTATATATTCGTCCTTTTGGATAGATTATAAAAAAACAATATTTATATTTACGTCTTTTAGGACAGAGATATAAATAATAATATATATATCTCCGTCCTTTTGGACAGATAAGTAAAAAACGATTTATATAAAACAATTCTTAAGGACAATTTTATAAAAATTGATTTTATAAAAGTAGTGCTTATGGATTGGAAGCTAAAAATGCTAATTTTATCTTTTAATTTATTAGCTTTCTTATATCTGAAAGTATTGACAACCTTATATTTATAAATTTAAAGTAAAAAACCTGAGTTTATAATACAGTTTTATTATACTGTAAATAGAATTTCGTTGTTGTTAAGAGATGATTATTTAAATGGAATTAAATAACCAGTTCAGCAAATTGATATACTAACAGAAACTTATGTCTTTTAAGTTCAGCAAATAAAATATTTTTTGATTATTACTTCTAACTTCTGATATAATATTAGTAATTTTGATTTTTATAAAGAGCGTATGATTTTTTGAAATTTCAGGCTTAAACATTATAGCTGATTGTATTTAATCACAACATTCTTATAAACGTTGATGATAATTAAAGATCAGGTATCTGACAAAACAAAGTAAACTTTAAAAGTAATGGAAAACAAAGATAATTATTTAGAGGTACATTATATTCAAAAAAGCAATTGGCTGAGAGCAGCAGTACTTGGTGCAAACGATGGCATATTATCTACTGCCAGTCTTGCTATAGGTATTGCGGCAGCAACTACGCTCAGAGAACCCATAGTACTTGCTACCGTAGCCGGATTGGTTGCCGGTGCATTATCAATGGCTGCCGGAGAATATGTGTCAGTTAGTTCTCAAACAGATGTGGAAAAGGCAGATATTGAACGCGAAAAGCAGGAATTATTAGATATGCCCGAACTGGAATTGATGCGTTTAGCTGAGATTTATGAAAAAAGAGGGCTGAAAAAAGAAACTGCATTATCAGTTGCAAAAGAATTAAGCGAACATGATGCTTTAGGTGCTCACATAAGAGATGAATTGGGTATTAATGAAATAAGTCAGGCAAAGCCAATACAGGCAGCTTTTGCTTCGGGTTTATCTTTTACAGTTGGCGGATTAATGCCTCTTATGGTTACTCTTATTATGCCATTGAAATACATGGAATATTTACTTTATATCTTTGCTATTATATTCCTCGTTTTTCTTGGGGCATTAGCTGCTAAAACCGGCGGTTCAAGTATAAAAAACGCAGTAATCAGGATCACTTTCTGGGGAACTATGGCTATGGGTTTAACTGCTTTGGTTGGTTATTTGTTTGGCGTAAGTCTCAGATAAAAAGTGTTTTGCCCCTCAAATATTTTATATTAAACAAAATAAAATATAAAATAGAAAGCGCCATGCAGTTAAGCAACTTATATTTTTATTTAATAAGTTGTTTTTAATTGCTTATTTAATACATAAGTAAAAAGAATCGTTTATTGTAAGACTTTATAATACATTATTAAATCTTCAAATTTATTTATTGTAAGGCGGATCCCCGAATCGTTCCTCTCGGGACATGAACGCAGATTCCTTTGGGAAACGCAGATAAAAGCGGATATTATTATATAATAAGATGATTATATAAAAATCAGTAAAATCAGCGTTTACGGAACGTATCCGTGTAATCCGCGTTATGATGTTTTTTAAAATATAAATTCAAAGTTTAAAATATGCGTATATACATCTTTTTACTTAGCTTCAATTAAATACGAGTAAAAATAATTACAATAGTTTTGCTTTTTTCAATCAATTACAATATCGTATTTCTGCAATAAGCCATGCAATGATGCAGTTGAAAAGCGGGCTTTCTTTATTCGGTTGTTTTCGGGATCGAGGCTATAGTTGAATGCAGTTCTGAAGTCGGCTTTCTCGAGATTTGTTCGGTCAAAAGTGGCATTCAGCAAATCACAATTGTCGAAAATGGCACCGCTCAAGTCGGTTTCGGTAAAATCGCATTCCTGCATGTTGGTGTTTGTAAAAACGATTTTCTTGAGTTTGAGTTTGTAAAATACTGATAGTTTCAGCAGGCAATTGTTGAATTCGAATGATAATAAAAATAGTTTGCATTCATCAAAACGAATGCCCAGCAGTTTTGATTTTATGAACTTTACATCGTTGAACATGGTGTTTTTTACACTTACCAAACTTAAATCGCAGCTATCGAATAAGCATTCTCTAAAAATATAATCATTCAGATTGAGATTGTAAAAATTGCAATTAATAAAAGTACAATTCTCGTATTCACCAATGGGCAGAATCGTTTTTGTGAAGTCAGCTTTATCGAATTTCTGGTTTTCGCTCAGCATATTATTCTTCAGGTTTAATTAAGTTTATTGTTCTTTCGCAACTTGGCAATTCATTAATATCGTAGTGATATTTGCGGCAAGCATCGCATTTTTGATAACGAATACAATTTTTCCTTTTGCAAGGGCAATTTACATCCGACTGCTTTCTTTTACTCATTGTTTTATTCCGTTTTAGCTTTTTGTTTGTTTGAAAAGCTAATTTATAAATTTGGCAAACGGCTGATTAAATGATATTAATGCTTTTTTGTAACAATAAACTTTTGCTTTTTGTTATAGCCGTTTTCA
>JAHEYQ010000033.1 GCA_023251515.1 Bacteroidales bacterium
CATTGAGCCCTCACTGTTTGAGGCAGAACAATCTGCTGGCTCATCATTACCCGAAAATGATTTTGTAAACTTATATCAGTATTAATAAAAAATGTCAACTTTTTTTAGGACGAGACAGGTCGTTATGCGATTAATGATTGCAGATTTCCGATAGAAAATTGCCCGTAGGGCATTAACCCATTATTATAATATTCTTTTTTCTTGAAAAAAAAGAACCAAAATGGAACATCCCGACACTTCGGGGATTCAAGACTTCAAATCATTAACTTCAAAACCTACGCAATTAAAAATGCCTGCCGCAATCCAAGCCGTTTCGGAATAAGTTTTTGTCATTTAATAAACATTTGTCGCCGAAACTCGTGGATTGCTCACAATGCTGCCCAATATTTTTAATTGCTTGTTTTGTAGCGTTAATGATTTGAGGTCAGTCCGTCGTTCAGAGCGGACTCGCATTCCAACATTTTGCGTAAAGAAATTAAGTAATATTGAATATTAGGGAGGGTTTTTAAGCGTTACACGAGTAACGACGAATTCCTTTCAATAAATGTTTTAATAAAGCATCGTTACGGCTTGTAACGCGGCAGGCCATTCAATATTACTTAATTTTAGCAAAATGGTGGTAAGCGATGATTTTTGCTTCTTTTCATCAGGAAAAGAAGAAATAATAATAAAAATTGTCGAAAATTATTTAATTCTCGCCCTACATTTCTTACAACACAACTTTATAAATCTACAAAAAAACCAATTTTGCCTTCTCAAAATATTGATAATTAATGTATAATTTATGTATTTAAGCATCTGTTTAAAAATATTTCAATAAATATTAAAAAAAATATACATTTTGCTATTTTTGATATTATCTTTGTAACTGTTTTTGGAATAACAGTGCAATGAAAAAGCAATAAGGCATTGATTCCGGGAATGAACGTTCTTTGAAATATTTATAATTTTATGTTTTTTTGAATAATAAAACCTCGATGTATAAAGATTTCCTCTTTCGGCTAAGTGTTTTCATAAAATTTTAGATTGATTTTTGGCTGAAAAAAAAATTTCTGCATACAAAAGGTTAAAAAAAAGTAAATAACATAGTTTTGCTACTTTACAGTGAAGTAAAAACAGTAAAAATGCTTTCATTTGACTGCCGGATAAAGCAAAAACTACTGTCGTGGCTTCACCGGAATTTCCGAAGAAGCAAAAACTGCTGTCGTAGCTTCATCGGAAAATCCGAAGAAGCAAAATCAACTGTCGGGGCTTCACCGGAAAATCCGAAGAAGCAAAATCAATTGTCGGGGCTTTGTCGGAAAATCCGAAGAAACAAAATCAGTTGTCGGAGCTTTATCGGAAAATCCGAAGAAGCAAAACCTATTTAAAAATATTTGCTTATTAATACAATATTAATGTGCTTTATATTTTTCAATACTGTTTACTATTAGTTTTTTAAAATTCATAAAATTATATTGTTTCAGAAGACCAATTAAAATTAATTAATCATAAATTTAAACAAAAAGAAAAATGCAAAAAATTAATTTCACTCTATTGGATATTACAAGATTATCCAATGAAGATGCAGCGGCATTAGTTAGTAAAACTATCGACAATGCCAATAGTGTAACGGCAAGTATAGGAGTAGTTCCGAACGCCATTTTAGCAATAATGCAACCTAAGAATGAAGCCTTTGCGGCACAGGTAAACAGACTTAGGAAAAGTGTTTTAACCAGTCCTATCAATAATCAGAGAAGCAAATGCGACGATATTTTTGCTGAAATAAAAAGAACTACAACATTTCACAGCAAATCGCGCGATACACACAAAAAAGATGCAGCCGGAGTAATAAGTTATTTTCTGGCTCCCTACAAAGATCTGACTAAAAAATCACTTGCCACACAGCAGGAATCTACTGACGAAATGATTGAAAAATTCTCAAACAATGCGGCCATTATAGATGCAGCTACTACGTTGGATATTAAAGATTTGTTCGATCAGTTAAAAGCAGATAACCTGGAATTAAAACAATTGTTCGATCAACGCAATCTGGAAGTAGGCAGCCGAACCGAACCCAGCAGCGAACTGCGTGCACCAGCAGCGGATGCTTACCGCGAATTTTGTATATCAATAGAGCAGTCTGCTACTTATGCACCCAATCAGGATATTAGCAATTTATTTATCCAGATGGAAGAGTTGCGCAAAAAGTATCACGCACTTATCCCAAAAGAAGAAATAATCACCGATGAAGAAGCCGATGAGGTAGATCAGGAAATGTAAACCGTAAACAAAAACTCAACCCGTTGGGTAAGGCAGCACCCAACGGGTTTGGTTTACGAAAAGTTAGTATATTTGCAAGAAAAAAATAAACAAAAGGTGTAGCAGTCTATACCAAAATAATAAATAGCTTACAACAAAGGTGAAGCAGGAAATAAGTTATGCGGCACTTTAACAAACCATGCAACCAATGACAACAAAACGGTACGACATATTTCTTGACGATAAAATAATTGGAACGACTGAACTTGAAAAAGCAGACGCACCAATGGGCGTTGTGTTTGGACAAATTCACTTTTCCACCATCGTTTCAGGGTATGACTTTTTTAGAAAATATTGTTTGGAAAACAACATTGAATTAGCAAATGACTACCCCGAAGACAAATTAATATCCACCCGAACGATTAAGAATTTAGTAGTCAGGAACGAGAACGGAGTTGAAATTAAAGGCTTAGGAAATCAAATAAGCGGAATGGATGGCGATGAATTTGAAATCACATTGGAAGGTGTGGCTTATCCATTCTTTGGTGACGAATTCCCCCAGCACGTAAAATCATATAACGACCAATTTCAAGACAGATAATGACGATAGATAAAATTTTAGAAATCGGTATTGACGAAAAAGAACGACTTTTTATTAAGCCGGACAAAGGACGCTTTGCGCTGATTTATAGAACAGCAACAGAAGTTCATTGGGACAACAACGGACTTTTTCTCTATTCTCCAAAACCAAGAGAATGGACATATTTTGATTGGTTCAGGCAAATAACAGTAGTGACAGAAACTGAATGTAACTACAAACTTATTTTGACTGACCAAACCATGTGGACAAACATTTCAGACGAACTAAAACAACTAATAATTGAACACCAAAAAGCGACCGCATAACAAAAACTATATGTCAATTAGGGTTTCGGGGCGGACAACAAAGTTCGCAGCCCGCAACAACGGCATCGGGGTTCGACAGGAAAGCAACCCGCAATCCCCAACTGCATATAGTTCCGTACGTTAATCAATTACAATAAAAAAAGTGGCTTATACAATGCAAGCCACTTTTTAACTTTATAAACTTTACGAACTTTATAAACTGTTTCCGGCAAAATATTTCTTCTTCATCCAGAATGCAGCATTTACCAAGGCAATCATTACCGGTACTTCTACCAAAGGGCCAATTACGGCAGTAAAAGCTTCGCCCGAATTCATGCCAAAGATGGCTATTGCCACAGCTATGGCAAGTTCAAAATTATTGCTGGCAGCCGTAAACGAAAGCGTAACCGATTGCGCGTAGTTAGCACCACTGCGTTTGCTCATATAAAAAGAACCAAAGAACATAATTATAAAATATATCAGCAACGGAATGGCAATCAATACCACATCCATAGGTATTTTAACGATATATTCGCCCTTGAGCGAAAACATCACCACTATCGTAAACAGCAAAGCTATCAGCGTAAGCGGACTTATCTTAGGTACAAACTTGGTATGATACCATTGTTTGCTTTTTACTCGGATAAGGATAAAACGGGTAAGAAATCCGGCAATAAACGGAATACCCAGATAAATAAAAACGCTTTCGGCAATCTGTGCAATGGTAATTCTTTCCACAGCATCGTTGGTCGGAATACCAAACCATGCAGGCAAAACGGCAATAAATACATAAGCATAAACCGAAAAGAACAGCACCTGAAAGATAGAATTAAAAGCAACCAAACCGGCAGCATACTGGGTGTCGCCCTTTGCCAGATCGTTCCATACAATAACCATGGCAATGCAACGGGCAAGCCCAATCATAATAATACCATACATATAAGGAAGGTTGGCATTGTTTTCACCCGGAAATAGCTTAAAGAAAGCAATGGCCAATGCAAACATCAGCACAGGCCCAATCAGCCAGTTTTGCACCAGCGACAGCGTTAAAACCTTCCAGTTGCGGAACACATCGCCCAATTCCTCATACTTCACCTTTGCCAGTGGCGGATACATCATTACAATAAGTCCGATAGCAATCGGAATATTGGTTGTGCTTTCGGGCGATGATTTCAAAGATTCCCAAAACTCTGCAATAGCCGGAAAAAAGTAACCCGACAATACACCCACCACCATTGCAAGGAATATCCATAAAGTTAGATAGCGGTCTAAAAAATTTAATCGTGTTTTCATATTTGATATAAATTTGTTAATTGTTTTATCTTAATTTGATGCATCTTAAACCTGACAGGTTTCCAAAAACCTGTCAGGTTTTTCAAAACATCTGCGTCACTTGTAATGAGCCTGTCGAATTATCAGTGTTCTGTTATATATGTATTTTTAATGCATAAAAAACTCCCAACCCTTTATAATAAGGATCAGGAGTCGGCATTTTGATTATTAAAAAATTTGTGTCATTTTAATAATGATGTTTGTATCAGAAAATATTAGCAATTGCAACCGCAGCCACATCCACCCGAAGACTGTTCAACCACAGGCTCAACTACTTTAACTTCTTCAGTTTTGTTGCTGATAGCTACTTCATCATCTTTGCAACATGAAGTATCACTTCCACAGCAAGAAGAATCATTTTCGGTGTTACAATAATTTTCGTTTACATTCATATTCAATTTGTCATTTTCCATTTGTTTTTAAAATTTAAATTTATAAAAATAATACACAAATAAGTTGCACTTACAACTTATTATTTCTTTTTCTGATTAGCAATTGCCTTCGCAAGCACAATCTCCTTTTTCGGCATACACAGTTATGCTATAAATGCCTACATTCTTTGTTTTTAATAATTCTAATTCAGAATCTGAAATATAATTCAGCAGTATCTCGTCAGGTATATTTATTTTCTTTTCTTTCTGAATGCTGATATTCTTAAACCCACAGGAATTGATTATATCCAGATATTCCTGTTTCTGTATGGCTCCCGACACACAACCTGCATACATTTCGGCTGCCTGTTCAAGTTTAGGTGGCAATTTTCCGTCCAATACAACATCTGAAATAGAAAAATGTCCGTTAACTTTTAAAATTCTATATATTTCTTTAAATGCCTGCATTTTATCGGGCACCAGATTCAATACACAATTACTGATAACCACATCGGCTTTATTGGCTGTAAGTGGCAATTTCTCTATATCACCAAAACGAAACTCAACATTGTTGAAACCTAATTTCTCAGTATTTTCTCTGGCTTTTTCTATCATAGTTTCGGTAAAATCCACACCAATAACCTTACCCGTTTCACCTGTTAAAGCTCTGGCAACAAAGCAATCGTTACCAGCTCCCGAACCAAGATCAACAACAGTATCACCTTTTTTAATCAGGGCAAATTCTGTCGGGATTCCACAACCCAAACCCAAATCAGCATCAGGATTATAACCATCCAGTTCGCTGTAATTTTCGCTGAAAATGGTATAATCAACACCCGAACAGCACGAAGAACCAACCCCACAACAGGAAGTTTCGTTTTGCAACTTACTCTGTTCGGCAATTTCTCCGTATTTTTCTTTTACTATATTCTTTAATTCGTTATTTTCCATATTATTTATGTTATTTATTCAACCCGACGGGTTGATTTTCTGCATTTTAAATTTAAAATGAAATGCATTAACCCGTCGGGTTATTAAAATAATTTCTTTTTATTATTTGATTGACAAATAGAATTTATAAAAACCATCTTTAATTTCATCTCTTACCCGTCTGAATTCACTCCAGATATATTCATCAGAACCGGTTACATGCGATGGATCGTCAAAACCGATATGGAGACGATGTTTTACTTTCCCTATAAATGCCGGGCAACTTTCATTAGCGCCACCGCAAACGGTAATTACATAATCCCATTCCTGACCAAGATATAAATCAACTGAATCAGAAGTATGATGGCTGATATCAATGCCGATTTCTTTCATTGCGGCAACTGCTTTTTCATTCAGTTTACCCGAAGCTTCTGTTCCGGCAGAACAAACAGTCAGGTTTTTATCAAAAGATTGTAAGAAGCCATGAGCCATCTGGCTGCGGCAACTGTTTCCGGTACATAAAATTAAAATTTTCATACTTATTATATATTAATCGCAACTACAAACAAAAGAACATATTGAACTCTCAAACAATTTATTGAATGAATTTTTTATTTCAGTGAGTTTAGTCATATTCAGGCAGTAATGAATCTTTAAGCCATCAATAGTTCCGTCAATAATTCCCATTTCTTTCAATTCTTTCAGATGCTGCGAAACCGTAGTACGGCTAAGTGGCAAAAAATCGGAAATATTTCCGGTTCTGATTTCTTTCTTTTCAGCTAAAAGCTGGATAATTGCAATACGGGCCGGATGTGAAAATATCCTTGCAAAACTTGCAAGTTGTTGTTGTTCATCGCTAAACTCAAAAGATTTATTATTAGTCATTGCTTAATGTTTAATGACGCAAACATACGACATTAATTTGAAATAATAAGAATTTTGATATTATTTTATTGTTAAGAAATGAATATTGTGATTAAAAAGGGGATATATAAAAGAAAAAATGCAGGATTTTAATTTCAAAATCCTGCATTTCTATATATTAAATCAAAATGTTTACTTCTTGCTAAACATCTCTGTTTTATTGTCGTAATTGATAAAATACTTTCCTTTTGGTAATTCAGAGGTATCTATATATTTTTCAGTACCCGAGGTAATTAAGTTTCCTGTTTCGTCAATAATTTCGTACATGGTAGTTGCAGTAAAAGCAATTCTGTCTTTTACTTTTTCGGTAACAATCATAATTTCTTTACCGGGTTGTGTATATTTTATTTCTTTCGATACAGTTTCTTTGTTTTTATCATTTATAAACTTTACCCTGAATAAATTCAGTCCTGTGTTTGTGTTTATTTCATAAGTATATGAATTAAATCCTGTTGTATCTTTTGATTTAACTTCACCAGCTTTAACCCATTTTTTCCAACGAAATTGTTCAACAACAAAAATACCTTCACCGCAATTTCCTTTAATATCCCACACCAGTAATCCTTTGCGGTTAACTTTAACACTATTAAATCCAAAATCAAATTTTTCCTGCAATACCTGAGGATTAATAATGCTTGGTTTACAACCGTTTTTGTGGAAAATACGGACATTAACATTGCTCCCTTTTTCAATACCCATTTGCGAAAAATCAACTTCAAAACTATTGGAATTCAATTCGTCACGAGTTTTTTTGCCATTCACCCAAACTTCTGAAATACAAAAACCATTTCCTGAACTGGGGTTGTTTATATAGATGTTTTTTCCGTTAAATGTTCCCTCAATTTTTATTTCCTGTGCAAACAATTGAGTAGTTCCAAATAATAATATGATTGATAATAAGGATTTTATATTCATATAAAAAAATTAAAATTGAAATGCAATATTAAAAAAAAAAAAGGATGATAGCTATCAGCAATCATCCTTTTTCTGAAAAATATTAATTTTTAATATTTAAAACCTATGGTAAGCATAATGTTATGACCTTTAATATCATTTTTAACTGGAGAAACCAGACTTGGATCGTAGAAATAGTAATTTTCAGTTTGTTTTGAATATGAATATGCCATATCCATGTAAAATGTTTTTTCGCGGAAACCCATCCCAAACGACATTACTTTGCGTTCTCCATCATTATTTACCGATGTTGAGTATGGACTGCCATAAATTCCATAACCTGCTCTGAATGTTATCGGATCTAATCTCCATTCGGTTCCTAATCTGATATTTGCAGCAGAAGTATATTTACCCTGAATTTTATTGTTTTCTTCATAAAAATCATAATTATCAGCTCTTAAGCGAGATTCAGCAAAATCCATAAATTCATAATCTGCACTTATTAAACCATATTCACCTATTACAAAAGCCAAGCTACCAATTACTCTCACTGGTGTTGTTAATTCATAATCATAAAGCCCTTTTGGAGAACTTACAGAATGTTTTCCTTGGTTACCAAGATCTGATTCAATTTTTCTGCTATATTCGTCCTGCATAGAATAGTAATAAGTTGGTGTATGGAAAGCAACACCAAGTCTAACCAAATCAACCGGTCGATAAATCATCCCGAACTTGAAGTTGATACCGGCTCCGGTTGTAGCCAAATCATCATATAAAGTAAATGAATTGAAATTGTTGATTTTGTTTTCAGTATCTATTTCTTTGTAGGTAGATTGTTCGAAGTAACGGATAAACGGAAAACCAAGTGTAGCACCAATATATAATTTATCGCTATAGTTTCCGCCCAACGACATTACAACTTCGTTTATTGAACCATTGGTCGCAACTGTTTTTCTTTGAGTTACATTGCCATTTGCAACGGCAGTATAAGTTGTTGAGTCGCCTGTTGGATTTATTAAATATGCATCATAAGCTAAACGCGAATCAAAATCATTTAGATTATAAGGTTTATTGCCGGTTGCATTTTGTGCAAATTGTTGTAGCATCGA
Source organism: Bacteroidales bacterium (assembly GCA_023251515.1). Taxonomy (GTDB): domain Bacteria; phylum Bacteroidota; class Bacteroidia; order Bacteroidales; family JACABE01; genus JACABE01. The sequence continues at coordinate 8,687 of JAHEYQ010000033.1, forward strand.
ACTTCCGGCATTATAACCTTCCATTATCATTCTGTTGTTGAAATTATTCAACCTGTTGATACCGAAGCCAAATTGGGCAGCTTTCCATCCGTTACCAGAAAAAAGATTGCCTCTTTTGTAGAAAGTATAAACAAAACCGAGATTTCCCATATTGAAGTTATATTTATAATCTTCTCTTTTGGGCGAACTTAAAAAATCTGAATTGGTTCTCCCAATATAAAAAGATGGAGTAAATGTAAATTCAGAAATTTTGTATAAACCGATTCCGGCAGGATTAATGCTAAGTGATGAAAAATCAGCACCTAGTGCACCAAAAGCACCTCCAATAGCTGTAGATCTGGCAGTTCCGCCATAATACAATTGCGAGTATCTGAGTGCGTCCATATCATTTTGACCTATTGTAGTTGAAATTGCTGTCAAAATTATAATTATTGTAAAATATAGCCTTTTCATTTTGTATTATTTTTGATTAAAACTTGTTTTTATTTTGATTAACGTCTTCTGTCATTTCCTCCCGAACTTCCTCCGCCTGATCTTGAACCTGAATTACTTCCACCCGAGTTAGATGGTGGAGGTGTATATGTTGACCTGCTTGGAGCTGGTGCACTATAGCTATTGTTAGAAGGTGGAGGTGTATATGTTGGTTGAGAACTTCTGCTCGAATTATTTACAGGTGGATTATAATTCCTTTGTTGATTATCAGATGGTGTTGAATAATTTCTGTTGTTATAATTTGGAGTAGAATTATTATTCTGATTAGATCTTTGATAATTCTGATTTGTATTAGCAGGTGTAGTTTGTTGTTGGTTTCTTTCGTAAATATAATTTCTTTCGTTTTTATATTTAGGATTTTCAAACTGTTGGCTTGAACGTGGTTGCGAATAAGATGGTGAATTATAAGATTTTGGTTCATTCAGGCTTTCAGTATTTGAAGCTGGTTTTTCTCTTTGCATTTCCTGATTTGAACGGCTGTATCTTTGATAATTATTAATCCTTACATTAGAATTATTTTGATTAGCTGGTGAGCTATAAGTTCTTGAATTAGAATTATTCTGTACATTCTGGTCGTTTCTTCTGTCAATATTTGAATTAACAGGAGAATATTGACGGCTATCAGAATTTGTATTGCTAAGTCTGCTGTCGCTATTACTTATTGCTGTATTTGTATTGTCAATTCTTTTAATGTCTGATTGATTGTTGTTGGAATTAATATTTGAATTTCCGGCAGGATTTTCTGAAGAAATTCTTTTGTCAGCAGTTGTATTTCCCGAAGGATTATTATTTGAACTTCTGCTAGTAGAGTTTGTAACAACTTTATTGTCTGTTCTTTCTGTAGCATTTACTGTTGGTGTTCTTGAAAGACTTCCAACTTTAACTCCTCCATTATTTCCTGGATTAGAAGAAGGTAAACTGCCGTTTGATGAACTTGAGTAACTTCTTGGACCAAAATATGTTGATGAACTGCCTCCTCCATAATTATTGTCATTAGAAGCCCAATATCCATCATTGTAACCGTCATTGTAGCCATGCCAGTATGATCCATAGCCATAATTTCCACCCCAATATGGATAATACCAGTTGTTATATCCAAAGCCAAATCCCAGATTACCAAAACCCCAGCCAAAACCTATACTCCAGTATGGGTTATAATATGAATAGGAGGGACCCCACCAGTTATATCCCATATAAATACTAGTACCATAATAAAATGGATCGTTAATATACCAATACATATTGGTGTAATAATCATCATAATAGCCCCAATTATGGCAAGGGCTATGGAATCTTTTTAATCTTGATGAATACTGATAATCATAGTAATCATCTGCATCATACGTTGAATAATTTGTGTTTTCTGAAACTGTGTTGTTATCTTCAGAATCAGTATTTGTACTTAATTCTGTATTAGCTGTTTGGCTATCTTTGTATTTTTGATAACTTGAAGCAGATTTGTCATTTGGTTGATTATCGGTATTATAACTATTTGGTGTTACCGATATATAATCGTTTGACGGTGTAACTTTAAGCCTTTCAGTTACTTGTTCGTTATTAACTGTTTCTTTTTTTGGCTTTTTAGAAGTATAAACGCCATCATCATCATAGTTTGATGATAATTGATTTGTTGCTGTACAGGCGGTTAGCAAAAGTAAAGGTAATACAGCTATTTTTAAAAGAGTTCTCATTATTAGGTCCTCCTCGATTTTAAATTATTTTATTTATTGTAAATCTTATGCTTATATTTTTTAATTTTGCATAAAATTTATACAGATTTTTTCTTTATAAACACACAAATTTTATACCAAAGTCAGGGATATGGCAAAAGATTTTACAAAAAGAGCTGATAATTATTCGCAATGGTACAATGAGCTGGTAATTAAAGCTGATTTAGCTGAAAATTCAGCAGTTAGAGGTTGCATGGTTATTAAACCTTATGGTTATGCAATATGGGAGAAAATGCAGGCTGCATTAGACAAAATGTTTAAAGATACTGGACATCAAAACGCTTATTTCCCGTTATTTATACCAAAATCATTTTTCAGTAAAGAAGCAAGTCATGTTGAAGGATTTGCAAAAGAATGTGCAGTTGTTACGCATTATCGTCTTAAAACTGATACTGACGGTAAAATTGTAGTTGATGAAACGGCAAAGCTTGAGGAAGAATTAATTGTTCGACCAACTTCCGAAACGATAATATGGGATACTTACCGCAACTGGATACAATCATACAGAGATTTACCAATACTTGTAAATCAATGGGCTAATGTTGTGAGATGGGAAATGAGAACCCGTTTATTTCTTCGTACTGCCGAATTTTTATGGCAGGAAGGTCATACAGCGCATGCAACACAGGCTGAAGCATTGGAAGAAACTCGCAAAATGCTTGATGTTTATGCAAATTTTGCTGAAAACTGGATGGCAGTTCCTGTAGTTAAAGGTGTAAAAACTGCTAATGAAAGATTTGCTGGTGCCCTAGATACTTACTGTATTGAAGCATTGATGCAAGATGGCAAAGCTTTACAGGCCGGAACTTCACATTTTTTAGGTCAGAATTTTGCAAAAGCATTTGATGTTAAATATCTTACCAAAGAAAATAAACAAGAATATGTTTGGGCAACTTCTTGGGGAGTTTCTACACGATTGATGGGTGCATTGGTTATGGCTCATTCTGATGATAATGGATTGGTACTACCGCCAAAATTGGCTCCAATTCAGGTTGTTATTGTTCCTATTTACAAAAATAGTGAACAGTTGGCACAAATCTCCGAAAGGGTTCAGCAAATCAAGAAAGCGATTGAAGCTAAGGGCATCAGTGTTAAATTTGATGATCGCGAAACGTATAAACCAGGTTGGAAATTTGCTGAATATGAATTTAAAGGTGTTCCATTGCGTTTAGCAATTGGTCCTCGTGATCTGGAAGAAGGAACAATTGAAGTTGCTCGTCGTGATACTATGGAAAAATCTGTTTATCAACAGATTGATATTGAAAATAAAGTTGAACATCTTCTTGAAGCTATTCAGGAAAATTTATATCAGAAAGCATTAAATTTCAGGGATATGTCAACTTATAAAGTAGATACTTGGGATGAATTTAAAGATGCAATTGAAAATAGAGGTGGTTTTGTTTTAGCTCATTGGGATGGTACAACCGAAACTGAGTTGAAAATCAAAGAATTGACAAAAGCTACTATTCGTACAATACCTTTGAATAATCCACAGGAAATGGGTAAATGTATTTTAACAGGAAAACCTTCAGTTCAGAGAGTAATTTTTGCTAAGTCATATTAATAATTTATTGATATTCAATTTATAACCCTGACAGGTTTTTATACTTGTCAGGGTTTTTAATAAATTTAATTGATGAAAGTTGCTGGTTTTAGTTTTGTTCGTAATGCAATAAAATTTGATTATCCGATAATTGAAGCAATTACTTCAATATTACCTGTTTGCGACGAATTTGTTGTTGCTGTCGGAAAGTCGGATGATGATACTTTAAATTTAATTAAAAGTATTAATTCTCCTAAAATCAGAATTATAGAAACTGTTTGGGATGACAATTTGCGTGAAGGAGGAAGGGTTTTAGCAGTTGAAACCGATAAAGCTTTAAAAGCAATCAGTACAGATTGTGATTGGGCGTTTTATATTCAGGGAGATGAGGTTGTTCATGAGAAATATCATGATGAAATCAGGGCTGCAATGCTAAAATGGAAAGATAATAAAAAGGTTGACGGACTTTTATTTAATTATCTGCATTTTTATGGTAGTTTTGATTATGTTGCTGATGCACCCAATTGGTATCGCAAAGAAATCCGGATTGTAAGACCTGATGCAGATATTTTCTCATATAAAGATGCTCAGGGATTTCGGAAGTTAGATAATAAAGTTCTGAAAGTGAAGCCAATTAATGCGTTTGTATATCATTACGGATGGGTAAAAAAGCCTGAAATTATGCAACAAAAGCAGGAAAATTTCAATAAATTATGGCATGATGATGATTGGGTTGAAAAAAATGTACCTAAAAGAAATGAATTTGATTATTCTGCAATCAATTCATTATCATTATTTAAAGAAACTCATCCAAATGTTATGAAATCGAGAATTGAGCAATCAAATTGGAAATTCGATTTTGACCTTTCATATAAAAACTATCGTATAAAAGATAAATTCAAGATGTTTGTTGAAAAGTTAACAGGCTATCGGATAGGTGAATATAAGAATTATAGAATAATATAGTTTTTTAATCTACAAATTTCTTAAACCAGATTTCTAAAGCCATTATTTGCCACAATGTATTGGCATAGGCGGCATTCCCATTCAAATATTTTTTGTATTCATCTCTTATAAACTGATGATTATAAATGTCTCTGTTATTAAATTCATTAGAATTTAATAAATTTTCCATATATGGTTTCATTTCATTCCTAAGCCAGAAATGTTCGCCGGGAGCCAGAAACCCAACTTTGTCTTTGCGCTCCATAATTTCTTTTGGCACAATGTTTTTTAATGCTTCTCTGTGAATATATTTTCCTTTTTCTTTATGAATTTTATATTCTGAAGGAAGAGAAAATGCAAATTCAACCAATCGATAATCTAAAAAAGGAACACGGCTTTCAATAGAATGTGCCATAGAGTTTCTATCTTCAAAATGCAATAAGGTTTGTATTGAAGTGGACATCATTTGATTATACAAAAAATTAGATAATTTATCTGTTTGCAAATCTCTGATATTGTTAAAGATGGAAGAATCATCAAATTCTAATTTCAATGGATTTCCTAATCTTCTTTTGGCTTCTTGTTTATAAATTGTAGATTCGGAGAAAAATAGAACTGCAGCTAACTTCATTAGTTTAGAAGTCAGATTTCCTTTTGGGTTATATTTCACATAATCAGGATATTCTTTGGCAAATTGCATAAGTTTACCAGATTTAAGTAAATAGGCATAATATCTGTAAAAAGCATGATGATAACCACCTGTGATTTCGTCACTTCCTTGTCCGTCGAGCAATACAGTTACTCCGTTTTCACGGGCAATTTTCATTACATAGTTTTGCGAAATGGCACTTGAGCCAGGCACCGGATAATCGTGATGCCAGGTAATGTTTTCAATATCATTTAATACTGTTTCTGCATTTGCCGAAACATAAAATGCTTGGGCATTAAACTTTTCGGCAACCAGTTTTATCCATTTTCTTTCGTCGTATTGTGGTGCGTAAGTATAATAAGATGAGAATGTTTTGAATTTTTTATCAGTGCATCCGACAGCAGCAGCAACAATTGCCGAAGAATCTAATCCTCCGCTTAATGCACTGCCTACTTCCACATCGCTTCGCATTCGTAATTTTACTGCATCTGAAAATAATTCACGATAAGAAGTACATGCGTCTTCAAAGGTTAAGGTTGATTTTCCAAATGTTTGTGTTGGTAAATCATAATATCTTTTTATTTCCATTTTCCCATTCTGAATGGTAATGAAATGAGAATGAGGTAGTATTTTTATATTTTGAAAGTAAGAACAATCAGAATTTATCAGATATGAGCCTATTTTCAAGCTTTTGTAAATCACTTCTTTATTGATACTTTTATCAATATTGTTTATTAATATTTGTTTGATTTCTGAACCAAAAATAAATTGATTTCCATCAAAATAATAATTAAATGGTTTTACACCAAAGCGATCGCGGGCACAGAAAAGCATTTTTTTTGAATTATCCCATAAAGCAAACGACCACATGCCGTTGAATCGGTTCAAACAATCTGTTCCCCAAATTTTATATGCATTCAGAATTACTTCAGTATCAGTTGCTGTTGTAAAAGTGCATCCCAATTTTTTTAGTTCTTCTCTGAGTTCTATATAATTGTAAATTTCGCCATTAAAAACAATCCATAGTTGTCCGTAGTCAATGCTCATTGGTTGATGTCCTTTGGGACTTAAATCCAATATAGATAAGCGTCTGAATCCCATTCCTAAATTTGCAGCAAAATCATTTGATAATGAATTTGTTGTTGCTTTTATTTCCGGTATGGTTTCTTCTCCATGGCAATGAATAGTTTTTCCTTCTGAAGTGTTTGTAAGCACAAATCCTTCATCATCAGGACCTCTGTGACGAATGATTTTTGCCATTTGATTGAGCTTTTCTACTTCAACTGCTTTGTTATTAATATTGAAAATTCCACAAATTCCGCACATAATCTAAGTTATTCTTTATTGTCAATAAATATTCTAAACCACATTTCCATTGAAAGTATTCTCCATATTTCATTGGCTTTGAATGTAGATGTTGATTTCTGATATGCTGATTCTATTTTTGATGCTTCAAATATTCCTCTTTGTTTAAATGATGTTGAAGCAAATAGTTCGCTGATTTCGTTTTTCAGTACTTTGTTTGTCCACAAGTCTGTTGGAGTTGCAAAGCCAACTTTGTCTTTTCTATTTCTCACTTTTTCCGGAAGAATATTTTTCATTCCATTTCGTAAAACAAATTTTGTTTCGGCTCCTCTAATTTTCTGATTTACAGGTATAGAAAATATCCATTCTACTAATCTATAGTCTAAAAATGGAACTCTGCTTTCTACTGAATGTGCCATCGAATTCCTGTCTTCCCAATGCAAAAGATGTGGGATAGAGGTGTTTACTAATGTCTGGTATAAATTATTATTTAATTCGTTTTTATATTTCTGTTCTAATTCTATAACATTTTTATATTCAAATAATTGATTGGTGTAAAACCCTTTATTAGCAACTTCTTTATATTCATGTTGTTTTAAAAGTTTATCCGGTAAAAATAATCTTAATCCGATTTTTGTAAAAAGGTTTACAATTTCATTTATACTTAAATTAAAGTCTTTTTGATATAATTTTAATTCTTTTGCAAGTTTTAAAAACTGAATATTCTTCACTAAATCAAGATAATAGTATTTGAAATAGGTATGGTATCCTGCCAATAATTCATCTCCACCCTGACCATTCAATGCAACAATTATACCGGCTTTTCTGATGTTTTCGTTGTTTTTATATGCCGAAAAAGGGCTAGCACTCATGCAAGGTTCGTCTTGATAATAGAAAAATTTACTTAATTCCTCAAATGAAACATTCTGATTTGCAGTAAAATAAACTGGATCGAAATTGCCGGTTTTTAAAACTTCATATATAAATTCTCTTTCATCAAATTTTTTATCATCTTCATAATAAACCGAAAATGTTTTTATTGGCTTTGTAACAAATCTACCTGCAATGCAAGCTATTGAGCTTGAGTCTAATCCTCCGCTTAAAGCAATTCCTAGCGGAACATCGCTTCTTAGTCTTAATTTTACAGCATCCGCAAATAAATCTTCAAAACCTTTGGCATAGTCATCGTCGCTTAAACCCGTAAGTGTTTTGTTTTCATCAATATCCCAATAACGTTCAGTTTTTATTCCGTTTTTTGATACTTCCATTATATGTGCAGGTGGAAGTTCAGCAATATTTTCAAAAAATGTATTTTTATCAACATTTAATCTGGACATCATCAGGTAATTATGAACGTTTGCATAATTAACTTTGGGTTCAATTATTCCTGATTTTGTAAATTGTTTAATTTCAGAACCCCATACAAATTGCTTACCATCAAATGAATAATAAAATGGTTTTACTCCCATTCTATCTCTTGCACAAAACAAAATTTGTTTCTCAATATCCCATAATGCAATGGAAAACATGCCATTAAAACGTTTTACACAATCTTTTCCCCATTGTAGATAAGCATTTATGATAACTTCAGTATCAGTTTCTGAACGAAAAGAATATCCAAGACTGATTAATTCGTGTTTAATTTCCTGATAATTATAAACTTCGCCATTAAAAACAATCCAACATCTGTTTTTGACATCTGTCATTGGCTGATGTCCTGCTGGTGATAAATCTATTATGGATAAGCGTCTGAAACCCATGCCAATATTGGCATTAAAATCTTCTAAAATGTAGGGAAGATTTGATTTGAATTCTTCAATTGTATCTTCTGCATGGCAATGGTTTATCTTTTGTTCGGTAGTATTTACAAGCAAATATCCTTCATCATCAGGTCCTCTGTGATGAATAAGTTTTCCCATTTTTAATAAATGTTCTTTATTAATAGGTTCTGAATTTATATTAAAAATACCACAAATTCCACACATAAAATTTTGTTATAGTGATGAATAATAATTAATTAACGGTTTTACGGTTGAATTCCAGTTATAATAATTTGTAACCGCTTGTTTTCCGTTTAAACCCATTTGCTGCCTTTTCAATTCATTTGAATGTAAATATACTACTTTTTCTATAAATTGCTCAGAAGAGTTTTCAAAATTAATCAAAAATCCACAATTATTCTGATTAATAAATTCACGTGGAAGCAAATGATCGCTTGAAATTACCGGAATTCCCATAGCACAATACTGAAACAGTTTTGTAGGAATTGTTTCGTCAATACCTTTGTATTTTTTTTGTGGATATATTCCAATTTTTGAGTAAGCTATATAACTTGCAACTTTATCAATTGGCTGAAATCCTGTAAAATAAACATAATTATCTACTTTATATTCTTTTGATAATTCTTTGAGTTCATTTTCATATTTCCCTGAACCTACAATCAAAAGCCTGAAGTTTGGAATTTGTTGTATAATATTGTCAATCAATGGAATAATGTATTGAATTCCTCTTAGTTCATCAATCATACCCGAATAAATTACATTATAATATGAATCCATTTCTGTTTTAATAGAAAGGTCAATTTTTGACTGATCAAAAGTGCTTAAATCGGGAGTGTTTGGGATATTAATTACCTGATTTTTGTTTAGATTATAGTCTGTAATCATTTTATTGACAAGAGGTTCTGAAACACCAACTACCAGATCACAATTGGAAAGACAATCCTTTTCATATTTTTTCCAGTTTTGGAAATATTTTAAATATTTTTTTAAACCCTGAGTATATAATGGCGTATTTAAAATCCAATCTGCAAAATCTTCGTGCATATCACAAACTAGTTTGATTTTTAGTTTTGATTTAACTAAAAGAGCAGGATTACAGAGAGGTAGGTCATGAACATGTAATACTTCAATTTGATTTTTTTTTGCAAATTTCTTAATTTCATAATACCAGAATATTTTAAAAAGAGGCAATATAAAAATAAGACCTAGAAGTTTTTTCCCGACTTTAAAACTTAGCTTTGTTCTTTGGATTTGAATTTCTTTCCATTTTTCTTCTGATTTTTGAAATCCATTATTATAACACAGCAAAAAAACTTCATGTCCATTGTTAATCAAAGTTATAGCTTCTTTTGCAACCCTATCGTCTGGAGGGAAAACATTATCGAGTAACATTCCGATTCTCATAAATTTTTGCCTTTTGTAAGTTCCTGAATGTTTGATTTTATATTTGACAGATGTTTCCATTTTTTCCAAAATCCTTTCATGCTTTCAATTTCAATTTTTTCATAAAAGTTTAGAAAATAAAGAATAACCGGAAATGCAATGATGAGGAATATTTTTGAAATCATACGGATTGGTAAACTAAAATTTGCCAACGATAAAGATATGAAAAACAAAAAGATACCAACTAATAACATTTTTATTATTTTCCAAAATTCATAATTAATTTTATAATTTTTCTGAGCAAAATATGTCATTAGTAAAAAATAAAATAATTGAGAAAAAATAAATGAAATTGCGGCTCCAATAGACCCATATTTTGGAATTATCAACCAATTGAGCATTAAACTGAAAATTGCTGAAGAAATCACGATTTTACTGATTAATCCTGTTTTTTTTACAATTTGTAAAGGTATTGTATTTAAATCTCTTAGCATTCCAAAAATAATGCCAAGTGAAATAAAAGGAATAATTGAAAATGAATCCCAATATTCTTTTTTTCGGGCAATTACTTTAATAATTTCAAGTCCATAGAAATTTAAGAACAAAACAAAAAACATAACCCCAAAAGTGAAATAAGTCATCATTTTCGAATAAAATCTTTTGGCATCAGGATCATTCATTTTTTTGAACATCATTGGGAAAATGGCCATTTGAGCTGAAGAGATTACCAAAACAGATAATGTATTTGCTATTTTATAGCCAAACTGATAAACCCCCAAATCACCCATACTCCCAAAAACTCTTATGAAATATCTGTCGGATGTACTGATTACAAGTGCTGCTAAATTTGAAATAAGAAATGGGCTGGAATATATTAGCATTGATTTTAATATGTTAAATTCAATTTTGATTTCTATATTCTTAAATAAATATTTTGGAACAATTAAAAAGTAACACAGTAGCGAAATAATTTGTGCAAAATAAATTCCTTTTAAACCTGAATTAAAGAAGACAATAAATACAACTGTTAGTGTTAATTGGATTATTAAAATTGTAATATTTGATAATGTGAATAATACAGCTTTTTGCTGTAATTGCATTAATGTAGATATCAGTTGTGTAATAATTTGTAGTGCAGATGCTAATATTACCAGAAAAACCAAATCGCTATATGATGAATTCCCAAGGAGAGCAATAGATAATTCCGGAGTTAAAAAATAGGATAATATGAGTGCTAATGTTAGGAAAACAGCAAGGAATGATATTAATGTAAAGAAAATAGATTTTTTCCGATTGTTATATTCTGCATCCCAATACCAACGGTATAAAGCCTGTGATAATGCCAAACCTAAAATTGACGTAACAGCAATTCCTGAAACTTCCAGAACTCCTAATACTCCATACGTTGCAGTAGAAAAGTGTTTTACATAAACAGGAATTAGTAAAAATCCAACAAGTTTGGAAGTCAGATTTCCAATGCCATAAATTAAAGTATTTGCAAATGAAGATTTTAAGGTTTTAAGCATTTTGTTGTTTTTGCAAGTGCATGTTAATGAGATTTATAACATATTAAAATTCATCTATTGCTTGTTTTAAAGCTTCAAGATATCCTCTGCCGAATTTTAAATCAGGTTCCATGTAATTTCCTTCTCCCCATTCGTTCCATGATTTTATAAACGCGATTCTATGTTCAGGTTCTTTATTCCTCATAGTTTCCAGAACCGTTTTAACATGATTTTTAAAAGCGTCAGGATTAGAGTTGACAAAAATATGTCCCTTTCTGCCTGAACGAGGAGAATGATCCCAATTTGGAATAATGGAAGGATAGCAAATTTCTTTTTCATCGGTTTTTGATGAAAAATATTTATAAACTTTCCTATAATCAAATAATTGACCATGATTAAACCAAACTCTCATCATTTTCATGTAAGCTCTTTGCGGAAGTGTATATTTCTTTTTAAATAAATCAAATAGGCGAACTGTATTTACTGCATCAAAACCTTTAGAAATGATTTTGTCAATATCTTCTTCAGAAAGTGTATGTCCTACAAAATGAATCCCTTCAAAACCATTTTCTTTTGCTAATTTGTGCCAGATTTTTATAAATAATTCAACATCTTCAAAATCAAGCGGACTGTATATCTGAAATAATGGCTTATTATCAACTTTTATATAGCGATGATCTTTAAATGCAGGCAAAAGGGTATTGAAATGTGCAATGTAATCATTTTCACCTGGATATAACTGTTTGATAAGCATTTTGTTATTGCTTCCTTTTACAAAAAGTTTTGCTTCCCAATCATGATTAGCCCAACTCAAGCAGAAGGGGAAATCGGGTTTTCCTGTATTAAGTACTTCATTAAATGGCATTTCGAGTAATCTCTTGCCATTTCCAAACCAATAATGCCAATAACAAAAACCTTCAACACCATATTCACGAGCCATATCTGCTTGCTGCTGACGTATTTCTGGTAATCTTAAATCATAATAACCCAAATCAGCAGGAACTCGTGGTTGATAATGTCCTCTGAATAAAGGTTTTGCTTTCCCAACATTGGTCCATTCTGTAAATCCTTTGCCCCACCACTCATCATTTTCAGGAATAGGGTGAAACTGAGGTAAATATGTTGCTAAAATTCTTACTCTTTTATTCTGCATTTTTGTAAGTCTCTGTTAATTTCTTTAAAGCCAAAGCATCGTCAATGGTTTCAATTTTTTTGTAAAGCATTTTAATATTCTCTTTAATCCAATTTTCTGAAAAATTAGCGAAATATATAGGTTTCAAAATATTTCTAATTTCCTCTGAAAAGCGAAATTTAATAAATTTTGCAGGACAGCCACCAACAATAGCATAAGGTTCAACATTTTTTGTAACTATTGAACCAGCTGCAACTATTGCACCTTTTCCTATACAAACTCCTGAAAGTATTTTTGCACCAGTACCTATCCAAACTTCGTCTTCTACAATAATCTGACCATTACTTAAAGCATCTATTGAAGACCTTTCAATCAGCATTGAGTAAAAAGGATAAGTTGATGCGGTTTCTGTTTGATGATTTACACCAAGCATAAATTGAACTTCCGGAGCAATTGAAACATAGTTCCCAATTGTAAGTCTTTCGTCAGGTGTAACATACAAACTTTGTACAGTAATGTCACCATAACTTCCTTTGCCAATGTTTACAACTTCCATCGGGAAAAATCTGCTTCCTACTCTGGTAAGATTATGTGAATTACGCTTTCTCCATTCCTTTGCAAAATCGAGTTTATCTTTTTCTCTGATTATTTGACGAATAACGGGTATTTTTAGTAAAATCTTTTTCATGCTGTTTTTAATCTTTAAAACATCTGATTAATCCTTTACTAAATCTTTTTTCCCAATACATTAATCCATCTGAAAATTCATATTGAAATCCGTATTTGCTCACAAAGTCTGCAATATATTCAGGATCATTTGGTTGATGGTAAGTACATATTGCCAGTTGAGTGTTTTTTGATGTTTGCAAAGTGTTTTTTGCTCCTTCAAGTGCTTTGCATTCAGCTCCTTCAATATCCATTTTTAGAAAAAGATTTTCTTTTGGATAATCTTTCAGGAAATCGTCAATTGTAATAAATTTTCCTGAAGTTACATCACCAACATATTTTTCGACAAATTTTACTTTTTCTTTCCATGGAGCGAAGCTGGCTCTTAATGGTTTAAGCCAATATTGTTCACATTCAAAAATTATTACATCTTTTACTATTTCAATAGTATCAAGTGCAAAAATACCTTCGGCTGAACCAATATCGAGTAATGTTTTGTTTTTTAGTTCGTTGTATGATTTTACATAACGATGTGAAGCACGGATATCCTGTTCGGTCAATAATGCACGATAATCTTTAATTACTTTTTCAACATTATAGAAATCAGGGAAGTATAATTTTTTTTGATTATGTATTACATAAGGAAGTTTTAGATCATTATCAAATTCTACTTTGATATCAATATTTTCATATTCAAACATATAATCATAAGGATATGAAGTAATTCCGTGCTTACCAATAAATCGTAGCGTTTTGTTTTTTTCTGTTTTGGGAAGTAAAAACCCAAACAGAAATACAAATTTTGCTTTTATTATCAAATCGATATTTCTGAAGAAGAAAACTATTTTTCCAACAAAAAGATCGTATAAAGATTTTCTAAGACTATAAGGTAATACCTTTCTATATAAAGTTGTAAGCATTTATTTTATTTTAAAAGTGAGATATTTTAAATGTTTTTCTCCGAAGTGTTTGCAATTTATATAAAATGAATAATTTAGAAATGTAGAAGACTCCCTTTGATAATTCATAGTACATCAATATAATAAAATTGCTGAATTTACTCAGCAAAATTATTAATTAAAAACGTAAATTGCAATATAATATTATATTGACTTATTATTTATGCCTGACCAAATTAAACCCAAATTGCTCATTAGAAAATGAGCAATCGAATAAGTTATTGTAATTAAAATGTTTAAAAAATTTAAAACAATAACTAAATCAATAAGTTCGACTTTTCAAGTCTCTTATTGATTAATTTGGGTTAAAGGTTGTTATTTAGTTTTTATTTATCTAATCAATAAATAAGAGTTTAGAAATTAATTGTCCTTCAGTTTTAAACAAAACAGTATAAATTCCTTTTGGTAAGTTTTCAATATCAATTTTTAAAGAATTTTCTTTTTTGATGTTTAAAATATCTTCATTATAAACTACTTGTCCTAACGAATTTAACAATTGAACGTTAGTATTTAAGTTTGAATTGTAGAAAAACTTAATCTCAAACAGTCCATTGGAAGGATTTGGGAAAATATTAAATGAAGCTTCAGGATTAATAAGTTTATTAATTCCGGTTGGTTGTTCATTATAAATATCAATGATTTGTTCCTCTTCCAAAGCCCAGTTATAAATTCTTAATTCATCAAGTTTTCCGCTAAAAGATTGAGCATTATCATGCGACATCCCTAATTTTAAATTATAATTTTGGTTGTATAATGTGAAATTATAATTTGCATTTGCATCTAAGCTTGCATTTATCCAAAGTTTTGCAACACCATTTTTTCTGGTTGCTGTAATCAAATACCATTGATTTGTTTGAAGATTTGAATTGCTAATTAGATTCATGTATTGTCCGGAACCCTGACCGAAAATGAATTGTGCTTTAGTTATATTGTTAATATAGCTTACAGCAAGTACATAATCCTGATTATAACCTGAATTTGGTGCTTTAAAGAAAATAAATTTTCCTTGATTTGTTGGATTTCCTGATCCGAAATTATCTATATACACCCAGGCAGATAGTGTTAGTTCATCACTCCAAATATTGTGGGATACAGAAACATATTGACCATAGCCATTAAACAGCATTGATTTGTTTGCTTGATTAAAACGGTTTGTGGTTGTTATAGGTCCGTAAAATATACCGTTATAATTATTTCCGCTAACGTCAATTGCAGAATTATCTAATGGGTAATGAGCAATTAAGCCGACAGTAGTCTGGGCGTTAGTAAAATTATAAATTGCAATAAAAACTAAAATTGTAAATAATTTTTTCATAATGATTTTAAATATTAAATTATTGATTAAGAAACAAAAATACGTATTTTTTTAAAACCTATAATATTTGTCTTTTATTTTTTCACTATTTCCTTGTGTGTTTTGCATTTGATATACTGGCATAAAAACAATGATTATGTTAATAGATAATCATAAGCTGGAACTACATTTATTTCAAATCCATTTTCATTAATAAAATCTTTGTTTGAAAATGTAATAATTGTACCTTTGTGTATATTAAAGAACTGCATGGCTTTATATAATCCATTTAATTCTCTTTTTAGATTATCAGGAGTTAGTTCGTAACATACCTGTATTAAATCGATTATATTTCCTTTTTGCATAACAACAAAGTCACATTCCCCGGATTCGTCAAAATAAAAAAGTTCATTATACTTTTTTCGTAAGTGTAAATAAATCAGGTTCTCTAATTTGCGACCGATATCTTCTGTAAGGTTATTGGAAATTAATTCGATTAATCCTAAATCAATGGCATATATTTTTTTAGGATTAATTAATTGAGCTTTTATTGAATAGCTAAACATTGGAAGAAAAGAAACAAGATATGATAATTCTAAGTGAGAAAACCAAGATAAAATTGTACTGGTTGCTCCTATTGATAGTGCTTGTTTTAATTTTGAAGCAGAAATGCGATTTCCGATATTTGAAAAAAGATATGAAGCTAATCGTTGTAAACTTTTAATATCTCTTATACCATATCTTGTTACTATATCGCGTATAAGTATATCATTAAAAAGGCTAAGAATTTGTTCTTCATCATTTGTTTTTAAATATTCAGGGAAACCACCTGTTTTCATATAAAACATTAAGTTGGTTGCAGACGGATTTAATCCCTTAAAATTAAGAAATTCGTTAAAAGAAAAAGGGAAAAGTTCCTGACTGATATGACGCCCTGTAAGCTTTGTTCCCAATTCTTTACTTAGTAATGATGCGTTGGAGCCTGTTATAACTATCTTAAACCCTTCATCTAATTTTTGACGTATATAAAGCTCCCAACCTTCTACTATCTGTATTTCATCAAAAAACAATGTTTCTGGCTGTTTTCGGGATATTATATTGTCCAAACGCATAAAATCGCTAAGAGAAAAATCATATAATTGAGGTGATTCAAAGTTGAGAAAAAGTATATCTTCATCTTTCATCTCTTTTATCATTTGCATCAGCAGCGTACTTTTTCCACAACGTCTTATACCTGATATTATTAAAGCATGTGAAGATAAACTTTGTATTGCAGGCATAAATTCTCGTTTTAAACCGGTATCCTTTGTTTTTAAACGATTCTTCTGTTGTTCTATTACAAATTCTAATACACTTTCTAAAATCATAATACATTATTTGTTTGATACAAAGATACAAATTTGTTTGATGCTATCAAACAAATTTGTATTGTGGTAAACTTTAAACAGAATATTTAAAATTCTAAGCCTATTTCCCTGTGTGTTTTGCATTTGATATGCTGGCGTTTAGTTCAAAACCAATCAATAAAATGATGGCGTTGAAATAAATCCACATCAGTATGATGATTAATGTGCCGATAGAGCCATATAAGGCGTTGTATTTTGAAAAATTGGTTACATAAAAATTAAAACCAAATGTGGTTATTAATATCAAAAATGTTGCTAATGAAGACCCTGCCGATATAAAGCGAAATCTTTTTTTCTTTGCAGGTGCAAAATAATATAAGAACGAAATGCCGAAAAATAGCATTGCCAATAAGATAATCCATCGGCTGGCAAATAATAAATAAATGGTGATTTCTCCTTTTAATAATCCATATTTAACCAAATAATTGAGCAAAAACGAGCCAACTGTTATCAATGCGATGGCTGTTATGAGCAAAACTGCAAGTATAATTACAAGGAATACCGATATTAATCTTTGTTTGACCCATGGGCGGTTTTCGAGAGTGTGATAACTTTTGTTAAATGCATCTATTACAGCATTTACTCCATTGGTTGCAAAATATAAAGTCATCAGAAAACCTACCGATAATAATCCGCTTCTTTTGTTGGTAAGGATATCGCTGATGGTTGATTTTACGGTCTCGAAGGCATTTTCGGGCAAAACCGATTGGAAAATGCTGAACAATGTGGTTTGAAAATCATTTATCGGTAAATATGGTATAAGCGTGAAAAAGAAGATAATAGCCGGAAATAATGCCAAAAAGAAATTGAATGATAATGAAGAAGCTCTTTGCGTGATTGATCCTTTTTGTATTCCTTTTACGAAAAACAATGATACATCATAAAATGGCATTCCATCGAAACCTGGTAATACCAATCTTTTGGAAAATGCAATGATATTTGCAATGGGCTTCCACTCAATGATCTTTTTGTAGAATTCTTCTATCTTATAAGGAAAAATCTTTATCATATTTTATTTTCTGCAAACTAATAGGCTTTCAGACTTAAATCGAGGCTTTTGATATGGTGGGTTAACGAACCTACCGAAATGTAATCGACTCCGGTTTCGGCATATATTCTTAATGTTGATTCGGTTATCCCACCCGATGCTTCGGTTTCGTATCTGCCATCAATTAATTCAACTGCTTTACACAAATTATCTGGTGTAAAATTGTCGAGCATAATTCGGTTAATACCTCCAATTGCCAATACTTCGTTAAGTTCATCGAAATTGCGAACTTCTATTTCAATCTTTAAGTCCTTATTTTTAGCTTTCAGATAGTTTTTTACATTGTTGATGGCATTGGCAATACCGCCCGAAAAGTCAACGTGGTTATCTTTAATCATTATCATATCGAAAAGCCCGAACCGATGATTTTCGCCTCCGCCCATTTTTACTGCCATTTTTTCGATGGTTCGTAAATTGGGTGTGGTTTTGCGGGTATCTAAAAGTTTGGTATTCAAACCATCGAGCAACTTTTGCATTTGATTGGTTTTGGTAGCAATACCGCTCATGCGTTGCATAAAGTTAAGAGCCAAACGTTCGGATGAAAGTATGGATACCGGATTTCCTTCTACTGTAAATGCGATATCGCCGGGTTTAATAATGTCGCCGTCGTTGAGTATTTGAGTGAAAATGGTGTTTTTGTCAACTTTTTCGAAGACCCTGCGGGCTATTTCTATACCAGCTATTATGCCGGGTTCTTTTACAAGTAGTCTGGCTTTTCCTTTGGCATTAGCCGGAATACAGGCTTGTGAGGTATGATCGCCATCGCCCAGATCTTCGGCCAGGGCTCTTGTTATTATATCATCAATGTGCATAAGTGCTTAATTAGTTATTAAGTTATTAGGTTAATAAGTTATTGAGTTATTTATGTGATTAATTGCGTTTTCTTAATCGTTATCGAATTGCAATTGCTGTATGCAGAGTTTTCCTCCAATGCTTTTTATCAGAAAATATACTCTGAAATTGAGATTGTTGGTTGTGGTTAATGTTCCTATTACATAGTTGGAACCATCGGCCGAATTGCCCTGATGTTTAATATTGAATGATTTGGGTTGGTTTTTGAGAAAAAATTCTTTAACTATCTGCTCGGCTTGTGCTTTGCTGAAGGTGCCTTCTTTGCCTTGCACAGTTAAATCGATGCTGGCATTGAAGTATGCCGATAGTTCAGTAGAGCTTCCTTTGCGGATGGCATCGGTTACACTTTTGGTTATATCTGCCAATGAATTAGCTGGTAATAAGTTTGCCAGTGCTATGCCGGCAAGCATTATAAAACTTAATATGATTGCAAGTTTTTTCATTTTCTTTTTTATTAAAATCGTATAATAACACAAAAAACCAACCAAATTGAATTTATCTGCGTTTTTTTTATTTGATTAATGCAAATTTACACTATTTTTGAATTATATTTTGTGTAAACTGTAAATTTTCATTAATAACGTAAATATGAATATTTTATTTCTGCTTGTTGGCAAAACGGATGTTGATTATCTGATTGACGGCATAGCGGTTTTCGAAAAACGATTGAAACATTATATCAACTTTCAGCCTGTTGTGATACCTGCATTGAAAAATACAAAGAATTTTTCGGCAGATGATTTCAAAAATAAGGAAGGGGAGGAGTTGCTTAAGCATTTTCAGAAAGCCGATTATGTGGTTTTGCTCGACGAAAATGGTAAATCTTTTAAATCGAAAACCTTTGCCGATTTTTTGCAGAAACAGATGAACAGTGGTATTCGCAATTTGATGTTTGTGGTGGGGGGTGCTTATGGCTTTTCTGAAAAAGTGTATGCTGCGGCTGATATGAAACTCTCGGTTTCGGATATGACATTTTCACATCAGATGATTAGATTGTTATTTACAGAGCAGGTTTACAGAGCATTTACCATTCTTAAAAACGAACCTTACCATAATGAATAAACTATTTGATATTTTCAGAAACCGATATTTTACAGCCTATTTCTTATTGCCTTTACTTTTGATATGGAGTGTAGGTGCTTTGTTATTGCTACTAAATGGTTATGAGCAGAGTTTTTTGAAATTAAACGCTTTGCATCATAATTGGCTCGATTTGCCTATGATGATGCTTACGATGTTTGCCGATGCGGGTTTTATTTCGGTATTATTGATTTTTTTGCTTATAAAAAAGCAACCCTATCAGCTGGTAATGCTGCTGATATGTGTTATTTTGTCGGGCATAGCGGCTCAGCTGCTTAAGCATCAGGTTTTCGATAATTGGGATCGTCCGCCTTATTTGCTCAAAGAGCATGTGCATACTGTTGGCAAATATGTGCTCAATCATCATAGTTTCCCCAGTGGACACAGCACAACTGTAGCCGCTATTTTTACAATGCTGGCTTATTTCAGAAAACAATACCGTTGGGAAGTTTTGATGTATGCAATACTTTGTCCTGCCATTGCATTTACCCGTATCTATCTGGGTGTACACTTTTTGGGCGATGTGGTAGCCGGTTTGGCATTGGGTTTTTTGTGTTCGGTAATACTATTGTGGCTGATAAAACCATTTGAGCTTAAATCGAAACCATGGGTGCAAATCACGCTGAAAATAGCTTCGGTTGTGGCGGCTGTTATTATGCTGGTGGAGTTTTTTGGAAAGTATTTGTAATAAGAATAGATATGAAAAAAATGCTGTTTATAATTATTATCTTTATAGCTTTTATATGTTTGCAATGCAAAAAAGTAGCTATGGATAAGGAATATGCTATAACTTTGATAAATAATTCGTCGCATTCGATTGGTTATTATTTTGCAATGGGCGGTGTGTATGGTAGCTTTTATCCTGATACAACCTTACCTGTTACAAATAAATATGTTGGTACTGAATTAAAAGCAGGTGAGAAATTCTATTATGGGAGTAGTGTAGAATGGGAAGAGGTTTTTACTTCACATACTTTTCCTAAAGATACATTATCGGTTTTTGTTTTTCATACCGACACTTTGAAAAAATATTCATGGGACGAAATTCGCAATAATTATAAAATTATTAAGTGTTATGATTTAAGTATGTATGATTTAAAAAAATATAACTGGACAATAATTTATCCTTAAATATATGAAAAAAAGAATAGTAATTTTGACAAGATTATTGATATTTTCTTTGTCAATAGTAATTTTATCTTCTACAACTTGTAAGAAAGATGAAACACATTATAATATTACAATTAAAAATAATTCAAATTCAGCAATCTATGTCACAATGACAACTGCTTATCCTGATACATTAATCTTATGCCCATGGGGTTTTTTTGAAATTTCACAAAATAGTAATTTCAATATTGAAAGTACATATGGTTGGGAAGAAGATTTTAAGGGAATAGAAACATTACAAATCTTTATTATAGATGCAAATATTGCTAAAACTACTCCATGTGATACTATAAGAAAGTATAATATGATTTTAAAACGATATGCATTAACCTATAATGACTTGCAGAATAACAATTGGAGTATTACATATCCTTAAATGTATGAGAAAGATAGTCTTAATAGCAATATTAATAGGAAGTTTAACAGCCTGCGATATTTCTGATAAAACCATTTGAACTTAAAACAAAACCATGGGTTCAAATCACGCTGAAAATAGCTTCGGTTGTGGCGGCTGTTATTATGCTGGTGGAGTTTTTTGGGAAGTATTTGTAAAATAAAAAGAATATAAAACAAATAATATTATAGCATGAAAACAAATAAAATTAATAAAATTCCATTCTACAGACTAATTGGGGTTTTTATGATAGTTTTAATTACAGCTTCCTGCGGTAAGTCCCCATTGTCTGAAACTTTTTATTCAATAGAAATCTTTAATAATTCGTCAGATACAATATGTCCATATCTCGCAATTGGTGGTGGTAATACTCAATATCCTGATACACTTTTGCCTATTGAAAAACCTGCATTAGTTAAGATTGCTCCGAATGAGCGATTTTATTATGATTCTCGTGAACCATGGAGTGAGAGAATAAACAAACTTGTTGCAGATACATTGTCAATTTTTATTATTGATTCAAGAATTTACAAAGATAGTTCATGGATAAAAATACGTAACGAAAATTTGATATTGAAACGCTATGATCTTAGTGTTGCTGAACTTGAATATTTGAATTGGAGAGTTATATATCCTTAATGCTTTATTGATAGTTATTTCGTATTTGCCAATATTTGAACGTTAGAATAATAAATAACAATCATTCTTTTTGCATAGCTTATCGCAATATCTTAAGCAGTTTTAACCCTTCAGGAGCTTCGCAACCAAATGGTTGAAGAAGAAACTATTGAAATATTCATGTAACATTTTCAATATAGAATTTTTTTATCCCCCCTCAATATAAATCAGAACTAATATTTAATTGAATGCCCTCATTTAAAACAATTTCATAAAAATCAAATAAGAAATTTAATGATTGGGAAGTAGTTTTCTAAATTCCATAGCCGCATTTTTTCTAATAATCTAATGATGCTATTTATTGGCAATACTTCTAGGAATGTATTTAATAGCGCAAATAATCACCTATTTATTTTTTATCATAAATTCTATTCTGAAATAAGCCTCACATAAGTTTCAATAAAAATAAAAACGTAAGTATAACATTATTTAATTTCAATATCGAACAAAAAATCAATCAAACCAATGATAAAAATTAACTCATGTTTGGCATTAACACCTGCGTAATAAGTTGCACTTTTAGTATAGCCCGGATAGATTAAAAAACCAAGAGAATAAACTTACGTACCGATTGATTTTATTAGCTAACCGATAGATTTGGATAAGTCGGAAAAATACTTAAAAAAAATTTCTTAAAATTGTGTTTTCAATAAAATTTTATATTATTTTTGTCGTTAATAAAATAACATTAAAGCAATGGCAGGGCTTAAAAAACCAGCCGAAAAACAATTAAAGTTCAAATATTCATAAATTAAAAAAATCTCAATATTATGAAAAAGGCACAACACACTTCCAAAGGTATCGCGCAACACCGTCAATTGGAAATCTGTAAAACTATAAATATTAGTTTTCAGGCTGATAATCCGAAATTTATGGCATTCGACCCTACATTGGGTATGGATTATTCTGTAAAAATTACCGAAAGCATTCAAAAAATTGAAAGCATGCCCCCCGACTATGTATTGGTGGGTATTCAAATGAGTTTTAGTGCTAAGATTATAAATCTCACTGATAGTGCTTTAGCCCGTATCAGAGCAGTTAGATATTTTATAGAAACTGCATTTCCTGGCGAAAAATTCCGTATGTACGAATTTGGTTATCCTGAATTAAAAAAAGTGATAAATGTACAGGGTAAGTTTCTGATTTTTCTGAAGTCGTTCAATTTGAGTTTGATAAAATACAAAACCGAGCTTACAACTGCAGGTATGTCATCTACCATTATTGATGAATTGAGCCAGTTAGCTACCGACTTAGACCAAGCCAACATAGATCAGGAACAAGCCAAAAAGAACCGCATTGCCGCTACAGGCCTGCGTATAAAGGCTTACGACGATCTATGGAAACTTGTTGGAAAAGTAGCAAAAGCAGGCAAAATATTATTTGAGTCGGAACCCGAAATGCAACGCAATTACGTGCTCGATCCGGCAACCAAAAAGAAAGCAACAAGCACCGAAACGATAGAAGAAACCTCATTTTTGCAGGGAAAAATTACCGATACCGAAACAAAAGCTGAGATAGAGGACGTTAATGTAGAAGTAGTTAATACCGATTTCAAAGCCATTACCGACGAAAATGGCGATTACTATATCGACGAATTACCGGCAGCAACCTACAGCATCAAAATAACTGCACCCGGCTACAAGGAGTTGATAGTTAAAAATATACAACTACAGCCCAATAACGAGGATCAGGAATTCAACTACGAGCTCGAATTGCTCGAAGTGTAGGCTAAGCATAAATAATTAATAATCAAAATCTGACAGGTCTTTGCGATCTGTCAGGTTTATATAGTAATATAAGAATGATGAAAAACAGAATTTACTATTGATAGAAGGCTATAAAACAACAAAACCGGAAGAAAAGGAAATAACAACAGATTACGAATCAATTGATTTTGAAAAATGTATTAATTAATTTTTAAGATATAAAAATAAAAGAAATAATTTTTATTAGTACGTTATGCATATTTCCGCCTTCTAAATTTTATCCCCGGAGTTCTTCAGAATATTATATAAAAACTCTCTGGCTCTGAATAGCTGAGCTTTAACAGTTCCTAAAGGTATATTAAGCTCATCGGAAATTTCTTCGTACGAAAACTCATTAAAATATCGCAATTCAACCAAAGTACGATAATGAGGTTTCAGGCGTTCAACCACCTGACGCATCAGTTTAATTTTTTGTCCTTCAATAAATTTTTCTTCAGGGTCAAGTCCTTCAAATGGAATATTCTGAGCCATTTCCGAAGTTTCGTCGTTACCATCAAAGCCTTTATTCATCGAAAAAGTCATTTTCTTTTTCTTACGAATAAAGTCGATACAATTATTGGTAGCAATCTTAAAAAGCCAGGTGCTAAATGCAAAATCGGGAGTATATTGACTAAGGTTTTTAAAAGCTTTACCAAAAGCTTCTATGGTTAAATCGTCTGCATCAATGGGGTCGTTGGTCATTTTGAGCAACATGTAGTAAAGCGAATCGCGGTAATTGTTCATCAAATCGGCATAAGCTTTCTGATCGCCCTTTTCTAAGGCAAGGCGAACCAGTTCGTAATCGCGTAATGCTTTTTCGGTGAGCTTGGCGTTTATTTCCATTTATCCGGCTTTGATACAGTATTATAAATAACAATTAATGGATTAAAAATGATAAAAAATATCTCAAAAAATGGTATTCCTATTAATAAATTCTTTTCATTAAGTTTAATCATAGCTCTTTTAAAGATAATCATCTGACTGATTAATCGTAAAACTAATAACGAATAAACAATCAAAAAAGTATAATCAATAGAAACCAAAGCAGCAAAAGTAGCAAAAAAAACAATTTGAGAAAAAGAATAAATGCCTAAATTTAATTTTGTTGATGATTTATAGTGTTTTCCGGAAGTAAGATGCCTTCTTTTTTGAATAATCCAGTTTGCCAAAGTTTTTTTAGCATCAGAAACCGTATGGCTTTGATGCGAAATCATTATTTTGGTATTTTTTGAAGTTGCAGCAGCATTCACAAACAAATCATCGTCGCCCGATTTAATTTTATAATGACTGATAAAGCCTTTTTGGCGATAAAACAATGATTTACGATAAGCCAGATTTCTACCTACACCCATATAAGGGCTGCCTGCTAATGCCATCGAAAAATACTGAATAGCAATATGTAAGGTATCAAAGCGGATTAGTTTATTTAGAAGGTTCCCTTCCGACTTTAGTTTGCCATACCCCAATACAATTTCGGTTCCGCTATGAAAATTTTCCTGCATCTGGCTTATCCATTCTGTGCTTTCTGGTTTGCAATCTGCATCAGTTAATAGAATTAAATCATTTTTAGCACATTTTATCCCAATTGAAAGAGGAAATTTTTTGCCTTTAAAAAAGTTAACATTATCAGTAAAATTAACAATCTTCAGATTTTTATATTCTTCTTGTAATAGTTTTAATAAAAAGTAAGTTTCATCATCAGAAACATCGTTAACTACCACAACTTCAAAGTCATGATAATTTTGTTGAAGAATAAGCGGAAGGTTTTCTTTGAGGTTATAATATTCATTTTTGGCACAAATAACAACAGAAACAGGCTGAGGCTGGCGAGCCTGATTTTTGTGGTTATAAAATGCCAATCGACTAAATATTCCCCAATAATATATTAATTGAATCAATACAGAACCGTAGAAAATAAATAGAATTACGTTAACAATCAAGTTATCAGTTAGTAATACAAAATTCATTTTTATTAAAATTGCTACTGCAAAAATATTTATTATATGTGAATATGCCTTATCTTTGGAAAAAATTTTTAAACATAATTATAAAGTTACAATATTCATAAAATCAGACTAATATGAATTTATTGTGATTTTTACTCACAAAAAAATGGATTTTACATTAAAAGGACTCGATAAAAAATCAAATGCAAGGGCAGGAGAAATAAAAACTGCACATGGAATCATTCAAACTCCGATTTTTATGCCTGTTGGCACAGTTGGATCGGTTAAAGCAGTGCATCAGAGAGATTTAAAAGAAGATATTCAGGCCCAAATCATTTTGGGGAACACATATCATTTGTATTTACGCCCTGGATTAAATACTTTAGAACAAGCCGGCGGCTTGCACAAATTTAATGGTTGGGAAAAACCCATTTTGACAGATAGTGGCGGATATCAGGTTTATTCATTGTCAGGAACCCGCAAAATGAAAGAGGAAGGCGTTGTATTTCAGTCGCATATTGATGGTTCGCGTCATACTTTTACACCCGAAAATGTTATGGATATTCAGCGTGTTATTGGAGCCGATATTATGATGGCTTTTGATGAATGTACTCCTTATCCTTGTGATTATGATTATGCTTCTAAATCGATGGCTTTAACACATCGTTGGTTGAAAAGATGCATTCAGCAGTTTGATAATACATCTCCAAAATATGGATATTCACAAACTTTGTTTCCGATAGTTCAGGGTAGTGTTTATAGAGATTTAAGAATACAATCTGCAGAAGAAATATCTTTACATAATCGTGAAGGTAATGCCATAGGTGGCTTATCAGTTGGAGAGCCTGTTGAAATTATGTATGAGCTTACCGAGTTGGTATGTAGTATTTTACCAAAAGAAAAGCCACGTTATTTGATGGGAGTTGGGACGCCTGCCAATATTTTGGAAGGTATTGCGTTAGGTATAGATATGATGGATTGCGTGATGCCTACCCGTAATGCCCGTAATGGAATGTTGTTTACCAGCGAAGGTATTATTAACATTAAAAACGAAAAATGGAAAAATGATTTTTCACCTGTTGATCCCAATGGTATGAGTTATGTTGATAGTCAATATACAAGAGCATATTTGCGACATTTATTTCAGGCACAGGAAATGTTGGGTGGCATGATTGCAAGTCTACATAATTTGAATTTTTATTTGTGGTTGGTTGGCGAAGCCCGCAAAAAAATATTGGATGGATGTTTTGCTGAGTGGAAAAATATAATGGTTAAAAAATTGAGCACTAGATTATAAAAATAATAAAAATGCTGAAAAAACTTGATTTATATATTATAAGGAAGTTTCTTGGAACTTTTTTTTATGCGATAGCACTTATAATTATTGTGGTGATTATTTTTGATATTTCTGAAAAAATTGATGATTTTCTGGAGAAACAAGCACCATTGAAGGAAATAGTTTTTAATTATTACCTCAATTTTATACCTTATTTTATCAATCTTTTCAGTCCGTTATTTACGTTTGTTGCAGTAATATTTTTCACCTCCAAAATGGCTTCCAATACAGAAATTGTTGCCATTTTAAATTCGGGTATCAGTTTCAAACGTTTTTTGTTACCCTACATTTTATCAGCCATTGTAATTGGAATAATGAATTTTTATTTGGCTAACTTTATGATACCCAATGTAAATTATCATAGAATTGCATTCGAAAAGAAATACATAAAAGATAATACCAAGGTAAATCAGTTCAATATACATCTTCAGGTTGAAAAGGGGACATATATGTATCTTGAAGGTTTTGATGTATCATATAATACAGGATACAGATTTTCAATTGAGAAAATAAATGAACAAGGGTTGTATTATAAACTAACTGCAGATCAGATAGTTTATGATAGTTTGTCAGGAAAATGGCAATTGAAAAACTATAATATAAGACGGATAAATGGCATGAATGAGACTTTTGAAAGAGGCGATCAAAAAGATACGGTTATGGATGTTCATCCTTCTGATTTTTCAAAAGAGAAAAAAATAGTAGAAACGATGGATTATGGAGAGTTAAAGAGATTTATTGCACAAGAGAAGCTAAGAGGTTCTGATCGGGTAAAGTTTTATGAAGTAGAACAGTATCAGCGGATTTCTTATCCATTTGCTACTATTGTATTAACTTTAATTGGGGTTTCATTATCATCACGCAAGGTTAGAGGCGGAATTGGATTAAATCTGGCACTTGGTTTGGCAATTACATTTACATTTATCTTATTTATGAAGATAACAACTGTATTTGCTACATTTGGCAATTTACCGGCAATGCTTGCAGTATGGATTCCTATTTTACTATTCGGTTTATTAGCGATGCAATTAATTAAAAAAGCACCCAAATAAAATTGTAATAAAGTTTTGACATTTAAAAACTTATTTGTAATTTTGCCGTCCAATTAAAAAATTTTACTAATAATTTAAAAAAGAAAGAGGTATTCATTATGATTATCGTTCCAATTAAAGAAGGCGAGAACATCGACCGCGCATTGAAAAAACTGAAAAGAAAATTTGAAAAAACCGGCGTTGTTAAAGAATTGCGTCTAAGACAAAAATTCATAAAACCTTCTATTGTTGACAGGGAACAACGTTTGAAAGCTATTTACGTTCAACAACTCCGTCAGGACGCTGAGAATATGTAGTTAACAAATATCATAACCGAATTTTCAAGAAAAACTTGCTAATCGCAACTAATTGTTGTAATTTTAGCAAGTTTTTCTATTTAATACAATGTCGGTACAAAAGTTTATAAATTATATACAATACGAAAAGCGGTATTCTTTACATACCGTTGATGCTTATAAAAGGGATATTTCGCAGTTTTTTGAGTATCTCCAACTGAATTATCATATTTCAGATACTGAAAATGTGCAGATAACTCATCAGATTATACGTAGCTGGTTAAGTTTACTTATTGAAAAAGATATAAATACTCGTAGTGTAAACCGCAAAATTTCAACATTAAAGTCATATTTTAAATTTTTATTAAAAGAGAGCGAAATATTAATTAATCCCATGCAAAAAGTGATTTCGCCCAAGATGTCGAAAAAAATCACGCCCTATGTTGAAGAAGAAAATCTGATAGAAATGCTGGATGAAGAAGAAACAAAAACCGGATTTTCAGAAAATCGTAATTATCTCATAATGGAAATATTGTACGAAACCGGTATTCGTTTATCTGAGCTCATCAACCTGAAAATACAAGATATTGATATACATAATCTAACAATAAAAGTACTTGGAAAAAGAAATAAAGAAAGAATTATACCTATAACAAAAATCTTAAAAGATAAAATAAATCAATATTTGGAATATAAAGAAAATGAGATTGTTAAGAATGAAGAAAAAGAAAATTATCTTTTTTTAACAAAAAAAGGGAAAAAAGTTTATCCAAACTTCGTTTATAGGATAGTTTTTTATTATCTTAGCAAAATAACAACAAATAAAAAAAAGAGTCCTCATGTGTTACGCCATACATTTGCAACACACATGCTTAACCATGGAGCCGACCTGAATGCAATTAAAGAAATATTAGGACATACGAGTTTAAATGCAACACAGGTTTACTCACATAGCTCTTTAAAAAAATTAAAAACAGTTTATAAACAAGCTCATCCACGAGCGTAAAAATGGAGGTTAACATTTATGAAAGTAACGATTAATTCGGTAAAGTTTAAAACCGACAAAAAGTTGGAAGAATTTATAAGTGAAAAGGTGCAAAAACTTTCAAGTAATTACACAGGAATAATTGGAAGTGAAGTAATCCTTAAAGTCGAAAATACAGAAGACTTGGAAAATAAGGTAGCAGAAATACGATTAATGATACCAGGAAACGATTTATTTGCAAAAAAAAGTTGTAAATCATTTGAAGAGTCAACAGATCAAGCAGTGGAAGCACTTAGAAAACAATTAATTAAACATAAAGAGAAACTAAGAGGCAATTAAATTTAAAAAAAAAGTAAAATTTATTTGGTTGGTATTAATTTTTTATATAATTTTGCAGTCCTTTTTAAAAGAAAGGACTGTTTTTTTAAAGGATGAATAAATGCCAATGCCGATGTAGCTCAGTTGGCCAGAGCAGCTGATTTGTAATCAGCTGGTCGGGGGTTCGAATCCCTCCATCGGCTCTGCTTTTAAAAAGGCAATTGGGGGGATACCAGAGCGGTCAAATGGGACAGACTGTAAATCTGTTGGCGCAGCCTTCGGAGGTTCGAATCCTCCTCCCCCCACAACATTGCGGAAGTAGCTCATTTGGTAGAGCGACAGCCTTCCAAGCTGTAGGTAGCGGGTTCGAGACCCGTCTTCCGCTCTTTGTGTTTCGCCGTTGTAGCTCAGTGGTAGAGCGCTTCCTTGGTAAGGAAGAGGTCACGAGTTCAACTCTCGTCAATGGCTCTGCTTGAAATTCAAAAAAAATAATAAGTAATAATCATATTGTAAACACCTTTAACAAGCAATTTATATGGCTAAAGAAAAATTTGATCGTTCCAAGCCACACGTAAACGTTGGAACTATAGGTCACGTTGACCACGGAAAAACCACTTTAACAGCAGCTATTACATTATGTTTAGCTGAAAAGGGATTATCAGAAATAAAATCATTTGATTCTATTGATGCTGCACCTGAAGAAAAAGAAAGAGGTATCACTATTAATACCGCTCACATTGAGTATCAAACTGCAATCAGACACTATGCTCACGTTGACTGTCCAGGTCATGCTGACTACGTTAAAAACATGGTTACCGGTGCTGCTCAAATGGATGGTGCTATTATTGTTGTTGCTGCAACTGATGGTCCTATGCCACAAACTCGTGAACATATCCTTTTAGCACGTCAGGTAGGTGTGCCAAAATTGGTTGTTTTCATGAATAAAGTTGACTTGGTTGATGATCCTGAATTGTTAGAATTAGTTGAAATGGAAATCAGAGATTTATTAACTTTCTATGGTTTCGATGGTGACAATACTCCAGTTATTCAAGGTTCAGCTTTAGGTGGTTTGAACAAAGAACCTAAATGGATGGAAAAAATTTATGAATTAATGGATGCCGTTGATTCTTATATTCCACTTCCTCCAAGAGATGTAGATAAACCATTCTTAATGCCAGTTGAAGATGTATTCTCTATTACTGGTCGTGGAACAGTTGCTACAGGAAGAATTGAAAGTGGTATTATTAATACCGGTGATCCTGTTGATATTATTGGATTAGGAGCTGAAAAATTAAAATCAGTTGTAACTGGTGTTGAAATGTTCCGCAAAATATTGGATAAAGGTGAAGCTGGTGATAATGCAGGTTTATTACTAAGAGGTATTGATAAAGATGCTATAACACGTGGTATGGTTATTGCAAAACCTGGTTCAATTAAGCCACACAAAAAATTCAAAGCTGAGGTTTACATCCTGAAAAAAGAAGAAGGTGGTCGTCACACTCCATTCCATAACAAATACCGTCCTCAGTTCTATTTCAGAACAACTGACGTAACTGGTGAAGTAATTTTACCAGAAGGTGTTGAAATGGTAATGCCAGGCGATAACTTAACAATCACAGTAGAATTAATTTCTGAAATTGCATTAAACTTGAACTTAAGATTCGCTATCCGCGAAGGTGGTAGAACAGTTGGTGCTGGTCAGGTAACTGAAATTTTAGATATATAAATAATTTTAAATCAGAGAAACCCGATAACGGTTTCTCTGATTTATAATAATACGGGTGTAGCTCAATTGGTAGAGTGGCGGTCTCCAAAACCGTAGGCTGAGGGTTCAAATCCTTCCACCCGTGCAAAATACATTAAATTGATGTCAAAAGTAGTAGATTACATTAAAGAAAGCTACGACGAACTTATGAAT
Organism: Bacteroidales bacterium; assembly: GCA_023251515.1. Taxonomy (GTDB): domain Bacteria; phylum Bacteroidota; class Bacteroidia; order Bacteroidales; family JACABE01; genus JACABE01. The sequence goes on from JAHEYQ010000033.1 coordinate 40,274, forward strand.
AAGGTGTCGTGGCCAACATGGAGCGAGTTACAAAATAGTGCTATCGTTGTTTCTGTAGCATCATTGGTTATCGCTTTTGTCGTTTTCGGTATGGATATCTTGTTTGGAGCTCATCCTGATTTATTATGGAAGGGGCTTCTGGGTTACTTTTATAGCTTTTTAGCATAATATTATTAATTATATATTTAAGAATTTGGGGTCTTGCTTCCCTTATAAAACATCTTCCGTTTTTTCGAGATCATAAAAATTTTTAAATAATAATAGGATATAAAAAGTAAAAAATCAATAGTGTGTTAATTTTTGATAATTAATTCTTATCAATTTCTTTAGTAGTATGAGCGATCAGGTTAAAAAGTGGTATGTAGTTAGAGCTATAAGCGGTAAAGAGAAAAAAGTGAAAGAATACATGGAAAGCGAAATTAACCGTTTAAAGCTTGAAGACTATATTTCGCAAGTACTTATTCCAACAGAAAAAGTATATTCAGTAAGAAAAGGAAAAAAAATCAGTAAGGAAAGGAATTACCTTCCTGGTTATGTTCTTATTGAGGCTGTTTTAATTGGAGAAATTCCACACATTATTAAAAACATTCCTAATGTTATCGGATTCTTAGGTTCAAAAGGTGAACCCATTGCAATGCGTCCTACGGAAGTTAACCGCATACTTGGAAAAGTAGATGAGTTATCTGATCAGAACGAAGAAATGAATGATCCTTTTATCGTTGGTGAATCTGTTAAAGTAATTGACGGACCTTTCAACAGTTTTAGCGGTATTATTGAAGAAGTGAATGACGAAAAGAAAAAACTGAAAGTAATGGTAAAAATATTCGGAAGGAAAACACCATTAGAATTAAGTTTTATGCAAGTCGAAAAAGAATAGTATATCAAACAATAAACTTAAATTTTTAATCTTTAAGTAAAAAAAGCAAAATGGCAAAAGAAGTTACAGGTATCATTAAATTACAAATTAAAGGAGGTGCTGCAAATCCTTCACCACCCGTAGGCCCTGCATTAGGTTCTAAAGGTGTGAATATCATGGAATTTTGTAAGCAATTTAATGCACGTACACAGGATAGTGCTGGGAAAATTATTCCAGTAATTATAACTGTTTACAAAGACAAATCCTTTGATTTTATAATTAAGACTCCTCCTGTAGCAGTACAGTTAATGGAAGCAGCAGCAATAAAGAAAGGTTCAGCAGAACCTAACAGAAATAAAGTTGCATCTATAACATGGGAACAAGTTCAGCAGATTGCTGAATCAAAATTAGTAGATTTAAATTGTTTTACAATGGATTCTGCTATTTCTATGGTTGCTGGTACTGCCAGAAGTATGGGGTTAACTATAAAAGGAGAAAAACCTTTTGCAAATATCGCTTAGTAATGTTTAGAGCAAACATTATTTAATAGTCAAATTTATATTAATAAAACGCGAAATGGGTAAGTTGACAAAAAAAAGAAAAGAAGCTTTAGCAAAATTCGATAAAGATGGCATCTATACATTAGACGAAGCAATCAAAATAGTAAAAGAAATATCTAATACAAAATTTGATTCTTCAGTTGATATCGATGTACGTTTGGGTGTAGATCCACGTAAAGCCAATCAAATGGTACGTGGTATCGTTACTTTACCTCATGGTACCGGAAAAACTAAAAAAGTTTTGGTATTATGTACACCAGATAAAGAAGATGAAGCTAAAGAAGCCGGAGCAGATTACTACGGGCTTGACGAATACATTGATAAAATCAAAGGCGGCTGGACAGATGTAGATGTAATCATCACCATGCCAAGCGTTATGCCAAAAGTAGGAGCGTTAGGAAAAATTTTAGGTCCAAGGGGCTTAATGCCAAATCCAAAAACAGGAACTGTAACAATGGAAGTTGGAAAAGCAGTAACTGAAGTAAAAGCTGGTAAAATCGACTTTAAAGTTGATAAATTTGGTATCATACATGCAGCTGTTGCAAAAGTATCGTTTACAGGCGATAAAATTGCTGATAATGCTAGAGAGCTTGTAAATACCATTATTAAATTAAAACCAACTGCAGCAAAAGGAACTTATGTAAAAAGTATTTACCTTTCAAGCACTATGAGTCCTGGCATTAAGGTTGAACCTAAATCCATTACCTTATAAATTTTTTATAAAGTTTGTGGCTTAAAAGAAAATAATTACTATGAGAAAAGAAGGAAAAAATCAACTTGTAGAAACTTTAGCAGAACAAATATCTTCTTCTAATTACATTTATATTACTGATATTTCAGATTTGAATTCAGTAAATACAAGTAAATTAAGAAGACTTTGTTTTAAAAAAGAAGTAAAGTTGATAGTAGCAAAAAACTCATTGCTTAGAAAAGCGATGGAAAAAACCGGCAGAGATTACTCTGAACTATTTCCGGTATTAAAGGGTTCAACTTCTATAATGCTTGCAGATATTAATAACTTACCTGCAAAATTAATAAAAGAATTCAGAGCTACTTCACCAAAACCTTTGTTAAAAGGTGCTTTTGTAGAAGAATCATTTTATATTGGCGACGATCAGCTTGATACATTAATTCATATCAAGTCTAAAAATGAACTTATCGGTGATGTTATCGGTATGCTTCAATCTCCAATGCAAAATGTTATGTCTGCATTACAATCAGGTGGAAATAACATTTCAGGAATTCTAAAAACATTATCGGAAAAACCAGAATAATTTAAAAAAATCAAATTAAAAACAAATTAAAACAATAATAAAATGGCAGATTTAAAAGCTTTTGCAGAACAATTAGTTAATTTGACAGTTAAAGAAGTAAAAGAATTAGCTGATATTTTGAAAGAAGAATACGGTATCGAACCAGCAGCAGCAGCAGTAGCAGTTGCAGCTCCAGCAGCAGCAGCAGCAGTTGAAGAAGAAAAATCATCTTTTGATGTAATCTTAAAAGCAGCAGGTGCTCAAAAATTAGCTGTAGTAAAATTAGTTAAAGAATTAACCAGCTTAGGCTTAAAAGAAGCAAAAGAATTGGTTGACGCTGCACCAAAACCTTTGAAAGAAGGCGTTTCTAAAGACGAAGCTGAAGCATTGAAAAAACAATTAGAAGAAGCTGGTGCTGAGGTAGAAATTAAGTAAGAAGGTTTAATATCATACTAATGACGAGGATCAGGCTTCTTGTAAAAACAAGAAGTCTTTTCCTTGTTATATACATTTTGATAATTCAATATTTTTCTTCCATCTTAAAATCAAAATCACCTTGACACCAAAAACATTTCAAAAAGTAAACTTTGCATCAAAGAAAAGAACAGATTATCCTGATTTTCTTGATATTCAATTAAAATCATTTCAGGATTTCTTTCAATTAGAAACCAATTCGGAAAACCGTTCTAATGAAGGTTTATTTAAAGTTTTCTGTGAAAACTTTCCAATTACTGATGCCCGAAATAATTTTGTTTTAGAATTCCTCGACTATTTTGTTGATCCTCCCAGATATTCAATTGAAGAATGTTTGGAAAGAGGTTTAACTTATAGTGTTCCTTTAAAGGCAAAATTAAAATTGTATTGTACCGATCCTGAACACGAGGATTTTGAAACCATTATACAGGATGTTTATTTGGGTATGATCCCTTATATGACTCCAAAAGGTACTTTCGTAATTAATGGTGCCGAAAGAGTTGTGGTTTCTCAATTACATCGTTCACCGGGTGTATTTTTCGGTACGAGTGTTCATGCCAATGGTACTCAGTTGTATTCAGCACGTATTATTCCTTTTAAAGGTTCGTGGATGGAATTTACAACCGACATTAATAATGTGATGTATGCATATATTGATAGAAAGAAAAAACTTCCTATCACTACTTTGCTTAGAGCTATAGGCTTTGAAACTGATAAAGATATTCTCGAAATTTTTAACCTTGCTCAGGAAGTTAAGGTTACTAAAGTCGGACTTAAAAAATTAATAGGCAGTAAATTGGCTGCCCGTGTGGTTAGAGCTTGGATTGAAGATTTTGTTGATGAAGATACAGGTGAAGTAGTATCTATCGAAAGAACTGAGGTTATTATCGATAGAGAAACTGTATTGGAAGACAAACATATAGATATGATTGTAGATGCTGGTATCAAAACGATTCTTCTTCACAGAGAAGATATTAATACCAATGATTTTGCAATTATCTTCAATACTTTACAAAAAGATACTGCAAATAACGCCAAAGAAGCTGTTGAATATATTTACCGTCAGCTTCGTAATGCAGAACCACCTGATGAAGAAACTGCAAGAGGAATTATTGAAAAATTATTCTTTTCAGATAAACGCTATGATTTAGGTGATGTTGGTCGTTACAGAATCAATAAAAAATTGAATCTGAACGTATCAATGGATACTAAGGTGCTTACCAAAGAAGATATTATTGATATTATCAAATATTTAATTGAACTGATTAATTCAAAAACAGAAGTTGATGATATTGACCACTTAAGTAATCGTAGAGTTCGTACTGTTGGTGAACAACTTTACGCTCAGTTTGGTGTAGGTTTGGCTCGTATGGCAAGAACCATACGTGAAAGAATGAATGTTCGTGATAACGAAGTGTTTACACCTACTGATCTGATTAATGCAAAAACATTATCTTCAGTTATTAATTCATTTTTCGGAACCAATCAATTATCTCAGTTTATGGATCAAACCAATCCACTGGCTGAAATAACCCACAAACGTAGAATCTCTGCTTTAGGACCTGGTGGTTTGTCAAGAGAAAGAGCTGGTTTTGAGGTACGTGACGTTCACTTTACCCACTACGGAAGACTTTGTACAATTGAAACTCCTGAAGGACCTAATATCGGACTTATTTCTTCTCTTTGTGTTTATGCGAAAATTAATAAATTAGGATTTATTGAAACACCTTATCGTCGTGTAGTTGATGGTAAAGTTGCAGTTGATCAGGATTATATCTATTTAAGTGCAGAAGAAGAAGAAAGCAGCATAATTGCTCAGGCTAATACTGATTATCAGGAAGATGGAACATTTATTCCTGAGAAAATTAAAGCCAGATATTTAGCTGATTTCCCTATTGTTGAGAAGGAAAAAGTTGATTTAATTGACATTGCTCCTAATCAAATTGCTTCAATTGCTGCTTCATTAATTCCTTTCCTTGAACATGATGATGCCAACCGTGCTTTGATGGGTTCAAATATGATGCGTCAGGCTGTTCCATTATTAAATCCTGAAATTCCTTTGGTTGGAACTGGTATCGAAGGCTCTGTGGCTCGCGATTCAAGAGTACTGATTAATGCTGAAGTGGATGGAGTTGTTGAATACGTTGATGCTGACGAAATTGTTATCAGATATGCTCGTGATGAAAAAGAACGTTTAGTTAGTTTTGATGACGAATTAAAACGTTATAAATTAATAAAATATCAACGTACAAATCAGAATACCTCTATTAATTTAAGACCTATTGTTCGCAAAGGTGAAAAAATTAAAAAAGGTCAGGTATTATGCGAAGGTTATGCTACCAAAAATGGTGAATTGGCTTTGGGTAGAAATCTGATGGTTGCTTTCATGCCTTGGAAAGGTTATAATTTTGAGGATGCGATTGTTATTTCTGAAAAAGTAGTTAAAGAAGATATTTTTACTTCTGTTCATATCGAAGAATTTACACTTGAAGTACGTGAAACAAAACGCGGTCTGGAAGAATTAACCAATGATATTCCAAATGTTAGCTCTGATGCTACCAAAGATTTGGATGAAAATGGAATTATCCGCATTGGTGCTGAAGTAAATGAAGGCGATATATTGATTGGTAAGATTACTCCAAAAGGTGAATCTGATCCAACACCTGAAGAAAAACTATTAAGAGCTATCTTTGGTGATAAAGCTGGTGATGTGAAAGATGCATCGCTTAAAGCACCTCCTTCAATGAAAGGTGTTGTTGTTGATAAAAAACTATTTTCAAAAGTAGTTAAAGAGCGCAAAACCAAAGGTAAAGAAAAAGATGTGATTAAGGTTCTTGAAAAAGATTATCTTAAAAACACTACGGATCTAAAAAATAAACTTGTTGACAAACTCTTAGTATTATTAAGTGGAAAAATTTCTCAGGGAGTTTACAATATCTTTAAAGAAGAAATTGTACCTAAGAAAACTAAATTCACTCAAAAAATGCTTATTGCTATCGATTATCAAAATATCAATCCAAATAAATGGACTTCTGATAAAGATACCAATAATTTAATTAAAGAGTTATTGAATAATTATAGTATTAAATACAGAGAATATACAGGTAGATATTCACGCGATAAATTTATTGCTACTGTTGGTGATGATTTGCCCGCAGGTATTATCCAAATGGCTAAAGTATATATTGCCAAAAAACGTAAGTTGAAAGTTGGTGATAAAATGGCTGGTCGTCACGGTAATAAAGGTATTGTTGCTAAAATTGTACGTGAAGAGGATATGCCATTCTTAGAAGATGGAACTCCGGTTGATATCGTTTTGAATCCGCTTGGTGTACCATCACGTATGAACCTTGGACAGATTTACGAAACTGTTTTGGGCTGGGCAGGAGCAAAACTTGGTATTCAATTCGCAACACCGATTTTTGATGGTGCAACTATTGATGAAATCAACGGTTATATGCGACAGGCAGGCTTACCTGAAAATGGGAAAGTTTACTTATATGACGGAGGTACCGGCGAAAGATTTGATCAGACTGCTACTGTTGGATATATCTATATGTTGAAACTTCATCATATGATTGATGATAAAATGCACGCACGTTCAATCGGGCCATATTCTCTTATTACACAGCAACCTTTGGGCGGTAAAGCTCAGTTCGGGGGCCAACGTTTTGGAGAAATGGAAGTTTGGGCAATTGAAGCATTTGGTGCCGCAAATATATTGCAGGAAATTTTAACGGTTAAATCTGATGATGTTATTGGTAGAGCTAAAGCTTACGAATGCATTGTTAAAGGCGAAAACATGCCTAAACCGGGTATTCCTGAATCTTTTAATGTTTTAGTTCATGAACTAAGAGGCTTAGGTTTAAACATCTCTTTTGATTAGTTTTAAATCTTATTCTTATTCAATTATTAATTAAATTTTTTAACATTAAAAAACATGGCTTTCAGAAAAGACAATACCGTAAAACACGAATTTTCAAATATAACCGTTAGTTTAGCTTCGCCTGAATCTATTTTAGAGCGTTCAAGAGGCGAAGTTTTAAAACCGGAAACAATTAATTACAGAACTTACAAACCTGAAAGAGATGGTTTATTCTGCGAAAGAATTTTTGGTCCTGTAAAAGATTGGGAATGTCATTGCGGTAAGTATAAAAGAATCCGATACAAAGGTATCGTTTGCGACCGTTGTGGTGTTGAAGTAACTGAGAAAAAAGTAAGAAGAGAACGTATGGGACATATCCAATTGGTTGTCCCTGTTGCTCATATCTGGTTCTTCAGATCATTACCTAACAAAATTGGTTCTCTTTTAGGTTTACAAACCAAAAAACTGGATATGATTATTTACTATGAAAAATATGTAGTAATCAGTCCGGGTATTAAAAGAAATGATGGTGTAAATTATCTTGACTTTCTTTCTGAAGATGAATATTTTGAAATATTAGATAGTCTTCCTTCAGATAATCAAATGTTGGATGATAACGATCCAAATAAATTTATTGCAAAAATGGGTGCCGATGCACTTTATGATTTGCTTTCACGTTTGGATTTAGATCAAATGTCGTTTGATTTAAGACATAGAGCAAGTAACGAAACATCACAGCAAAGAAAAGCGGATCTTTTAAAACGTTTGAAAGTTTTTGAAGCTTTCCGTGATGCTCAAACCAGAATTGAGAATCGTCCTGAGTGGATGATTGTTAAAGTAGTTCCGGTAATTCCACCTGAATTGCGTCCTTTGGTTCCTCTTGATGGTGGTCGTTTTGCTACGTCCGATTTAAATGATCTTTATCGTAGGGTTATTATCAGAAATAACCGTTTGAAAAGATTAATCGAAATCAAAGCTCCTGATGTAATTATGCGTAACGAAAAACGTATGTTGCAGGAAGCTGTTGATTCATTATTCGATAACTCAAGAAAAGCTAGTTCTGTAAAAACAGAATCAAATAGAGCTCTTAAATCATTAAGTGACAGTTTGAAAGGTAAACAAGGTCGTTTCCGTCAGAACCTTTTGGGTAAACGTGTTGACTATTCTGGTCGTTCGGTTATCGTTGTAGGTCCTGAATTGAAATTAAACGAGTGCGGTATTCCTAAAGATATGGCTTCTGAATTATTTAAGCCTTTCATTATCCGCAAAATGCTTGAAAGAGGTATCGTTAAGACTGTAAAATCTGCTAAGAAAATTGTTGACAGAAAAGATCCTGTTGTTTGGGATATTTTAGAAAGTATATTAAAAGGACATCCTGTAATGCTAAACCGTGCTCCAACTCTGCACCGTTTGGGTATTCAGGCTTTCCAGCCACGTTTGGTTGAAGGTAAAGCTATTCGTTTACATCCTTTGGTTTGTACTGCGTTTAATGCCGACTTTGACGGTGACCAGATGGCTGTTCACGTTCCGCTTGGAAATGCTGCTATTTTGGAAGCCCAACTTTTAATGCTGGCTTCTCACAATATTCTTAATCCTGCTAATGGTGCTCCTATTACCGTTCCTTCTCAGGACATGGTTCTTGGTTTATATTATATTACAAAAGGCAGGTTTGATGAACCTGAACATCCTGTAAAAGGTCAGGGAAAAATCTTCTATTCAGCTGAAGAAATTATAATTGCATACAACGAAAAACGCGTTGATTTACATGCTTGGATTAAAGTTCCTGTTGAAAAAGAAGTAGATGGTGTTGTTACTAAAGAACTTTTGGAAACTACCGTTGGCCGTGTATTGTTCAATCAGGTTGTTCCTAAAGAATATGGTTATATTAATGAATTATTGACCAAAAAATCTTTGCGCGATATTATCAGTGGTGTTCTGAAAAAAACAGGTACTGCTAAAACTGCCAAATTCCTTGATGATATTAAGGATTTAGGATTTACAATGGCGTTTAAAGGTGGTTTATCATTCAACCTTGGTGATGTTATTATTCCTTCTATAAAAGAAGAATTAATTGCAAATGCCAATGCTGAAGTTGATGAAGTTATGAATAACTATAGTATGGGTTTCATTACCAATAATGAAAGATACAATCAGATTATTGATATCTGGACGCATACCAATTCGCATCTTACGCAAACACTTATGAAACAATTAGCAAAAGATAAACAAGGTTTCAACCCTGTTTATATGATGCTTGATTCAGGTGCCCGTGGATCTAAAGAACAAATTCGTCAGTTGTCAGGGATGAGAGGTTTGATGGCTAAACCACAAAAATCAGGTGCTACTGGTGGTGAAATTATCGAAAATCCGATTCTTTCTAACTTTAAAGAAGGATTATCGGTTCTTGAGTATTTTATTTCTACTCACGGTGCTCGTAAAGGTTTGGCTGATACTGCTTTGAAAACTGCTGATGCTGGATATCTAACACGTCGTTTGGTTGATGTTTCGCAGGATGTAATTATTTCTGATGAAGATTGCGGTACTTTAAGAGGTTTAACTACCACTGCTTTAAAGAAAAATGAAGAAACTGTTGAATCTTTATATGACAGAATTTTAGGTAGAGTTTCTTTACACGATATATATCATCCTCAAACCGGCGAATTAATTATTCGTTCCGGTGAAGAGTTAACCGAAAAGATTAGTCTGATTATTGAAGAATCTCCAATTGAAGAAGTTGAAATTCGTTCAGTATTAACATGCGAATCTAAAAAAGGTGTTTGTGCAAAATGTTACGGACGTAACCTTGCTACCGGAAGAATGGTTCAGAAAGGTGAAGCTGTGGGTGTAATTGCTGCGCAGTCAATCGGTGAGCCTGGTACTCAGTTAACATTGAGAACTTTCCACGTTGGGGGTACTGCTTCTAACATTGCTATTTCATCCAGAATTGAGGCTAAATACGAAGGTATTCTCGAAATTGATGAATTACGTTGTGTTGAATTTAAACCTAATGATGGAAAAGCATACGAAGTTGTTATCGGTCGTTCTGCTGAAATGAGAATTATTGATAAGAAAACACGTATTGTTCTTACTTCAAGCTTTATACCTTATGGTTCAAACTTATATATTAAGAATGGTAGTGAGGTTAAAAAAGGTGATACTATTGCTGATTGGGATCCATATAATGCAGTTATCTTATCTGAAGTTAGCGGTAAAGTAAACTTTGATAATATTATCGAAGGTGTAACTTATCGTATTGAGTCTGATGATCAGACTGGTTATCAGGATAAGGTTGTAATTGAATCCCGTCAGAAATCGAAAAATCCATCTATCAGTGTTGTTTCTACTTCCGGTGAGGTAATGAAAATTTACGATATTCCAGTAGGTGCTCACATTAGTTGTGAAGAAGGTAAGAAAATTGTTGCAGGTGAAATTATTGCCAAGATTCCAAGATCTTTTGGAAAATCAGGTGATATCACCGGAGGTTTGCCTCGTGTAACTGAGTTATTCGAAGCAAGAAATCCTTCTGATCCTGCTGTTGTTTCTGAAATCGACGGTGTTGTTTCTTTCAGTAAGAAATTGAAACGTGGTAACAGAGAGGTTATCATAACTTCTAAAACAGGTGAAGAAAAGACTTATCTGATTCCTACTTCTAAACAGATTTTGGCTCAGGAAAATGACTACGTAAAAGCGGGTACTCCACTTTCTGAAGGTGCTATGACTCCTTCTGACATCCTTGCTATTAAAGGACCTATGAAAGTTCAGGAATATATCGTTAATGAAATTCAGGAAGTTTACCGTTTACAAGGGGTAAAAATCAATGATAAACATTACGAAGTTATTGTACGTCAGATGATGCGTAAGGTGGAAGTTGACGATCCGGGCGATACTAAGTTTTTGGAAGGCGAAGTGGTGAATAAAATTGATTTCCAGGAAGAAAATGACGAAGTTTTTGGTAAAAGAGTTGTTGTTAATTCTGGTGATTCTGAAACTTACAAAGCCGGTCAGATAGTTAGTGCACGTAAATTGAGAGATGAAAATTCTACTTTAAAACGTAAAGACAGAGCTCTTATCGAATCAAGAGATGCACAGCCAGCTACTGCTCGTCAGGTATTGCAGGGTATTACAAAAGCATCTCTTCAAACCAAGAGTTTCTTATCTGCTGCATCTTTCCAGGAAACTACCAAAGTTCTTACCGAAGCTACTATTAGTGCAAAAGTTGATAGCTTGTTAGGTTTGAAAGAAAATGTTTTGGTTGGTCACCTGATTCCTGCCGGTACTGGTTTGCGCGAATACGAAAGCCTGATTGTTGCCAATAAAGAAGCAATGGAAGAATTAACATCACGTAAATCATAATAGGATATGAACGAACAGGAAAATCAAATAAATATTGAGCTTAGTGCCGAAGTTGCCGAAGGAATTTATTCTAATCTGGCAGTTATTACTCACTCACAGTCTGAATTCATTGTTGATTTTATCAAAATGATGCCGGGTGTGCCAAAGGCTAATGTGAAATCGAGAATTATTCTTACTCCACAGCATGCTAAACGTTTGCTGAGAGCTTTGCAGGATAATCTTACGAAATTTGAATCGATGTACGGGAAAATAAAAGAACCCGAACAGATTGAAGCATTACCATTTAATTTGGGTGGGCCTACAGCTCAGGCATAATAAAAAAGAAAGCAGTACTTCGGTACTGCTTTTTTTATTTAAACTTTTTTGGTGTAGAAAGCTCCCGATTTGCAATAGAACGTTCCTGATTTACCGTTGAAGGCTCCCGATTTGCAATAGAACGTTCCCGATTCACCGATGAAGGCTCCCGATTGGAAAAAGAATTCACGCGCTTGTGTGAAGTAAGCAAAACGAGTGTGCAGAATGCTCCCGCACGTGTTCCGAACGCTCCCGATTTACCGTTGAAGGCTCCCGATTTGGGTTT
>JAHEYQ010000034.1 GCA_023251515.1 Bacteroidales bacterium
TGCATCCGAAGAATCACGCTGAACCGGATTTCCGACTTCGCTAACCCTTACCAGACAGGTTGTTGATGGCGTATTGGGAACTGTCCAAGTATAACTTCCGTTGTTAGGCGCCGAAGGACTGATGTTTATCCAGCTAGCGCCATTATTTGTAGAATAATCTAAAACCACATTAGAAGTCAGGTAAGAAGCACTAGCCCAGCTAATGGTTCTGGAAGTACCAGCAAACCAGCCTTCAGTACCATTTGGTGTAAGTAAAAATGGTGTTGCTGCAATTATTGTAAAATTGGCATTACTCAAATCTTTTTTACAGGTATTGTTGGCATCTTCAACTCTAACCAAACAATTAACAGAAGGAGTATTGGGAATAGTCCAGTTGTAGGAATTTCCGGTAGTATAATAACTGTAAGCAATATTACTCCAGTTTGTTCCATTATTGGTAGAATAATAAATATCGTAATAATTGGATACATTGTTAGATGCCCAAGTAATATTTGTAGGATTCGGATTGGTAACAGAAATAGTTGCAGCCCAGCCGGTATAGCCATAACTGCTTGAAGTCCAAACAAAAGTAAGCTGTCCGGTAGGATTGGAAGCAATTACCGTACTTGGGCCATAACTACTGTAATATGAGCCAATTAATGGCGATGATGTATTAGGTCCGTTGTAAATATACAATCTGTCGCTGGAAGTATAAGTGCTGAAAGTTGTAAATTCAAACTTGAGCATAGCCCCCGGAATAGCCGGCGTAAAAGTTTTTGTATAACTTTCGTAAGAACTGTAATAACCCGATGAACCGCCGCTATCGTAAAAATATCCAGAAGAAGTTGTTACCGGAGCATTCGACATATTGTAGCTGCTACCAGAAGAAGAAGCGGAAGTAATTGCTTTCCATTGTTCGCCACCATTTGGAGATAATAAAACAATATTGCTTGAAGCAGCCAAGGTAAAATTGGCATCACTCACGTCTGTTTTTGAAGCATTTGCGGCATCTGTAATTCTGATTAAAGAATTATTGGAATTCACATTAGGCAATACACTCCAGGTATAAGTGCATGAAATTGCAGAAGTTGAGTAATTGTTAATAATTGAACTCCAAGTAGTTCCATTATCGGTAGAATATTCAATTTTGTAAACACCCGAAGTACCGCCGGCTATCCAGGTTATATCACTTGAATTGCAGCCGTATAAATATTCACCGCCATTTGGTGATGTTATGGTAATATGAGGAACTATAGTGAATACTGCATTACTCTGATCGTAATTACATGAATTTAAGCGATCTTCCACTTTTATTAAAGCCGTAGTTGAAGGTGAGTTAGGGACACTCCAATTGTAATTTACATTGGAAGTATTGCTTGTAATCTGAGTCCAGTTGGCACCATTGTCAGTTGAATAAGAAATCTTTACAGCTGTAGTTGGTCCACTCATCACATACTGGATAGGATTTGAGTAACCTACTTTCCATTGTTCGCCACCGTTTGGCGAATTTAAAACCACGTTATTGGTTCCGGTTATGGTAAACGAACCATCGCTGCGGTCGCTTTTTGAAGCATCAAACAAATCGAAAACTCTAATCATGCAATTTGCTGAAGTAACGTTATTTACCGTCCAGCTATAAGTGCAATTGGTTGAAGAAGTAGCATAAGTCTGAACAATGGTGTTCCAGTTTGTTCCGTTATCGGTTGAATATTGTATGGTATATTGTCCTGAAGTATTTCCAGCTGTCCACGCTATGGTTTTTACTTCGCATCCCAGGTAGTTTTCTCCGCCGTTGGGTGAGGTTAAAGTAATGTAAGGAGCAATAGTAAATACGGCATCACTGATGTCGAAAGCAGCAGGATTGCCAACTTCCGATATTTTTAGCAATGCTCTCGTGGAAGGATTATTGGGCATAACCCAGGTTTGTGAACCATCATTTGGGGTTGTGGTTAATACACTTAACCAGGTAGCTCCGCTGTCAACAGAATATTCTATTACAACATTTGTTGAAGTATAAGTGGCGCTATTCCAGGTAATAGTTCTTGAAGTACCTGCTATCCAGCTTTCACCCCCGTTTGGAGTTGTAACTGTTGGTAAGGCCGGACTGATGATAAATAAATTATTACTTTTGTCGGTCATACAGGCATTGCTGTAATCGGTAATTCTGACCAAAGAAATTGCAGATGGAGTGTTAGGAACAGTCCAAGCATAAATTCCTGAAGTTGTATTGTATGCAGAAACAATTGTTGTCCAGGTAGAACCTGCATTGATTGAATACTCCAGATTGTAATTATTGGAAGTTCCTGTAGCAGTCCAACTGATATTTTTTGCTGTTAATCCCTGCCAGGTTTCACCACCATTGGGTGAGGTAAGAATCAATGGTCCGATTACCGTAAAAACAGCATTACTTACATCCGAAATATTTGGGTTATTAGCATCATAAACCCTAACAATACAGTTTGTTGAAGATACATTCGGAACTGTCCACGAATAACTTCCACTGCTGGTGTTGTAATAACTGGCTATAGAAGTCCAGTTGGTTCCACCATTAGTGGAATAATCTATTGAATAATAGTTTGATGTACCCGAAGCTGTCCATGTAATGCTTTTCTGTGTACAGCCTGGCCATGACTCACCACCATTTGGCGAAGTAAGTGTAATTGTTTGCGTATTAGCTATTAAGCTGATTAGTAACGCTGCAATAAAAAAGAATAACGTCTTTTTCATAAGTGTTTTTATTAGTATTTTTTTTTTTAATCTGCCAGATTTGTGTTTTTAAGTTCTGTTTAAATTTGATTTATTGTTGGAACTTACTGTTTGAAATCTGGCAGATTTCATATTTAATTATTTTAATTTTTTACAAATTTACTTTGCAATATTTCCTTATCGCTTTGTACTTTAATTATATAAATTCCTTTGGCAAAAACAGATATATCTAATTGTGTTTTTACTTCACTAATATTCTGATGCAGTAGTTGTTTGCTCTGTATATCATAAATGCTTACTGTAGTATTTTGTAGCTTTTGTAGTTGGCTGAGGTTAAGCGTTAGAGTATTATTGGCAGGGTTTGGGTAGAGGTGTAATTGGGTGTTTTGTGTTGTTTCATTTATTCCTACAAAATCAGATAATGGGCGTTTCCAGATTCCCTTACTTCTTGTAATTGCATATAAATACAAACTATCTTTAGCTAAAGACTCTATAAAATAATTGGCTAATCCTATTGGTATCCAATTTGCTCCATTATTATTGGTTAAATAAATACCTTTTTCAGTAGCTGCAAATATATTCAAATCAATTTTTAATAATGCAGTAATGATACTATCAGTTAAACCATTATTAATTCCAGACCAACTTATTCCACTATCTGACGAAATATAAGCTCCTCGAAAAGTACCAGCAATTATTTCATTTCCATTTACGATAATAGAACTAAAACCAGAATAAGGAGGTAATGATGTATTTATAATTGTCCAATTGTTACCATTATCTGAAGTAGTGTAAAAATTACCTGAAAACGTTCCAGCATACATATTATTACCAGATGAAGCAAAACAATTTACCAGCTCGTTTGCTGGAATTCCTGAATTTGCATTAGTCCAGTTTAAACCATTGTTTGAACTTAAAAACACTCCTCCATAAGTTCCTAAAAATATATTGTTATTATCAACAAAAATAGACTTTATATCTTTACACCCTGAGCAAGTCATCAAGCCTGAATTCATTAAATTCCAAACACTATCGCCAATAATTTGTGTAGATAATCCTGAAAGATATGTACCAACTAAAACAAAATTATCTTTACTGGCTAATGTAGAAATTCCGTCACCTGCATGAAATCCTGATGTTTGAGATGACCAGCTGTTTCCCATGTCTTTTGATAAGAAAATATCAGCATCATATGCTGAATATATATAATTAGAATTTATTATTAAATCATTATTATAACCAGAAATTATAAGACCATTATTTTTCGGAATCCAATTAATACCTTGGTCTATAGTCTGAAAGACACCTTTATCACTTATTGCTGCAAAGAAATTATTTCCACTTGAAACTATTGAATTTATATTATCAACATTGCCATAAAAAAGGGAATCAATAGAAGACCAGTTCAATCCATTATCTGTTGATACAAAAACATCCGAAAATGTTTCTGCAAAAATATAATTTCCATTAATTTTAATTGAGAAAATCATAGGCATATTTGCTAATCCAAGAACAGACCAATTATAACCATTATTCTGCGAAACAAATATACCATTACTTGTAGCAGCATATATAATATTTCCTTCTTTTTCAAAAGAGTTTATAAAACTAATTGGAGAAGAACTAATGTAAATTGTATCCCAACTTATTCCATTATTAAATGATCTGTGAATTATTCCTCCATAACAACCTGCTATTATACAACTATCTGTTTTAATTAAAGACATTACATTACTATTATAATTTGTTTGTATCCAATTGTTTCCGTTATCTGAAGAAATGAATAATCCATTATTTGTAGCTGCATAAAAATTGCTATCTTTAATAATTACAGAATTTATCTGAATATTAGGATTGCCAATATCAATTAAAGTCCAATTAATCAGTAAATTTGAGGTGTAGTATATTTTATTACTTAATTTAACAATGTAATAATTATCACAAATAAAAAATTTATCAAAAATATAATTCTGAGGTAAGCTGTCAAATTGAGTCCAATTATTTCCATCATTAATTGTAAAGTATAGTCCATTACTTTTTAAAGCGAAAATAGTATCTCCTTTAATTTTTAATTCTTTTATTTGCCCCCCAAATGGTCCATTGCATTGTTGCCATTGCCCCTTTGCAATACATCCGATCAGCATCACAATCATTAAAATGTAAATCTTTTTCATATTTTTTTGTGTTATTATCTAACCCTGACAGGGTTTCAAACCCTGTCAGGGCTATTGTTAACTATCTGATTAAAATCAATTTTCTGTTTGCAATAAAATCTCCTGCCTGCATTTTCAACAAATAATTTCCATTGCTTAATGCTTTGTTATGCTGATTCTTACCATTCCAATTTAAGCTGTGTGTTCCTTTGCTGTAATTACCACTGAAATTATAAACTTCTTCGCCCAATAAATTGTAAATCACCAGACTTACTTTCTGATTTTCAAGTAAATTAAATGTTATAACTGTATTTTCAGAAAATGGATTTGGTGAATTCTGCAACAGATAATAAGATTCTTTATTTATATCAGTAACTGATGTTGAACTGTTTAATGTAATATTTGCCGAAGTTGTAACAATTGTCAATTGGTCTAAATTGCTGTTGTATGCTTCAGCTGCAGTAATTGCAGAATTGATTTCAACCGGAGAATATACATTTACCTGATTAATTACTTTTAATTTCAGCGTAAATACGATGCTTCCGTCTGCAAGACTTTGTCCGTTAGCATTTTCTGTACTCCACAAAGCGGTTATTTTTCCTGAAGAAACCTGGTTGGTTCCGTAATTTCCGGTCAAAGCATTGTTATCAATTCCGACAAATTCAAAATCATTTGGATTCCAATTCATGGTGAATTGATAGCCGCTGATATTGTTGAAGTTACTTACTTTTACCGGAATACTGATAATATCTCCTGCAACTGCATTCTGGTCAGCCAAATCGAAATTTAGAGTTGTTGCAATTTGCGATTTGGATGTATTCGGATTCCAGCTATTATTTACATCTCCCAGTTTTATTGCCACAAAATTCTGATCGGTCAAATTTGCTGCACTGCTGTATGAACGGCTATTTTCGTATGGAAATGGCTGTTGTGGATTGCTGAAAACATAATCAGAATTTACAAATTTCCAGATTTCATTAGCAGGATAATTACTTGACATTTGCAGAATGAGTGACTTGATTAGCAATATATCCATATTGGTTACATTACCGGATTGATTTACATCAGCTGCAATTACTTTATATGCAGAATTCAGTGGCAGAATATTAAGTATATGTCGTTGAATCATAATTAAATCCAGTGTTGATAATCCGCTGAGTGCAGTTATGTCGTTGCCTTTTGAAGGGGTAATGGTGTAAGCATTTCCCTGTAAAACATTAAAATTGTAAATTCCATTAACAGATGTTGTTAAAGAATCATTTAAGCCTGAACCGCTGATCTTTAATTTTACATTATTCATTAAATAATTCTGTTCGGTTTTAACATTGCCTGAAATATTTACAGTATTTGAAATAGATGTAACATTCACATTTACAATAGCTGATGGACTTTGACAACTGTTTACAGTAGCTTTTACAGAATAAACTCCGTTTAAAGCCTGGGTTGCATTGGGTATAACCGGATTTTGTTGTACTGAAGTAAATCCGTTAGGTCCTGTCCATGCATAAGTTGCATTAGGAATGGTACTTGCTGTTAATTCTAAAGTTCCGTTTAATGAAACAGGTGAGTTACTGCTTGCAACTGGTGCTGAAGGTAACGGATTGGCGATTACACCAATGCTGTTAGAAACTGCTGCACAACCTGCATTTGTTACGGTTACGTAATAAAATCCGCTTGAAGAAACTGTAATGGATTGTGTGGTCTGACCACCCGGATACCATACATTTCCGCTAGTACTTGAAGATGTTAATATTACATTTCCTCCGGCACAGAATGTTGTTGCTCCGTTTGCAGAAATAGAAGCCGTTACACTTTGATTTATTGTAAAGAAATTAGTACTTAAATCAATTGTACTCCAGTTGTTTGCATCTTTTATTCTGATTTTGCATTTTGTAGAAGAAATATTGGGTACATTCCACGAAAAAGTACCGCTTAAAGTGCTGTAATTACTTATAATAGAATTCCATGTTAAACCACTGTCGGCTGTATATTCAAGTATGTAATTACCTGAAGCTCCGCTTGAAGTCCAGTTAATGTTCTGTGTTGAACATCCATTTAAAATTTCACCTCCATTCGGGCTGGAAATATTAACAATCGGTGCAGGCAAACCAATAGCAAATGAATTGTCACTTTTATCGAGTTTACAACTATTAATAAAATCGGTAACTCTTACCAGACAATTAGATGATGATGATGCAGGTACAAGCCATGTGTAAGCATTTGCCGGAATATTCTGATTATAAACGATATTGGTCCAGGTACTTCCGCCATTTATAGAATAATCTATGCTGTAATAACTCGAAGATCCGATGGCAGTCCAACTGATGCTTTGGTTCGTTCCCGGTTGTAAACTTTCACCTCCGTTAGGCGTATTGATTACAATTGCAGGAGTTATGGTAAATGTGGCATCACTGATATCTGTTTTTAAAGGATACGAATTATCTGTAATTCTGATTAAACATTGTGTTGATGGTAAATTTGGAATCGTCCAGTCGTAGGTATTATTTGACCCCGAAGAACTATGGCTGCTGATGATGGTAGTCCAGCTTTGTCCGTTATTTATAGAATATTCAATTTTGTAACTTCCCGAACCTCCGCCTGTATTCCATTTGATAGTAGTTTGTGTACAAACTCTCCAATCTTCTAATCCATTATCTCCATTAGGTGAAGTAATTACCAAGCCTGGTTTAATGCTGAAAACCGCATTGCTGATATCGAAGTTAGCCGGATTATTATACTCATTTACTTTTATCAGACATTTATTTGAGAAATTATTTGGTACATTCCATGAATAACTTCCATTATTGTTAGTAACCCAAGCTATTGGCAACCAGGTAGCCCCGCTGTCAACAGAATAACTCAGGCTTACATAACTGGCATAAAAATATTCACTGGTCCAGTTTATGCTATATGTTGACCCATAATATAATGATTCTCCGCCATTTGGTGAAGTAAGTTGTGGTATTCCGGGAACAATTGAGAAATTTGCATTGCTGATGTCTTTAATACATGAATTATCGTAATCCACAACTTTTATCTGACAAGCTGTTGCCGGTGTATTTGGGATGCTCCAGTTGATATTCTGGCTATAAGTGTATGATGATATTGAGTTCCAGTTTGTTCCGTTGTTTAATGAATAATATACATAAAATCTGCTTGATGTATTTGCAGATACCCAGTTGATATTCTGTGTAGTACCAGCCTGCCAGAGTTCACCGCCATTCGGAGAATTGATAATGATATCATCGTTTTGTTTCAATGTAAATACAACATCGCTTGAATCCTTTACATTTGCATTGTTGTAATCCTGTACTTTAATCAGGCAATTATTGGAAGTTGTTACATCTGCTACCTGAGACCAGCTATAAGAAGATGATGATGAATTTGTAATGAAATTCCATGTATTGCCATTATTTACAGAATAATACAAAGCAAAGCTTCCGGATGTTCCACCAGACGACCATGTAATTGATTTAGATGTGCAACCTTCCCAAAGTTCGCCACCGTTTGGTGAAGTTACAATAATAAATGGAGGCAAAATTTTGAAATTTACACCACTTTCATCAAAAACTGTTGGATTATTGTATTCACTGATTCGGAATTTGCATTGTAATGAATTGATATTTGGCAAAGTCCAGTTATAACTACCATCATTTTCGGTTGGTGTAACCACTGTTGACCAGGTTGTTCCACCATCGGAAGAAAATTCTATTTTTACAAAGCTTGAACTCAGATATCCGCTTGTCCACTGAATATTGATGGCATTATTGGCATAAGTTGTAACATTTGAATTTGGATAACTAACCGTAATATAAGGCTGTGGAGGTGCAATGGTAAAAGTGGCATTGCTCACATCCTGAATACAACTGTTGTCATAATCAACCACTCTTACCAGACTATTTGTGTTTGGCGAATTTGGAATTGTCCAGTTTACATAAGTAGAATAAGTGTATGAATTGATAGAATTCCACGTGCTTCCACCATTGGTTGAATAATAAGTATAAAATCTGCTAGAAGTTGGTTCAGTTACCCAACTGATAGTTTTTGAAGTTCCTACTTCCCAACTTTCGCCACCATTTGGCGAAGTAATGATAATATCGTTGTTTTTAATCAAAGTAAAAGTTAAATCACTTGAATCTTTGATATTTGAATTGCTGTAATCCTGTACTTTAATCAAGCAATTGTTTGAAGTTGTTACATCAGCTACCTGAGACCAGCTATATGAAGAAGATGATGAGTTTGCTAAGAAATTCCATGTATTGCCATTATTTACAGAATAATACAAAGCAAAACTTCCTGATGTACCTCCCGATGTCCATGTGATTGCTTTTGCAGAACATCCTTTCCATTGTTCGCCACCATTTGGTGATGTAACCGTAATAAATGGCGGAACAATTTTAAATGCGATATCACTCATGTCATAAACTGCCGGATTATTGTATTCACTGACACGGAATTTGCAATTTAATGAAATGATATTTGGTAAAGTCCAGTTATAGCTTCCGTCATTTTCGGTTGGAGTTACTACTGTTGACCAAGTTGATCCACCGTCTGATGTAAATTCAATTTTTACAAAACTGGAACTTAAATAGCCGCTAGTCCATTGAATATTGATGGCATTATTGGCATAAGTGGTATAATTTGAATTTGGATAACTAACCGTAATATAAGGCTGTGGAGGTGCAATAGTAAAAGTGGCATTGCTCAAATCTTCAATACAACTATTGCTGTAATCCTGAACTCTGATAAGTGAAGTGGTATTTGGATTATTGGGAATAGTCCATGTATAAGAAGTTGTATAAATATTATTCGATAGAGTTGTCCAACTATTTCCTCCGTTAACAGAATAATATAATCTGAATTGGTTTGATGAAGGTTCAGATACCCAGCTAACTGTTTTTGAAGTACCCACTTCCCAACTTTCGCCACCATTTGGCGAAGTGATGATAATGTCGTTGTTTTTAATCAAAGTAAAAGTCAAATCACTTGAATCTTTGATATTTGAATTGCTGTAATCCTGTACTTTAATCAGGCAATTATTGGAAGTTGTTACATCAGCTACTTGTGACCAACTATAAGAAGAAGAGGATGAGTTTGTTATGAAACTCCATGTATTGCCATTATTTACAGAATAATACAAAGCAAAACTTCCTGATGTACCTCCCGATGTCCATGTGATTGCTTTTGCAGAACATCCTTTCCATTGTTCCCCACCATTTGGTGATGTAACCGTAATAAATGGCGGAACAATTTTAAATGCAACATCACTCATGTCATAAACAGCAGGATTATTGTATTCACTGACACGGAATTTGCAATTTAATGAATTGATATTTGGCAAAGTCCAGTTATAGCTTCCGTCATTTTCGGTTGGAGTTACTACTGTTGACCACGTTGCTCCACCGTCTGATGTAAATTCAATTTTTACAAAACTGGAACTTAAATAGCCGCTAGTCCATTGAATATTGATGGAATTATTGGCATAAGTCGTAATATTTGAATTTGGATAACTAACAGTAATATAAGGCTGTGGAGGTGCAATGGTAAAAGTGGCATTGCTCACATCCTGAATACAACTGTTGTCATAATCAATCACTCTTACCAGACTATTTGTGTTTGGCGAATTTGGAATTGACCAGTTTACATAAGTAGAATAAGTGTATGAATTGATAGAGTTCCACGTGCTTCCGCCATTGGTTGAATAATAAGTATAATAACGGGTAGAAGTTGGTTCAGATACCCAGCTGATGGTTTTAGAAGTACCCACTTCCCAACTTTCGCCACCATTAGGTGAAGTGATGATAATATCGTTGTTTTTAATCAAAGTAAAAGTCAAATCGCTTGAATCCTTAACATTTGCATTGCTATAATCCTGTACTTTAATCAGGCAATTATTGGAAGTTGCTACATCAGCCACCTGAGACCAGCTATATGAAGAAGATGATGAGTTTGCTAAGAAATTCCATGTGAAACCATTATTTACAGAATAATACAAAGCAAAACTTCCTGATGTTCCACCCGATGTCCATGTGATTGCTTTTGTAGAACATCCTTTCCATTGTTCGCCTCCATTTGGTGATGTTAATGTAATAAATGGCGGAATAACTTTAAAGCTTACGTCACTTTCATCATAAATCAGATTATTTGTATATGAACTTATTCTGAATTTGCAATTTAACGAATTGATATTTGGCAAAGTCCAGTTATAGCTTCCGTCATTTTCGGTTGGAGTTACTACTGTTGACCAGGTTGCACCACCGTCGGAAGTAAATTCAATTTTTACATAATTATCGGTAACATATGATGATGACCATTGAATGGTTATTGAATTGTTTGCATATGTTGTAAGATTTGAATTTGGATATGAAACTGTTATTACCGGAGTTGGATTTCCAATTGTAAAATTAGAATTGCTGATGTCATATTTGCAGGAATTAGAATAATCCTGAACTTTTATCAATGCATTTGGAGTAGGCGAATTGGGTACTGACCAGTTTAATATTTTGCTGTAAGTATTAGAATTTATTGTAGTCCATGTGCTTCCGTTATTCAATGAATAATAAACTGAGAAATTGGAAACAGATGGAGCTGCAACCCATTCAATATTTTTTGAAGTACCTGCTTCCCAATTCTCACCTCCGTTGGGTGATGTAATAATAATATCGTTATTTTGATTAATTGTAAAATTAGCGTCACTCGAATCTTTCAGATTTGCATTGTTGTAATCCTGCACTTTAAATAAACATGATGAAGATGTGAGGTTTGGAATCGGATTCCATGAATAGGATGAACTACTCGAGCTGGTAATGTAATTCCAGGTGTTTCCGTTGTTTGTAGAATAATATAAACCAAAACTTCCTGATGTTCCACCTGAAGTCCAGCTGACAGATTGGGTAGTACATCCTTGCCAGTTTTCATAACCATTTGGTGAAGTAACATTTATAAAAGGAGGTGCAATCGTAAAAACGGAATTACTTTGGTCAAATGTATTGGGATTGGAAAGATCGGTAACTTTTACCAGACAATTGCCGGAATAGGTTGCCGGAACAGTCCAGCTGTAAGAACCTGTATTGGATGTAGATGTTGTAATTGGTATCCAATTGCTACCATTATCTGTTGTATATTCAATTTTAACTACGTTTGAATTAACATATGAACTTGACCAACTTATGGTGTAGCTGTTGTTTGCATACAAAGTATTGCCACCGTTTGGCGAACTTACTGTAATATTGGGTGTTGGTGGCGTAATCGTAAATAAGGCATTACTGATATCAACCATACAACTAGTATTTGAATAATCCTGAATTCTGACCAAACACTGAACAGATGGAATATTTGGGACATTCCAGTTATATGTCTGACTTGAAATGTATTGATTACTGACTATATTGGTCCATGTGGATCCGGCATTGGTTGAATAGGCAATATTGTAATAATTGCTGGTTCCGTTTGCAAGCCAGTTGATATTTTTATAACTTCCTGCCTGCCAGCTTTCACCACCATTTGGAACAAGCAAAAGCAAAGGTGCAGTTATCGAAAAAGTATTATCACTCAAATCGAAAGTTGAAGGTGTATTGGAATCAACGATTCTGATTTTGCAACTGGTTGAATTGATGTTGGGTACCGTCCATGTATAAGTCCCGTTTGTAACATACAAACTACTGGCAACAGAAATCCAGCTTGCACCACCATCGGTACTGTAATCGATGTTGTAATTGTTGGAGGTTGCTGAGGATGTCCATGTAATTGATTTTTGTGTACATCCTGCCCATACTTCACCTCCGTTTGGAGAGGTTATAGTTATTGTTCCTGCTTTAACTGTTAGAAATGTTAAAGTCAAAATCATTAATAAAAGAGTGATTTTCTTCATTTTATTAGTATTTAAAAAGTATTTTCCCGCAAACAATTTTACTGAAAAGATACGCTTTAATTTCTTCATATCAATTGGTTTTAAGTAGTTTACTTAATTGATATTTTAAGACAAAAGCTTTTCATATAATTCTAAATATCAGCAGTTTGTCTGAAAGTAATTTCGCGGATATGAATATGATTTTTCCCTAAATTGTTTTAAGTGAGCAAATTTAATAAAAATTTATCAATTGGATGATGTTTTTGCTTATTTTTTCAGCTAATTAGCTTGCTTTAATAACGTGTTTTTTTGTTGAAATCAGAACCCACCAAATTGGATTTGTTTTACATTTTTTAGCCGGATAATTTTCCGGCTATAATTCAACTTTTGTTTTTATTATAGTTTTGGGGAAAATGAAATTATTTTCAACAATAATAAAGTGAAATTTGAGTGCTGTAATTACGGAATATCAGCTTATTTGTTAAAGAACAAACAACTGTCGCCATAACTCAAAAAGCGGAAATCGTTTTCGAGGGCATATTGATATATTTCTTTCCACTTTTCGCCCAGCATTGCTGAAATTAAGAGCAATAATGTGCTTTTGGGCTGATGAAAATTGGTAACGATTCCTTTTGCAAATTTAAATTGGTAGCCGGGTAATATCATCATTTGGGTTTGTCCGCTTAATACACTGATTTGATTTGTGTTCATAAAATTTAAAATCAATTCTAAAGCTTTTGTGGCAGTAAGATTGCATTGATATTTTTCCTGATATGCATCCCATTGTAAAATATCAATCTCATGGTTTACAATTTCGCCCAAATGTAATTTAACACCAAACCAATAAAGAGATTCAAGGCTTCGGGTGCTTGTAGTTCCAACTGTAATTATGGTTTTGTTGATGTTTTGCAACAAAGTTTTTATGAAATCATATTCAATATAAATTTTTTCGCTGTGCATGGTATGTTGGTCGATAGTTTCGGAACTTACGGGTTTAAAAGTTCCGGCACCAACATGCAAAGTAAGATTAGCACAAATAATTCCTTTTTGTTGTAAAGCTTCAAAAGTATTATCGGTAAAATGAAGCCCTGCAGTAGGTGCTGCAACTGAGCCGTTTTGTTTGGCATAAACTGTTTGATAGCGCTCATTATCTGTATCCTGAGCTTCTCTGTTCAGGTAGGGTGGGAGAGGTATCACCCCCAGTTTATCCAAAACTTCCGAAAAGCTAAGATGTGTTGCATTCCACGAAAATTCGATAATCCAGGCATTTTCAACTGCTGTTTTCCGTTCTGCTTTTATCTGATAGGTATTTTCTTTATCCTCAAAGGTTTTCGTCAGAAAGGGTTCTTTCCATCTTTTGTTATTTCCTACAAAACATTTCCATTCGCATTTTTCACGTTGTTGAAAAACCAATTGAATATCTTTTTTGTTATCGGCAGGTTCCAGACAAAATATTTCAATCTGACTTCCGCTAGGTTTGGCAAAAAGAATGCGGGCATGTATTACTTTGGTGTTGTTGAAAACCAACAGGCTGTCGGATGGCAAATGCTGAGGCAGGTTTGAAAAAATATCTGTAATGATTTCCTGATTTTTATAAATCAATAATTTGGATTGATCTCTGTTTGCCAATGGAAAACGAGCTATTTGCGAGTCTTTTAATGGATAATCGAAATCGGAAATGTTTATTTTTCGTGGATCTGTCATATAGAATATTTTTGCAAAAATAAGAAAATTAAGCTTATTCATGATGTCTTTGCGGCTTTGAATCGGCAGAGGATAAAAATTTCGTTGCAATAAGTATTTAAAAAACGCTAATTTTGTTGACCTATTTAAAATACGAATATTATGGTGTTGGTTACCGGAGCTACGGGTTTTCTGGGAGCACATTTGCTGCTCGAATTATTAAGAAATAAGCAGAATGTCAGAGCTATAAAAAGAGAAAGCAGTGATTTGAATTTTGTTAAAAAGATAATTTCATATTATCATCAGGATGTTGATTCTTTATTTTCGAAAATAGAATGGGTAGATGCTGATGTGTTGGATATTTTTTCGCTGGAAGATGCCATGCAGGGTGTTGATAAAGTATATCATTGTGCTGCTGTGGTTTCGTTTAGCCCAAAGGATAGAGAACGATTGTTTTCGACCAATATAAAAGGTACTGCCAATGTGGTAAATGCAGCTTTGAGGATGCAAATTAAAAAGTTGTGTTTTGTAAGTTCAATTGCTGCAATTGGCCGATCTGAAAATAATCAGCTAACAACTGAAGAAACGCAATGGAAATCGTCGAAAAGAAATTCTAATTATGCAATAAGTAAATACGATGCCGAAAAAGAAGTTTGGCGTGGCACAGAAGAAGGGCTTAATGCCGTTATTGTGAATCCATCGGTTATTTTAGGTCCGGGCGATTGGAAAAATGGAAGTGCAAAGATTTTTGATACATTGGGCAAAGGCAGCAAATTTTATACCGAAGGCGTTAATGGATTTGTTGATGTAAGAGATGTTGCTTTGGTGATGTTTCGGTTGATGGAAAGCGATATTTGCAATCAGCGATATATTGTTTCATCAGAAAATTTAAGCTATCGCAAGTTGTTTACTTTAATTTTAAAAGCTTATGGTAAAGATGCGCCATCTATTGAAGCACCGCGTTTTTTGCTTGAAATGGTATGGCGATTCGAGAAAATAAGAGGCCGTTTGTTTAATAGCAGACCTTTAATAACAAAAGAAACCGTAAATACATCTCAGAATAAGTATTTTTATTCAACCGAAAAATTATATAAAGCCATTGGTTTTGAGTTTAAACCTATTGAAGATATTGTAAACTTTACTGCCCAAAACTATCTGAAAGAAACAGGCAAATAGTTTTTTTGCGAACTTTTAAAAATAAATTAATAGCTTAAAAATAAAACAGCAAATCAAAATTTGTAGTATTTTTGTAAAAAAAAGAATATGTCACAAACATTGCAATATATAGTTGATAATTCAGGAAATAAAGTTTCTGTTATAGTCCCTTTTACCGATTGGGAAAAATTAAACAATCAATACCAAAAGCTATTAAATAAACTCAATGTTTTGCAAGGAATTAAAGATAGCATTATTGAAATTAAAGCATCAAAAAAGAATGCAAAAGAATTACAATCCCTATCAGATTTCTTGAATGAAGACTAAAGTCAGCGTTACAAAGAGCTTTAAAAAACAAGCAAAAAAACTTCTGAAAAAGTATGCTTCACTTCGCATTGAATTAATGGCGTTAGAAAGTATTTTGCTTAATAATCCATATCATGGAACAAAATTAAATGAGAATATTTATAAAATTCGGATTGCAGTTAAAAGCAAAGGAAAAGGCAAAAGCGGAGGATTAAGAGCCATCACCTATCTCGAAACTGAAGTTATTTTTATAACAGAAAGTCAGTCAAACGCTGAAACAACAGTGAATTTAATTGCTATTTACGACAAGTCTGAAACAGAAAATATCACTTCAAAAGAAATAACAGAACTGATCAAAAACATAGATTATAGCAATAACGATAATGATTAATGTGTTTTATAAATGATATAAAACCAAAAAGCCGATAGCTATTCAAAATGCTATCGGCTTTTTTTATTAACCTCACAATAAATTAATGGCTTAAAAACAAAACAGCAAATCAAAATTTGTTGTAAATTTGCAATAAGTAATAGCAGATATGAGTAGTACAGCAAATATTAACAATATAATACACGAAATAGAATCACTTGATTACATTAGCAAAATAAATCTAATGTCAAAAATTGTTTCTATGCTTAAACAACCTCAGGAAAAAACCACATCCACAAATATAACTCAATTAAAAGGCTTAGGCAAAGAAATATGGAAAGATGTAAATATTGAAAACTATATTTCAAAAGAAAGAGAAGCATTGGATTAATTAAAAAGTTCGGAAACAAAACTGTTTTTCTGGATACTGCTCCATTAATATATTATATTGAAGAAAATAAAGCTTACGCAAAAATTTTGGGCAAGTTGTTTGAAGCCAATGCTCAAAATAAGTTTCAATTTACAACTTCTGTGCTTACTTTGATGGAAATACTTGTTCAACCCATCAGAATTAATGCAACTAAACTGGTAGAAGAATATGAAAGTATTATTTGTAATAGTACATCAATTACCATCCACGATTTCAATATAGAAATAGCAAAAACAGCTGCTAAAATCAGAGCAGAATATGGATTTAAAACACCAGATTCAATTCAATTGGCAACAGCAATTTCAACAAATTCCGATTATTTTCTCACCAACGATAAACAATTAAAATCTTTTAAAGAAATTGAAATTATTGTTTTAGAAGAATATAATCAGTAAGAAGTTATTTTTATATCCATAAAACAGTTTCAAACAGCTTCAAATCAAAATTTGTAGTATTTTTGTAAAAAAAGTATATGGATTTACAAACACGGAAACTTCAGTTTATACAGGAATTTCTTCGGATTAACAGCGAAGAAATCATTAATAAACTCGATATGTTTATGCACGACGAAAGAAAGAAAATTCATGAGCAGGAGCTAAAACCAATGTCTTTAGATCAATTTAATGAAATGATAAATCGGTCGGAAGACGATTTTGTAAACGACAGAGTTATTGAAGCTAAAGATCTAAAGGACGAAATTGTCAAATGGAAATAATTTTTTTATATATAAATTCATAAGCCGGTACCTTCAAACTACCGGCTTTTTATTGACCTCACCCAGCCTTTTACCGAGAAAAATCTGGACAGGCTCTAAAAGGAGAGGAGCCGGAGCAGAGCTTAATAATAAAATGTTTGCGTTGTATTAAGCTATAAAATATTCGGAGAGACTCCCTTCTCCGTTTAGGAGAAAGCCTGTCCCGTTTTTCGGGAGGTTGGGGTCGAGGTAATTTGCAATATTATAACAAAAAAGCCGATAACTCCCCAGCTACCGGCTTTTATTATTGTATATTTCCTTATAGATTAGTATCTTTCTATTTTTAGTTTTGAAACTGCTGCATCTATATTTAGATAAATTTTGTTGGTGGCTTTATCAAAATCCTTGGTTCTGTAAACGCCGTTTATTTTTGTAAATTCATCAAAATGCACACTCGACAATACATTATCGCCAATAAATTCGCAACCGGATTCTTTTGGAATTTTTATTTTGATGGAAGAAGCACCGGCATCAATATCTAAATTTACCATAGGAAGTTTATTTCCAATTTTAATTTTTATATCAGATGCACCTCCATCAAATTTAATTTTTTCAACTTTAAATTGTGATAAATCAAAATCTACTTCTGATGCTCCTGCTTCAAAAGTTAGGTTCCATATAGGATTGGGATTAAGCAAAATATTGCTTTCATTGCCTTTGTCTTTACCATTAATTTTTACGACATTGCTCTCAAGTCCGATTTTTACCACTTTATTACTGTCTTCATCAGAAACCAGCATTTTATAATCCCCAATATTGCCTTTGCTTTCAAAATCAATAAGTTTATCTGTTGTACCTCCAATTTTAAAATCTCCAGCAACAGCATCTAATCGTAAAGTTGCGTTGGTAATTGTAGAATCATAAGTTTCTATCATTCGTTGTTCTGTCCAGTTTTTCTTTTCGTCGTTATTAAAATGCCAGCCGAAATAAATATCAGATTTGTAATAATTTACAAGCCATAATCCAATTACAAGTGATGCAAGCATTAAAATAAATTTGATATAATCTTTTACTGGAATTAGAGATATTCCCCAGAAAATCAATAACAAGGGCCATAATTGAAACAACATCACCCAATTAAAATTGATAATGTCCATATTCTTTAAGATGAACATCACCCCGATAGCTATTAAAACTATCCCCCAAAATATATTTTTG
This sequence comes from Bacteroidales bacterium, assembly GCA_023251515.1. GTDB lineage: Bacteria > Bacteroidota > Bacteroidia > Bacteroidales > JACABE01 > JACABE01. Next base: position 18,544 of record JAHEYQ010000034.1, read on the forward strand.
TATTTCATTTTAAAATGATTTATTGATTATCACGGTTTTTCTTTGGAAAGTTTCTTATCAATAATGTAATACCAATAACAATAAGGATAACTGGCCATAAATCACCAAAATTAACTTGTGGTACAAATCGATCGATTAAAAATAATATACCTAAGGTAATTAAAATCAGGCCACCAGTTAAGTTGCTGTGATGGTTTCTTTTATCTCTTCTTTGCTGTTTGGTTTCAAATTCGTTTTCCATAGTTGACTGTTTGTTAAAATCTGTATTAATTGAATCATTATTTGCTGTGTTGTTTAATAAAATTGGTTTATCCGGAATTACTATCCATAAAATAATGTAAATCAATACACCACCTCCACCAAATAATGCAGCCAACACAAAGGCTGCTCTTACTACAACCGGATCAATATTGAAATGTTCGGCCAATCCACCGCAAACTCCTCCTATTGTTCTGATTGTATTACTTCTGTAAAGTTTTTTTTCTTCTGTCATTGCACTTACTTTTTTAATTATTGAAAATTACGAGGTGCTTCAGGCATCATAATCCAAAGAATTATATAAACCAGAAATCCTGCACCAAAAATTGCAGTAAGTACAAAAATAACTCTTGCCAAAACCGGATCAATGGTAAAATAATCACCTATTCCACCGCAAACGCCTCCGATTACTCTATTTGTATTACTTCTTAAAAGTCTTTTAGGTTCCATTTTTTTGCTGTTTTTATTATATGACGATGAAGCAAAACATTAGGTTACAAAAATAATACAAATACTTGCTTTAAGTTGAAAAAATACAAAAATGTCAATCAATTAAAAAAGCTGATGTTTTATATTTTAGTAAGCCACAACTCAAATTGCAATTTCCTGCCAGGTTTTTCCATCGAAACTACAAATTGAATTAAATCCGATATCTTTAATCAGGTCAATGGTTTCATGAAGTAACAATGGTAATTCTTCGGGTTTGTGTGCATCAGAACTTACAATAACAGGAATCTTCATGTCTTTTAACTGTTTTAATATGTCGATACCCGGAAATAATTCATCCGAGCGTTTTTTATAAATCCCTCTTGTATTTATCTCAACTATTGTTTGTTGCTCTTTTATCACAGTTAAGGTTTCTGAAATTAAATCCTGATACCATTTTTCATGCTGTTGAAAAAACCGGTTGCGATTATTCATTTTTATTTTGTCCATATGTCCTATAATATCGGGCTTTTGACTACATAGCATTTCCATATTCTGATGATAAAAAGCTTCGACTCCTTTTCTGATATTTCCCTCAAAGGCAGTTTTTAGCCCATTATCGTATTCATCTATTTTGCCGCCATCAATAAACCAGAGTTTATTGTTTGTTGGGTTGCAGACCAAATGAACAGAGCCTATGGTATAATCAAGTTTGCATTTATCTTTAAATGATTTGAAATCTGAAGAATATCCGGGAATATAATCAATTTCAAGAGCCAGAAAAAGCGCTATCTGATTTTTATAATTCTCTTTTAGAACATTAATGGCATTGCAATAATTTTGCAAATCATCTTCTTTAATGGCAAAGCTATTATCAAAAGGAACCGGAGCATGACCAGAAAATCCCAGTTTAGAGAAACCCAATTTCAAAGCTTGTTCAACATAAGCTTCCGGTTCAGAAGAACCATCGCAATAGTGTGTATGTGTATGAAAATTAAAAAGGTGCATAAGGTAATAAATTAAAAAAATCAAACTACAGCAAAGTAATTTGATTTTTTAAATGGATAAATATTGTTTTTTTTAAAAATCGTAATAGAAATTATGTAAACTTGTGCGAAGTCCTAAATAAACATAGGTAGAATTGTTATTAGCAATAGAAGATGATTCTGAACGATTTGTTATACCTAATGTAATATTAAAATTGGTTTTAGGATTAATTAAATAGCTCAATTTTAGATCGTTATAAATCAATGTAGTTTTAATTCCCTGTCCTACAAAATTTCCATATTCATTTGGATGATCATTGTATGAACGGGAAATATCTTTGCCATAGTTTATGTTTGCAGAATCAGCACCATAAACGATGTAATTGATTTTGTATTCTGCAAAAAAGCGTTTGTAATTGTATTTAATTATGGAAACCGATTCACTGAAATTTGCACCAGTTGGGTGTGCAAGAGATTGATTATAATGCCCGTAATTTTGAATAGATGTACCATGAGAATACATATAAGGCCTTACGAAATTATATTCGGTTTGCAAATATAGATTCTTAACATTTAAAAAATCATAAGATTTTACACCTAACTGAAAAGCTTGTTTGTTACCCCACCAGCCATTGCCCGAAGTAATTTCTTTAATCTTAAATTCATCAAGCATCAATTGCCCATAAAGGACGTAATTTTGAGCAAGTTTATAACTGACATTTAAGCCCAGTAGTGCATTATCGGGTGAACCCAGCGAAAATTCGACAGGTCTGTAAAATATAACAGGATTCAAGTAATTGATATCGAAACCTCTGTACCCGCTACTATCCTGTGCCTGCCAGATAACTGCTTCGAAAATGCCTATATTCAGTCTTTTATTTACTGCATAGCTCAAATAATGAAAAGTTCCGTATTTTTTTCTGAATCCAAGTTCATAGGTATGGGCTGATTTTAAATCCTGAAATTCAGCATATAGATTTACATATTTAAAATGCCATAAGTTTGTAGTAATTTTCAGGTATGGATAGTTGAAACTATTGTCGGACAATAATAAAGAACGATAACCATCGCCAATAAAATTTTTACCATGTCCGAATTGAATATTAAAATATTTGGAAGGTGTATAAGATATATAACCGCTTGCCCACGCATAATCAAAGCCATTTTTCCCAAAAGATTTAACACCACCTTGTCCGGGAACCACCCAGCCTTTTCTGATGCTTTTATCAAGATAATCAATAAAAGTTGCCTGATTTTCGTAAAAGGTTGTTGAAAAAGAAAAATCTTTTCCCAGCCTACCTTCAACTAAAAACCCTCTGGTATTTACATATTTACTACCATTATTCTGCTCAATATCTTTCCCGAGTTCAAAATTAAAAACCGGATCAACGGTAAAATGAAACCCATCTTTTTTTATATCAACAAAGTGTTGGTTTAATAATCTATTCCATGCCCAATTATAGAGTTTTTGTGAAAATGCTGATTTTTTTTTATGTAAATCTTCCAGACTGTCAGTTGATATAATTCTATTAATTTCGGGAAGCAACCATGGTTTTACTGCTGTATGAAAGTTATTTTCAGGTGAATATAATTCTTTTTCAAGATTGCTGAAATATGGATTGGTAAGCGGATAGTTCAATTGCTGTGCAAATGAATTTAAACTTATTAATAATATACAAATAAGAAGGTAGAGATTTCGCATAATGGTAAATAATTATTACTAAAATTAGTGATAATAACATTAAAAAAAAGGGAAAGTTATTAAGAAAGAAACAAAAATAAGAAGAAAATCAGGCAACCAAACCTTTTTTTTCACTTTCCTTACCGCAGAAGTTTATGGTTTTGCCTTGTTTTTTTAAAATATAAATAGGAATAAATGACAAAAGAGTTGCAAGACTTAAAATGATAATCATTACATAAATAATTCCGAGATTTTGAATAAAATAAGCAAGAACAATAAAAAGCAAATTGGTAATAACCAGAATAAGACTGGCTTTGGGATGAGAAAAGCCTAATTCGAGTAATTTGTGGTGCATATGTCCTCTGTCTGCCTTGAAAGGTGACTGTTTGCGACAAATTCGTGCAACAAAAACCCTCATGGTATCATACAATGGAATTATCAAAATTGCGAATGATACTGCAGGAGCAGATCTAATATGTAAATCACCTGCTATTTTCAGATTGCTCTGATTAAACTGGATAACAAAAACAGCGACTAAAAATCCTAAAATCAAGGAGCCTGTATCACCCATAAAAATTTTATTATGCATGCCCCATACATTATACCTCAGAAAACCAATTAAAGCACCTACCAAAGCAGCAGTCAAATTTGCAAAAGGGTATTGACCTGATAAATAAAACCATAAACCGAAAGCGGTACAAACAACAATACCCACTCCTGCAGCCAATCCATCAATACCGTCAATCAGATTAAATGCGTTAATAATTACAATAACAACGAAAATAGTCAGATACAAACTAAAATGGTAATTTATTTCAGTAAAACCCAGAAAGCCATGAAGAGATGTAATCCGAATTCCTGCAAAATCAATCAGTATTACAGCTGCAACTATTTGAGCTGCAAGTTTATTTAATGGAGAAATAATAAAAATGTCGTCTTTAACACCAATAAAGAACATTAACAATGTTCCGGCTGATATAAATCTGAGTTCCAGAATAGAACCATAGGGAGAGAATATCATGGATGCAAACATAAAACCAGCAAAAATTGCAATACCACCAAGTGTAGCTGTAGGCTTATTATGCGAAGTACGTCCATTAGGCAAGTCAACCAAACCTTTTGCCAATGATAAATCAACGATTGGTCTTACAGAAAAATAACTAATGATAAATGCCAGTATAAAACTAGAAAAAAGTGTTATATAAGGTGTAATAAAAAAAATCTTCATGCCTTAGTTTTAACAAATATATTTGCAAAATTACAAAAAATAAATAAGCGTGTAACATTTTTTTTGTTAATTGAAAATTTCATGATTATTCATATTTGTATTTAACAATTTGATATATTATGTTTTATTTAAATATTTTTTGTTTAGATTAACCTTCAAATTTTTTATTTTGATTGTAAAATTTTTCAAATTTATTCTTTCTTAATTTCCATGGTATATATGTAAAAATCAATGCGATGGTGAAAATAAGAAAAGTTAATGAAAGTATACCTAATTTATTACATAAAGCAAAAGCGATTAAAATTATCAGGAAATTAAAGTGTATCAGAATAATACTCGCATGACGGTGTTTCAGCCCAAGATCGAGAAGTATATGATGCAGATGACGTTTGTCGGGATTAAAAGGAGATAAACCTTTGGCTATTCTAATGGTAAACACCCTGAGTGTATCAAAAAGCGGAATAACAAGCAATGCAATGGATACCGCCGGTGATGATGCTACATAAAAAGGCAAATCGGGAGTCAGATTGAGTTCATTAAATTTGATAATACATACTGCTGTTAGAAATCCAATCAACATTGAACCGGTATCTCCCATAAATATTTTTTTATCAATTGAAAATACGTTAAAACGATAAAATGCCATTAAGGCACCAGACATGCTAAAGCAATATACTGACCATGAAAAGTATAAATTTATATAAAACCAAATTCCCAGTGAGGTTAAAGAAACAATACCTAAACCAGACGATAAACCATCGATACCATCAATCAGGTTAAACGCATTTGTAATAACAATAATGATAAAGACACTCAGATATATGCTTAAATGATAATCTATCTGTGTAATACCCATAAATCCATGAAAATTGGTAATTCTTAATCCTGCCAAATCAGTTATTACCACAGCAGCGGCTATTTGTCCGAAAAGCTTTTTGAAAGCTGCCAATATTAAAATGTCATCCTTTAAACCTAAAAGGAATATTATAATAATGCCCAAAACCAAATACTGAGCTTCAGGCATCTGGCCTGAATTTGAAAAAGCCAGTGAAGCAATAATAAATCCCGAAAAAATTGCGATTCCACCTAATGTAGGTGTTTTGTGTTTGTGTGATGTACGGCTATTAGGTACATCATACAAGCCTTTTTCACGGGCTACATTCACAATAGTAGGAATGGAAGCATACGCAATTATAAAGGATAATATTGTTGCAGACAATATGGTTATCCATGGATTTGTAAAAAAAATACTCATATGTTTACGTTTTATTTTGGTTTAATAGTTTTTGTATGGAGTGAGGTCAACAACCGGAACATCTTCCCAATCAATTTGCTTATTGGCTTCACTTATGGTAATAAATGTAAAATCTTTCAGCCAATTATCCAGTTTCTGGCTGTTGTTACCTAATCCCAGATAAGTTGTTAATAATCTGAAATATCCCATACCTTTAAAATGTGGCTGGCTTTTGTCAAATTCTCTTAATCTGAAATAAGCCATGGTATAATTATTATAAGATGTTGCCCATTTTGTAAAAAAATAGGGTAAACTACGAAAATATTCACCTCCGCTATATACCATTCTAATACCTGCAATATTTAAAGAACTTATGGGTAATTCTTTAATTCGGTTACCTTTATACTCTACAATACAAGGTTTGTTTGATGGAAAAATTCTGGAACCGCCATGCGAACGGGCTGCCGTAAATATCGAACTATCAAGCTCTAAACCACATTCTATCAGTTCTTCAAACATCCAGTTATAGCCACCCATAGCAGAATAACCGGGAGCTCTGTAATATCTCATTTTCTGTCCGCTGATGTCTTCTAATGAAGAAACAGCTCTTTTGGTATCTGCCCTGAATGATTGAGGATTCATTTTATAAATTAAGCGATGCTCATAAGAATGTACGCCTATTTCGTGACCTTTCTCAATCAATAATTTTACCAGATGAGGATATTTGTTTGCTGTCCAGCCCAATACAAAAAATGTTGCCTTTTGATTTCGTTTCTCCAGATAATCTAGTAAAAAGTAAACATAATTTTCTACTTTTGAAGGATAGCTATCCCATTTGTCAATTTCATCCGCTTCAGCAATGCCAACACGGTGAAACCAATCTTCCAAATGAAATGTCAGTATATTCATAATTATAATGCTAATTAAATATTGAAAATTTTGTGATAATTATTTAACCACTAAAAGAGTTTTAAGTTTTGATTTTCTATTTTAATATGTAAAGGACAAAAATTCACATTTTTAACTATATACATACAAAATTAAGGTGCAAAAAACAGATTTTTGCTAAGTTATTTCACATAATTACTATTCTTTCGAACCCTTATGTTTATTTCGAAACCGGTAACTGAGCTTGTCGAAAATTTTTGTATTTCTGAAACAATACAACAACCAGCCAACCCGGGAAAAATCCGGCGATATTTGCTACTTCATCCCACAGGTCAAATGTTCTACCTATGCTTTTGGTTGACTGCAATAACTCCATACTTATGCCCCAGGCTGCTATGCATATTGGTATCAGCCATTTGTTGCGGTCAATAAAATATCCTTTCCATGCATTGAGCAGCATAAAAGTAAATCCCGCATACATTCCCATATGTATCAGTTTATCAGCATGTGGAAATAAATTTATTTTGGGTAAATTATTCGATGGCATTAAACTTAGTGCTGTGATTAGTAGTAAGTATGCGAAGAAAAAAAAATTATTTAAACGTAAATACTTCATTATTCTTCTGAAACTTTCCTTTTGAAAAATTTATAATAAAACTTACTATTGTTTGGGTTAACAATAAATTCTACCCAGAAAACCCATAATCCAAATAATACCACATAAAAGAATGGTCTCAAAATCCAGTCATGGCTAAAATCCCAATAATCAGGTATTATTAATATAATGATACTTAATGCAATGATTCTGAGTACGTTGGTTAAATACATAATGAAAAAAGATAGGGGAATATACCATAATTTATGCTTCCATGGACCGGGAAATAACATAAATAAGAAAAAAACCTGATACATTTGTTTCATTCCGCCGCAACTTTCAACTATTGCAATATATCCGTTTACAGAAGGGAAAATAAAAGTATTCGGGTCAATAATGTAGAAATCTAAATTTAATATTCTGCGGTTAAACCATTCTGACCACACAAATACCTGATCAGCGAGAAAAAGAGAAGCATTTGAAATTATTTTTACAGAATTTATTTCAATTGAAAATCTTCTCCATAGCAAATGAAAAGAATATGTTATCAGCATAAATAAAAACACATTCCATAATGATTTGTATTTGGGATTTCTAATAAGCTCTAAGAATTGTTTGTAGTATTTGTTCATATTTAATTGATTAAATGGATGATGATAAAATGTATTAATTAAAAAAACGGCTGTAAATGCTTACCATGCTTTTACCCAAATTAAAAATCAAAGGTTTGTTGATTCTGATATATCGACCGTAATTGGTTGTTATTCCTCCGAATTTTGATTTAAAATCTCTGACACCATATTTTTCATTCGGATTTCCAGCTCCTAAAAAGTCGAAATATTCAAAACCATTGTCTTTTGCATATTTTATTGAGGCCCATGTTGCCATTACACTCGGATATAAGTCTTTATATTCCCTGTCTAAACCGCACACATACCATTCGAACAAGGTTTTATAATGCATCATACACATGATACCTCCAATAATCTTATTATCCTTTCTAATAAGCAAATATATACCTTCTTTTCTCTGACAATTGATTTCAAAGAAATTTTTAAAAAAAGTCCAATCAGCCAAAGGTTTTTTTGCACGATATTTATATAAATCCACCAGTATTTCGTAATAATCGCGGATTTGAGTGATGTTATCTGCAATTATAATTTCTGCTCCCTTATCAATTGCTTTGCGAACCTGTCGTCTTTTACTTTCATTTAATTTATAAATCGGATTTTCTGTTTCATTTAAATGCACTATAAAATTCAAATGTTCTTCAAATTGGAATTTTAAACTGTTTAAAACATCAATGTATTTTTTCTCCAGATTAAAAAAATTCCTGAATTCTATGTAGATGGTCTGTCCTGAGACTTTTTTAAGCATAGTTTTAAGCAATAAAACAAAAATCTCAAGAGAATCAGGTTCATCAAAATTAATTAAAGGACCACCCGAAATAATGGCTCTTGATGAAAGTTTGGCTTTCAATCCAGAGCCTTCCATTTGAATAAGAGCGTGCATACATCCTTTTATTTCTTTGTTTTGGTTTATTGCAAAAAAGCATAAAGGAATATAACCATTTACACTTTGAAAAAACTCATACATCCATGGCATCTGGAAGGGATTCCCATCAGGATGTTTTAATACAAAATCTGACCATTGTTTTTTATCGACAGAATTTACAATTTGAATTTCCATTTATTTCCCAATTTTTTATTGAGGTGAGATTTCTGCAGAGTGAGTATTGCCGGATTTCTCAAATTTATTTATTATCATATAAAAGCTAAAAACTAATACTGCAACAATTCCTACTGCGATAAAATATCCAAATATTTGTAAGTAAGATAAATAAGCTGTTAAACCACATAATAATGACAAACCCCAAATTAGTAATACTGATTGTTTTCGTGATAAGCCTGTTAATAATACTCGATCATGTAAATGCCAGGAGTCAGCAATAAATGGATTTTTACCTTTCAGAATTCTGACTGTAAATACAACAACCATGTCGGTAATTGGAACTGCAAAAATCAGAACAGCATAAGGTAAATAATAGTTTGAAGTATAATGATTCGGTTGCCAAACAGTCAGGATTGAAAGAACATAACCCAGAAATAGTGTTCCTGAACTGCCTAAGAATAGTTTGGCCGGATGAAAATTGTATGATAAAAAAGCGATACAGGCTGCCATAACCGACATTAAAACCATAGTAACCAAGAATGCTTCCACTGCAGTAATTAAAGATAAAAAGACAGTTGCAATTACTATTAAACCCGATGCTGAACCATCTAAACCATCAATTAAGTTAATGGAATTACATAAACCTAATGACCATATTAAAAGAATAAATATTTCAATCCAGCCAATTTTCCATGGTGGAAGACCCGGCAAAATCATATAATTATCTTTGAGTGTTAATATTAAAATGCTAAGGATAATAATAATTTCAATAAGAAAACGGGTTATATAACTTAATCTTTTAATGTCATCAAAATAACCAATGATAAATATAAATACACTGCTGATAAATAATAAAAAATATCTTAGTTTATAATGGTCATCAGGAAAAAGTTTATCGAGAAAAAAAATACTGCTTAACATGGTAATCAGAAAAGGAATAAAAATAACCCAACCCCCAATAACCGGAATCTGATAATCGTGAGAGCGTTTTCTGATTTTTCTGGGGATATCAATTTCTCTATCGCGCGGAGTGCAGATATATCCCTTTTTGTGTGCAAATTTTATCACATAAGGAGCTGTAAAATATGCAAGTAGTGTTGAAATAATAAATATTTCTCCTGAAAAAAACAAATAGTACGACATATATTAATAGTGATTTATTTAATTGATTAATTGTTATGCAAACTTATAAAAAAATTTTTAATGTTTTAAACTTTATGATAAATGATAATATATTTTTATAATCAAAGGTATAAAGATTTTTTTTGATAGTAAAAGAGATAATGTTTATAATTATTTTTTCTTCTTTTTTAGAATATAAAATTCTTTTAATAATAATAATAAAAATAAAAAAATGCTAATATATTCTTTCTTTCTCAGTCTTTTGGGATCAATAAACCAAATTATCAACCACTCCAAACCTAGATGTCTCCAAAAAGCTGATGGTCTTTTCAGAGTTTCTGCATAAAATTCAAATACAGCTCCAATGTTACAAATTATATTTACATTTAATTGTTCTCCCATTTTAAAAATTAATTTTTCTTGTTTTGGTGCAGAAATTCCTACAAACAAAACAAAAGGAGAAATAGAATTAATTCTCCTTATCATTTCATTCATATCTTCTTCAGAAAAAGTATTTCTAAATGGAGGAGAATAACGTTCAATTTTTATATCAGGAAATTCATTGTTTATTCTTTTATTGATTCTATCTAAAACAAGTTGGGAGGATCCCAGAAAAAAACAAGTTTCTTTTTTATTATTTACTTCATTTAGTAGATAATAAAAAATATCTTCCCCGCTTTGCTTTCTGATTTTTTTATTTAGCAGCAATCTGGCAGCTATTGTAACAGCAATACCATCAGGTAGTAAAATATCTGATTTTAGCAATGCATTTTTATAATCATCATCTTTTTTTGACCAAACAAAGGCAGATGCATTAAGTGTATTAATAATGATCTTATTGTTTAAATCTATGGTGTTTAATTCTTGTTCAAAAACTTTAAAACCCAATACTTTCATAAGAACTTACATTATAAGAATTTATATTATTTGATTCTGTATTTAAATGGTTTAATGAAATTTTTATAAAAAGTTGTTATTTCAAGAACATTAAAGAATTGTATAGCTTTTTTAATGATTTTATAGTTATTCTAACCTAAGAAAATAGATGGTTTAGATCTTTTAATGATTTTTTAATTTGATAGAATTATATTTGTTTCCGTATATAAAATTTCTGATTTTAACCCCAATCTGTTGGTTTTTAAGTTGACATTTAGATTTTCGGATGCGATGCTTAGCTTTTTGAGTTCTGCAATTTGGTTTTTGAATTGTGTAAGTCTGTTTTTTATCTGAAACCGTCCATTTCTGTTTTGAAACTTTGGTTTTCTGATTCAGATTTCTTGTTTTTGGTTACTAGAGTTTGGTTTTTGTATCTGATATTTTGCTTTTTTAAATGGTAGTCTTCCAAATAAACATTATACATATGCTTTAATTGATATATCGAATTTAATATCGTTTATTTACAAATATATTAAGCATTTTCACGAATTATATTCATTCGTTTTTCATCAGCCTGTATTAATTTTGCCTGCGGTAAGACAATGAAGTCTTACCTTAAAAATAAAACATTTGGAAAAAGTTATTAAAAAGAAAGCGAAAACCCATGCAGGTATTTCGCAGGTGCTGGAAGAGCACCAGACAGACTGGGCTAGTTTTAGCCCAATGGTTGAAGCAAAAGCTGAATTTGATTTACTGATGAACAAATCAAGTCAACTTACTCAGGTTTTGCAAGAAGAATCCGGAACGGCAAGTTTGAGCAAAAAGCTTAGCAAAGTAAAGATGAAGACCGGAGTTGAATTTTTGTATAATGCAATAATGGCATTGGCAGATGCCAAAAAAGACGAAGCTTTTATGAACCAGCTGAAGGTTCAATGGACTAAGTTTTATGGTGCTGCTACAGATATTGAACTTTACAATACCGGTTTGTATCTTTATTCGCTGGCTGAAGGCAGAAAAACCGATCTGGTTGATTATAAAGTAAATCAGGGAGTTTTTGATGATGTTCTGAAAGCGATTAATCAGTTTTATGCTTTGATTAATCTACCAAAAACCGTAATCAAAAGCAAGAAGCAAACTGCTGAGTATCTAAAAAACTACAATAAACAAATTTCAGTCTTATTGAAAAACAGAATAGATAAGTTGGTTAAAATTCTTGCAGTTGAATTCCCAGAGTTTGGCGACAAATATTTTGCGATGCGTCCTTTAGCCAAAAACAAAAGTAAAAAGAAAAAAGACCAGATTTCTGATGGACAGGCTAATAATGAAGCAAGTGCTTAGTACTAAAAAATCATGCATTATCCTGAATTCAGCTAAAGATGAGGCTTATAGAAAGTGCCTTGCTTTATTGTGATGCACTTTCTTTTTCTATAATACTCTAAATAAAATTCAGGCCTTCATAATCTGAAGCAATTATAGCTTGCAAAATACCATGTTCTATTTTAAAAAAATGACCAGACATTTTTATTATGTGCTGGTCATTTATTGTTATTGTCTTCCTTAAATAATAATATTAATATATTCCAACATAGGATAGATGATTATGTGTTCTTTGTTACTTCTTATTTCAAATATCAGAGAGCAATTTGAGTTGTTTTTAGTCACACGTTTATTAGAGATTCAATCTATTTTATTCCTTCATTATTAATTTTCAGAGAAGAAAGATTTGAAATTTATATTTAAACAAGAAAAGAATATTCTGAATAAAACAAAAATACATTAATTATATAGGAATTTTTTTACCAATTCCGCAACAGAAGCTATTTGTCCTGTTAAATCATAGTGATGATTTCCAATAAAAAGTCCATGTTTGTCAATTAAATCTGAATTACTTAATTCACCTGATATTTCATAATCGAAATAAGATATTACTTTATTTTTTGTAAAATTACCTGAAACAATTGGACGGCATTCAACGCCATTTTTCATTAGTAATTCAACTAAGTCATCCCGCTTTTTACCCGTTTCCGGTAAAAGAATTATTGAAAAACCAAACCATGAACTTTTACCTATTTCTTTTTGAGTTGTTATTCCAGAAATACTTTCAAATTGTTTCTTAAAGTATTCAGCATTTCTTCTTCTGATTTCAACAAAACTGTCTAATTTTTTTAATTGTTCAATACCTATTGCACCACTTAATTCTAAAGGGCGAACATTGTAACCGGGCAAAACAAAATTCCACGATTCTTCAAACCAATTATTACTCTTTTTGCCACTTACTTTATTAACATCTGGTAATTGACGTGTCCAACCATGTGCACGAAGACTTAATAAAATATGATATATTTCTTCATCATTAGTATTAATCATACCGCCTTCCATAGTAGATATATGATGACTAAAAAAAGAAGAATAAGTACCCATTAATCCAAAAGAACCTGTTTTTTTACCTTCATAATCAGCACCCATCGACTCACAATTATCTTCAAGTAAGATTATGTTCTTGTCTTTAATGATTTCATTTATTGCATTATAATCATTAGGATTACCCAAAAGATTAACAGCAAAAATTAAACGTGTTTTGTCTGAAATTGCATCTTTCAAACAATCTAAATCCAAATTTAAAGTAAGTAAATTAATATCAACAAATTTTATTTTTAATCCATATTGATATAAAGGATAGTAAGTAGTAGCCCAGGATACAGCAGGAACGATTACTTCATCCCCCTTTTTTAAGGCATTTTCATTTTTGTAAAAAAGTGCAGCAACTGCAAGCAAATTGGCTGAAGAGCCTGAATTAACCATTATAGAATATTTTGAACCAAATTTTTTTGCAAATGATTCTTCATATACTAAAACATTTTTTCCCATTGTAAAATTGCCTGATGCAATTACATTTTGCATTGCATTATATTCTTCTTCTCCCCATGTAGGAGAAGCTAATGAATAATTTATTTTCATCCGTAAATAATGTATTATTAATAGGTCGGATGGAACTCGCATGATGAATTTTCATCCGTGTTTATAAATATTAACGAATCATGCTCGTTTTATATTTAACTAATTATTTGTATAAAACTTAAATGTTTCTCTAATCCCATCTTCCAAAGAATATTTAGGTTGCCAGCCCAAGGCTTCCTGAAAAGAAATATCTACAAGCTTCTGTTTCATTCCTACAGGTTTTGATAGGTCATGAGTAAATATTCCATTATATCCAATTACTTTTGCAGCACTTTCATAATACTGATTAATTGAATAATCATACCCAAGTCCAACATTCATAACCATAGGAAGTTTGGAAAAATTTTCTATTGCAAACCAAATAAAATTTGCCAAATCACCAGCATACATAAATTCTCTTCTTGCTTCACCATCACCCCAAATTTCCACTTCTTTACTTTGAGATTCTCTAGCCGTTATTAATTTGTAAATTATTGATGGTAATAGATGTGAATGTTTAGGATCAAATTTATCATATCGCCCAAATAAGTTACATGGGATAAGTGTTTTATATTCAAATTCTTCACTTTCCCTATTTATGTATTCGCATAAGCGCATTGCATATATTTTAGCTAATGCATATCCTTCATTGGTAGGTTCCAATTCACCCTTTAATATAAGATTTTCTTTAAGTGGGTTAATTGCTTCCCGAGGATACATACATGAGCTACCTAAATTAATCATTCTTTTAACGTTATTATTCTTTGCAGCAAGGATGATATTTCGTGCCATATCTGTGTTTTCTACAAGAAATTTTACAGGATTGTTAATATTTGCATGTATGCCACCAACAATACCTGCAGCATGAATTACAAAGTCAAATGAATTTGTCTTGAAATAACTATCAATGGCATTAAAATCTAATAAATTTAGTTCATCAATATCTGGAAAAAAAAATTCATAATCAGAATTTGGTAAAACTTCCCTTATATTTGACCCCACCATTCCTTGTCCACCTGTCAAAAAAATCTTAACTTTCCTCATATTTATTTTCTTTTTGTCCTTTGAATATCCGAAACCATCATTTCGTCAATCATTTGATTTAATGTAAATTTGGGTTTCCATCCTAATTTGTTATATGCTTTAGAAGCATCGCCAATTAATAAATCGACTTCGGTTGGACGAAAATATTCAGGGTCAACTTTAACAATAGTATTTTTCATTAAAGTATCTACATTACTTTCGAATTCAGAACCAACAGTTGCATTGAATTTATTTCTATCAATACTTTTAATAATACCTGTTTCGTTAACTCCTTCTCCTTGAAATTCAATATCTATACCAACAACTTTACAAGCCAATTTTACAAAATCTCTGATAGTTGTGGTAATACCTGTTGCGATAACAAAATCCTCAGGTTTCTCTTGTTGTAACATCAACCACATCATTTCAACATAATCTTTTGCATGACCCCAATCACGTTTGGCATCGAGATTACCCAAATACAATTCTTTTTGCTTTCCGCAAACAATTGCTGCAATTGCTCTTGTTATTTTTCTTGTTACAAAGGTTTCTCCTCTTACAGGTGATTCGTGATTAAATAGTATCCCATTGCAAGCATAAATATTGTATGCCTCTCTGTAATTAACTGTAATCCAGTATCCGTATAGTTTTGCAACTGCGTAAGGAGATCGGGGATAAAATGGGGTTTTTTCTGATTGTGGAATTTCTTGAACCAAGCCATATAGTTCAGATGTTGATGCTTGATAAATTTTGGTTTTCTTTTCCAAGCCCAGCAATCTTACAGCTTCCAAAATCCTTAAAGTTCCAATTGCATCAGTATTTGCAGTATATTCAGGTAAATCAAAACTCACCTTCACATGACTTTGAGCAGCTAAGTTATAAATTTCATCTGGTTGAACTGTTTGTATTATTCTTGTAAGATTAAGACTATCTGTCATATCTCCATAATGCAATACAAAATTCTTATTATGAACATGTGGATCCTGAAACAAATGATCTATACGCTCTGTATTTATTAATGAAGAACGGCGTTTAATACCATGTACTTCATATCCTTTTTTTAATAAAAATTCAGCAAGGTATGAACCATCCTGACCAGTGATACCAGTAATTAATGCTTTTTTTATCATGATTTATAATTTGATAATGAATTATATTTGTGTAATTAAATTATAGTTTTATATTTTCTCAATTAGTTCATTTTGTGGTAAATTTTTAAACCACTTATTATATATTGAACTTGTAGGAAAGATAACAACCCAAGCTGTTGCGATTATTATTTTGAAATATAAGTATGTATTCATATTATTATAATACCATTTCTCTAGTTCAGCTTTATAAGGCATTATAACATTTTTTAAACATTCTTCCAGTGGCATATTTAATTTTTCCAAAATAGTTTCTTCATCTCTGAATATTATTGATCCGATTCCAGTTAATCCTGGTCTCATCTTTTTTATAATATTTTGCTCTTCCAAGGTATAAATATTAAAATTTCTGGGAGTCATTGGACGAGGGCCTACAAAAGACATTTGACCAAATAATATATTTAACAATTGAGGAATTTCATTTATTTTTGTCTTTCTTAAAAAGCCACCAATTGGTAAAACCCGAGGATCATTTTTCATAGTTATATCACCAGTACCCATATTAGGACTATTCTTTAACATGGTAGCAAATTTATATAAACCAAATTCCTTGGCATTTTTCCCTATTCTGATTTGACGGTAAAATACAAAATGTTCTCCTGTTAGTAATAATATTATTACAATGGGCAACATAAATGGAAATATTAAAATAATTAATATTAAACTAAAAATTATATCTAAAATTCGTGTCATATACTTCTATTATTTAATTAATTACATTTTTTGATCTAAACCTTTTCCTTTTTCAATGTGCTGAAAATTAGGAAGATATTCATTAAGTATTTCAACAACTACTGCCTTAGTAATTTCCTGAGATTCGAAAAGTTGATGAATTCTATAGAATATCTCATCAATTTCTTTAATATTACGTTTGGTTGAATTTTTAATAACTCCTAAATTAATAAATTTATCAGTATCTAATAATTCATTTTCTGTGAAGAACTCTTCAAATGATTTTTCACCTGAAGTATCAGATCCAAAAAAGTAAACAGGATAAGATGTTGATTCAGCATTTAATAACATAGCTTTTTTGCAAGCTTCATCTTCTGTATTACATATGTCAGGTTTTAATCCCAAAACAGTAAGCAAATCATAAGCAATCTGATCAAAAGGAATCATGTCTTTATCCTCATCTAATTTTGGATAAAAAATATCACCGGATTCTCCCATAATTGATGCTATTAAACAAAGCTCACCTGATTCTTGCGGAGAAACAAAAAACCTTCTAATTCCAAGAGGACACGACCATGGCTGTGTTTTGTTAAGTCTTTCTATAAAACCCAAAGGTAAACTCCCGTTTGAAAATGCAACATTTGCGAAACGTGCAGTTTTTATAGGTAATTTTGTTGAATAAGCCATTATTAATTCTTCCATTAATTTTTTACTTGCACCCATAATATTAACCGGATTGGCAGCTTTATCAGTTGATACACAGAAAAAATGTTCAGGTGGAAATTCAAGCAAAAGATCTAATAATTTGCGTGCTCGAAGTACATTATTTTCAATCATTGCCTCAATTGAATAAATATCTTTTTCGCTACGAACATGTTTATGTGCAGCAAAATTGGCAACAATATCAAATGGTCCTATCTGACGGAAAAGCTTTTCAAAGACCCGATCTCCAAAATTTATCGGATATGTTATAAAATCTTCAGGAATATTATATCCTACAGAACTACGTATATCTCTTACCAATTCAGTAAGCCCGTTTTCATTAATATCAACAACTACAAGTTTTGCAATTTGAAATCTAAGTATTGCTTTTATATAAGAAGATCCGATAGTTCCTGCTCCGCCGATAACCAGTACCTTTTTCCCGTTAATTCTTTGTTTTAATTCACTATCATATTTTAAGAAATCAGGCTCCAATAAGCTATTTTCTCTTTTTATTACATATTCTTTTATAAATGAATCTAAGTTAAAATTTGTTTGCATAATGAAAATTTATTTAATTTTTAAACGATTCCAATGTGATGGCTAAGCCATCTTCTGCTTTTAAAGGCATTTTCTCAATTTCTAACGCCTTTTTAATTTTTAAATTTGAAACAACGTAAGACTCTGTTAATTTTTTTAATCTTTCGCTGTTTATTGGCAAATGGAGAAAATCACCAAGTTTAGCAATTAATTTGATTAAGCTTTTATTTATGTACCAGACTCTTTCATTTCTATTTAAAGAGATTGCAATTTCATGAATAAGTTGATTTGTAGATAAAGATTCATCATCAGCTAATTGATATATACCTGATTTTATATCTTTAAGCAACAGTTGTTCAATTACAAAGTTTAAATTTCCAATGGAAGTAAAAGACCTTTTGTTTTCAAAAGAACCTAAAGGATAAGGAATTCCTTTTTCAACTGTTTTATATAATAAATTCAGGTTTCCTTTATTACCGGGACCATGAATCATGCATGGCCGTATTATATAAATTTTTTTTTCTGGTATTTCTATTTCGTTCTGAAGCAATTTTTCAGCTTCTAATTTTGACTTTCCATAAGGCGTTTGAGGATTAGGAATTGCATCTTCTGAAAGATAATCATCTTCAACTGAATCGGCTACAGCTTTTATAGAACTGAAAAAAATAAATTTTTGTGATTTGCTTTGACTAAAATAAGAAAAAAGTTTTTGTGTTAATCCAACATTAATCCGTGTATAAATTTCATCTTCAGCTGTATTTTTTGTATCGTGAGCCTTGCCTGCTAAATGTATTATAGTATAAATATTATCCCATTCAATTTCATCTAATTGATTCCAGTTGTAGTAATAGTCATAATGGTGATTCTCTGGCTTAACAATGTCAAGTGCGATTAGTTGATAATCACCATTTTTATTAAGATATTTGGATAAATTGCTTCCAATAAATCCAAAAGCGCCTGTTATCAATATTGCTTTACCCATTATAACGAAATAATTTTTGCTTTACTCCAATCTGTTTTTTTTGCTGCTTCACCTACACTCATTAATTCAAAATCAGTTACCCATTTGATTAATTTGGGATATGAATTTTTTAATCCAACATAAGATTTGAATTTTCGCATCAATGGCAATTGAGGAAGCATAGGTTGTTCATAATCAAAATCTCGTGGATGAAAATAACTCATCACATAATTCGATTCTTTTGCCCACTTATGAATTAGAAAATATGGAAACAATCTGAAAAAGCCTCCCCCTGAGAAAATCATTTGTTTTCCCATAAGGGAAACCGTATTTATTGGAAATTCCTTTATTCTATATCCGTTTACTTCAATAATTGAAGGAAGACATTCGCCAAAAGAAGGAAAACCACCATAGTCATGACTGCTCGATGGAAGAACGGAACAATCATACTCTATGCCAAGTTCTGCCAAAATTTCAAATGCCCAGGGTGTTTGTTCTGTAATTGAAAAAGCAGGAGCTCTATAAATTTTGATTTTCTCACCAATAATATCTTCTGTTATTTTAAGTGCATGTTCTGTATCTTTTCTGAAAGAATCCGGATTCATCCGGTGTACCAGTTCGTGTATATAGGAATGACATGCAATCTCATGACCTTCAGCATGAATTTTTTTTACAACTTCCGGATATTTTTCTGTAATCCATCCCAAAACAAAGAACGTTGATTTCAGATTACGATTATCAAGAGCCTGTAATATTTTATCTGTTGCATTATGTATCCTTACCTCATAATTCTGCCATGTGGAAGAATCAGAAATAAAATCACAATGAAACCACTCCTCTATATCAAAAGTTAATATGTTCATAGTTTAAAAAATATCATAATCGCCAAAACTAAGTTTCCAGTTGTTTAAAGATAATAATGCTTCAGATCCCTGATAATCCTTATTTATTCTAACAATAAAATGTGTTTTTTGGGGGAGTAATTTAAATGGGATTTTAATAAATCCATTTAATTTAAGCAAATTATACTCATTATTATTATTATGAAGAATCATAATAAAATGAAGACTATGGTTTTTACAAACTTTTTTTGTAAATTTTAACAATTCCTTTCCAATTGCTCTATCATAATTTAAAACCATATAATCCATTATTAATCCAACATTAAAACCCCAAATTTTTTCTGCTTTTAATACTAGAATTCCTTTTACAATATCATTTTTTTCGTAATAAAAAATTTGATAAAATCGAGTTGGTAAATCTTGATATCTCCATTTTAAATAATTAAAATTCTTATGTGTTGAAATTGAATATTGTGTTTTTATTTTCTCCCAAAACCTGTTTATTTTCTCAACTTCGGAAATATTGTTAAAATCAAGAACTTTAATATTCCCTGAATTGACAATATTCATATTAATTTCTCCACCATGCTTATCTTTATTATTTCTATTAATAACAGAAGATATCATTCCGAACAAATTTAGAGGTTTTATAAGTAATGGGATTTGACCAATATGGTTGAAACCTAATTTGTTTACTAAACCTGAATACGATTGGTGGTTAGGCATTCCTATAGTAAAAAGAACATTTTTTTCTTTACATTCCTGATGTGTTGCTGTAACCATTCTTAGAAAAAGTCCATTTCGCTGATACTTTGGATTTGTGAGTAAATTTAATGCGATTGAACCTGCAATTGTTTCTCCATTCTTATTAAAGGTTATAGGTATCACAATATACTGACCCGCTAATTCACCCAAAAAATCTTCCCTTGCTGTATATAAAAAAGCATTTCCTGCAGGATTATTTAAGTATTGCCATGTCAAATAATTATAGTCACTTACATCCCGCTCCTTATAATATGTTTTTGAAAGTTCAATTAACTCATTTATATTTGAGCAATCATTTCTTTCAATGGTAAATTGAGGAATTTTATTCATACAATAATTATATAATTTGCATTATTAATCACAACATTATTAACAACAATTTCAAAATACTTTAAATTTGAATAATAGTTATAAATACAATTTATTCAATAAAAATAAGATTAACCTTTTAATAACCGTACAGTTTCTTCAATATGTTTTTTTGAAGAAGCACCAAATACAACAGATTGAATATTTTGATTATTAATATATTCATACGCTTCAATTGGGGGAATTGCCCCAGAAGCTAATGTTGACATTGCCATAATTTGATATTCATTAGGATTATTATTCAAAATTATTTCTTCATAACTAGCTATATTAGGAGACATTGTAAAACCAATCTTATTAATAGAACTACAAATTACTACATTTTTAATATTCCATTCCTTAAGTTTGGTTATACAATATGGTAAATTGAGAGTAATTAAGCCAGGAATTACTTTATACTTATTTTCAATATATGAACAATATTCTTCAAAAACCTCTTTTATTCCAAAACCAAGTAATAAATCTGTAACCACATTCTGAAGAAAAATCACTTTGATATTTAATCCTTTAAACATTTTAACTTCTGCATCTATAAGCATTTGCATAAGTTTAATTACATCTTTTGTAAAAATAGCACTACTACCCTTAGCAATCATACCTAAAACACCTGATGCAGTATTGTTGGAGAATAATAACTCATTAATTGCAGGAAAAATTCCTTTCTCTGAAATAATATTTGCATATTTATGAGGATAAGGTATTGAAGGATACCAATTCAAATCACTATATTTTGATTCGTTTTTCCTAAAATAATCACAAATATCTATTGCTCTTTGATTGCTATTTAACATTATTGCTTTTATACCGCAATCAATAGCTATATCATATACATTAAAAATATTCTGAATTTTATAAAACTGCTCTGATAATTGTTGAGCTTTTTCTTGTGACATGTGATTTATACCAAAAAACTGATTGTCACCAAATACTATTTTATCAATTTGATTCATATTATTAATTATTAATTGTTATTGAATTTTTAAACATTAAATCTATTATTCTCTCTGTTTTAAGTGCTTCGGCAAAATCACATAAATTAGTTTTTTGATTACCTAAAATTAATTCAACAAAGTTATATAATTGATTTGTGAATTCACCCCCTCTAACATAAAAGGGAGTTGGTTTATATACATCCGTTAAATAAAAAGTATTCCAACCCTTCCTTAAGTTTAATTCTTTATTTTCTTTGGAAAGAAATATTTTATAACCATAAAAATCAGCTATAATTTTACCTTTTGAGCCAAAAACTTCAAGAGAAATCATAGGTTTTCTATAACTTTCATCACTCCAATTAATATAAAGGGTTCCAACTAAACCATTATTGTATATCAATGTAGTAGAAACCAAATCATCTACATTTTTTGAAAAAACTTTGTTTCTCACAGTTCCTGCAACATTATCTGGTTCTCCAAAAAAGTAATTTATTAAGTCAATCATGTGTGAAGACATTTCATAAACAACGCCACCCCCATTTTCTTCATTATCTCTCCAGTTTGTACCACTTGTTTTTTTTATGATAGCACAACTAAACATTTCTCCTTTAAATCTAATTGCATCTCCAATTACTTTTTGATCAATTAATTCTTTAGCTTTATTTAGGACATCCCCATATCTTGCTGCAAATCCTATTTGATTTACAAGATTGCTATTAGCAAAAAGGTTTGTTAGTTCTTCAGCTTGTTGTTTATTTGCTGTAAAAGGCTTTTCACAAAAGACATGCACTCCTCTCTCATATGCATATTTTATTATTGGATAATGTAAATTTGGTGGCGTAGAAATAATAATAGCATCTGGTTTAGATTCATCGATTAGTTCTTTATAATCTGTATAAACGTTAAGTTCTTTGTTAAATTTCTTTAAAATACTTAAAATTGTTTTTGAAGTATCAGCCACTGATACAATTTCAACGTTTGGATGACTATTAATTATTGAATAATGAGTTATCCCCATTCTTCCAAAGCCAATAATACCAATTTTAATTTTGTTTTTGTCCATATTAAATCACATTTAAATTATTTGTTATTTTTTTTATTCGTAAGAAAACAAGTAAAAGATCTTTGAAAAAAATCATTACATTTGATAAACGACCTAAAATTTCCGGGCGATGAATTATTCTAATAACCCAAGCTAATCTTAACTTCCACCAAATTGGACTTATTTCTTTTTGATTTCCTGCATACCAGTCAAAAACTGCTCCAATACAGCATATTAATTTTGTATCTAAATTCTCTTTATGTTGAAAAGACCACTTTTCTTGTTTAGGGCATGTCATACCAACAAATAAAATGTCAGGATTAAAATTATTGATTACTTCAATCATTTTCCTATTATCTTCATCCGAAAATTCCTCTTTAAAGGGTGGTGAATAATAATCTATTTCAATATTTGGATAATCTTTTTTAACTCTTTCCTTAATTTTAACTAAGGTACTTTCTTTTGACCCTAAAAAAAACACTTTTCCTTTTGATGTATTAATTCTATCCATAAAATGATAAAATACATCAGGACCTTGATTTTTTTGAATATTTCTCCTTTGCAAAAAAATAGAAGCTAAAGCAAAATAAACCCCATCTAAAACTAGATAATCACTTTTTTTTAGTGATTCTGCAAAAGAAGCATCTTTTGTACTAATACCATAGGAATTTGGGCTTATAGTATTAAGTAATTTTATTCTACTTTCAAGTTTTATTTTATTTAAGTTATCAGAAAAAACTTTAAATCCAAAAGTATCTATATATTTAATATCAGAAATCATCTTATTGTGACTTTTTAAATAATGAGTTAAAACTTATTTTGTCAAAAACTTCAAGTTTACCACCTTCTGTTGCATCTCTAAAAATTCTTCCGCTTTCTTCAAAAGCATTGCGACATAAAGAATAAGCAAATTCCTCTGTTTTATAATCAGGTACATCCCAATTTTGTCCTTTTTTATAATACCCTTTTATAAAATGATTATCTTCTTCACCTGTACTTTTAATTCCGACACCTGCCTTTTGCGAAGTATTGTAACTGTGATCTTTCCCTATCAGATAAACTTCAGTAAATCCCATATAAAATGCAAGTTGCATACATGTATATGCTACTGATTGACCGCTTCCAAAAGGTTCAGCTATAGGATCTTTTGTAAATTTAGTACTAAACTTACTCTTGATAAAAATAAAATTATCCTTTTTTTCAAATTTATGTTTCAAATCCCATTCATAAAAGCAAGTTCCTGTTTGATTATTATACTCATCAGCAAATTGAAGTATTTGTGATTTTCTGTCAATACATACCTTGTAGGTGGGTTTAAATCCATTTACTTCTTCCAAAAGGTAAATTCTGTTCATTCCAATGGTAATTTCATCTTTAAGCAGTTCAAAATCAATTTTTTTCAAACTTGGTCCATTGGCAATAACAAAACAGCGCTTTTCTTTGTGCAAATCTCTGAATTCTGCAAGTTTTCTTTTATTAGTTGCTGCAAAACCCCATGGAATAGCCCACATAATTTTATGCGGTAAATTGGCTATTCGCCTGATTATTGCATTAAAAACGCGTGAGACTGTAATCTCACTTTTATCCATACGTTTGATACGTTCTAAAACTGTTATCATTTATTCATTTATTTATAACCCAAAACGTTTACGGGTGAGCCATTAGCTTTTTCAACCATCATTGGAGTCACAAAAGCTTGCTGTATATCAGATATAAACTGTTGTAGCGACATGTCTTCAATAATACATACGGGAGTTCCTTCAGCATAGGGATCTAAAAAAGCGCGGTGTGCTTTTTTGCCTTCATCCCTGAATTTCAATGAGGTTAATGAAATAAAATCGAAACCAAGCATCTTGATGTTAGGAAAGCTTTTCCTGAGCCAAAAACCAACTTCTTCAGAAACACCAGGATTATCCTCCCAATATTTATTAGTTCCTCTATAATTTTCATATCCAGTTCTGATAAGCAACAAATCCGTTAGTGGATTTATTTTCCCTTCCAAATCTGTTTTTTTTATCAAAACTGCTTCAGTTATAGGCATATCAATTAATTGTACATTATTGCAATACCAAAAAGAGACAGGATAATCAGTTATGGTCATTCCTCCTTCAAAAAAATGATTTGGCATATCAATATGAGTACCCATATGATTAGTAGAAAAAATCCATTTTGAAGAATTTGCAGAGGAACCTTCTGATATTCTTGATGGTTCTTCAATTGTTAATTTATCCCTATTCCCATAGGTAGGCGTTTTAGGATTCAGAATATGTGAAAGCAGTATGAATAATTTATCCTTCATTTTTGTTAAAACTAAGGGATAGAAACTTTAACCGTAATTTTTTTAATTAATTCAGGTTTTGTTACATAGTGCTGAGGACTATGGCCATCTTCAGGAAACATAACAGCAAAAATTCCATTTCCAATAACAACATTGATTCCTTGAGCAGAAGGCTTGACAAAGAAAGTACGGTCTTTTTTTTCATCATAAGGAATATTTACCGACATACTATCGATAGGAGACCATTTTACTTTTTCCAATCCAATAATCGGATACTGAATATCTATAACATGTTTATGAGCTTCATAACCTCTCTCGAATAATTCAATGGTTTCATACTCGCTTACAACAGCTTTGGTATTGCTATTTATTACATAAGTTCCCAATTCAATTTCCGGTGTAGCACTTGCAAGAAATTTCAATCCTTCATAAATGTCCTGAGATACTCCCTTATAAACATCTATATTTTTTAAACTATCTAAAATCATAACTTTAAGTATTAAATTGTTTATTAATTTGATTAACAGTAACGGAAATTCTGTTTTTTTATCAGACTTCTATTTACATAAATTATTTTAATGGAAATTTTACTTTAAAAACTACTTTAGAAATCATTTCGTCCGATTGCATGTAGCGGCATCCCGGTTTATGAGGGTCTCCTGTCAGAAAAACTGCAAATTCATTTTCAGATACCACAAAAGTTGAAATATTTTCAGATGCTTTATAAAAAACAAAATCTCCATCAAGTTTAAATTCATCTGTAATAGTAAGATGCTGTGGACTAACCGTCTGCATAATTTCCGTTCCCTTTATTACGATTTGTATATCAGTATAAAATTGATGGGTTTCAAAATAATTTTCCGATTCTTCTTTCGGATAATATTTTAAAACTTTTACAATCAAATCGTCTCCAATAAGGGGTATTTCACCTTCAGGAAGAGTACTCAGATTGTGCTTAATCACAAAATCAAGAATAACATCAATATGAGGAATAATTGTATATTTTTTTAAGTTATTTAGTGAATCTAAAATCATTGAACACCTCCTTCTTCTACATCGTATATATGCGGTACATCCCCACGACTAACAGCTATTCTGATAGCGGGTTCATTACCGGCTGCAGTAATTTTATGCTTTTTCCCTTTTTCAATAAAAACAATGTCGCCTTTTTTTATTACAAATTCTTCACCTTCAATTTCCCATTTCCACTGTCCTTTGATGATATACCACCATTCGTTCCAGTTCGGATGATAATGTAAACGATTACCTTCACCCGGTAATTGAGAAATAATAGTAGTACTATTATTTTCTGTATTTACGACCCTGTGACTCCACGAAATTGAATTGTCATGACTATTAATGATGGTATCAATATTATTAATAGGTAAATTTTCATGAATAAAATCGTTGTTAACAACACCGTCTCTTTTTAGAATATCAGGAACAAAAGTCTCAATTCTTTCCTTTTTTATTGCAGCAACCTCATCATCATTTTTATCTTTGTTTTCCAAAAATTTAGCTACTACTTCTGCAAGATCAAAATCTTCTTCATTATCAATATCTAAGGTAGAATAGCCTTTAAGCTGAAAGTAACCTATTTTCCCATCACCTCCATGATATCCACTATTGTATTTATTCATATTAGAGAGAAAGCTATTATACTTCCATCCCATTATACCACATGCATATGCATAAACAGGTGTCAGACTCTGTGAAGGTAATGTTTGTCCCTTTTGATTAAAGTTAATCGGTTTTCCTTCGAAAACACATTCAATTTGGTCTGCTTTTACTGAAATTAGTGTATCAAGATTATCTGCTTTAATCTTTTCAACAAATCCTCTGATTTCATCAACACTTAAAAAAGGTGAAGTGGATAATAGTTGAATCATAAGATCACCTTCAATATTTTGCATAAAATCTAAAACAAAATCATCATTTGTAGCCACATTTGAAGAGAGATGCTCAGGTCTTTTATAAAATTTAATTTTATAATAATCAGCTATTTCCTGAAATACATCAGATTCTGAATTGATATAGATATCATCGAAAACCCCAGACAAAACAGCTGTATCTATTATGTGCCCAATTAATGGTTTGCCGTTTAATGGACGAATATTTTTTTGTTTTACTCTTTGACTACCCATTCTGGCAGGTATCATTGCTATTATTTTCATAAAAGTTCAATTTTAAAATATAAAAATATTTTGTATTATATTAATTTACAATAAATTATCTACATTATTTATTATTGCCAAGGCTTTATGTATTTCTTCTTCATTTACATTTAAATTTGGTCTTAAACGTATAGTTTTATCCAATGATTTATTACAAATTAAACCTTTATCAAATAGCTTTTTCCAAAAATCATTTCTTTTTTCTTCATTGTCAAAATCGAAAGCAATTATAAGACCGGTACTTCTAATGTTTCTGAGGTTTTTTGTTTTCTTCAGTCCTTCTATCAATAACGAACTCATAATATTTACATTTTTTAAAATGTCAAATTTCTGATATGCTTCTATTACAAAGCTCGACCTTACCATATCTACTATATCTGCATCCCATGTAACCTCTAGTCTTACTGGAGTTTGGAAAATTTTTGTAAATTTTTCTTTTACCATAATTCCAGCTACTTGTACCTTTTTGCCGAAAACCAGAATATCCGGTTCAATGCCTAAATGTTCAAAATACCACAATTTGCCTGTACCTCCAAAACCAATTTGAACTTCATCAAAAATTAAAGGTATGTTATAAGTATCAGCTATTTTTCTTAGACCTTGAAAAAATTCATTTGAAAAATACTTGTCTCCGAAAGTACATTGAATTGGTTCTACCAGAATAGCAGCAACATTTGAATTTTCAGTATTTATTATTTGTTCAAGATCAGAAAGTGTAGATTCAACTCTATCAAGATTTTTTTCAGGAATTCCATTATTATAAGTTATTACAGGATTATCCAATTGTGTCCAGAATGGGCCGGGAAATCCATTTAATCGGGTACCAACGGGTCCTTGACGGGTTGTTAAGAAACCACCATATCCATTAATTCCATGAAAACTTTCCTTAAAAGTAATTACGGTTGGATTAGGTAAACCTTTATAATCAAAAGCTGTTTTTAAAGCTGCTTCTATAGCTAATGCACCAGTACAAGAATAATGAAAATGAGTAAATTTACCCCCAATTGAAACATAATCTGTAAATAATTTATTGAAATTTTCTGCTTCATCAGATAACATTTCACAATTTGTAATTTTACATTTAGCAACATTCAAAATACTTTTTTGAAATTCTTCAGTTGAAAAAATTGGATGATTATATCCAAGTGCTACTGTAGCATACATTCCGAAAAAATCTATAAATTCACGATTTGTTATTTTGTCGTAAAGCATAGATCCTTTACTTTTTTCAAAATCAATCTTTATTCCAAAGATACTACTTCTACTAATATTTTTCATAATGGCACTTTATTTGAAAGTTATACATAATATGCGTTTAATATAAAAACCAGGTTACTAATTTAAAATTATTTACTTATAATTCATTTGCAAAGTATTCTTTCATCCAATTGGTGAACCGATCATCCATTTGCATTGCATCTTTAAATATTTTACCATAGCCTTTATTAAGAATAAGCCTTAGTTCTTTACCAACATTTTTTTTGTCTTTACTCAGTGCGGATTTGAATTTTTCAATCTCTATATCATCAATTGAAAAATTTTTCCATATTTTTTCAAGTAATTCACGAATTTCAAAGCGCGTTTTTTCAGGTATATAACCTAATTTAACAGAGACAAAATTTGCCATATCCATACCATAACTAACTGCAATTCCGTGAGGAACTCTATAATTTGTCAGAGATTCAATAGCATGACCGAAAGAATGACCATAGTTGAATACCTGACGTTCTTTCTGATCAAATTCATCAATTTCAATATACGATTTTTTTATTTCCAGACTTCGGGCAATTAATCCTGCTAATACTTCTTTGTTCTCTATAGCTTTTGAATAATCATTCTTATATCTGAAAAAATCTTCTTCACCAGCAACAATATAATAATGACACATTTCGCCTAAACCCGATTTAATTTGAGCATCTTCTAATGTGTTAAGGAACTGAAGATCAATAAAAATTTTATTTGGAGGATAAAAACCTCCCAATTGATTTTTGAATTTACCGAAATTGATAGAGGTTTTGCTTCCAATACAACTGTCTCCCTGTGCAAGTAATGTAGTGGGAAAAAACATCCAATCAACACCTCTATACATAATAGATGAGATAAAAGCAGTAACATCCTGTGTTATTCCTCCACCTATCGCAATTAGTCTGTGATTCTTGCGAAATCCATTTTCTATCAAATGATTTATAACAGGCATAATACCCTGATAACTTTTCTGATCTTCATTGGCATCTATACCAATATAATTGAATTTTTCAAGTATATTGCCCACAGAATCCCAATATAGTTTGATAATGTTATTATCGATGATGATAAAATCACCTTCTTTTAATTCACCATTTAATATTTCTGGTGTATTGTTGATAAATTGTACACTGTAGTCGTGTATAATTGATTTAACTGTAAAATTATACATTTGAAAATCCTCCGTCTATTATAATGTTTTGACCTGTAATATATGTATTCATATCACTTGATAAAAAAAGTACGATTCTTGCAATTTCAACCGGCTGAGCAAATCGTTTTGCCGGAACAGTTTCAGAAAACAGTTTAATTTCTTCTTCAGGTACGGTTGCCATCGTAAGTTCTGTCATTGTAAACCCGGGTGATACAGCATTAACAAGCACATTATAAGGAGCTAATTCAACCGAACTGGTTTTTGTTAGTCCAACCAATCCTGATTTGGTTATTGTATATGCAGCTCTACGTTCCCGAGTAACGACACTCCAAACCGAGGCTATATTTACAATTCTGCCGTAGTTTTGTGCTTTAAGTCTTTTAGTCAGATATTTTGTAATTTCAAATGGTGCTTTTAGATTTAGATTTAGTAATAATTCGAAATCTTCGGCTACTATATTTTCAATTAAGTTATTTCTGTTTGTACCTGCATTATTAACGAATACATCTATATGCGGAATCAGATCAAGAGTTTTAAAAAAAGAAGAAAAAGAATCTTTGTCGGTGAAGTCAGCACGAATATACTTAAGATTGTTAAATCCTTTTGCCCGGGCTTCAATATTTAATTTTTCAATTACTTCTTCAGATTCAGCTCCTGTTATAATAAGATTAGCTTCTGCTAAACGAAATTCTTCAACAATAGATGCACCTATGCCTTGTGTGCCACCTGTTACAACAACGGTTCTGTCTTTAAAAGTTATATTCATCTTTCAGGAATTTCAAGAAATTCTTTATTAACACATAAATAATTAACTATTAAATGATCGTAAATCATGTGCAAATCTTCAATGGGACCATAATCACCTTTTGGGTTGGGTGTATATAGAGATATACTTGCTGCTTTTAAAAGTTCACCACCTGAAAAGCCAACAAATGCAATAGATTTTCCTCCATGTTCATTTGCATAACGAGCAGCTCTAACAACGTTTTCTGAGTTTCCACTCGCTGATATGCATATTATCAGATCTCCTGTTTCAAATTTTCCTTTCAATTGTTCAACAAATATATCATTATATGAAGTATCATTTCCGATAGCTGTTATAAAAGGTGTATTATCTGTTAGTGCTACAACTTTCGGACGAAATTTTGTAAAATATCTAACAAAAAAGCTAAAATCTACCTGCATGTGCGATGCTGTTGCTGCACTTCCTCCATTTCCGCAAACATAAAGGGTTTTCCCATTTTTAAAAGTTGTAATCATTGTATCAACAACTTCTGTAAGCACATCAATATCAACCTGATTGAGAAGGTTGTCGAGTTTCTTTCTATATTCTGTAAAATATTTATTTAATGTTTCTTTTGTTTCCATAAATGCAAAATTATAATTATTTTTTAAATAACAAATTAACTTAAGTAAAAAGTTTAAATTTATAAATCAATTTCTTCAGAAACTCTTTTCAGCATACACTTTATCAATTACTCTCATAAGTAAAAGTGCATCATTAGAGTTTCCAATCTGAATTTGAGTATCTTTATGTATAGCATCAAAAAAATGTTTCATTTCATATCTCCAGCTGTTATTAGATAAATATTGGGTACTCACTTCATCTTTCCATGTAGCAGCCGGTGCAGTTGATCTGTTTTTTGCAACTGATAGCACTTCTTCACCATAAGACATTGTTGAAGTAATTAATCCATTAAGAACCATATAACCTTTTTCAAGAAATACTTCCAAAGAAAATAAGTGACGCCATTGAGTCATTGTTGAATGAAGTGATGCAACAATACCTGATTGCTTATCTTTTAAAATAACGAAAGCATTATCTTCAATATCCTTTTTCCAGTATAAATTTGATACTTCTGCCTTTACAGTATCAAAATTTCCACCTAGAAACATAAATAAATCAAGCATATGTATGCCCTGATCTATTACGATTCCTCCTCCGGAAAGTTCTTTTTTTGCCCTCCAGTCGTTAAAGTAATCTTCTGTTACACTCTTACCGTATCTGCCACGCATCCAAATTATTCTTCCAAACTCATTGCTTTCAACAATCTGCTTCATTCTGATAATGCTATCATGATGGCGATGGTTAAATCCATACATTAATTTTTTCCCGCCACTTTGCTTTTCTGCTTCAATGATTTCTTCCATATCTGCACCTGTGAAAGCAGGTGGTTTCTCACAAAAAACATGTTTGCCTGCTTTAAGTGCTTTAATTGTAAGCGGTTTATTCAAAAAATTTGGAGTGCAAACAATGATTGCTCCAATTTCAGGATGATTAATAATTTCTTCATGGGTTAAATTTGGTATTCCCTTAAAGTTATCACCTATTGTGGGTTCTGAAATTGCTATAACTTCAGTGTTTTCAATTTCATCAATTGCTTGATGTCTTATAACACCCATTTTTCCATAACCTATAATTCCAACTTTATATGTCATAGTATATTATTTTAAAATGTTTATTAAATTATTTACAGCATCAATTTCCATTTGTAGTTTTCCTTCTTCAGCATATGAGCCTAAATGGGGTGTTAAAACTACATTATTCAATTCACATAATGGACCGTTGTAGGGTTCTTTTGTAAAGACATCAATAGCAGCAGCTGCTAAATGTCCGTTTTTTAATGCATTGTATAAAACATCTTCATCAACAACGCCTCCCCTTGCCAGATTTACAAGAAATGAGCCATTTTTCATCATTGAGATTTCATTTATACCTATTACATTTGTTTTATCCTTATTCCCAGGTATATGTAATGTCAAAATATCTGCTTTTTTTAGAACATCTTCAAGACTGTTTATTTCAACTTTATTTTTTGTTGCCCATTCATTATTAGGAAATAAATCAAATCCAATTACAGGATTTCCCAAAGCGGTGAACATTTCGGCAACCATTTTGCCTATACGTCCTAAGCCAACAACACCTATTGTTTTTTTGTGTAAAAGGTTTCCGGTTTGTTTATCCCATTTTTTGTTTTTCATTGCACTATCAGCCTGAGGTACTCTTCTTAACATTGAGAGAGTTAATGCCAGTGTAAGTTCTGCAACGCTTCTTGTTGGACCATCAGGTGTATTTACAACAGTGATTCCCTTTTCCTTTGCATAATCAAGATCTACGCTATCCATACCCACACCTACGCGGCTGATGCATTTTAAATCATTTAAAGCATCCATTACTTTGGGTGTCAGAGGTTCAACGCCCGCAACAATTCCGCAACAATCGGATGCGATATCGATTACTTCTTCTTCTGTTAATTTTCTCCCATAAGGATTCTTAATAACTTCAAATCCATTTTCAAGTAAAAGATTTAATGGCTCTATTCCGCATTCACCAAACGATGAAGGCGATACCAGTACTTTGCATTTTTTATTCATATTAAACTATTTATTGATTATTTATAAAGTTGAATTTAAATTATATATCTTTTTTAAGCTTCTGATATTTATTTTTTAAAAAAACTAAAATTGGCTTCTTTGTTAACATTTAAATTTTTTATTCGTCATTCAAATGAAAAATATTTACACTAAAAGGCAAATAGATAAAAAAATCTGATGTATTTTATTATATTTCACTATTATCCGACTAATTTGCAGAACAGGGGATAAAACCATGTAATTATTAGATACTCAGTTATTCGTTTTTGTTTTCAAAAAGCCACCCCCTTGTTAAAAGGCAAAACTGGTTTGC
>JAHEYQ010000085.1 GCA_023251515.1 Bacteroidales bacterium
GCCTAATACACCTTCGGTTAACTGTCTTATCAAAGCCGAAGATTACAATAACTCCTGCAAAACGGATCAAAGCAATGCGGCTTTTACCATAATCCCAGCTCCTAGACAAATTACTGCTCCTAATGGTGGCGAGGTTTGGTTAGCAGGTAAAACACAATCTATTACATGGTCTGCAGGAAGCTTCTTAAGCACTTACGTAAAAATCGATTATTCAATAGATAGTGGTGCAACATGGCTACCTATTGTTGCATCTATTTCTAACAGTGGCAGTTATAGTTGGGTTATACCAAACAATCCAAGTTCAATAGCTTTGGTCAGAGTTTCTGAAGTTGGTAATCTTTCATCTTTTGATATTTCTGATGCTAAATTTACTTTGGCTCCATTTATTACTCTGACTTCACCAAATGGAAATGAAAACTATTTAGGATGCGAAATAAAAACCATCAGCTGGACAGCTGGAAATACTTCAGGACAATATACCATACAATATTCTACTGATAATGGTACCAGCTGGAATACCATCGTGCAGACTTATGCTACTTCAGCTACCAACTGCACGTATAGCTGGACGGTAAATAACGTTACCTCAGCAAATTGTATGATTAAAGTTTTCGATTTGTTTGATGCTTCAAAAAGCGACCGCAGCGATGGTTCGTTTACCATAACCGGAACCAATAACGTGGTTTTAAATTCACCAAACGGCGGTGAACAATGGAAAGTAGGTTACTCAAATCCTATCCAGTATGTGATGAGCGGACCAACTACAGCTGTAAAGATTTCTTATTCAACCGATAATGGTGCCAACTGGACTCAGATTACCAGCAATACTTCCAATGTAAATTACAACTGGAGCGTGCCTAACACACCTTCAACTTCGGCTTTAATAAAAGTGGAAGATCGCTTAAATTCATGTAATTACGACCAAAGTAATGCGGTTTTTACCATCGTTCCTCATATTACCATTACTTCACCAAATGGTGGTGAATATTTATACGGCTGCAATTCAAGTGATATTACATGGATAGCCGGCGGTACTTCGGGTGTATACAAAATTGAATATTCTACCGATAACGGAACTACATGGAGTTCAATTATTAACAATTACTCAACTTCTGCAATTTCATGCACTTATACATGGAGTGTGTTGCCTAATGTGAATTCAAATAATTCTTTAATCAGAATTACAGATGCGGCAAATGCTTCAAAAACAGACGTGAGTGATGCCAATTTTACCTTGGCTGCATCAAGCAATATTGTTTTATTATCTCCAAATGGTGGCGAACAATGGAAAGCAATTACTTCCGCTTCTTCTTCTGGTAGCAGCTACAATATGTCGAATGCTCCGGTAACAACATCTTCTGGATATTTTTACGATAGCGGCGGTTCATCGGGTTATTACAGTTCTTACGAAAGTTATACCAAAACCTTTACACCAGCTATTCCGGGAGCTATGCTCAAGTTTGAATTTACAACTTTCAACACTTATACTTCCAGCGACAGATTGTATATTTACAACGGACCTAATACATCATCGCCATTAATTGGCTCATATTACAGTAGTTATGGTCCAAGTACGGTAATTGCTTCCAATCCTACCGGACAGCTTACTTTCGTTTGGACATCAAGCAGTTATGGCTATACCGGCTGGGCTGCAACTATTTCTGTTACCAATCCGAATCCTACAAATATTACTTGGGCATCTAACAATGTATCCAATTATTACGATATTTATTATTCTACAAATAGCGGTACTACATGGAATCCTATTACTTACAGTTATTATACCACCGGAAATTCCTACAACTGGACTATTCCCAATACTCCTTCTGCTTATTGTTTGGTTAGAGTTGAAGATGCAAACAATACCTGTAAAAAAGATTTGAGTAATGCCAATTTTACTATTATTGCGGCTACTCCTTTTCTGCTTACACCAAATGGTGCTGAAGGCTGGTTTGCTGGTACTTCCAGAACCATTAGCTGGGCTAGTGCTTCTTACCTGACTTCTAATGTGGTTTTGGATTATTCTACAAATAATGGTGCTAGCTGGATAAACATCAGTCCTTCTGCACCTAACAACGGAAGTTATACTTGGACAGTTCCCAATACGCCATCAACTACCTGTCTGGTAAGGGTTAGCGAAGTCGGAAATCTGATTCAGCGTGATTCTTCGGATGCAGTTTTCTCTATTTTGCCATATATTACGGTTACTGCTCCTAACGGTGGTAATATTCTGGAAGGTTGCAACAGTTATGTAATCCGATGGACTACAGGTGGTACTTCCGGCAATTTCAATATTGATTATACTTCCGATAATGGAGTTACCTGGAATAACTTAGCTACTGCTTACGCAACTAGTTCACAAAATGCAACATACACATGGAGTACCATGCCTAATACTTCTTTGCCAAATTGCAAAATCAGAGTTAGAGATGCAGCTGATATTAATAAATCTGACATGAGCGATTCTACATTCAGTTTAACACAAACTTCTAACGTAGTTGTAGTTACTCCCAATGGTGGCGAAATCTTACAGGGCTGGGGAGATTACAATATTCAGTATGCAGTCAGCGGTTCTACTTCTTATGTTAATCTGAGTTATTCAATAAACGGAGGTACAACATGGAATAGTATTGCATCAACAGTTTCGGGCGGAAGCTATACCTGGACGTTGCCTAATACACCTTCGGTTAACTGTCTTATCAAAGCCGAAGATTACAATAACTCCTGCAAAACGGATCAAAGCAATGCGGCTTTTACCATAATCCCAGCTCCTAGACAAATTACTGCTCCAAATGGTGGCGAAAACTGGATAGCAGGAACCTCAAGATCAATTACATGGTCTTCAGGAAGTTTCCTATCCAACTATGTAAAAATTGAATATTCTGTTGATTCTGGTGCCAACTGGATTACCGTTGTGGCTTCTGTTACAAATAATGGTACGTATTCATGGACAACACCCAATACGCCATCAACATTATGTTTGCTAAAGATTTCAGAAACTACCAATTCTGCTAATTTCGATGTAAGTGATGCAACTTTCACAATATCACCATTTATTACAGTTACATATCCAAATGGAAATGAAAATCTGTTGGGTTGTGAGATAAAAAATATAATCTGGACAGCAGGAGCAACTTCACAGTATTATCTGATTGAATACAGTACAGATAACGGAAACACCTGGTCAACAATAGTTTCTAATTATAATTCATCTGCAACTAATTGTTCATATAGCTGGACTGTTAACAATGCTGTTTCTTCTATAAATTGTAAAATCAGGGTAACGGATATGTTTACTCCTTTAAAAACAGATATTAGCAACAATGCATTTAGTATTACACAGGTTACCAATGCTATACTTTTAACACCCAATGGCGGTGAAAGCTGGAAAATTGGGACAACACAACAAATCAAATATACTACAGGCGGACCAACCACCAATGTAAAACTTTTATATTCTACCGATAACGGAAGTACTTGGAACACTATCACTTCCAATACTTCAGGGGGTACTTACAACTGGTCAGTTCCAAATTCACCTTCTGCAACTTGCCTGGTAAAAGTTGAAGACAAAAACATTGCATGTAATGCTGATCAAAGCAATGCGGTATTTACTATTGAACCTCATATTACGATTACTGCTCCGAATGGAGGTGAAGTTTTATATGGCTGTCGTTCTAATGATATCAGCTGGTTTGGTGGCGGAACTTCCAATTATTACAAAATTGAATATTCTAGCAATGGAGGTACAACGTGGAGCACCATAGTTGCAAATTATTATTCTACATCTATCTCTAATACATACAATTGGGGTGTTATTCCTAATCTGAATTCTTCTAATTGCTTAATCAGAATTTCGGATGCAATCAATGCTGCAAAATTTGATGTCAGCGATGCTTTCTTTACGATTACAAATACTACAGATTTGATTTTATTTACACCAAACGGGAACGAACAATGGCAGTCAACTGTTGGTGCAACTTCCAATTCGGGGACATATCTGATGAACTCAAATACACCGGTAACTACTTCTTATGGCTATTTTTATGACAGTGGTAATTCATCCGGTAATTATGGTTATAATGAGAATTATACAAAAACCTTTACACCTGAAATTCCGGGTAATATGCTGAAATTTGAATTTTCATCTTTCAGCACTTATAATTCTTATGATATTCTTTATATTTATAATGGGCCAAGCACTTCATCTCCTTTAATTGGAACATATTACAGCAGTTATAGTCCGGGTACAGTTACAGCTTCCAATCCAACCGGACAATTAACTTTCCGATGGACTTCCGATGGAAGTTCGGTTTACAGTGGCTGGAGTGCTGTAATTTCATCTGTAAGTGCAACTCCGAATATGATTAGCTGGGCTGCAAGTAATACTTCGCAATATTATAATATCTATTATTCAACCAATTCTGGTTCTACATGGAATAGTATTGTAAATAGCTATTATACAAGTGGTAACACATATAATTGGGCTATTCCTAATACTCCATCTGTAAATTGTCTGGTAAAAATTGAGGATGCCAATAATACATGTAAATACGACATTAGTGATAGTAAATTTACCATTATAGCTGCTAAACCTACTATTATCAGTCCGAATGGAACAGAAACCTGGTATAGCATGGAAAACAGAGATATAACATGGGCAAATGCAACATTTTTATCTGCCAATGTAGTTATTGAGTATTCATTGGACAGCGGATTTACATGGAACAGCATTGCAGCAATAACTCCAAATGATGGCAGTCATACATGGACAGTTCCAAATTTTAACAAACAGTATTTCAACTGTTTGATACGTGTTAGCGAATACGGAAATACATCGGTAAATGATATTAGCAATGCAGTATTTACATTAACTCCACCAATTCTGATAACTTCACCAAATGGGGATAACGGAGTATCGAGCTGGAGAGGTTGTACTCAATCTACCATTACCTGGAAAGCCGGAACTTCATCTTACTATAATATTGATTATTCGATAAATAATGGTACTTCATGGACTTCTGTTATAAGTAATTATTACAATACTTCTGCTAATGTTACTTATTCATGGAGCATTCCTAATACACCTTCAAATCAGTGTTTGGTAAAGGTTACAGATTACAACAGCAGCATTAAAACCGATATCAGCGACAGCACATTTACAATTTCTCCAACCATCACTTTATTACAACCCAATTATGGCGGTGTTATTCAGGCTGGAAGTGTTTATAATATTAAATGGACTGCTGATGGTACTTCAAATTTTTATGATATTGAATATTCTACAAATGGTGGAAATACCTGGAACAGTATTGCTTACAATCATCAGAGCACAACCGGAATTTATGCATGGACGGTTCCAAATACCTTATCTTCAAACTGTATGGTAAGAGTAACTGACAATGTAAGCAGTTGTAAAACAGATAAAAGTGATTATGTGTTCACCATCAGTTCTGTACCTGCTTCTATAACTTTAAGCAGTCCGAATGGAGGCGAATCTATCAATAGCTGTTCGCCTTACAATATTACATGGGCTGCGACAGGTACTTCACAAAATTATCTGATTGAATACTCAACAAATGGCGGAACAAGCTGGAATACAATTATTTCAAACCACAATACCAGTAGTGGTATTTATACATGGAATGTTCCGAATATCAACGCAAATAATTGTTTAATCAGAGTGAAAGATGTAGCAAATACAGCTTTATCTGACGTTAGTGATGCTGCTTTCAGTGTTTCACAAACTGTTACTGCAAATATTACAGCAAATGGCTCAACTACTTTCTGTTCGGGTGGAAGTGTAACTTTAACATCAAACAGTTCTTCAGGAAATAATTGGTCACCGGGTGGATTTACGACTCAATCCATTGTTGTAAGCTCTCCTGGAATTTACACACTAACGGTAAATAATGGCAGCGGATGTTCGGCAACTTCTACGCCAAAAACGATAACTGTTAATCCTTTACCAATAATACCGGTAATTACTGCCAACGGATCAACCAATATATGTGCAGGTAACACAGTAATTCTTTCATCAAGTTATGCCAATGGAAATACCTGGCTTCCAAATGGACAAACAACAAAAGATATCGGTGTTAACAACAGTGGTTCATATACTGTAAAATATACGGATGCTAATGGATGTTCTTCTGTTTCGGTTCCGGTAGATGTAACTGTAAATCCGCTTTCTGTAGCTCCGACAATTACGGCAAGTGGTCCGATAACTTTTTGTGCAGGTGATAGTGTTACTTTAACTTCAAGTGCATTAACAGGAAATGTATGGTCGCCCGGAAATCAGACTTCACAATCTATAAAGGTTTACAATTCAGGTTCTTATTCAGTAAGTGTAGGCAATGGTTGCTCGGCTCCTTCTGCTCCGGTAGTTGTAACAGTTAATCCGGCTCCAGGAAATCCGGTTATTACACCAAGCGGTCCTACCACATTCTGTCAGGGTGGAAATGTAATTCTTACTTCCAGTTATGCTTCCGGGAATCAATGGTTACCAGATGGACAAAGTTCACAAAGCATAAACATAACAACTTCAGGTTCTTACAGGGTTAAAATTATAGGCGGAAACGGATGCCCGGCTTATTCAACACCCATGCAGGTAACTGTAAATCAGATACCTCAGGCGCCAAATGCATATAGTAACTCACCTGTACCTTTGAATGGAACTTTAATACTCTCAGCCGATTCAATATCAGGTGCAAGTTTTGCATGGACTGGTCCGAATAATTTTACTGCTTCATCAAGAATTGCAAACATACCAAATGCAACATCTCAATTAAACGGAAATTATTTTGTAAAAGCAAGTATTTCAGGTTGTGAAGGTCCATCATCATCTGTAAATGTGAGTGTTGCAAATTCTACATCACAGGTCAATCTTTCTGGTATGGTAAAATCAGAAAATAATGATCCTATTAAAACTGTAAGTCTTAATCTTAGCGGAATAGATGGAAATCAAAGCTATACTACTTCAACAAACGGAAATTACAATTTTAATGTAACTGCTTCAAATACTTACACAATAACTCCATCAAAAAATAACGACAGTGTACCTGATAACGGAATTTCAACACTTGATATTATTCTGATGCAACGTCATATCTTAAATGTTGATTCTCTGGATTCTCCATATAAAATGATTGCTGCCGATGTAAATGGAAGCGGAAATATTACTACTATGGATATTATTTTAACCCGACGTATGATATTGCATACCAGCAACTTCTTCCCGGGAAATAAACTCTGGAGTTTTGTAAGCAGCGATTATAATTTTACAAATCCTAATAATCCATTTCCATATTCTGAAAATAAAGTAGTT
The DNA here is from genome assembly GCA_023251515.1 of Bacteroidales bacterium. GTDB lineage: Bacteria > Bacteroidota > Bacteroidia > Bacteroidales > JACABE01 > JACABE01. The sequence continues at coordinate 7,328 of JAHEYQ010000085.1, forward strand.
ACAAATGCTACTCAACTCAATAATCTTGATTTTATCGGTATTAAACTGGGCGATGTAAATAACAGCTGGAATAATACAGTTTCAAAATCAAGTCTTGGTGAAATTTCGTTCTTTACAGAAGGTCAGCATGTTAATATAGGAGATATTATTACAGTTCCTGTTAAAGTAAAAGATTTCCAGAATATCAGCGGATATCAGTTTACCATGAATTGGGATGCATCAGTTTTTGAATTGCTGAATGTAAATAATATTGCACTTGAGAATTTTTATGGTAATCAGCAAATTACCAATGGTAAACTGGCTATAATGTGGAGTTCTGAAGTTCCTAACGGCATAACACTGAGTGATGGAAGTATTGTTTTTGAACTAAGCTTTAGGGTAATTGGTAATTCTGCACAAAATCAGAGTTTTGTATTCAATTCAGCAATAACCAAGGCAGAAGCATTTAATTATCAGCTTGAACCGTTAATTATTAATGGTTACACTGCTTCAAACATTGTAATCGGCAATGGATTAAGTGTTTCTGATAATCCACAGAATACTTATCAATTACAACAAAATATGCCGAATCCATTTAATGACTATACAGAAATTGTTTTTAATTTACCAAATAATGAGAGTGTTACATTCAACATTTATAACACATTAGGTGAATTGGTTAATCAAATTTCCGGTGAGTTTTCTTCTGGTATTAATAAGATTAGTATCAATGCCAAAGATAAATCCAACAACGATTTGAGCAATGGAACTTATTATCTGCAAATGAGAGCAGGAAATTATACAGCTTTCAGAAAAATGCTTATTTTACGATAACAAATTACTATTCAAATATATATTAAAAATGAATAAATTAGTAAAAATAATTTTTGCAACTTGCATTTTAATTTCAACATTATTGGCTTCCTCATTGAAAGCCAATAATGTTATTGTAAAAATTGACAGTGTAAGTGCTTCAAACGGTGCACAGGTAGTTGTTGCTGTAAGAGTTAAAAATTTTCAGAATATCGTTTCAGCACAGGGAACAATAAGTTTTAATCCGGCAGTTGCCACCTATTCTGCTATTACACAATTTGGTGTTAGCGGAATGAATATCGGCAATTTCGGATTGAATCAAATAAGTTCCGGAAAATTAGTATTCTCATGGAGCGATGCCAATCTGAATGGCGTAAGTCTGGCTGATTCTTCAGCATTATTTTCTATAAAATTTGATGTTGTTGGAAATGCAGGACAACAAACAGCAATATCTTTGACAAACAGTCCTACAACTATCGAATTTGTAAATACTTCATTCAATACAGTAGCTGTTTCATCTACACCGGGAAAAATTCAGATTCCTACAGGAACTCAGCAAAACAATCTGACTTTGTTTGCAGATTCATTAGGTGGGTTAAGTGGTTCTCAGGTAATTATGCCCATTAAAGTTAAACAGTTCAATCAGATTGTTTCGGCACAGGGTACTGTAACTTTTAATCAGAATATTGCCAGTTTTGTAGGAATAGAACAAATCGGTCTTCAGGGAATGACAATGTCTGATTTTGGCACATCGCAGGTAAACAACGGTAAATTAATGTTTTCGTGGTCAGATGCGACCCTTAATGGTCAGAACCTGCCCGATTCAACAGCTATCTTTAAAATCAAATTCACTTTAGTTGGTAATGCCGGTCAGCAGACTTCTGTAAACTTTGCAAGTAGTCCTGTTTCACTTGAATTCATTAATACTTCGCTAAATACAGTTGCTGTAATTTCTCAACCCGGTGTTATTAAAATAACTTCAACACCTGTTCCAACAAATCTGACTTTAAAAATTGATAGTGTGAATGGGGTTAATGGAGGACAAGTTATTCTGCCAGTGCGCGTTAAAGACTTTATCAATATTTTATCCATGCAGGGAAGTATTAATTTTGATCCAAGTGTTGCCAGCTTTGTTTCAGTTCAGCAGTTTGGATTTAATAGTCTGGATGTTAGCAATTTCGGTACTTCCTTAACTAATTCAGGTAAACTGACTTTTTCTTGGTATGATGCTAATCTTACAGGCCAAACTTTGGCAGATTCAAGCATACTATTTTCTTTGAAATTCAATCTGATAGGGAATCCCGGAAGTCAGACCAATGTAAGTTTTTCAAGCAATCCGGTTACCATAGAATTTATTCACAGCAATTACAACAGCATTGCAGCAAATCTGATAAACGGAAATATCAAACTTTTTGGAAATATCAGTATTTCAACATCTGCTTTAAGTTTAAATACATTTTGTGCAGGACAAAATATTTCTGTTCCGTTTACAGCATCTTCAGCATTAGCTAATGGAAATGTTTTTACAGCACAGTTGTCAGATGCAGGCGGCAATTTTGGAAATCCTACAGATATTGGTAGTTTAACAGCATTTAACTCTGGAATTATCAATGCCATAATACCTTCCAATACAATAGGTAGTAATGCATACAGAATCAGAGTAGTAAGTTCAAATCCAAATATTATTGGAAGTGATAACGGAAGTAATCTGATAATTGGAACCTTACCTGATAAACCTATAACTCCAACAGGTTCAAGCTTGCTTTGCGAAAATAATATGAATACCGATTATACCATAACTGCTGCAGCAAATGCCAGTTCTTACATCTGGACTGTTTCACCTGCAAATGCAGCTGTTATTACAAACAATTCAACCACAGCCACTTTCGACTGGAATAACACATTTACCGGAACTGCAAAAATCAGCGTTAAAGCTGTTAATAATTGTGGTAATAGCTTATCGTCTGATACACTTTCAATTACAATTAATCCTTTGCCCCAGAAACCCAATACACCAGGTGGACTAACTTCAATGTGTCAGAATGCTGCAAACAGCAGTTATTCTACTACATCTGTAAATAGCGGAGGTTTTTTGTGGAGTATTTATCCTGCAAATGCCGGAGTAATTACGGGCAATACCAATACTGCAAGTGTTGACTGGTCAGACACATACAGTGGTATAGCGAAAATTTCAGTTAAGGCAGTTAACAATTGTGGAAACAGTATTTCCACTGACTCTCTCACAATTACAATAAATCCATTACCTTCAAAACCTGCTACACCAAGCGGTTCAACGGTTTTATGTGAGAACAATATCAACACAACTTACACAACAATAGCTAGTTCAAACGCAACCTCTTATTCATGGTCGGTTTATCCTTCAACAGCCGGAAATATTTCTGGCACAACCACTTCCATGACTATCGATTGGAATAATACATTTACCGGAATTGCCAAGATTTCTGTAAAAGGAGTAAATGCTTGTGGAACTGGTGTGGTTTCAGATACATTAGAAGTTACTGTAAATCCTTTGCCGCTAAAACCATCAATTCCTAATGGGACAACAAGCTTTTGTCAGGGAAGTGCTGCAACTAACTACAACACAGCGGGGAGCACAAATGCAACTGCTTATCTTTGGAGTCTATCGCCAGCTACGGCAGGCAGTATTTCAGGAACTTCTGTAAATTCGACTATTACATGGAATGCAGCTTTCTCTGGAATTGCAAAAATTGCTGTAAAAGGCATCAATACTTGTGGCAATAGTATAAGTTCAGATACTTTATATGTTAGCATCAATCCGTTGCCAGTTAAACCAGCAACTCCAAGCGGTTCAACATCGCTTTGCGAAAATAATACAAACACCAACTACTCAAGCACTGGTAGCAGCAATGCAACTTCATATTTATGGAGTGTCTATCCAGCAACTGCCGGAAATATCACAGGAACAACAACTTCTGCCACAGTAGATTGGACAAATACTTTTACAGGGATTGCTAAAATCAGCGTTATTGGTATAAATACCTGTGGCAATTCAGTTTCCTCTGATAGTTTGACAGTAACTATAAACTCATTGCCGTTTAAACCAGCAACACCAACAGGTTCAACAGTTTTATGTGAAAACAATATCAACACAACTTACACAACAACAGCTAGTTTAAATGCAACCTCCTATTCATGGTCGTTATATCCTTCAACAGCCGGAAATATTTCTGGCACAACCACTTCTATGACTATCGATTGGAATAACACATTCACAGGAATTGCTAAAATTACTGTAAAAGGTGTAAATGCTTGTGGAACAGGAATCGTATCTGATACCTTATCAGTTACTGTAAATCCTTTACCATTAAAACCAGCTACACCAACAGGTTCAACAACTTTATGTCAGGGAAGTGCTGCAACTAACTACAACACAGCGGGGAGCACAAATGCAACTGCTTATTTATGGAGTATTTCGCCAACTACAGCAGGCAGTATTTCAGGAACTTCAGTAAATTCAACTCTTACATGGAATGCTGCATTCTCAGGAATTGCAAAAATTTCTGTAAAAGGAATCAATAATTGCGGAAACAGTGTAAGTTCAGATACTTTATCGGTAACTATCAACCCATTACCTTCAAAACCGGCTATGCCAAGCGGA
>JAHEYQ010000035.1 GCA_023251515.1 Bacteroidales bacterium
TGCAACGTAGTTCTAAACGGGAATCATTAAGAAATCCAGTATAATCTGGATAAAATGATATTGGATTAATATTGTCTTTCATTCAGCAAAATTAATAATATTTGTGGGTACACAGTAGCTTTCAGAATGCCGGATTTACAACACCCAAATTTATTAAATTAATTGCCAAAACTGCTTCCTGTTATTACGATACTTTGATAATAAATATATTGCCAAATTTACCATTAAATATCACAGCCAAAGGCGATACCTCTGTTTGTCCGATTAATAATGGAGTCCCTGTTTCGGTAAGTGCGAGCGGAGGAATTTCTCCATATGTTTTACATTGGAATGATGGAGATACAAATCTTCAGCGGATTGTTCATCCTTTAGCTTCTGCACTCTATCAGGTTACACTTATTGACAAATGTAATCTGGCAGTTAAAGATTCGGTTTTAATTACTGTTTTCTCAAAAATAAATCTTTTAGTAAATGCAAATCCATCTATAATTTGCAAGGGACAATCTGCAGTTTTAAATGTAAGTGGAGCAAATTCTTATATCTGGACTTCAAATATTCCAGATCCAAGTCTGCAACTACAAAATAACATCTATAATCCAACAGTAATACCACAGCAAACCACACTTTATTATGTTTCAGCTACCGATATTAATGGATGCAAGGCAAAAGATTCAATCAGTATTAGTGTTTTACCATCGCTTAATCCCGCAATAATTGCAAATCCCAATCCGGTTTCAATTTTTGATCCCACAGTTCATTTTATAGATGCTTCTACAGGAAGTGTTTCGTGGTTTTGGAATACTGGCGATGGTTTTACAAGCAATCAACAGGATTTCTTTCATACATATTCCGGTTCTGTTTCAGGAAATTATACAGTTACCTTAGTAGTAAGCAATATGAATGGATGTACAGATTCATGCAAAGTTGAGGTTGTGGTTTTTCCGGATCTGAAATTGTATATTCCCAATGCATTTACACCCGATATTCCCAATTTAAATAATGTCTTTAAAGCTTATGGTGAAGGTATTGCCTGGTTCGAAATGCTTATCTATAACCGTTGGGGTGAATTGCTATTTACTTCACACGATATTGAATTTGGTTGGAACGGAAAATTTCTGAATGAGGAAGCAGCTCCGGGAGTTTATGTATATTCAATAAATTATAAAGATATTACAGGCAAAAAGTTTAATCGGACAGGAAGTCTAACTTTAGTCAGATAAAAAAAAGGACTTTCTGTAAATCTATCAGGAAGTCCCTTTTCAATATTTTATAAATGAATTTATTTTAAATCAGCAAGTGCTGATTTTATCCTTTTTACAGCTTCAATCAAATTTTCTTTAGAAGTAGCATAAGAAAAACGTACACAATCCGGATCGCCGAAAGCTGCACCTGAAACCAATGCAACAAAAACTTTATTTAATAAATACATACAAAGATCTTCACCACCATTTATGGTAATATTTCCGTCTGTTTTGCCATAATAATAAGAAATATCAGGAAATACATAAAATGCGCCTTGTGGTTGATTAGTTTTAATCCCCGGAATTTCTTTCAGTAAGGAGATCAACAAATCGCGCCTTTCTCTAAAAGCCTGCAACATGTTTTTAAGGTCATCTGATTCTTTTGGATTGCACTCTACCGCACAAAGTGCAGCACGTTGTGCAATTGAACTTGGAGCAGAGGTAATCTGTCCCTGTAATTTATCACATGCTTTTGCAATAAATGCCGGAGCACCAATATAACCTATACGCCAGCCTGTCATAGCATAACCTTTAGAAACACCATTTACAGTAATAACTTTGTCTTTAACGCATTCAAACTGAGCAATACTTTCATGTTTTCCACCAAAATTAATAAGTTCGTAAATTTCGTCAGCGAGGATATAAATATTTTCGTGTTTGGCAATAACTTCAGCAATTTCTTTCAACTCATCTTTGGTGTAAACCGAACCGGTCGGATTGCAAGGGCTGCTAAACATGAAAAGTTTGGTTTTTGGCGTAATAGCAGCTTCCAGTTGTTTTGCCGAAATCTTAAAATCCTGTTCAATCGGAGCATTAATATAAATGGCTTTACCTTCTGCCAGTTTGATTATTTCTTTATAAGAAACCCAATATGGAGCCGGTACAATTACTTCATCACCCGGATTTACAAGGCTTAGAACAACATTGGCAAGAGATTGCTTGGCACCGTTTGAAACTACAATTTGCTCAGGTTTAAAATCCAGATTATTATCTCTTTTAAATTTGCGGCAAATTGCTTGACGTAAATCTGCATAGCCCGAAACAGGTGTATAATGTGTGAAATTATCGTCAATTGCTTTTTTTGCAAATTCTTTGATATCCATTGGAGTATCAAAATCGGGTTCTCCAATACTTAGGTTAATAACATGATGTCCGAGAGCTTGTAATTCTCTGCATTTCTGAGTCATTGCCAGTGTTTCTGACTCTGATAAACTGTTTAGTCTGTTTGATAAAATATTCATGTGTGTTTGGTTTTTCATTTAAAAGGACAAAATTAAATAAAAAACCAAACAACAAATCTTTTTTTAAAAATATTTTTCACAAAATGCAGTTGCTCTTTTTATAAAAAGCCCAAATCCAATTTGGCTTCTTCCGACATCATTTCTTTATCCCAAGGTGGTTCGAAAACGATTTCAACAACAGCGTTATTTATACCAACCATATTGCTTACTTTTTCGCGGACTTCCTCCGGTAAACTTTCGGCAACAGGGCAATTAGGTGCAGTTAAAGTCATTTCGATATTTACGGTAAAGTCTTCGTTTACAGTAATTTTATAAATAAGTCCCAAATCGTAAATATTTACCGGAACTTCAGGGTCGTAAATGGTTTTCAGTACATTAATTACACCCTGTTCGTATAGTCTTAATTCGTCTTTTAATTCCATTGTTTTTAATTATAAATGATGAATAATGAATGATGAATTCAATGACATTATAACTTATTTTTTTAAATTTTGTTTTGTTGTTAAAATTGAACTCTTTATTATTTTTAATAATTCAGATGCATCAAAATGTAAACTTTCAAATTCTTCAATCTTCAAATAATCAGTAGCATGTAATAATTCAAGCCAATAAAGTGTTTCATCACATTCCTTCTGAGCTATTCCTAATTTATGTATAAAATCTGCTTTACTTTCTGCATTTTGTGATTCTCTAACCAAGGCTCCGACAGATGTTCCGCTTCTTAATAATTGTTTACTTAAAACAAACTCATTGTAATTAATTTTCAGAAATTTGTATGCATTCACTATTCTGATAGCAAAAAGAAAGGATTTGTCCTTTAGGATATTCGGTTTCTTATTCATTATTCATCATTCATCATTTAAAATTAATAATTAAGATTCAAATTTTGTTTTATAAACCAACGCATAGAGTTTCATTTGTTTCATCATAGCTAAAAGTCCGTTTGAACGTGTCGGCGATAAATGCTCTTTTAATCCGATTTTTTCCACAAAATCCAGATTTGAATCGATTATATCCTGTGGTGTTTGTCCTGATAATGCTCTTATTAACAAATAAGCAATCCCTTTGGTAATTACAGCATCGCTATCAGCTTTAAAAATAATTTTCCCATCAACATATTCAGCACTTAGCCATACTCTCGATTGACATCCAACAATCAGATTGTTGTCAACTTTATACTTTTCATCAATCATTGGACATTCTCTGCCCATTTCAATTACATAATTGTATTTGTCCATCCAGTCGTCGAAGCTTTGAAATTCTTCAACTATCTGATTTCCTATTTCCTGAATTGTCATTTTTTAATTTTTAATACTCTTTTTCTATTTAATTTGCTTCGTAAAAATAAATACCTTTTTCATTTTTACCATCATTTACTTCGCCAAAGAAATTCTCATCCATTTTAATTTCAAAAGTTTTAGCATCAACATACTGAGCTGTAATTTTTACTTTATTGTCTTCCGAAACCTTTATTTTTACATAATTATATACGAAACCGTCTCCTTTGGGATATTGTATTAATTTCGACTCTGAAAAAACCACAAAAGCCAATTTGTTTTTAACTGATTCTTTTGCAAAATATTCATAAACGCCCAAATGCATACCACCCACTGCATCAGGAACTTTTTCCTGTTCTTCATTATCGCTTATTAGTTTGCATTTTTTATAATATGCAACCATACGAACCTGCTTTCCACTGTTTAATGAAGTCATTAATTCATCGAAACTCTTTAGTTGTTTTTGAGCAAAAACTGTTGAAGATATTAAAAATAAAACGATTAAAACTGAACTGATTCTTCTCATTATTATTAGTATTATGTTGATTTTTATTTGTTAAGTAATTGATTTGAAATATTTAATTTGCAAATTCAAGTTTATTCTAACATTTGCTTTGCCTTTTTTACAGCAGTTATTAAAACATCAATTTCTTCTTTGGTATTATAAAACGCAAAACTGGCTCTGATTGTTCCCGGAATTTTGTAAATATCCATTAATGGTTGTGCACAATGATGTCCTGTTCGAACAGCAACCCCGAAATGATCAATAATTGTTCCAGCATCAAAAGGATGAATATTACCAATTAAGAAAGAAATAACTGCTGATTTATGCTCAGCTGTTCCAAAAAACCTGATATCTTCAATTTCTGATAATTTTTCAGTAGCATATTTTAGAAGATTATCTTCATATTTTGCAATATTTTCTAAACCAATTTCTTTTACATATTGAAGAGCCTTTTCCATACCTAAAACATCACCAACATTGGGTGTTCCTGCTTCAAACTTAAAAGGCAAATCGTTATAGGTAGTTTTTTCGAAAGTAACCGTCTTAATCATCTCTCCGCCACCATGATATGGTGGCATTTGATTTAACAACTCTTCTTTGCCATATAAAATGCCGATTCCCATAGGAGCATATATTTTATGACCCGAAAAACAGTAAAAATCACAATCTAGCTCCTGTACATCAACATCGGTATGTGCTATACCTTGTGCACCGTCAATTAATACAGGGATGTTGTTTGCATGAGCCTTTTTTATGATTTCCTTAATTGGATTGATAGTTCCCAATGCATTGGAAACGTGTGTTATGGCAATAATTCTGGTTTTTGCTGAAATCAGGTTTTCAAAAGCATCCAAATCAAGTTCTCCATTTTCGAAAAAAGGAATTACTTTTAAAAAAGCTCCTTTTTCCTCACAGATCATTTGCCAGGGAACAATATTGGAATGATGTTCCATGGCAGAAATAATAACTTCATCTCCCTGATTGATAAACTTTTTCCCAAACGATTGAGCTACCAGATTAATACTTTCGGTAGTTCCGCGTGTAAAAATTATTTCTGAAGACGATTTTGCATTAATAAATGTTTTTACAGTTTCTCTGGCATTTTCAAATGCAATAGTTGCTTTCTGGCTTAAATAATGAACCCCACGGTGAATATTACTGTTTTCATGAGTATAGTAATTTACTAATGTATCTATAACACACTGAGGCTTTTGATTTGTTGCTGCATTATCAAAATAAACCAAAGGTTTGCCATAAATATTCTGTTGCAGAATTGGAAAGTCAGCTCGTATTTTGTTAATATCCAGCATTTTTTTTATTTTTTTACAGCTTTTGCTTTTGTTGTTTTTGAAGTTGACTTGGCCGAAGTTTTTGTAGCAGCTTTCGTAGAAGTTTTTGTAGTAGCTTTTTTTGTAGTTTTTTTCGGAGATTTTCCACTTTCTTCTGCAATTTTTAAACAATCTGCCAATGTTAAATCTTTCGCTTCTTTATCGCCGGTGATTTTGTAATTGTCTTTGCCAATTTTTATATAAGCTCCATATCTACCTGTAAGTATTTTTACATCAGGGTTTTCTGGAAATTCTTTTAATGCTTTTTCGGCTGATTTCTTTTTCTTTCCCTGAATATATTCAATGGCTTCATCCAAAGTTAATGCTAATATATCCTGCGATTTAGCTACCGGATAATTGGTTTTGTTATGAGTAATATACGGACCGAATCTGCCAATAGAAACCACAACTTCATTCTTTTCATATTCTCCCAGATTTTTGGGAAAATGTTGTGCAATTTCATTTTTTGCAGCATCTGTAATGCGCTTGTTTATAATGATTTCTATACACCTTTCTTCGCTTACTTCATAAGGATCATCTGTTTTTGTTAGCGAATAAAATTTACCGTCATGACGAATATATGGTCCAAATCGCCCAATCGCAACGGTCATGTCCAAATCTTCAAATTTCCCTGAAATTCTTGGCAAATCAAATAAAGATAATGCTTCTTCAAGACTAATGCTGTCAAGACTCTGACCTTTTTTTAGTCCGGCAAAAGTCGGTTTTTCCTCCGATTGGGTATCACCTATTTGAGCCATAGCACCATAGCGCCCAATCTTTACGTAAACATTCTTCTGAGTTTTAGGATCTATGCCCAATAGGCGTTCACCTTTCACTCTTTCCGATTCTTTAAGTGTTTTTTCAACACTTTCGTGAAATGGCTTATAGAAACTTTTTATCATTTCATTCCAAACCAAATTCCCTTCAGCTATTTCGTCGAATTCTTTTTCAACTTCAGCAGTAAAATTATAATCAAGAATGGTATCAAAATATTGAACCAAAAACTTATTAACGACAGAGCCAATATCTGTTGGAAATAATTTTGATTTCTCAAAACCGGTTTTTTCGGTTTTAATAGTTTCTTTTATTTTGTTGTCTTTCAGTGTTATAAAGTCAAATTTTCTGATTTCTCCATCTCTGTCTTCTTTTACAACATATTCGCGTTTTTGTATTGTAGAAATTGTTGGTGCATAGGTAGATGGACGACCAATACCCAATTCTTCCAGTTTTTTAACCAAACTGGCTTCTGTATATCTTGCCGGGTGTTGTGTAAAGCTCTGATTAGCATTGCATTCATTCAATGTTAATTTTTCTCCTTTTTTTACTGGTGGCAATAATCCTTTTTGGTTTTCTTCATCTTCATCATCGTTTGATTCAAGATAAACTTTAAGGAAACCGTCAAACTTTATAATTTCTCCTTTGGCAACAAATTTTTCATTACGATTGTTGATATCGATAGTGATATTGGTTTTTTCAAGTTGAGCATCAGCCATTTGAGAAGCTATTGTTCGTTTCCATATCAAATCGTATAATCGTTTTTGGGAAGCATCTCCATCAATACTCTGATTATTCATATAAGTTGGACGAATGGCCTCATGTGCTTCCTGAGCTCCTTTGGTTTTGGTAGCATATTTACGGGTTTTTACATAATCTTCGCCATATAATTTTTCAATTTCTTCTTTAGCCATAGAAATTGCTAAATTAGAAAGATTAACAGAGTCTGTTCTCATATAAGTAATTAACCCTGATTCATATAGTTGTTGCGCAACTATCATGGTTTTGGTTACCGGAAATCCCAATTTTCTGCTGGCTTCCTGCTGTAATGTGGAAGTCGTAAATGGTGGAGCAGGTGATTTTTTTGCCGGTTTGGTTTCAACTTCAGAAACTGTGAAAATAGCTTTGATACAATCATTTAAGAATTTAATTGCCTCTTCTTTATTTTCAAATTTTTTTGAAAGTTCAGCCGAAATACTTGCTGTTTTGACATCAAAAATTCCTACAACTTTATAAAAAGATGAAGTTGTGAAATTTCTAATTTCTTCTTCACGTTCAACAATTAAGCGAACTGCTACAGACTGTACCCGACCAGCCGACAAAGCCGGTTTTACTTTTTTCCATAAAACTGGAGAAAGTTCGTATCCAACCAATCTATCTAACACTCTGCGAGCTTGTTGTGCATTTACAAGATTAATATCCAAACTACGTGGATTTTCAACAGCATGTGTAATTGCTGTTTTTGTAATTTCGTGAAATACAATACGTTTTGTTTTGCTTTCTTTTAAACCTAATGCTTCCATCAAATGCCACGATATGGCTTCTCCTTCACGGTCTTCATCGGATGCAAGCCATACAACTTCTGCTGCTTTTGCTAATTTTTTTAATTCATTTACTGTTTTAACTTTGTCAGGAGAAATTTCATATTGAGGTTCAAAATTATTCTCAATGTCAATACTTATCGTCTTTTTTGATAAATCTCTCACATGACCAAAACTTGATTTTACAACAAAATCACTACCTAAAAATTTTTCAATTGTCTTAGCTTTTGCAGGAGACTCAACTATTACAAGATTTTTCGACATAAATTCTATTATTTATATATAATTGTATAAAAAACGACACAAAATAAAACATAATATTTCTAATAGACAGAATTTTTTTACATAAATAATCTGAAAATTTTAAAAACTACTATTTTTGTTTACCTTTGCAAGTTCAGATGGATGTTATTTAACATTTTGATATTAAATTGATTAAAACATCTTTTTTAACAAAATTAGTTTAATTTTGTTTAGAAAATTAATTTTTAAAAAAGTAAATAGGTGAGTACAAAAAAAGTATTTATAGAAACTTACGGATGTCAGATGAATTTTTCTGACAGTGAAATCGTAGGTTCGATAATGAAATCAATAGATTACGAAGTAACAACAGACATAAATCAAGCAAATGTTATTTTTCTGAATACCTGTTCAATACGTGATAATGCAGAACAAAAAGTAAACAGAAGGCTCAGAGAATTAAGATCATACAAAAAAAAGAATCCTGATTTAAAAATTGGTCTTTTAGGTTGCATGGCCGAAAGACTGAAAGAACAAATTTTTAATGAAGAAGCGGTTGATTTGATTGTTGGCCCCGATGCTTATCGCGATTTGCCTAATTTGTTAAACGTAGCAGAAAGCGGACAAAAAGCAGCCAATGTAATTTTATCAGAAGAAGAAACTTATGCTGAAATAGAACCTGTTCGTTTAGATAATAATGGGATTTCGGCATTTATTTCTATAATGCGGGGATGCGAAAATTTTTGCACATATTGTGTTGTTCCATACACCAGAGGAAAAGAGCGTAGCCGTGATCCACAGACGATTATCACTGAAGCAAAAGATTTATTTGATAAGGGATATCGAGAAATTACGCTCTTAGGACAAAATGTGAACTCCTATCATTGGAATGAAGATTCAGATATGAATTTTTCAAGATTACTCGAACACATTGCATTGATAAATCCTTTATTAAGAGTGCGTTTTGCAACATCACATCCTAAAGATATTTCTGATGAGTTATTATATACCATTGCTAAACATGAAAATATTTGCAAGGCAATTCATTTACCAGTTCAGTCGGGAAGTTCAGATGTTTTAAAAAAGATGAATCGTAAATATACCAGAGAATGGTATATGAATAGAATTGAAGCAATTAAAACAATAATTCCTGATTGTGCGGTTTCGACAGATATTATTGCTGGATTTTGTGATGAAACAGAAGAAAACCATCAGGATACTTTGTCATTAATGAAATGGGTTGGATTTGATTATGCTTTTATGTTTAAATATTCAGAACGACCTGATACTGTTGCCGCTAAAAGGTTTGATGATAATGTTGAAGAATCTGTAAAAAGTCGGAGGTTAGATGAGATTATTGAACTCCAGAAAGAACTTTCTGCAATAAGTAATAAAAAAGATGTTGGTAAATTTTTCAAAGTTCTAATAGAAGGTGTTTCAAAACGTTCTTCCCAAAAATTATTTGGAAGAAATAGCCAGAATAAAGTTGTTGTTTTTCCAAATCATGAATTTAAAGTTGGTGATTATGTGAATGTTAAGATTACTAATTGTACATCAGCAACTTTAATTGGAGAAACAATTGAATAATTGGTTATATAATTCAAAATGTTAAATAGATAAATTCTTGAAAAAATATATATTTTATGTGTAAAAAAAGTGTTATTTTTGCACTCACTAATATAGTATAAATCATTCAATTATAAATATAATCACTTCATGATGAAGCGTGTAACAAGTATTAAAAACAAATTGAATCTGATGATTATCATGATGATAACTATCAGTATTGTGTCGTGTACGCCACAAAAAAAACTTATTTATTTACAGGAAAAAGCAAAAGCAGCTAGCGAAAACAATGTTTATGCCAACAAAAGTCCTGAATATCGTTTAAAGTCTAACGATGTACTTTACATAAAAATCAATAGTGTAAATACAGAAAGTTTCGATTTTTTTAACGGAGGTAGTGCAATGAACAATGCATACCAGTTTCAAAGTGAAATGGGTGTTTATTTAAACAGTTACAACATAAGTGATTCCGGTTATATTAATTTCCCAATAGCTGGTAATATTTATGTAAAAGATTTAAGTTTGGGTGATGCTCAAAAAGAGATTCAGAAAGCTATAGAAAAATATCTGAAAGAAGCTACCGTAGTAGTAAAACTTGCAAATTACAGAGTAAGTATTATTGGTGATGTAATGCGTCCGGGGGTTTATTATTTTTATCAGGATAAAGTTAATATCATGGAAGCAATCGCAAAAGCAGGGGATTTAACAGTATATGGTAATAGGTTAAGAGTTATGCTTATTCGCAAAACAGAAACAGGTGATAAAGTAAAAATGGTTGATTTAACAGATAGAAATCTTTTAAATCAGGAAGAATATTACATTTTGCCAAATGATATTATTTATGTTGAGCCGAATAAAGCTTCTAAATCTTTGGGATTCGGAACTTTCCCTTGGTCAATCGTTTTGTCAACAGTTTCTACTCTGGCAACAGTTTATGCATTACTGAAAAAATAAAATAATAAAATAAGCAATTTAAATAGATATACAAGTGGAACAATATCAAACTAATAACAATTTACCGCAACAACAGCAAGAACAAGAAGAGAAAGTGGATATCATGTCCATTATTTTTAAAATGTTATCGCATTGGCATTATTTTGCAATTTCAATAATTCTTGCGCTTTTATTGGCATTTGTTTTTAACAAATATTCAATACCAATTTATGAAGTTAAATCTACAGTTTTGGTAAAGGATGATAAAAAAGGCGGCGGAATGGGAGGAGATCTTCTGAAAGGCTTGGATTTATTCGGTTCACAAAAAAATGTGCAAAATGAAATTGGTATTTTGCAATCCTATTCTTTAACTAATAAAGCAATAAAGCAACTGGATTTTTATGTTTCATACTTTACTGAAAATAAGTTTAAAACAGATGAGCTTTATAAAGATAGTCCTTTTGAAGTTGTGATTGACACTGCATTTAACCAATTGGTTGGCACACCAATTTTCGTAAATATTGTTTCAAGTGATAAATATGAATTGGAAATTCCGGAGCAAACCAATGCATCCTTATATAATTACCGAAAAGAAAGACCATTAGAAGAAAAAGTTGATATTAAAAAAGTTACAAAGACACTTAGTTTTGGTGAATGGTATAAAGATGATCATTTGAATTTTAAAATCATCCTAACCGAAAATTACAAACCGAAAGACAACAATGGTAAAAATTATCAATTTACTATTAATGATGTTGATCAATTAACTACTCAATTTAAAAGTTCAAAAATTGAACCAATAAATAAAGAAGCTACTATTTTAGAGCTTACTTTGAAAAATAAAAACAAGCAAAAAGCGATTGATTTTATCAATATGCTTACCAAAGTTTATATCAACAGTGATTTAGAAGACAAAAACCTTATTGCAAGTAATACTATAGATTTTATTGATGACCAATTATCAGGAATTACAGATTCTTTGCATATAGTTGAAAGTCAATTGCAGGATTTCAGAACTGTAAACAAAATAATGAATGTAAGCGATGAAGCCAAAATGGTTTTTGATAAAGTTTATGCCCTTGAAAATGAAAGAGCATTAGAAAATTTAAAAGCGAGATATTACAAATACCTAATGGAATATGTAAATAAAAATGCTGAAATCAAGAACGATATTGTTGCTCCTGCTACTATGGGAATAGAAGATCCATTATTGGTTGGCTTGGTTGCTGAATTGGTAAAACTTTCTTCAGAAAAAGAAAAACTAAAAAGCTCAAGTACTTCTATAAATCCTGCAATAACCGCTATTGACTTAAAAATCGACAATACCAGAAAAACTTTGGTTGAGAATATTAAGAATATTGTTAATATGTCTAATATTAGCGTAAAAGAACTTGATAAACGCATTGCTGTTGTTCAGGCAGAGGTTAATAAATTACCTGTTACTGAAAGAAATCTCATTAATATAGAGCGTAAGTTCAAAATTAATAATGAAATTTATACTTTCTTATTGCAGAAACGTGCAGAATCTGCTATTGCTAAAGCATCAAATATTCCTGATAACAAAATACTTGATAAAGCAATATCTGCAGAAAAGGTATATCCGAAAACTTCATTAAACTACATCATAGCACTTATTCTAGGCTTAATTATTCCTTTGGTTTATTTATTCATAAGAGATTCAATGAATGATAAAATTGTTGAAAGAAGTGATGTTGAAAAAATTACTAATTTCCCAATAATTGGTCATATTATTCATAGCGACAGAGAAAGTAAAGTAGTTGTTCATGATTCTCCAAAATCATCAATTTCTGAGTCTTTCCGTTCAGTTAGAACGAATCTTCAGTTTATTGCCAAAGGAAAAGAAAAACAAACAATTCTCGTTACATCCACAATGGTTAGTGAAGGTAAAACGTTTACATCTATTAACTTAGCTTCAATCTTTGCTTTGTATGGCAAAAAGACTTTGTTGATGGGATTCGATTTACGTAAACCTAAAATTTATCAGGATTTCCAATTAACAAACACTGAAGGTATCAGTTCATATCTGATTGGTAAAAGCAAACTTGAAGACATTATTCAAAGCTCTTTCCTTGAAAATCTGGATATTATAATGGCTGGTCCTGTTCCGCCAAATCCTGCTGAGTTAATAGCTTCACCTAAAAATGATGAGCTTTTTGCTAAACTTCAGGATATCTATGATTATATTATTATTGATACTCCTCCGGTAGGTTTGGTAACTGATGCTTTCTTATTGATGAAATATACCGATGCCAATGTATATGTTGTGCGTCAGAATTATACACATAAAAAAGTTTTTGGTTCAATTGTACAGGATATTGAAAAACGTCAGATTGGATCATTTAATATTTTAATAAATGATGTTCGCCTTGATCAGGATTCTTATGGATATGGTTATGGATATGGTTACGGTTATGGCTACGGCTACGGTTATGGCTACGGCTACGGCTATGGTTATGGTTATGGATATTATTCTGATGATGATACCAAAACAAAGAAAAAATCATTCTTTAGCAAATTGAATAAATCTTAGAAAATAAATAATTCAGAAAAAAATCTTATAATCAATGCGATTATAAGATTTTTTTTTATCTGCAAATGAAAAAAAAGCATTACAGTATTCCGGTTTTTGTGCCTGAAATGGCTTGTCCGCATCAATGTGTTTATTGTAATCAACACCTTATATCCGGTGCTAAAGCTATACCTGATGAAAAGACTGTAATATCAATAATTGACACTTATTTGTCAACCATTAATTATCATGAAAACGAGGTTGAAGTTGGCTTTTTTGGCGGAAGTTTTACTGGTATTCCCATTGACGAACAAATTAAATATTTGCAATTGGTTCAACCATATATTGATAGTGGAAAAATAGAATCTATAAGGATTTCAACCCGACCTGATTATATCACTGAAGAAAATCTATCAATTTTAAAAGAATACAGAGTAAAAACGATTGAATTAGGTGCACAATCATTGGATAATGAAGTTCTTAAAAAGGCTAACAGAGGTCATGTTGTTGCAGATGTTGAGAAAGCTGCTTCATTAATTAAATCTTTTTGTTTTGATTTAGGTTTGCAGATGATGATAGGTTTGCCTGACGATAATCTGGGAAAATCAATTGCTACTGCAAATAAAATCATTAATTTAAAAGCTGATAATACTAGAATTTATCCTTGTTTGGTAATAAAAGATACCAATCTTGAAAAGCAATATAAAAGCGGTAAATATAAAGCTTTAGAAATGAATGAATGTATTAATTATCTGAAAAATATAATTCCACTTTTTGAAAACGCTGAAGTAAAAATAATTAGAGTTGGTTTGCATCCATCCAAGGATTTAGATGAAGGTGCTTATATTGCAGGTCCATATCACCCTTCAATGCGTCAAATAGCTGAAACCGAAATTTGGTTTGATCTTTTGAAAAACTTAGAAAATAAATCGGATAAAAACAAGGAGATTATAATTTATGTTTCAGAAAATCAACGTAATAATGCAATTGGCTATCATGCTAAAAATAAAAAATTTCTTGAACAGTTTTTTAAAAAAGTAAGTTTTGTTATTGATGAAAATTTAAATAAAAAAGATTATTATGTTGATATTCATTGATAAACGAATTCCTGATGAAGCTAAGCAAAATCTTACTGCATATGGCCAGTTAATTGAAATAGAAAGCACTGGATTGGTTTATGATTCAATTTCAGGTCATCCCGATATTTTTTTCTGTCAGATTAACAATCAATTGATTATAGCCCCCAATACACCAACATATTTGATAAATATCCTGAAAAGTAAAAATGTAAATTTTATAATAGGTGAAAAAAACTTATCAAAAAAATATCCGTCAACTACTCATTATAATGCTGTGGTTAGTCATAATTATTTGATTCATAATTTAAAATATACAGATAAAAAAATAGAAAATAGCATTGGAGACAGACAGAAAATTCGCATCAGACAATCTTATAGTCGTTGTAATCTTATTGAAATTTCTGAAGATGTTTTTATCACTTCTGATATAGGTATGTATAAGAAATTTAATGAGATAGGGAATATTTCGGTTTTTTATATTGATCCTGTTCAAATTTCATTACCTGGTCACTCATATGGTTTTTTTGGCGGATGTTGCGGCGTTTACAATAACAAACTATTCATTATCGGAAGTCTGGATTATCTTGAAGAGAAAGAAAACCTAAAAGTATTTCTTGAAATAAATAAAGTAGATGTTGTAGAATTAACCCATAATGTACTTTTTGACGGCGGTGGTATTTTCTTTATTGAAAACTAATCAATTTTATCATTATTTGTCTATTTTTACTAATTTTACAAACTGAAAATTTAATAATCCATTTAATGAAATCAAAAATCTTTTCTATATTTATTGCTTTGTTTATAAGTTGTTCATTGTCTGCGCAATACTCTGATTATGTAAATAAGATTTTTAAAAATAAAACAGAAATCCATTTTAAATTTAATATCAATTCCCGAACAGAAATAAGTAGAATTACTCGTATAATATCTATTGATAATGTAAAAGATATGGAAGTTTTTGCTTATGCAAATAAAGAAGAATTTTCAAAATTTATTGAATTAGGATATGATTTTCAATTTATTGAAGAAAGTAGTTTTAAATCTTCAGATTATAATATGCTTGATAATTTGAATGCTAAAAATATTCTGGCTTGGGATTTTTATCCAACTTACAGTGTTTATGATAGTTTAATGAATAGATTTCAGATCAATTATCCAAATCTATGCAGAAGTTTCAGTATTAAAACATTGGCAAGTGGAAGAAAATTGCTTTTCGTAAAAATATCTGATAATCCAGATTCAATTGAAAATGAACCTAAATTTTTATATTCATCATCAATGCATGGCGATGAATTAACTGGTGCAATTTTAATGTTACGTTTAATTGATTACTTATTAAGTAATTATAGCACAAATCCTCGAATTGTAAATTTAATAAATAATACTGAAATCTGGATAAATCCGATGGCAAACCCAAATGGCACTTATGCCTCAGGAAACTCAACTGTGGCAGGGGCTACACGTTACAATGGAAATAGTGTTGATTTAAACAGAAATTATCCTGATCCTCAAGGTGGTCAGCATCCAGATGGTAATAATTGGCAGGAAGAAACCATGGCTTTTATGGCATTGGCAGATAGTATTCAATTTACGATGGCTGCTAATTTCCATGGTGGTGCAGAGGTTTGTAATTATCCTTTTGATACCTGGGCTCAACTTGCTGCTGATGATAATTGGTGGAATTATGTATGTCGCGAATATGCAGATACGGTACATCCATTTGCTGTTTCTGGTTATCTTGATGATTTAGATAACGGTATTACTAATGGTTACGCCTGGTATCAGGCAATTGGTGGTCGTCAGGATTATATGAATTACTTTAAACATTGTCGTGAATTTACTTTAGAAATAAGTAATACCAAAAAGCCAACAGCATCAACATTGCCAAACTATTGGAATTATAATTATCGTTCTTTACTTAATTATATAGAACAATGTCATTATGGTTTGCGTGGCATTGTAACTGATAGTATTACAGGACAACCACTTAAAGCAAAAATATTTATTCAAAATCATGATGCTGATAGTTCTCATATTTATTCTGTTTTACCCTTGGGAAACTATTTCAGACCCATTTATGCCGGAAATTATAATGTAACTTATTCTGCAAATGGATATTATCCTAAAACTATTAATGTAAGTATTCTAAATAAAAATACAATTGTAAAAAATATTCAATTGGTTTCTGTTTCTAATGATATTGCTGAAGTTAGAAATTCCAAAGACGCTATTAAGATTTATCCTAATCCAGCAAAAACAAAAGTTTGTTTAGAGTTTGGGAAAAACAGTATTTATAAAATATTGATTATTAAAGATATATACGGAAAAGAGGTTTTTAGAAAAAGTTTGACTACAGAAATTGGAAAAATTGAAATTAACACTACAAATTTTGTAAAAGGTATCTATTTTATAAATTTTGAAGGAAATGAAAGTAACTTTGTGAATAAATTAATTATTCAGTAATCTGATTATTAGTTAAATGTAAATATCAGATTGAAAAAGAAATTCCAAATAGTTACAACACCAATTGCAAATAATTTGGATACGTAAAAATTTTTGTTGAATTTACTTACAAGTATCCACAGAATAAAAGTATTGATACCTAATCCGATAAGTGAAATAAATAAAAATTTTCCATATTCCAAACCAATTTCAGGGTTATGGCTATGAAAAGTCCATATTCTGTTTAACAGATAGTTAGAACTTGCAGCTATTGTAAAACCAATGGCATTTGCTACATATTTCTGTATTTTTAAAATTTCTTTGCAGATGTAGGTAAATCCGAAATCAATAATGACTCCTGAAGCACCAACAACTCCAAATTTCAAAAATTTTAATATTAACTCTCTGGATATTAATAAATTCATGTTATAAAAATAAGTTTGCAATTTTACGGATTTTCTTTGGATTTTCAGGAATTTATTAAGTAAAAAATTCTGTTTTTCAAAATTTTTAAGTCATTTGTTATTTTAATTCCTTTGTATTCTGCTGAATTACTGATAGATTCTGTGAGCTTAAAGTTGTTTTGTGTTGTTGAAAAATAGTATTTTTTATGCAAATAGTAATCAGCAAGATATTCTTGTTCGGTTTGGCCTGGTGTTGGAATTAAAATTGCCTTTTTACCAAAAACAGACAAGTCCATTATCGTGGAATAACCTGAACGACAAAGAATTATTTCTGAAGATGAAATTGCTTTTTGCATTTCTTCCGTACTTAAATGAGAGTAAATTATTGTATTTTTAGCAGTTTCTATTTTAATTCTCTCGGGAGTACCTTGAACCAGAATTGTTTTCAAATCAGATTTTGCAAGTTCTTTTAAGACAATTTCTTCAAAGATAGTTCGCTGTGGTTCTGGACCAGACAGAATTACCATCAAATCATATTTTTTAACTGCATTTTCTTCAGTTGAAGTAAATCTTGAAAGTGCTCCTATAAAATAAGAATCTATTGATAATTTGTATTTATGTGATAAATCTCCGGAAAGATTAATTGCACCTTCACAATCAGGAATCCAGCATTCATCAAAGTTTTTAATTAATAGATTGTTTATTCTAAATAGCATATAATCAAATACTTTTAGTTTAATAAAACTTTTTATTAAAACCTGATGTGTTATAAATATATTTTTTGTTTTTTTATTCCATAATCCGAACCGATTATCAGAAATCACAATATCAATGTCTTTATCAATAATAATTTGCTTAAGGTTTTTATGTTCTTTGTATATGCCAAGTAGTATTTTAGGAATTATTGAAAACAATTTCAGTTTTAAACTTCCTTTTTTCTGATAAGTAATGTCGTAACCTTTTAGCTGAATAAATTTCAATTCTGGAAATTCCTGTTCAAGAAAAGCCAAAGGTCTTTTATCAGCAGCAATTATTATATTGGTATCATAAGAAATTAATTCTCTGATGATTGTTGTGCATCTTGCTGCATGCCCCAGTCCCCAATCAAGTGGACAAACCAATATGTTTTTCTTTTTTTTCAAATTTCAACAAAATTTTCTATAAAATTATAAATAAATAAGTAAATTTGAAGAATTAAAATAAACGAATTTGTTAAGATACAGAATTGCCCTTACACTAATTCCCGGCGTGGGCGATATAATCGGGAAGAAACTTGTTTCCTATTGTGGAGGTGTTGAAGCCATCTTTAAGGAAAAAAAAGCTAATTTGCTTAAAATACCTGGTATTGGTGAAAATCTTGTTAATGCCATTGCAAATCATGATATGTTCGAAAAGGTTGATAAAGAGTTGGGTTTTATCGATAAATATAATATTAAACCTTTGTTTTATCTGGATGCTGCTTATCCTTTGCGGTTAAAACAGTGTATTGATAGTCCGTTGATGTTATATTATATGGGAAATTCTGACCTTAATGCCCAAAAGATTGTAAGTGTTGTAGGTACACGTAATATTACAGAATATGGGAAAGATATATGTAAGCAGATTATCAAAGATTTAAGCCAGCAAAATGTAATTATCGTCAGTGGTCTGGCTTATGGTGTCGATACTTATTCACATAAAGCAGCTTTGGATAATAATTTGCAAACTATTGGTGTATTGGCACATGGATTGGATAGGGTATATCCGCCAAGCAATAAATCTTTGGCTGAAAAAATGGTAAAAAGCGGAGGTTTGTTAACTGAATTTATGAGTGCAACGAATCCGGACAGAGAAAATTTCCCGAAAAGAAACCGGATTATTGCTGGAATTGCCGATGCTGTTGTAATTGTAGAGGCCGCCAAAAAAGGCGGAGCTTTAATAACTGCTGAAATTGCAAATTCATATAACCGTGATGTTTTTGCTGTTCCAGGAAGAAACACAGATACTTTTTCTGAGGGTTGTAATCATTTGATTAAGATAAACAAAGCCAATTTGATTCAATCTGCTGATGATATTTTGTATATTATGGGTTGGGAAACCAACAAAAAACCAAAGAAAACTGCTCAGAAACAATTGTTTATTGAACTAACTCCCGATCAAAAAATAATTTATGATATTTTGAGTTTAAAAGCAACAACGGCTATTGATGAGCTTTGTATAAATTCGAAACTTAATGTATCTAAAGTTGCTGAAATATTGTTAAACTTTGAATTAGAAGGGATTATTAAATGTTTACCTGGAAAAGTTTATCAATTGGCATAAACTTTCTTATATGTTTTTCAAAGCTTTATATCTTTTTCCCCAAAATTTGTAAAAAGTAAATGAAGTATAAACCATAAACCGTTCATACCATATGAATTTCAGCAAATAATGAGATATTCTGTAAGTAAGCAGCAAAAATAGAATGAAAAGTATTGCCTGTAGTATCCATTCATAAACAAAACTCTCCATAAATGGAGTAGTTGAAGGGAAAATGCTTATAATCGTCCTGTTAATAAGTAAATTAAAAGCTAAGGCAATTAAAAAAATAAAGCCATGAGCTGTTTCTATTGCTCGTTTTGGACATTGGCTCATACATCTCATGCAACTTTCGCATTTTAATTTCCAGAAAGGTCTGTTTTCAAGTTTTATAATTGCCTTTACAGGACATTTTATTATGCACAAATCGCAATTGTCGCAGTTTGAATTTGCATAAAAAGTTTTGGAAAGTATAAAACGACCTATGAAGTAATACCCAAGCGAAACAGGCATAATCAATATATCCTGAACTATTTCGTAAAATACAGGAAATGAAGTTTTTGCATTTGAATACAAATCGGCATATTTTTCAGCTTTAGCTTTCATTTTCAAATGGATATACAAAACTGTTTTCTCGTTAAGCGACGGATGTAATGATAACCAGTTAGAAGGCATATCAAAAGCATTCATTCCAACTATTTTGTATCCTTTCAGTTTTAAAATTAATAATGAATAATAAAGTGAAATACCACTGAGACCTGGAGTTATGTATTTGTTTATCAACATACCTGCTCTGGTATTCATCAATACAATATCATTATTTCCTTTTGGAAATTGATTGATAAAACTTATCATTACCGGAGGATAATTAAACCCATGAACCGGTGATATAAAAACAATCAGATTATTGTCAGATGGTTTTTCAATAGGAAATTCTTTTATACCGGCAATATTGATGATGGTTGTTGAAATCCCTTTTTCATTTGATTTGGCGGCAAACCATTTTGCAATATTATAAGCATTTCCGGTTCCACTGAAATAATAAATCTGGATTTTTGAATATTTCTGCATACCAATTAGTTAGAAAGCACTTCCTCCTCTGAAGTTTGCATCATCAGAACGTCCCCTTTGTTTGTTGTTAAAATTATTGAAACTAAAAGAAGCAGTAAGCATAATAACAGGTCCTTCCGATTGTAATAAATAGTCATTGTTATACTTATCGCTTTTTACAGTATAATGATATTTTATAGAATTTAAAATGTTCTGACCAGTAATTCCAATATTTAGTTTGCCATTCATAAATGGTTGATTTAATGCAAGATTTATTGTGTAAAATCCTGTTGAACTTCCCTGAGCATCAATACCTGAGCCTCTGAAATAGGCTATTGCCTGTAATCGGGTATATGTTTTTAATATCGTAAAGTTTGAAATTAAGCGTGCATCCCATGAATTTGCTTTATTATTTGTATTACTGTTATTTACATAGCTTTCAATATTATATCTGTAAAAATTTCCACCACTGTTTATCTGCCACCATTTATTCAGATTAAAGTCTAAACCCATTTCAATACCATAAGCAGTCTGATTATTAGAATTTATCAACTGATGTATCATTATTCCATCATTATTAAGGATTCTTAACGAATTGAAACTGTTTGTTGTATAGCGATAATAGGTTTGAGTTGATAAAGTCATAATTTTATACATAAAACGATAGTTAAGCTCAAAAGCATCAGTATATTCAGGTTCAAGAATGGGGCTACCTTTAAAAATATTGTAAGGATCAACATATGAAGGAATTTTATTGAGCAGGTAGGGCAGGGGTCGATTTATTCTGCGGCTGTAACTCAGCTGAAACTGATGTTTATCTTTAATCGATTTTGAAAAATGCAAACTAGGATACAACATAAATTTATCGAATTTATAAGTATCACCATCACTGCTAAATACAATGGTTCGGGTGAAATATTCTGAGCGTAAACCCAGCATATAAGAAATTCCGGCAAATTTACTAGAATAGGTTGCATAACCTGAATAAATATCATTTACATAATCGAGTTTTGATGTAAATAGTGGATTTACAATCCAGTACTTTGATGCAGTATCATAATCTCTGAAATCAAGATCGTCATCTCTGTCTTCATACCTGTATTGAAAACCAGCCTCAATATTGCCGAATTTGCTATCGAGTTTGTAATCAACATTTAATCTGTAGTTATAATTAAAATTATACTTTCTGTATTTCAGCATCTTTATGGTCTTCAAATCATTATAATTCAAATCAGTAATATTGTCATAAAGCAGATTGTTATCTTCGCCGTCCCAGGAATTATAATTATTAGATATGGTCAGATTTTCTTTGTCGCTGAATTTGTGTGTGTAATCGAGGGAAATTTCGGTAACTTTACCCATAACATCTAATGAGTTTGAACTCTTTGAAAATGTTTCGGTTGCAAGAGTATTGGTGTAAAAATTTAATTTTGAATCAGTTCCCTGATCGAATCCTTTTTCACCATAACTTGCCTGAAAAGTGAATGCATTTTTAGCATTTAAATCGTAATCCACACCAAATTTTCCGGAAAGATTATTGCTGTAAAAGTATTGCAATGCTTTGCTTTTCATATATTGGGTTCCGCTGTTTAAATAGCTGATATTGTTTATACTGATTTCATTTTCGTAACGGCTGTTATCATAATCAATACCTCCGAATATATTTATTTTTGATTTCCTGTAATTAATTAACACATTTGCTGAGTTTTTATTAGGAAAACCTTTAGAGCCAAAAATTGTACCGCTTAAGCCTTGTAGTTTTTCTTTTTTCAAAACTACATTGATGATTCCTGATTGCGCATTGGCTTCATATTTAGCTGAAGGATTGGTGATTACTTCAATTTGCTGGATTGAAGCGGCATTAATTTGTTTAAGTGCATCACTACCTTTTAGAATGCTTTGTTTGCCATCAATAAGCACAATAAAATCAGAACTTCCTCTTAAAGTAACATTTCCCTGCGGGTCAACCTGTATTGAAGGGGTGTTTTCCAGAACATTAACTGCAGTACCACCGCGGGCCACCAAATCTTTATCTACATTAATAACCCGTTTATCTATCTGATATTCAACTTTTGCACGTTCGGCTGTAATGGCAACTTCTTTAAGTTGTGAGCTTTGTTCATACATTTTCAAATCGCCAATACTGATGCTCGGATTTCTCTCGCTTAATTCAAATGGCGTTGAAAATGTTTTTTCAAATCCCATAAAAGATAAGCTTAGATAATATTTTCCAAATGCTATTTTTTCAATCTTAAATTCTCCTTTTTCATTGCTGATTGTTCCGTTTATAAATACAGAATCTTTTAATGAATATAATGAAATTGTAACAAATTCCATGGGTTTATTGCTTGCGGCTTCTAAAACCCTGCCTTTTACTATTGCAGTTTTTGTATCAGGAGCAAGTTTGTTTGCAAAATTTTTATTGGGAAAAATAATCATCAAAAGCATTGAAATTGCTAAAAAGCATAAAAATTTCTTCATAAGATAAACTATAAAATATGTGTAAATTAAACCATTAGCTGTTTATTTTCAGTTATGACGCAATAAGAAATGCTCAGGTTACAAAATATTTGATTATTTAATTTTAAAATATTTTTGTAGGTTTGCAAATAAATTAAACTTTAACAATGATAGTATCAGAAGTACTTAAAGATTTAGAAAAGAGAGTCAGTGATCTCAGGAGGTTTCTTTGACATTGATAAAAAACTTGAATTAATAGCTGAAGAAGAGAAAATTACACATGAATCTGATTTTTGGAATGATTCAAAAAAAGCTGAAACAGTTTTAAAAAGTATTAGGGATAAAAAAGTTTGGACAGATGCTTTTATAGAAACAGATAAAAGTTTTGAAGAGTTTAAGCTTTATGCAGAGTTTTTTGGAATGGGTGAAGCCACAGAAGAAGAACTTGAAAATCAGTATGCAATCACACTGAAACTTGTTGAGAAACTTGAGTTTAAAAACATGCTCAGTGGCGAGGAAGATCGTTTGGGAGCCATTGTAACTATAAATTCAGGAGCAGGTGGTACAGAAAGTCAGGATTGGGCTGAAATGCTTATGCGGATGTATATCAGATGGGGCGAAAGAAATAATCATAAAATCAGCACCATTGATATTCAGGAAGGTGATATTGCCGGTTTTAAATCTGCTACGTTGGAATTTGAAGGTGAATTTGCTTATGGAAATCTGAAGGGCGAAAACGGGGTTCATCGATTGGTTCGTTTGTCGCCTTTTGATTCGGCAAATAAACGTCATACTTCATTTGCATCGGTGTATGCATATCCGATTATTGATGACAATATTGAAATTGAGATAAATCCGGCTGATATTTCGTGGGATACATTCCGATCGAGTGGTCCGGGTGGGCAAAATGTAAACAAGGTTGAAACTGCAGTTAGATTAAAGCATGAGCCAACCGGAATTATTATTGAATGCCAGCAAACCCGTTCGCAGGGTCAGAATCGTGAAAAAGCCATTCAGATGCTTAAATCTCAACTTTATGAAATTGAATTGCGCAAGAAAAGAGAAAAGCTTGATGCTATTGAGAATACAAAAAAAAGAATAGAATGGGGCTCTCAGATCAGAAGTTATGTAATGCATCCTTATAAAATGGTAAAAGATTTGCGAACCGGTGTTGAAACATCCAATGTGCAAGCCGTTATGGATGGTGATCTGGACGATTTTATCAAAGCATTTTTGATGGAATTCGGCAATACGAAAAGATAAAACAATAAATTATTAATTGAAAATCACATTGAAATAAAGAAAGTAATGAGTTCTTTTTTTGAAAACCAAATAAATAAAATCATAAAACAAATTGTAATTAAATCTCTGATATTCATTAATCTGATTTTTATTGCAATTATTATGCCTATTACAATTTTTGCTCAAAAAAGTAAGCCTGACACATTATCGGCTGAACTTATCGATATTAAAATAAAGCGTGATGGTATTTTAAATGAATCTGCCTGGAAATCGGCTAAGCGGATTACGAATTTCAGGCAACGTGAACCTGATAATGGCAAAGAGGTTACTGAACGAACAGAAGCAGCTATTTTATATAATAACAACACTTTATATATTGGTTTGTGGGCTTATGATTCGCATCCTGAAAAAATTCTGGCTAAAGATATGGCTCGCGATGGACGATGGGGTACTTCTGATAATTTTGAAATAGTTATCAGTACGTTTAACGATAATCGCAATGCGTATTTGTTTGTAGTAAATCCGAATGGAGCCAGAGGTGATGCCATTATTACCGATGAGGGTAACGGTTGGAATGAAGACTGGAATGGTGTTTGGGATGTTAATGTTGTGAAAAATGACAGCGGTTGGTTTGCTGAACTGGAAATTCCTTTTTCTACCATGAAATTCATGAAAAAGGATTCGTTGATTTGGGGTTTGAATATCGAAAGAAATATCAGATGGAAGAATGAGCAGGCTTCATGGCAAGGTTGGTCGAGAGATTACAGCGTTTTTAAAATTTCTCAAGGTGGATATCTTGACAATCTTGTTAATATTAAAAACAAACAGATTGCTGAAATAAAACCTTTTATCAGTACTGGCTTTTTAAAACAGCAAACTGCTGATGCTGATAAAACTCTGAAAGTAGGTGGCGATGTAAATATTCATTTTACACCTACAACCAAGTTAAACCTTACATTTAATACTGATTTTTCGCAGGTTGAATCCGACAGAGCTACTGTAAATTTAACACGTTTCTCGGTTTATATGCCAGAGAAAAGAGAGTTTTTTATAGAAAGCAAAGATTTGTTCTCGTTTGCCATTGCCGGAGGAACTGAAGGATTCTACAGCCGAAGAATAGGAATTACTCAGGGTAATGAAATCCCGATACTAGGAGGAGTAAAGCTTACAGGCAAAGAAAAATCTACAAACTTTGGCATACTTTCGCTTCAAACTGCCCGAAAAGATAGTATTCCTACAGTAAACTACACAGTAATAAGGGTTAAACAAGATATTTCCAGCCATTCCAATATAGGAATAATTACAACAGCCCGAAACGAAAAAGGACATTATAATTATATGTATGGTGCTGATTTTAATTATATAACTTCAAGTTTTCTGAAAAACAAATATCTGATGATTGGAGGAAATATTGCCCAAAGCCAAACACAAGATGAAAAAGGGAAACGCAATCTGGCATATCAGGCTTATTTAAGTTTACCCAACGATTTTATTAACTATTATTTTATTACCGGAACTACACAGCAGGATTATAATCCTGAGATAGGTTTTGTTCAAAGAGGTAATTATAATATGTATTACTCTACGCTTGAAATTAGTCCCCGACCCAAGTGGATTCCATGGATTAAGCAACTTTCATTTAAACCATTGGATGTGATTTATTACTTAAGCGATAATACAAAAGCAGTTGAAAATGCTCAGTATGTTATCAGACCACTTGGCGTTACAACTAAAAGCGGCGAACATTTCGAATTTAATCTGCAACGCGATTTCGACAACCTGCCTTATGATTTTAATATTTATGATACCATTGTAATTCCGAAAGGTGAGTATTGGTATAATCATTATGAACTGCAATTTGATACCTATCAATCGCGTAAATTGTATGTGGGTACATTTTTGAACTGGGGCGATTTTTACAACGGCACGCGCACAAAAACTTATATAAATGTAAATTGGTATCCTAACAAGCATTTTAATATTTCGGCAGATTGGATTCGTAACGATATCCGCTTACCGATGGGTAGTTTTATTACACACGAATTTGGTTCGAAGGTAGAATATGCTTTTACACCAAAGCTAAACAACAGTCTTTATGGACAATGGAACAATCTGACTGAAGAAATACTGCTTAATTATCGCATTAATTGGATACCTAAGGTAGGAAGCGATTTTTATTTTGTAATAAACCAACGTATAAAAACCAAAGGCAATACAATTGAATTTGGCGATTTTACACTTTTGGCAAAATTTATCTGGCGATTGAGTATTTAAAAATCATGCCTTTATAGTTTGATGTTCATAAAACTTGATTTATCGGAAAACTTAAGACAAGTTCAGTTCCTTGATTTAATTGACTGTTTATGTGAATTTTACCATTATTCTTGGTGATAAATTCTTTACATAATAGCAAACCTAAACCTGTACCTTTTTCACCTTTTGTACCTTGTTCAGAAAAATGTTTTTCTATTGAAAATAAAGAACTGATTTTCTCTTTGGCAATTCCTGTGCCATTGTCAATTATAGTTATGTTGACAAATTCCTGATTTATATTGCTTTCAATGCTTATTTTGCCATTTTCCCGAGTAAATTTTAATGCATTATTAATACAGTTTCTTATAATTAAATCGGCATGATGTCTGTCGCAAACAAAATACAAATTTTCCGGGATATTATTGCAAAGTTGAATAGATTTTTCTTTAGCTAAGTCTGTGTATATCTTCAAAATATCTTCAATTAATTCTTTGACGTTCACAGATACAGGTTTAATAATAATGCCATTCATCTGAGCCTTAGCCCAATTCAGCAAATTTTCCAATGCCAGAAAAATATTATCCACTTCTTTAGTTAATGCACCCGAAGCACTTTGAAACTGCTCCAGTGAAATTGCCTTATTGCTTATCATCCACAAATAGCCTCTCAGAATATGAAACGGGCTTCGTAATTCATGTGAAATAATTGAAAACAATTTATCTTTTGTTGCATTAACTAGTTGAAGTTCTTTCTTTTGATTTAGAACTTTATTATATAAAAAATATAATGAAACAAGAAATATTATCAATAAAAAAGACCCACCAATAAAGATATTTCTAATCAGTTTATTTTTTTTATTATCTTTTTCGGTTAAACTGAGTTTTTCCTGATTTTTCTCGAAATCATTTCTGATTTGAAGGTTTTGTACAGTTATTTTTTCTTCTGATTTCCATATAGAATCCTTATAATCCATAGCTTCTCTCAGAAATATGTAGGCTTCTTTTGTTTGCTTCTTCTTAAAATATATTTCTGAAAGTAAATCGGAAGATTTAAAAATATAAGAAAATGAATTATTTTTTTTGGCTAATTGATAAGCTTTTGATAAATGAGAAATTGCTTTATTTTGATCATTATTGCTTTTAAAATAATAAGAGCCTAATGCAAGATGTGAACGAGCAATAACCCATATATTATCAGATTTATTAGCATAGTAAAGAGCATTTATAATATGGGGTATTCCTTGTTCACTATTTTTTAAATCAATTTCTAATTCACCTAAATTACTCATTGCTAATGCCAATCCTAAGTTACTTTTGGCTTTTCTGTAATATTTCAATGAAAGTATAAATAATTCTTTTGATTTTGCTAAATTTCCTTCATCTCTTAGTATAACAGCAAAATTAAATAAAAAGGAGGCTACCAAATCAATATCCTTTTCGGGATTGAGTAAACTTATAGATTTTAATAAATAATCTTTTGCATTTTGATGCAATTTTAGACTCTTATAAATTAATCCAATATTTAATAACGATTTCTTTTCACCCTCCTCATAATTATGCTTCTCAAAAATTTTTAAAGCATCTAAATAATAATTTAAAGCAGCAGTTTTGTCATCTCTTACCAAATAAATATTAGCAAGATTGTTTAACGACATAGCTTCAATTATTTCAAAATTAGAATTTTTAGCAATTAACTGTGTCTTTTTGCATAATTTCTCTGAGAGATCAAATTCACCAATAGCATAATAAGCTGTAGATAATGAGTTCATATTCAGCAAATATCCTTTCAAGTAATAGGTTTTCAGGCTTAGTTTTATTCCTTGTTTTGCATAAATAATGGAAGAATCACTATCAGAATACCTTAGGATATAAGCTCTTTGAGCCAAATCCAGAATATTTGTTGTATCGCTTTTTATTAAGCTAAGTTTTTGTGAATAAGAATTATGTGCATAAAAAACAATAATAAAAAGACAAGCTGTTTTAAGAACAGTCTTTAAATGATAATACTTCTTTTTTGTTTTGATTTTATGCATAAATTGACTTAACCAAATATTTTTTTTACAATTTCATCCTTTTGTTCTCTACTTACCGGGATTTTATTATTACCAATAATAATTTCATTACCTGATAATTGTGTAGCTTTACTTATTGGAATAATGAATGATTTATGAACTCTTAAAAACTCATTCGAAGGTAATGTATTTTCGAGGTTTTTTAACCTGTCAAGTGTTAAATAAATCCCTTTTTCAGTATGTATCTTCACATATTCCTTACACCCTTCTAAAAACAAAATATCTTTCAAGTAAATTTTTGTTAGTCGTTTATCATCTTTAACGGTAATAAACTGGTTTTCATTATCTTTTTCTATCCTTAGAAAGTCAGGAAGTATTTCGGAAATCTGTTCTCTGCTTCTTATTACTTCTTTTGCTTTATTAAATGCCTGAACAAAGCGCTCAAATGAAAATGGTTTTATCAGATAATCAACTGCATTCAACTCAAATGCTTCCAGTGCATAATCAGTAAAAGCTGTGGTAAATACAGTAATCGGCTTTGGATTAATAATTTTCAACAATTCATTTCCATTCATATTATTCATGTGAATATCAAGAAAAAGTAATTGAACTTTGGTTTCCTGTAAAATTGAAATAGCTTTTAATGGATCCTGAACTTGAGCAACTACTTCAATTTCTTCGAGCATACTTGCATACCCATTAAGTATTCCCAAAGCTAAAAAATCATCATCAACAAAAACTGTTTTTATTTTTTTCATGTTTTTATTTTTGAATATTTAACACATACACAGTAAGATAATCTTCATTATGAACAATTATGTTTGCTTTGTTCCCATACTTCAAAGATAATCGTTTTTGGATATTTTCCAATATTATTTCTGCATTATAATCAAAACATTTAGATTCGGTAATTAATGAATGAGAAAACCGAACTTCAAATGTTATAATATTATCTTTTACAGCTGATTTAATACTAATAAAACCATGATTTTCTCTGATATCTGAAAATATTAAACTATTATAAACCAAAGGTATTAATATCATGGGTTCAATTACTGTCTGCGATATGTTTTTTTCAAGATTTAACTTGATATCTACTTCTTCTGAAAATTTAATTAAGAAAATTTTGATTAACTTTTTAATAATGGAAATCTCATTGTTTATGGTAACAAACTGCTTTACAGAAGAGATATTAATATATTGCATTACATGCGAAAACATTAAAATGGTATCGGGCGTTTTTTCTGATTTCGACAATGCCATCGAATAGAGATTGTTCAGAAAATTATATAAGAAATGGGGGTTTAAATGATATTTGAGAATATTAACTTCAACCTCTTTCTGCAATTTAGTATATACAAGCATATTATCTGTTTTTAAGATTAACAAAAATAATTTAGTTTTGTAATAATGAGCAAATTTTTTCAACCAAAGGAATATATTTATAAATGTACTGCTTATTTTGAGATAGAGTGATTATCTATTTAACGGCTTGCAAAATATTTTAATCCTTTTTTTTATTGCTATTATTTATATCTCAAATTGCTTTATGAATAAATTCTGCTTAAAAACATATCATAGGGTACGGAAAGTATTCCTAAATAGCGAAAATCATCCACTAAACTTTGATTATTAATAATATGCATATATTGTTTAATCTCGCTATTGATACGTAATAATTAAATTCTGTTAATTTCAAATCATTATCATATTATCATCAATTTTTCACTTCGTTATATGATTTAAGCAGTTGGTTGAAAAAATTAGGCTATCAATTCAGTATATTATTGCTTTGCACCATTAATTTAAAATACACAAAATAGTATGAGATTTATTTTACTTTTTATTTTTGCTTATATGATAGAAACATCATTTGCGCAGGTAAAACTTAACGAAAGTTTCGAAGGAACTACTTTCCCGCCAACAGGCTGGACAAAAAAAGGAGGCAATATACAAAATGGAGAAAATTGGTCAAGGGGGATTTCAACTCAATATTTCCAATGTCATCATAGCGGACAAGCAGGAGCTGTTTCTGAATCATACATTTATCCAGATGCAGTTACGCCAAACAATTGGTTAATTTCTCCTGTTATCAATGTTCAAACTGGTGATAGTCTTGAACTTTGGGTAAAGCCATCAAATAATACGTATCCATCTGAACATTTTGAAGTTAAAGTTTCTTCTTCAAACTCAGATACTGCAAGTTTTAGTAGTTTATTATACAATCATACATTTGTTTCCGGAGAGGGAAGCAATTGGACACAACTGAAATTTAACTTATCACAATTTGCTGGACAAAACATTTATATTGCATTTATCCATAACAATTGCAACGGGCAAAATATGCTTTTACTTGATGATGTAAAAGTATGGCATTCAACAAATGCTAGTATTACTCAAGACAATACAGGAAACGCTTTCAGTTTCAATAATAATCTATTGACAATTAAAAATTTGGAACAAATAAGTGAATTGAAAATCTATGATATTGCCGGTAAGTTGATTTTAAACAATTCTACAAATGAATTGAAGAATACATATAATCTAAGTCATTTGCAAAAAGGGATTTATTTCATAAATTTATTATCTAAAGAAAATAAAAGCATTTCATTTAAAATATATTTAAATTGAAAGTTTAATTAATAAATAGAATTTTTGTTTAGTTGCCTCATAGTAAAGCTATGAGGCTTTTTAGGTTTTTAAAAATAAAGAACTGTAAACATTGGAAATAAATATTTTAAAAATAAAACAATCTATTGTCTATACAATCAAAATTGCATGGATTGTTTTATTTTTAGTTATTTGTGGAACT
This sequence comes from Bacteroidales bacterium, assembly GCA_023251515.1. Lineage (GTDB taxonomy): Bacteria > Bacteroidota > Bacteroidia > Bacteroidales > JACABE01 > JACABE01. The sequence continues at coordinate 31,207 of JAHEYQ010000035.1, forward strand.
CAGGTTTTATTTAGTCAATCAGATCCTATTCAATTAGGCGATACATTAAAACAAAACTTTAATACTATCGGGACTTCTCCCACTTTTTATATGCCAGGTGCATGGAGGCTTCGGAAAGAAGATTTAGTAAGAACATATTCAGATTATACAATAAATAATTACCAAATTTCAGATTATACTGCTGGAAGTAATATGTCTTCAAGTGCGTCAGCTGGGTTTTATAATTTTAGTGATGGAACTAATACAAATGACAGAGCTGTTGGTGGAATTTCGTCAAGTAGTTGGAGTTATCAGAGTATAAACATAATGGAAAAAATACGTAATTCAGGCTTATCTTTAATTGAGAAATTTAAAATATCATATTCAATTGAGAAATACAGGAATGGAACCAATCCAGCAGGTTATAGAATTCAAATGGCTTATGGGACATCAGGAACAAGTTGGACGAATGCTGGTGCCGATTTTTTAACTTTATTTCCTGCAGATGCTAATAATAATGGCTATACAAATGCTCCTGTCTCCACATATATATATAACAAATATATAAATGTTTCTCTAAATCCTGGTGGTTTTTTATATTTTGCATGGAATTACTCTGTTGCTTCTGGTTCTTTAACTGCTAGTGCACAAGCTTTGGCATTAGATGACGTAATGATAATTCCGATAGCTAAACCCAATGTAAATACTTTATCATGTAGCAATTCTACATCAACATCATTAACGGTGAATGGAGAAATTACTAATGTTAATGGAGATCTGGCAACAGAAAGGGGTTTTATTCTTTATGAAGCAGACGGAACAGATAAAATAATAGGAGGAGCAGGGGTAAGCCAATATGCTGAAAATGGCTTGTTTAATATAGGTCAGTTTTCTCATATTTTCAGCAATCTTTGTCCAAATATAACATACAGCATAAGAGCTTATGCAATAAATGCCTGTGGAATAACTTATGGTGCTAAACAAAATTGTTCAACAATTCCAGTTTCCTTAAACTTAAGTACAAGTTCGCCAATTTGTGCAAATGATAATTTTAGTATAAATGCAACATTAATTACAGGAGCCACATATCATTGGACGAATTCAACAGGAATAATACAGCCATCAACAACGAATATTTTAAATCTTAATTTACCAGCTGCAACATATACATATAATTGCTATTATACTTTAGCATGTGGTTATACAAGCCCGGTTTCAAGCATCACAATAACGATTAGTCCCAAACCATTAACATCAAATATTTATCACTATTAATAATTTAAAACAATAAAAAAAATGAGAAAAGTTTTTATCTTAAGTATTATGTTGCTGCTAAGTTATACAATGTCAGCACAAAATCAGGATCTGACACAAAATGTATGTGCCGGATCAACACAAAATTATTATGTAACAACAACACTTACGGGTTCAGGCTTTGCATGGACAATTTCACCTGCAACAGGCGGAACAGTTGTTGGTAGCGGAAATAACATAAACATCAACTGGGGTACCACCGCCGGTACATATACTGTACAGGTTATAGAAACATCGGCAGATGGTTGTGTGGGCGATCCTAAAACCGTAGCGGTTACAGTTATAGCTGCTCCAACAGCTAATGCCGGTAGTAATCAGACTATTTGTGCCAATGCCAATACTGTAATTAATTTAAGCGGAACTGTAAACAATGCAACTTCTCAGTCATGGACAACAACAGGTACAGCCGCAATTACAAATGCTACAACTTTAACACCTTCTTATACAGTTACAGCAGCAGATATTACAGCAGGTAGTATTAGTTTTACATTAACTGCGGTTGGAACTACCCCATGTGCAAATGCTGTAAGTACAGTAACTTATACACTAACAGCTGCACCAACACTTACAGTAGGCAACAATGGTCCGGTTTGTGAGGGCAGTACCTTAAGCTTAAGTTCAACCAATATTGCAGGAGCAACATATAGCTGGACAGGTCCAAACACGTATAATAATTCAACTCAGAGTCCAACAGTTTCGTCAAGTGCAACAACTGCAATGGCAGGAACATATACTTTAACTGTAAGTGGAATTCCGGGTGGATGTCCAAATTTAACAGGTTCAACAACTGTGGTTGTTAATCCAAAACCAGCAACTTCAGGAATCTGGCATAATTAAACTTTAATTTAGTTATGAAAACCCTAAGGGTTAATGTGTTTATATTCAGGTTTTATGAAAATAATCATCAACCCTTAGGGTTTAATAAAAAAAGTAATTTCGAAAATATGTTCAGATACTTTATAATTATTTTTATCTTATTGTTTTCAATACAAAGCAGTGCTCAGGTAATTGACACTGTTTGTATTGGAACAATACGCAATTATAAAGTACATGGTGATGTAGGTTCGGTTTACAATTGGCAAATAAATGGAGGAAATATAATTTCAAACCCTACCAAAGACAGTATTATTGTGAAATGGGGAAATACAGGTGGTACTTTTCAGATATTTGTTATTGAAACTTCAATACACGGCTGCATTGGAGATACTGTTTTTGGAAAGGTAATGATAAAACAGGATCTGCCGATTGCGATAAACGGTGCAGATGAAATATGTCTGGGTGATACTGTTTTGTTAACAGCTGTAAACACAACTTCTTATCAATGGAATAACGGATTTAACAATCAGGTAATTGAAGTACATCCGCTTACAAATACACAATATCGTTTGATTGGAAATACAGCATGTAGAATAGACACTGCATATCACAATATAACGGTGAACCCCAAACCACAGGCAAATTTTATTTATAGTCCTGAATTTCCTTCTGTTGCTGAAAGTGTAAACCTGAATTATACAGGAACATCCGCCGTAAATTATCAGTGGTTTGATAATATGAATAATTTGTTTTCAAATCAGGCAAATCCGGTTTTTGTGATTCAGGAATCTCTGCAAACAACAATTAATCTGCGGGTTTCCAATCAGTACGGATGTATGGACAGTATCAGCAAAACCATTATTACAATTGGAAGTATCAATATCTGGATACCCAATTCATTTACCCCGAACGGAGATGGTTTGAATGATATATTTAAAGCAGAATCGGTAACGGAAGTTAAAGAATTTCAGCTTTATATCTATAACCGATGGGGACAGCTTGTTTTTGAAACTAAAGATATTAACATCGGCTGGGATGGAAAATATCAGGGAAATGAAGTTCCCCAAGGTGTATATAATTGGGTAATTATTTACAAATCGGATAATAAAAGAAAAATATTACAAAAAAGAGAAGGTCAAATTACTTTATACAGATAAAGGGAGACAGGAGATTGAACTCTGAACGTAACGAACGAAAGCCAGAACGCCACCGACGAAGGTCAGAACACAATTGACAGAGTCCAGAACATCACTTACAAGTGCTGGAAGATCATCGACAGATGCTGGAACACCACTGACAGGTGCTGGAACACTATTGGCAAAGGTTGGAAAGCATTAGCTATAAAATTATTAGAGAGTGTAAAATATTTTGTGTAAACACAAAATAAAAGATTCATATTTTGTACTTTAATCGTATTTCCCGTTCGTGCTAAGATTATTGCAGTTGGTTGAAAAAAATTCGATTTTAAAAAGCTATGATTTTACTTCGCATAATAATATAATTATGCATTTTTTTTCAAGTTGTATTGTCGTTCTGAACAGAAAATAATTACACTTTTTAAACAAATGAGTTCGGATTCCTGAATTCGTACACATTTACTTAAGTAATTGTTTTTAATATAATAGACTTTAATTGTGATTGTTATATTGGCTTATTCAAATAAAATAGAATTTTAGTAAATAAAGCATGGATTTAAAAATAAAAAAAAGCAATAGATTTGTTGTGAAAATAAAATAAATATTAAAATACAAGTATATTATAATTTAAGTTATCTAATAATTAAATAAATCAAAAATGAAAAAACTAAATTTTCTTTCAGTTTTACTACTATTTATTACAGTGTTTTTTGCTCAAAATTTGAGTGGTCAAACCTACTTTTCAGAAAGTTTTGAAGGAGTTTGGAGTGGAACTCCGGCTACAGCACCCAGTGGATGGTATAATATTCACAATGCCGGAGGTGCTACACAGAAATACTGGGCTAAAAATACCTGGAGTGGATCGGCATGGTCAAATACAAGTTATAATGCACCACCTACAACACCTACTGGTGCTTATGATTTAAGCTCAGTAGCATGGTATAATGATTATAATGCTTCTCCTACACAAAAAGATCAATTAACAACCAATAATATTGATTTATCAGTAGCTACTATTCCAAGAGTTACTTTTTATCTTGCAATTAGTGCCAACAGTTCTCTTACTTTAAAATTAAGAGGTTCAAATGATGGTGGTGCAACTTGGGCAGATATACAAACCATAACAAAACCAGGAACAGCATGGACAAAAGTAACTGTTGCAATACCTGCTACTTATAAAGTATCTAATGCCAGATTTGGATTAGAAGTAACAGCTACCCTTGGTAGTTATGATGTTTGGGTTGATAAGTTTTCTGTTGAAGAAACACCTGTCGGTCCGATGAATGGTACTTATACCATTAATAATACCCTTCCTACTACCAGTCCGATGGTAAATGACGGAACAGGTAACTTCAATAGTTTTACATCTGCAATAAACTATCTGAATGAAGTAGGAATCGCCGGTAGCGTAACATTCAATGTAGCTTCAGGGCTTACATTTACCGAAGATTGTCCTGTAATTACAGCAACAGGAACTTCATCAAATTCCATTACATTTCAAAAATCAGGTTCAACAGCCAATCCTGTTATAAAACCTACAGGTACATCTGCTACTACAGATGCAGGTATTAAAATTGCAGGAGGCGATTATATTATTTTTGATGGTATTGATATTACAATTGCCACGGGTTCGCTTGTAGAATATGGATATTATCTCTATGGTACTTCAGCAACCAATGGAGCACAAAATAATACAATAAAGAATAGCAGTATTTCGCTTAACAAATTAAATACCAGTTCTATTGGTATATATTCCAATGCAAACCTTTTTACTTTGAGTAATGCTACAGGGGCAAACTCAAATAATAAATTTTACAACCTTAGCATTTCTAATGTTTATGCAGGTATGTATCTTTATGGCTATTCATCTACTTATCCCGATTTGTCCTCTGAAATCGGGATTACTGGAAGTGGAACTGCAACAACCATTGGAGGTGCAACCGCAAACGACATAGGAAATGGAACTACAACAACCTATGGTATTAAAACCAATTATCAAAGTGGGATTAAAATATTTAATACAGAAGTAAGAAATATTAAAGGTTTGAGCACAACTGAAGTTGATGGTATTTGGCTTGCAAATACTTATGGTACAAATAATATTTATAACAACAAAATCCATGATGTAGGAACAACATGGACAACAACAGCTTCATTGGTTTATGGATTAAAACTCGATATTGCATCAGGTAATACAGCCAATGTATATAACAATACGGTAAATAATTTAACACACGGAACATTAGCCACTGCAAGTTCAACTCAAATTGTTATAGGTATTGCAGCTCTTACTGGTTCAGGGACAAGTAATTTCTATAATAATTCTGTAAGAATTGATTTAACTGATGCCAATTCATCAAGTACGGCATTTTACGGATCATTAGCAACATACACAACTAAGAATAATATTTTTGCAAACTTTTCTACTGCAGGAATCACATCAAAAAGATATGCCTATTATTCAAGTAGTGGTACTATTACTGAGTCTAATAATAACATATTATACATAAATCAATCAGGAACAAATAATTTCACAGGATATAGATTTGCTGATTATAAAAGTCTTGCTCAATTTGCAGCTGCAATAAGTACTACAGCTCCTTCCAATGGTGCCGAAGCAGGAAGTTCAGAAGCAAATCCAACATTTAATACCAATGCACTTACTTTTTCAGGAAATAACCCTGCAATTTATAGCGGAACTACCATTGCATCACCAGCAATAACCATAGATATTGCAGGAAACACCAGAGATATCAGCAGACCTACCATCGGTGCTTATGAAGATCTTACATATTCATTAACAGATAATTCAGCACCGGTACTTAGCAATGTAACTATTACAGGTTCAGGAACTACATCTACTTCAATTAGTGTTGCACTTAATGATAACAGCAATTCAGCAAACAATGCAATTGTAAGGCTGTGGTATCGAATAGGAACAAGTGGTGCTTATACCGGTATAGATGCTGATTCAAAACCAAGTGGTTCAATGAATGGAACATATGCATGGAGCACAAGTTTACCTATAGGACAGTATAATTTTTATATTACAGCCCGCGATGATCAGGGTGCAGGTACAGGTATCTGGGCAAATCCAATTTGGGCTAATAGTTTTGCAGGTTTTAATGTGGCTGATCCACCTAATCTTATTGCAAACCCTGATGCTGCTGCCAATGTTAGAAGTTTCTCAAAAATGAAAAACCTTGCAGGTGGTACTTATGATGTTGGAAGTACTTCAACACTTGTAAATTTAACTGCTGTTGCTAATGAATTAAATAACTCAATGCTTCAGGGCAATGTAGTTTATGAGTTAACAAGCAATTATGATGGAACAACAGGTGAAACTTTCCCAATTACTTTTAATCAATTTGCAACTGATGGTTTAGGAAGCTGGACCGTTACAATTCGTGTTAAAAGTGGTGCAGGTGCAAGAACAACATCTGGGAGTTATGCAGGAAATCTTATAGCATTAAATGGTACTGATAGAATTAGTTTTGATGGTCGCGAAGGCGGAAGTGGTTTAACAAAAGCCTGGACAATTTCAAATACAAATACTTCAGGAACAGCAATTTGTTTTATTAATGATGCTACTTTTAACTTATATTCGTATTGTATATTACAAGGTGCTCATACTGCAACTACTACAAATGGTGTTGTTCTGTTTAGTACTACTACGGGTACAACAGGGAATGATAATAATACCATTGATAATTGCGATATTAAAAATGCTGCAAGTGATAATACTTCCAATCTGCCATTAAATGCTATTTATGCTAGCGGAACATCAGGAAAGGAAAATGATAATAATACCATTTCTAATTGTAATATATACAATTTCTGGAATGCATCTAACAATACCTATGGAGTTAACATATCTTCATATAATACTTCATACACTATCAATTCAAATAATTTCTATCAGGGTGCAACCAGAACTGCAACAGCAGGATCTACACACAATGGAATTTATATAAATAATGCATCAGGTAATAATTTTATTATTACCAATAACAATATTGGAGGTTCTTCTGCTAATTGTGGTGGAACCGCATGGACAGTTGGTGGATTAAATACCAATAAATTTCAGGCAATGTATCTGAATGTAGGAACAACAATTACAAGTTCTGTTCAGGGTAATAAAATCAGTAATTTTGATTTTACAACTTCAAGTGGTACAACCACAGGAGCAGGTAGTTTCTGTGGGATAAATATTGCTGCCGGAAATGTTAACGTTGGAAATATCAACGCTAATTTTATCGGAAGTTCAAGTGTTGATAATATAAAGCTAACGGCTTCAAATGCTGCCTTGTTAGTAGGTATTAATTCAGCCAGTATAGGTTCTGTAAATATATCAAACAATAGTATTTATGGATTAGCGAGTGTTGGTAGCCTATCATCTACCGGAGCATACTTAACAGGTATTCAAACTTCAGGAACTTTAGGTAATTATACCATTCATAATAATATTATTGGAAGTACAACTATTGCAAATAGTTTGAGATCTGGTACATCAGGAACTTCAGGAGCTACATATGTAAAAGGTATTGATAACAGTGCCACAGGAAGTATTGTGATTTCACAGAATACAATCGGTAATCTTGCTTCTTTGGGTTCAAATTCTTCTTCATCTTTAAGAGGTATTAATACTATTGCCGGAACAAACTCTGTTACTATCAATACAATCAGAGATTTATATACTATAAGTGCTAATACGGGTGTTACCACTTCATCATCTCTTATTGGTATTTCTCAAACCTCAACAAATAGCGGACAATTAGTTTCTCAGAATACTATTTTCGGGTTAAGTAACAATCATTCTACTGCATCCGTTGTTGTTGCAGGTATTTATCATGTTTGTAACAATACTGATGCTGAAGTAATCAGTCGCAATACTATTTATAACTTAGAAGCAAACAATGCAACCGCTGCTATATATGGTATTTATTCAGGAGGTTCTTCATCGGTTGCTACTAATGTGAAGAATAATATGATTCGTTTGGGTTATAAAAAAGATGGTACAGATTTAACTTTCGGATGTTTTATGGCAGGTGTTTATGATGCACAGGGTATTCATAATTACTATCATAATAGTATATATATCGGGGGTGCTAATGTAGTTAGTTCTTCTTTAAATACTTATGCATTTATTAGCAGTATTACTTCTGGTGCAAGAAGTTTTCAGAACAACATTTTTGTAAATGCACGAAGTAATGCATCTGGATCAGGAAAAAATTATGCTGTCAGGGTAGCAGGTAGTGGAGTAAATCCAACAGGGTTAACCATAAATTACAACGATTACTTTACTAGTGGAACTGGTGCTGTATATGGATATTATGGTGCTGATATAACCAACCAAGCATCATGGAGAACAGCTGTCGGACAGGATGCAAACAGCTTTTCAGGTGATCCGCAATTTATTGCTCCTTCTGCTGTAACTCCTGATCTTCATATACAAGCTGCAATTCCAACATCAATTGAAGCAACAGGTATTGCAATTGGAAATGTAACAGATGATTTTGATGGAGAAATCAGAAGTAGTTTAAGCCCAACCGACATCGGTGCTGATGCCGGAAATTTTATTTCTTCAGATATAATACCTCCAACAATCACTTATACAGCATTATCAAATACAGCCAGTCTTAACAACCGTGTCATAACAGTTACTATTACTGATCCTTCAGGTATTCCTTTAACAGGGAATGGTTTGCCGATGCTTTACTGGAAAATTAATTCAGGAACTTATTCAGGAGTTCAGGGTGTATCAATTGGTTATAATCAATATTCGTTTTCATTTGGTGACGGAGTTGTCTCAAATGATATTGTTTCTTACTATATTGTAGCTCATGATAATGCTGCTATACCAAATATAATAAGCAATCCGTTTACAGGAGCTTCAGTATTCTCGGCTTATCCTCCGGCCTGTTCTGTTCCTCCCACAACACCAAACACCTATACAATATTAAAATCATTTTCTGGTGTTTATAATGTAGGGGCAACACAAACATATACTTCTTTAACCAATACCGGAGGTTTGTTTGCTGCTATAAATGCAGGAGTTGTTGTAGGAGATATAACAGTTAATATCACTTCTAACATCACTGAGTCAGGAAATAATGCATTAAATCAATTTATAGAAGAAGGTGCTGGTAATTATCCTATGACCATTCAATCGGATGGTTCTTTGAGGGTGTTATCTAACTTATATTCAATAGATGGAAGTGCATCTTATATGATTCCTATAAATGGAGCCGATAGAGTTACTATTGATGGTGGTGTTGGCAAATTATTAACTTTCAGAGCATGGAGCGCAACCAGAGCATATACTGCTACTGTTATTGGTTTTTACAATGGTGCTACAAATGATACACTCAGAAACTGTATTATTGAAAGTAACGAAAGTTCTAATACAATAGGTGCAATAACCATCGGAAGCGGAAATAATCAGGTTGCTATCACCAATAACGATATCAGAGACAGCAGGGCAGGGACTTACAATGCGTCTCCAAATACGGGTCTTTATTCAAATACGGCTACAAATACTTTAACTATTACCAACAACAATATATATAACTGGACCCGATCTTCGGCAGGTACAAGCTATGGGCTTAATTTGCTGGCTGTGGCAGATGGATGTATTATATCTGGAAATAATTTCTTTATGGAAAGTAGCATTTCATGTCAATATACCCAAATAGCTATTAATATTGGATTGGCAAATGGTCATATTATAAGCGATAATTATATTGGTGGACAATCAGCATTGTGCGGTGGAAGTTCTTGGACAAATAGCGGTGGTTATACAGTTACAGGTATTCAATTAGCCACCGGAACATTAGCCACCACTCAAGTTGTTAAAAATACAATACAGAATATCAGTTTAACTTCTATAGGATCTTCAGCTTTTTATGGAATTTATGTTACTGCAGGCAAAGTGGCAATAGGTAGTTCTGGTAATGGAAATATTATTGGACATAATACCGATGCAAACAAAGGAATTAAAATTGCTGGTAATACATCCTCTAATGCTATGATTTATAGTTTAAGTACCGATATAAGTGGCATTGATTTTAATACAATTGCTAATATAAAGCAATCCAATACAACTTCTACTGCCGGACTAAAAGGGATAATTTACAGTGCCGGAAATCCAACAGTAACTAATAATATCTTAAAATCATTTTCAACAGCATCTACCAATACAAGTACTACTTCAAGCAGTGCTCTGATTGGCATTGCTACAACTTCATCTGGCTTAAACCAAATGATAGCTAAGAATATTATTACTGATTTTAGTGCATCAACTACATCTGCAAGCTCTGTGAGAATATTAGGTGTTTTATTGAGTGGTGCTACTTCTGACGGAATGATTAGTAAAAACAACATTTCAAATTTTAAAAATACCTGTACAAGTTCAACGGGTGGATATATTACCGGTATTCTTGTAAATTCGGGTTATGAGTATGTTATTGACAATAATTCTATTTCATTACAAAATGGATCAAATACTAATCCGATTAATATTCAGGGAATTTGGGATAATGCAGGAACATCAGGTGTTAAACATTATTTTTATAATTCAATAAATATTGGAGGTTCCACTACATCCGGAACATTAAATTCATATGCTTTTTATCGCTCACTTAACACAAGTGTTGAATTGAAAAACAATATTTTAAGTAATTTAAGAACAGGTGGAACAGCTAAGCATTATAGTGTTGTTGTAAACGCAAATAGTAATTTTACCAATGATTATAACGACTTTTTTGCTTCAAATTTATCAAATATCGGAAGTGTAAATGGTGGTACTACTGCTCTGAATTTTTCAACATGGAAATCGACTACTTTACAGGATGCAAATTCATTTAGTGTTAATCCCAATTACACTTCAGATGTAAATTTGCAACCCGTTGCTGGCAGCTACTTAATTGGATGGCCTATTGCTACTGTTACTGCTGATATTAATGAAAATACAAGAAATATAGTTTCTCCGTCAATAGGAGCTTACGAAGAGGTTGTAAATGCAAAATCTTTGAATGTTAAAGTTTATTTGGAAGGTTTGTTTGACTTAGGCTTAGGTATGATGAGAGCAGTACAGGATGAAAACGGGGATCATTATGGGCCAACAATAGCTGATAATATAACAATTGAATTACATAGTTCAACTTCACCTTATGAATTAATGTTTGCTTTTTCTGATATAAATTTAAGCACAAATGGCAATTGTAATATTAATTTGGTACAATCATTTACAGGGTCTTATTACATAGTTGTTAAACATCGTAATAGCATAGAAACCTGGAGTGCATCGCCTGTTAATTTTTTAACTTCTACCACAAATTATGATTTCACAACTTCTGCTGATAAAGCTTTTGGTGATAATTTAAAGGAACTGGAACCAGGAGTATATGCAATTTTTGGTGGTGATCTTAATCAGGATGGTTTTGTTGATATTACTGACTTATCAGATATGGATAATGATCTAACTATTGGAACTACAGGGTATAATGTATATGATTTAAATGGAGATGGATATGTTGATATCACAGATTTATCAGATATTGATAATAATTTAACATTTGGAATTTATAAAATTACTCCATAATAATAAACAAAAGAACATCAATGTAGATTGCATTTTAGTATTCTACATTGATGTTTTCAATGGACTTGAATTACTTTTTGTATTAATTAAATAAACCCCTTAAAAAATCATTAGTCCCGATGCTATTTTGGTAAGACCGGAAATTTCGAAACCAATTTGAATTCTAATTATAACCACAACCAAGGATTGAAAATATGTAAAATATCGATTGCAGATATGCGAATAAAATAGCTATGAAAGGCAAAAAGAATGAATTAGCACAAATTTAAACGACTTCAGCTTTGTTTCTAAGTAAATTGAAGAATAGAAGAGTTAGCATTTCGTATTAAGATTATTGCAGTTGGTTGAAAAAATTTCGCTATTAAATTGGTATATGTTTATTTCGCACAATACTATAATAACGTAATTATAAAATAGTATATGTTATTTCATAATTTAAATAAAGTTAATTGGTTTGTGAGTGCATAAAATGCTTTAAGTATTTTATGCACTTTATGTAGCCTTGTTTATGTTGTTTTCAACTTAACATAATTGTAAATTTTAAACAAATGAGTCCGAATTCCTGAATTCGTACTACTTTTTTTTGAGGCAATAATTTATATAGTTATCATAAAATAAAACACTTAAACAGATTTGCTCATATAAATGAGGGGTTTTGACAAATTAAGCTTGAATTAACAAATGAAAAAATACAATAGATTTGCAAATTACAATTAAAATAACCAAAAATATTTATTCAAATAAATTTATCTATTAATTAAACATTACAAAAATGAAAAAACTTAATTTTTTTTCTATTTTTCTGTTATTTATAGCAGTACTTTTTGCCCAAAACTCATGGGGGCAAACAACTTATTTCTCTGAAAATTTTGATGGTACATGGGTTGGTTCTAATCCAACTACAGCACCATCAGGGTGGACTCAGGTGGCTGGAGCCACAGGTTCTACTGAAAGGGGTTGGGATCAGGCTACTAATACAGGTGCAAGTTCTTGGACGGTTCCTAGTTCATGGACGATAAATGGAACATACAAACCTGCCTCTGCTGTAAATGGAACAAAAAGTGCGCATTATGCAGATTTCACAGCTTCTTCCGGACAAACTGACACATTGAAAACAGGTACAATAGATTTATCAACATCCACATATCCGGGTGTGAAATTTTCTTATTCTTATCCATATTCATCTTGGAGTGGTTATTTACAGGTGTTTGCCTCAAATGATAATGGATCAAGCTGGATAAAACTTGGCTCTGATTTAGGTTTTACAGGAAGCAATACTAGCTGGACATTGGTAACACGTCCTTTGCCAAGTGGTTATAATGTTTCTACCGTAAAAATAGCTTTAGTTGTAAAAGCAGCAGCTGGAAATGCTGATTTATGGGTTGATGATTTTACAATTTTTGAAAATACACCAATAAGTGCTGGAAATAAATTAATTGGAGGAAGTGGTACACCTGATTATCCTACTCTTACTGCTGCATTTGCTGATATTAATTCTAAAGGATTAGCAGGAAATATTAATTTGGTATTACAATCAGGATATACAAGTACTGGTGAAACTTTCCCTATTGTGGGAGCATACCCTGCTTCAGTAAGTAATTATACAGTTTCTATTTATCCCGCAGTAACAGGTTTATCAATAACATCATCTAATACCACGGGGACTATCAATTTAAATAATAATAAAAATATTATTTTTGACGGACGTGTTAATGCAACAGCGACTACAAAAGATTTAATCATTGAAAATACAAGTACAAGTGGATATGCAATTCAATTTATTAATGATGCAGCATGGAATACAATAAAATATTGTAAAATAAACAGTAGAAATACGAATACGACAAGTGGAACTATCATATTTAATACAACCACTTTAAGTAATGGAAATGACAATAATACTATTGATAATTGTGATATTTATGATGGCTCTTCTACTCCTGTAAATGCTATTTACGCTTCAGGAAATACATCTTCGGCTGTATTAAATAATAGTGGAAATACCATTTCAAATTGCAATATTTATAACTTCTTCTCTGCTGGTTCAGCCACCAATGGTATATTCCTCACTACAGGTAATACTGACTGGACAATTGACAATAATAAATTTTATCAGACAAGCTCACGTACATATACAACTGGTAATACTCATAGAGCTATTCAGATTAACAATAGCACTTCCGGTAATAATTTTGATATTAAAAATAATGTAATTGGATATGCTTCTAATACAGCTACAGGGACATATACACTTGCAGGAACTACTACAACACGTTTTATTGGCATAGATTTAGCTGTTGGCACATCTACAGCAACAAGCATACAAAATAATACCATAACTAATTTCTCTTTAGCAACTTCAAGCGGGGCAAATACTACTTATGGTATATGGTGTGGTATATATATATCAGCTGGTAATGCAAACATCGGCACAATTACAGGGAATATTATAGGAAGTACATCTGCAATTGATTTAATCAGCTGTACACCTACTACTAGTGGCGCCCTTATTGCGGGAATTAGTTCGACAAGTGCTGGGACAGTAAATATCAATAATAATAATATTGGTGCATTAACAGGGTTGGGTGCTGCTGCGATAGGAACTTTAGTAAAAGGTATTCTTTTTACATCTGGAACAATTACTGTTTCTGGAAATACAATTGGAAGCATTTCAACTGCAAATAGTTTAAGGGCAGGCGTTTCAGGCAGTACAACCGGGGTTTGTAGCACATATGGTATTGATAATTCAAGTAGTGGAACTGTATTAATTAGTGGGAATTCAATAGGAAACCACACTAATAATGGCAGTAATGTCAATTCTGTAAGTGCTGGTATAAAAAGCTCATCAGGAACAGTTACGATAGAGAAAAATCTAATTCATAGTATCAATTCAAACTCAACAAATCAAAATATTGGTTTGTATGGTATCCATATAACAAACACATCAGCTACTGGTACAGTAAAGAATAACATGATTCGTTTAGGCTTGAATGCAGACGGCTCAAATATAACGAATGGTTATGGTTATTCTGGAATTAATGAAGCTGGAGGAACGAATAACTTTTACTTCAATTCTATATATATTGGAGGTAGCTTAGTTACTTCTTCAGCAAATACCTATGCTTTTCAGAGTGCCGGTTCAGGTAATCCTCGCATTTTCGAGAATAATATTTTTGTAAATAATAGAAGTAACACAAGTGGTACTGCAAAAAATTATGCTATTAAGGTTGGAACAAGTGCAGGACTTACTTGTGATTATAATATTTTTTATGCTAATGGCACAGGAGGAGTTTTAGGTTCATATAGCACAGATCAAACAACCTTAAATGCTTGGAGAGCTGCTTCGAGCCAGGACTTACATAGTGCTTATGGTAATCCAAATTTTTCAAATTCAACAGGGACAATGACATCTGTTACTCCTTTAAAAATACAAGGTACAACACCAGCCGAAGCTTCAGGCCTTTTAATTGCTGGTATTACAGATGATATTGAGGGAAATACAAGAAGTTCATTGACTCCTACTGATATTGGTGCAGATGCAGGTGATTATGCCGCATCTGATATATTTACACCAACATTTGCTTACACAAATCTTACAAACACTTCAAGTACTTCAAATCGTATATTATCAGTAAGTATTTCTGATATTGGAACAGGGATATCAACAACTGGTGCCTTTATGCCAAGGATTTGGTTTAAGAATTCTACAACTTCATCATCATGGGCAAGCACTGCTGGTGTATTAACTTCAGGCGATGGTAATAATAGTAACTGGAATTTTACTGTTGATTATTCGTTAATTGGAGGTACACCTTCTGGCAATGATGTAATTCAATATTATATTGTTGCTCAGGATCAGGCAAGCACACCTAATGTATGGTATTCTCCTTATGTTGGGGCTGCTCACACAAATGTTAATACGCAAACTACTGCACCATCTACACCAAATAGTTATACAATACTTAATACCTATAGCGGAAATTATACAATACCAGGTGCATTTGCATCGCTTACGCAGTCCGGTGGTTTGTTTGAAAAAATCAATACAGGAATTGTTAGTGGAAATATAACTGTTACTATTGCCGGTGATTTATCTGAAACAGGCGCCTTTGCTTTAAATCAATGGGCTGAAGAAGGTATAGGAAATTATACCTTGACCATACAATCAGATGGCACTTTACGTACACTTTCAAATAGTGCTAACCTTGCTGTGCCTTTAATCAAAATTAATGGTGCCGACAGGGTTACCATTGACGGGCTTTCGGGTAAGAAACTTCTGTTTCGTAATACAAATACGTCATCTAGTTCAGGGGCTGCCACAATCTACTTTGACAATGGATCAACTTCATGTACGCTAACAAATTGTATTATAGAAAACAATAGCACATCAGCTACACCAGGCAGTGCTATATTTATAGGTAGTTCAGGCATTATTACTAATAATATAAACATTACAGCAAACGATATAAGAAAACCGACAGGTGGGACTATAAATGACTATCTTCAAGGAATCTATTCCAATTCCACTTTAAATACATTAACTATTACCAATAACAATATTTCGGATTGGACTACTTATGCGATACGATTAATAGTTGTTGCAGATAATTGTACTATAAGTGGTAACAGTATGTATAGAACAACAACTGGTACGAGTACAACTGTAACGGTATTGTCTGTTAAAGCAGGTAATGGCCATACTATTTCAGGTAATTTTATTGGTGGTACCTCAGCCAATTGCGGTGGAAGTGCTTTTACAAATTCAGCAAATGTTTATTTTATGGGTATTGATGTTTCTGGCATAGGAACAACTTCAACAACAAATATTACCAATAACATTTTTCAGAATATCAACTTAAGTGGGACTGGCAGTGTTGCTTTCCTTGGAATTAGTGGTGGTAGTGCAAAACTCAATATTGGTAATACTGTTGGAACTGGTAATCTGATTGGTCATCCAAGTACTGCTCAAAGTATTAAGGTTTCTGGTACAAATACCACCGCTTTTACGGGAATTGGCTTAAACGGAACCGGTGCAGCAACAGTTTATGGTGTTAATTACAATGAGATAGCTAATATTTATGTAACTGCAAATACTGCTGTAAAAGCAATTGATGTTGCTGCTGCCTCATCCTCAGTTGCATCAATTACATACAATAACATACATGATATTACTGTTTTCAATACCGGTTCAACAGCCGCTATCAGAGGAATTAATAATAGTGGAACAAGTGCAGGAGCTTTAACAATAAGCAACAATACTGTCTCTAATTTATTATCTACAACTACAAATACAGGAACAGGTTCAAGCAGTGCTATTATTGGTATTCTTGCTTCATCTACTGGAAATACTCAAAATATAGTAAATAATACAATTTCAGGATTAAATGCCAGTACTACTGCTGTATCTGCTGTTAAAGTCTTTGGAATAATTGCTTATGGTGCTACATCATCAGGATATATAAGCAAGAATAATATTTATGATTTAAAAAACAGTTCTACTGGTTCAGGATATATTGTAGGTATTAATCCTTACGATGGTGCTTTTACTTTAGATAATAATATTATTTCTATATTTAATGGAAGTAATACTAATGCTATTACTATTTATGGAATTTGGGATAATATTGGTAGTGCAGGTACAACGTATTATTACTTTAATTCAGTAAATATTGGAGGTTCTGCTGCTTCAGGCGCATTAAATTCTTATGCATTTAACAGATCACTTCCTACAACAATTACTTTAAAAAATAATATTTTCAGTAATCTCAGAACAGGTGGCACAGGAAAGCATTATGCTATAGCTAATACATCTTCCACACCTGCAACAGGTTGGAGTGCAACAGCATCTGATTATAATGTTCTTTATGGAACTGCTGCCACTATTGGATTATGGAATACAACTGATAAAACGTATGCAACTTGGCAAATATCAACAACACCTAGTCAGGATCAGAATTCTTATAATGGAAACCCTCAATTTGCTTCTGCTACAGTTTTAAATGCTTCTGCTATTGCTGTTAATAATAAAGGTGTAGATATCTCAGGTATCACCACAGATTATACAGGAACAGTAACCCGTACCAGCCCACCTGATATGGGTGCTTATGAGTTTTCATTGTTAGCATCAGTTGTTACCGGAACATCAGCTACATCTATCACTTCAACAGGAGCAACCTTATCAGGTACAGTTAATGCTAATAATGAATCTGCAACAGGTAACTTTGAATATGGTTTAACTACTTCTTATGGTTCAACTGCTGCATGGACAACAAGTCCAGTAACAGGAACAACCACAATTGATGTAACCGCTGTCATTACTAGTTTGCAACCAAATACACAATACCATTACCGTATTAATGCAACTACTCCCAAAGGTACGGCAAATGGTTCAGATCAAACTTTTACTACATCTGCTGCTTCTGCTTCCACTTTTACCGGAACAGGTAACTGGACAGATGCATCTAAATGGAGTGATGGATTGCCAGGGGCAGGAACATCAACAAATGCTACCATTAGTGGAACTGTTACTGTTAATGATATGGTTGAATGTAATAACCTTACAATTTCATCTTCTGGTGCTGTAACTGTTGGTTCAGGTCAGGGTCTTATTGTAAATGGAAATTTACTTATACAATCAGATGCTACTGGTACCGGTTCATTTATTGGTGATGCTGCAGATTATACTATTACAGGAACATCAACTGTAGAGCGCTACCTAACCGGCAATAAATTTCATCAATTAGGATTACCAATAAGTACTACAATTGCATCTGGAACAAGTGCAGGACAAACAGGTGATGTATTCAAATATTGTACAGTGGATTCTTATGATGAAACTACTGATAATTATGTAAGTTTAGGATCAACAAATAGTGTTACACCAGACAAAGGTTATGTGGTTAAATATGTAGCCGGAGCGGGAGCACCTACAGCCCGTACACTTAGTTTTACAGGCGCATTAAACACAGGAACAGTTAATATTCCAATGACAAAAACAGCTGGTGGTTGGAATTTAATTCCAAATCCATATCCATCATCCATAGATTGGAATGCTGCTGGCTGGACAAAAAACAGTACAAATAATACAACTTATATTTACAATCATCCAAAAAGTCAATGGGATTTGTATGATGGCATAGCAGGAACAAATGACGGTGTTAGATATATTGCACCTGGTCAATCATTCTTTTTTCAAGCTTCATCAGCAGGTAACTTAACTATGACAAATAGTGTAAGATTGCACAATGCCACATCTTACGTTAAATCTACTAATTCTGTTATAGATAATTTAATTAAGATAAAAGTTAGTGGCAATGCTAATTCTATAACAGATGAAGCTGTGGTTTACTTTGCAAATAATC
>JAHEYQ010000036.1 GCA_023251515.1 Bacteroidales bacterium
TATGTAAAAATTGTATGGTTTTTTATTTTTAAATAATGGCAAAGGAATTGTTCGAAAATAATCTGAAAATATTTTACTCACTGACATTTTTTGTCAGTACGACGATTTATATTTGCAAAACAATTCAGGTTTTTAGAATTAAACATTAAAGTAAAAACCATATTCTGAAAATGCAGTAAATAATTAACGATTGCAGATTTTTGAAATAAAAAAACAGAATGCTATGAATATGAAATAATAAAGCCGCTGCAAAGACCTCCTTTAATGTTTGCAGCGGCGTATAATTCACTTAAATGTAGCTGGACGGCACATATTTAAGTTTACAAAGGAGGCGTTGCAAAATTACAATAATTTGGCAACAATTAACAGGTTTCTTAAATTTTACACTGAGTTAAATCGAAGTGTTATCCTGAACAAGGGTTACTGAGCGTAGCCGAAGTGAAAATTTAAGCGATGGTTCCTACTGCAAAGTGCAGTATTTGTTTGACTGCGAGAGTGGAAATAGTTGAATATTAAAATTTATATTAAAATGAAGAAATCATTAGTTGAAAATAAATCTAAGTTAAACATAGATGAGGTAAGTGAATTGTTTTGTGAAGAAACTTTAAACTCATTTGAAATGAGTGCATTAATAGGTGGAACAGATGGAGATAAATCAGATTGTAGTTACTCAGGAGGATGTACCGTTAAAAATTTACTATGTGATATTAAAATATTTTGTGGTACAGACCCTAAAAAAGATTCTACTTGTGGAGTACAACCTGTTAAGGTTTCATCTTGTACTGTAGCAAAAGATTCAACGTGTGGATAATATTTTTTAGTTTAAATTTAACCAAAAATTGTCTAAGAAGCTCAATGATCTAAATAATAATAGTTTTTTTTGAAAATAGTTTTTATTACAATAATCATAGATATTTATTTTCCTAATTTCAAGTTATATCTTAAACTCAAAGTACTTTTATAAAATCAATTAGGAAGTACTTCTTAGGCAATTTATTTTTATAAAAAATGAAAGAAAGTCAATATAATTTTTCAGTTAATCATAATAATAGGATTATATTTTATAATGCAATTACAGGCGATTTGTTATCATTTACAGAAAATGAATTTGAAAACATTAGTATTTTGCTAAAAAATTTATCATTATTAGAAGTCAAATATCCATCATTATTACAATATTTTATCAGGACTGGATTTGTTATAAAAGATGGAGTAAACGAATTAGACATTGTAAAATTCAGAAATAATCAAAATGTCTTTTTAGATAAAGAATACAGATTAGTGATAAATCCAACTCTGGAATGTAATTTTAATTGTTGGTATTGTTACGAAAGACATTGTAAAGGAAGAATGGGTCAAAAAACAATGAATAAAATTAAAAAACATGTTAATTTGTTAATTGATAATAAGCAGATTGATAGTTTGCATTTAGATTGGTTTGGAGGAGAACCTCTTTTGTATTTTAATGAAGTAATATTTACTTTAGCATCTTATTTTCAGAAAATTTCCAAGAAAAAAAATATTTCATATAGAAATACAATTACAACTAATGGATATTTGATTACAGAAGAAATGATAAACCAATTTAAAAAAACAAATTTTAATTTTTTCCAAATAACACTTGATGGAAATAAAGAACAACATAATAAAATCAGGCGACATTACGGAAAAGACTCGTATGATGTGATTATAAATAATGTAATTTTATTATGTAAAGAAATGAAAGATGTTGAAATTGTTTTAAGATTAAATTATAGTGAAAAAACAATGGAAAACGATTTTACAAAAGATTTAGAAATTATACCTTTAGAATATAGAAAGAAAATCACTGTTGATTTTCAAAGAATCTGGCAAACATATGATAGTAAAAAAGATCGGAATCAATGGAAAATTGATTTCTCGACTAAAGTAAGGAAAATGGGGTTTTATTATAAAGGACTTGGTCATTTATTCCCTTATAAAGGTATATCTTGCTATGTAGATAAGTTAAATCACCTTGAAATAAACTTTGATGGTCAAGTATATAAATGTACTGCAAGAGGTTATGATAAGAAGTATGTCGTTGCAGAACTTTTGCCATCAGGTGAATTACTATGGAAAGAAAACGAATTGTCAAAACGATTCTCAAATCCTACTTTTCAAAACGAAATGTGTTTAAAATGTAAATGTTTACCTATTTGCATAGGACCCTGTTCACAAAAAATATTTGAAGTAAAAACTAATCATAATTTAGAAAACATTTGTACTCTTAAATTAAGTGAGTATAAAATTGAAGACTATATTATAGATTGTTACGAATCATTAATGGATTATAGAAAAACTCTTATAAAATGAAATTAAAAAATATCAACTATATTTATAATACTTTAATTTCAATCTAATAACATAAAAAATAAAATGACTTTTCAATGAAAGAAAGAGTGTTAATTTTTATATATTTAATATTATTATGCTCAGAAATGATTAAATGTCAAGAATTAAAAAAAATTCATTCTGACTCCCTGAAATATGATGTAGAATTTTTCTTTAAAACTATTGAAGAAGTTCATCCAAACATGTATGCTTATAGCTCTAAACAAGTTGTTGATAATAAAAAGCAGAATTTAATAAAAGCATTAGACCATTCAATGAGTTTATTGGATTTCTGGAAATTGTTTTGTCCTGTTGTCAATTCATTATTTGATGGACATACAGGTGTTGAAACTTTCTTCAATGGAATGTATAATGGGACTGTATTTTCTGATAATTTTCCAGAATATATTATTGATGTTAAAGATCAAAAACTTTTTTTTACAAAAGATTTTCATTTAAATGGCGAAGATATGTCTGGTTTAGAAATATTATCTATAAACAATTACAAATCTGATATTGTTGTTAATAAGTTTTATTCATACTTTCCATTTGAACGTAAGGAATTTAAACAGCTTTTTATTGAAATCTACTTTCATTACCTTACTCCAATAATTTTTGATAGTGTAAATTCAAATATTTTTAAATATGTTAATAAAGAAGGCGAGACTTCTGTTGTAACAATAGAAAAAACTGATGGATTAAAATTGCAAAATGATTTTTCAAAAATCATAAATTTATATTTCTCAAAAGACTATAAATCAGCAATGTTAACAATTAATACTTTTGATATTTTAAAAAATGATAGAAATGAATTTGTAAATAGTATAAATAATGCATTTGATTCTATTATAAAATTAAATACCAACATATTATTTATAAATATTGCAGCAAACGGTGGCGGACAAAGTATAAATATTTTACCAATTCTTAATCGTATTGTAAAAAAGAAAACAAAAATAAATGATGGTAGAATTTCAATCAAATCGAGTGATCAAATTAGGCAAAACCATACAAAAAATTCTTTTAATGGGGAAAACCCTAATTTTTTTAAAATTCTAAAAGATAAAAGCCTAAGAGCTATATACTGGAAAAAAAATGGGAAGATAACTAATATTTATTCCTCAATAGTAGTTTGCCCTAATAATCCTTTTAATGGTAAAGTTTATTTAATTCAGGGAAGAGGAACATTCTCAGCATCAGTAGATTTATGTTCAATAATAAAACATAATAAATTTGCTACAATAATAGGCGAAGAGACTGGTGGTATAACTGCTGGTTATATTGATAGTTATGTGTTTAAATTACCAAACTCCGGTTTGAATTGCAAATGTTCTTATAAGTTTTTTCGTGAAGAAGGTGGATGTGTTGATAATCACGGTGTTTTGCCAGATATTTATTATCAATTAGACTTTAGGAAAAAAATAGATTTTGAAAAATTAATAGAATTTATTAATTTATACGATAAGATTAACTAAAATTATATGCCATATCTACCAGAATCACAACAAGAAAAACCCCATCGAACTTCGCTCCGAAGAAATAGATGAGATATTGGGCAAAGCTCCCAATAGCATTATCCGCTGGGGTATCAGCATTATATTCTTGCTGGTTTTGTTGGTATTTGCCATCAGTTATATTGTAAAATATCCCGAAACCATTAAGGCCGAAATTACCCTGTATTCCGAAAATATGCCAGCTACATTAGTGACTAAAACCAGTGGAAAAATAAGCAAAAATTTGTTTTACTCAATAATATTGCCCAACGAGCTAAAAACTACCTATAAAAAAGAATTAAGCTTCAAAAGCGGAATGACGGGCAATGCCGAAATAATTACCGAAGATTTTTGTTTGATAGAAAGGTTTATCAATCCGATAAAGGCGGTGCTGAAGAGATAGGAAAACAGAAGCTGTGAGTATTAAATTTCTAAGAGCTAAGCAATTTGGTTAGCTGAATCCATGTTTTTGTTGTCTGTGGATTTGAATTTAGAATTATTATTTTTATTAAAGAAAGAATAAAATTCTTCCATTTTCGTTAAAATAGCTTATTCTAAACGACAAAAGAATCTACATTTATATGAGTTTATATTTTAGATTATTGATTTTTATATGTTTTTATTACACTTCTACAGAAAGTATTGCACAGAAAGTAACTGATTCAATTATTATTGAAAAGGATAAAAGCTATTTTATTAATTCCAGTTTTACAGGTTTTTTCAATGAAGTAAATGACAGAAAAATCAAGGAACTTGATAAAAAATTAGATACGCTGAAAGCAATTGCTGCCTTTTTAAATAAAAATGACAGCTTTTATCTTCAGATTAATATTGTTTATAATGAGGATTTTATTACAAAAAATAAACTTTGGTACGATACATCTGATTTTAAATTCAGGAAAGAGTTTTTTAGAAATAAAATATCGGTTAATTTTCAAACTAATATCAGAGATAGCTTAAAGGCAAAATCTTACCATGTAACGAATCCGATAATATTTCAGGAAAAGGGTTTTTCGTCAACAATACCAACGGCTTGCCAATTTGAATTTGTTTTTAGAAAACTTCCTGATTACAATAAAGTTAAAACTAAAAAATCAATGCTAAATGAAATTCATTTTTGGAAATACAATACATTGTTAATTACATCAAATAGTACTGAGGGATTGCATTTAGTAACTTATTTCCTGAAAAAACACATCAATGAAAAGCTAGTTATTAAAGCTGTTGCCAATCAGAA
This sequence comes from Bacteroidales bacterium, assembly GCA_023251515.1. GTDB lineage: Bacteria > Bacteroidota > Bacteroidia > Bacteroidales > JACABE01 > JACABE01. The sequence goes on from JAHEYQ010000036.1 coordinate 5,083, forward strand.
TAAAAGTTCAGAAGCATCTCAAAAACAATTCTTAGTAAAAGAATCTTTATTGAAGAGAGGAATAAGTGAAAAGAGGATAATTATTAAACCCGTAGAAATAATAGTTAAAAATGAGAAAATGAAAGTTTTCATCGATTTATTGTAAAAGATAAATTCCGTTATAACATAACAGTTTTCCTTGATTCGAGATATTAAATCTTAAATAGAAAAACAGTTTTCAATGAGATAAAACTAATGATATGAATTTATTAGCTTCTTTATTGTGAGTATAAATTATTTGAATAGTTTAGGACTGAATTGCATACTGAATTACTTTTTAAACACTAAACTTTTCAGGAATGAATTTTGTAGAGATAATGTCAATATTAACTTAAGAAAATAATCAATGAAAATTTGTAAAGTACTTATTCTATTTGCTTTTCTTGGCTTTTTCAGCAATGCTTTTTCACAGCATTTGATTTGTGGTAAGGTTATTAATCAAAAAGGAGAAGCCTTGTATCCGGCTAATATAAAGTTAAAGAACTCCAAATCGGGAGCTATTACCAATAATGAAGGTAGTTTTTGTTTAAATTCACTTTTGAAAGCTGAACTTATTGTCAGTTTTATGGGTTACGAAGCCGTAAACAAGAAAATTATTTTCTTACCTCAGCAAAAAGATACACTAATACTGATTGTTATGAACGAAAAGAAAATCGACTTGAAAGAAGTTGAGATTTCCGCCAGCAATATTGAGGTAATTACCAAAGATAAAAGAATCTGGATTACCGATTATGAATTCTGGAACGACAATATCATTACTTTAAATCTGGACGAAAACAACAGGAAACTCTCATTAATAAACCATAGCGACAGCCTTATTTGGGAAACCGAACTAAATGGAAGCATTGCCAGAAGCAAGCGGATGTATAAGGATTTTATGTCGAATATTTATTTATTGTCCGACGATTCGGCATTTCAGGTAACCAATAAAAATGAAAGTATTTATTTCTTCCCTGGAGTAGCCTTGGCCGATTTCAACAAGCTGATATTACCATCGATGGGAAAATGTGGAGATAAAATTATTTACAGAGTTTATGGACCTCACAATAAATCGGTTTATTATTATCTGATAAATCAAGAGAAAAAAGAATTGCTTTATAGTCAACGAGATGTTGAATCGGAGATTTATTGTGATGATATATTTAAAGAAGCTAATAAAAATGGAAATCCCTTTTCTGCTAAAGAAGAAGGTAATTTAGATTCTTATCCCATAGTAATAGATAATGAACAGAGTAAAGATAAACGGAATAATTGGAAATTAGGAATAAGTCAAAGAACTATAGATAAACGATTTGATATGGTTTTTTATTTTAAAATATTGGCATTACCGTTGGAAACTCATCTTTTTAAGATTGAAGATAAAATTTATATTTTCGATCATTTTGCATCAAAGATATTGGTTTACGATTGTGACGGAAAACTATTGCATGATATAAATACTTTTTACCCCAAACGTAAAGATATTGTAAGCAAACAACTGATATTGGCAGATAATAAAAAGGATGTGTATGCGTTATTTCTGAACGATGGCTTGTATTCCATTCAGCAAATAGACTTAATAAGCGGCAAACTAAAAGGCAGTGAAATTAAAATTAATCAGCCATTTGTAGAAAAAATAAATGTTTACAATAATCAGATTTACTTTATTTACAAACCAAACAAAGAGGATGCCCGCAAAAGGCTTTACAGAATGAAGAAATAAAAAAACAAACAAAAATGAAAACCAAAATTTTAATCTTACTCCTTATCAGCTATCAATTTAGTTTTGGACAAAGCAATTACATTAATTATTACAATAAATGCAATGAGGCGGAATATCGCTTAATTACCAACAATATAACAATTGCGAAGCAAACATATGCTGATGCTTTTAAGTTAGTTAAAAAGCCTTTTGGTAAAGATTTGTATATGATGGCAAAATGCTTTGCAATGGAAAATAAATTCGATTCAGCATATTTATTTTTAAAAAAGGCGGCAATATCTGTATTCCCTTTTTTTGAAGGTAATATAAAATATGACCCAACATGGAACTCACTATTTAATCATCATCCTGAATATAAGATTAAAGTTATTGAAATTGATTCAATGAAAATCAATAAAGAAGATAACGATAAAGATTTTATCAGAAAAACAGATACAATCAGATATTTTGTTAAAGAAGATCAACTATATAGGGTAGCTTACACTAAAGTGCAAGATATGGGTTATGACTCAACAACAAATATATATAAAGATGCATTAAGCAAAATGATTATTCAAGATGATAGGATTCAAAAGGAATTGATAGAGTATGTAAAACAGAATGGTTATCCGGGTTTAATTCAAACAGGAAGTGATGAGTTAAGTATAGTCTTGGTGCATTTTAGCAGAAATAATGTACAGCTAATTAAACCTTTATTACTGAAAGGAATAGATGAAGGCAATATTTATCCGATGGAAATTGCAACTATGATAGATAGAATTGAATATTCTTTTGAAAAAAAATGTGGTTTTTCTTTTTATAGTATGAACTATTGCAAAGAAAGTGATTGGCCAGAAATTATTAAAATGCGTTTAGAATTAGGTCTTGGTATATATTTGGGTGGTTATGGACGTTCTGTAAATGAGAAAAGAGAAATATTCCCATGGGTGGGGAAACTAATACAATAATACATATAATTATAAACAATATGAAAACCAAATTTTTATCATTATTATTTGTAATAACAGTTTGCACTTCCTATGCTCAGGAAGATTCATTCCAGAAAGTATTAGACTTATACTATAATTGTCAATACAAAGAAGCTATTGCAAAAGCACATTTACTTGAAAAAGAGGACATGGGTTCAGCCTATTACTATATAACACTCAGTCTTGTTGAACTTGATCCGGTTTATTATAAGGATACCATTCTTAGTTTTCTGGAGAAATACGTCTCAGACACTTCTAATTACGGGAGCTTTATGGAAGCCTATTTTAGCGATTTTTTAAAATGTGAAAGAGGTGATAAAATTAAGAAAAAGAGCTTTGATAACTTTTGTAAAAATTCTCCTAAGTTAAAATATCCGGAAATTTCGTATAAAATATATGAAATGGGACAAAAAGACCAGTGGCATAGGAGTAGAGACGGATGGTATTTTGATTGCAGGAAGGCAAAGGACAGTATTAATTGGATAAAACAAAAGCAATTTGATTCAAGTAATCTTGTTGATTTAGAGAAAATAGTTGATCAATACGGTTGGCCTACTGATAATATATTTGGGAAAAATGCTTCATTTTCTTGTTTTTTTATAATTCAACATCAAAAAGATGTAAAAATACAGGAAAAATACTTGCCAATTATTGATAGTTTAGCAAAACTAAAAAAAATAGACGCTTGGGATTATTTTATGCTTAAAGATAGAATTTTAATTACAAAAGGTGAAAAGCAATTATTCGGCACACAATCTTATTTTGATAAAGAAACCGGAGAAACAAAACGTTATCCACAAGTTGATTATGAAACCATGGAAAGAATAATGCTCGAATATGGAGTAAAACCTAAACAAAAAAAACAATAAACAAACAAAAATGAAAACCAAAATTTTATCATTATTATTTGTATTATTCGTATTCACTTCCAATGCTCAGGAAGCTTCAAGTCAAAAAATGCTTGATTTATACTTTAACTGTCAATATAAAGAAGCGTTACAAATGGCAAATTTATTATTACATACAGAAGATAGTGGATGGGCAATGTATTATATTCCATTAAATATTATTGAATTTGAAAAAGATATTTATAAAGACTCAATTGTAAATTGTTTAGAGAAAATGGTCTTTGGTAATTACAAATACTCTTTGCCTTATATTGAAGCATATTTTAGCGAAATCACAAATAACATAAGAGGTGAAAAAGTCAAAAAGAAAAGTTTTATGAATTTTTGCGAATCATATCCTCAATTGAAGTATCCTGAAGTTTCATACAGAATATCAGAGATTAGCCAAAAAGACCAATGGTATAGGGGGCGTGGAAGCTGGCGGTACGATTGTATGAAATCAAAAGATAGCCTTTATTGGGTAAAACAAAAACAATACGATTCTACAAATCTGATTGAAATAGAAAGAATTTTTGATCAATATGGTTGGCCCACCGATGATATTTTTGGTAAAAATGCTTCTTTTAATTGTTTTTTTGTTATTCAGCATTCAAATATACAGCAACAGGAAAAGTATTTACCCGTAATTGATAGTTTAGCAAAACTAAACAAAGTAGATGCTTGGGATTATTTTATGCTTAAAGATAGAATTTTAATTACAAAAGGTGAAAAACAAATTTTCGGCACACAATCTTATTTTGATAAAGAAACCGGAGATAAAAAACGTTATCCACAAGTTGATTATGAAACCATGGAAAGAATAATGCTCGAATATGGAGTAAAACCTAAACAAAAATAAAAAACATGAAAAGACCATTCTTAATTTGCATTTTAGTATTTCAATCCATATTAGTTATCGGACAATTGAAAAACGACAACAAAAGTGCTTCTGGACATGAAATAATATATATCAGCAATTTGAATACCGATTCAAAATCGCTTTCGTTGAGCAAACCAAGTGATAAAAATGCAAATATTTATTATGGCTTAGCCAATAAAAATTCCATTGATTTTTGTGCTGTAAATGATTCCTGCATGCTGATACATGATATTGAAAACAATTCATTTATACTAATAGGAGCAAACAATCAGGTATTAGACCAATTTTATTATTTAAAAAGAATAAGAGGGCTTAAGAAATTTTTTGCTGGATCACCATTTTGTGGGGGCAACGGGAATATTTCTTATATGAATGATTCCACTGTTTTTGTTTCCACCATAAAGAAAGGGTCTGAGTTTTGTTTGCTTTATGTAAGCATAAAAAACAATAAAATTACACCAATAATTGAAAGACTTGATAAATACCCGGATTTTTTTAATGAAAGGATGACTGAATCACCGGAACTAAAGATAAATAATGCTTTTAGATCAAAGGATATTTTTTTTGTTAGTTATAACGAAGTAGAACACTTTTTGGATTCTACTAAAACCAAACCAGATGTAATAACTAAACCATATTATAGAAAAGGGGTTTTTGGCAAAAACTATACAACAAATGATACAATGAGTTTGGTTAATGAAAAAAACTCAAGATTTCCTACTACAGTATTCAATTTCAACAATACCTATCTGATAGACGAAGAATGTTATGGAAATATTTATCAATATGACCATAGGCTGAGATGTATTGATACAGTAAAAAACATACCCGACATTGGCAATAAAATAAGAATAATTAAAATTTTTAATGATGCCAGTTCAAAAACCACTTATGTTTCATTAATGACTTATAATAAGCAAAATAAAACATATTGTTTTGATATCTATCAATTATTAAAAAATCTTGAATTGAAATTTAATAAGCATTTATCTTTTGAAAGAGAAACTTATATTAAAGCAATTAATAACAACAAAATATTTTTTCCGTATGTAAACAACGATGATTTTAAATATTACATTTATAACATTGATTTATCAGCATGCAAAACGGATAGTCTTTTTGTAAGATATTCAGGGAAAATGCCTCCTAAATTAAAAGTAAATATTTATGATTCTCAATCTAATTTATTTAGAATGCAAAAAGATAAAACTGATAATATTACCAAAAACGACTTTGTAAGATTAAAGAAAAGAGATTATAAGCTATATCCTGAAATAGAAAGAAACGAACTAAAATATCCCCAATCGACGGTAAAAGAAGTAATTAAAAGTGTAATAAAAGCAACAGACAGTAGCGATTATTTTTACGAAGAAATGTATTTATCAATTTGCGAAAAAAGTGAGTATGAATATGGATATATAGATAATAGAGAAACCTTAAGAAAAGAAATTGAGCAAAAAGCGTGGCTTTCTGAGACAAATAATTACAAATTCAAAGAGATCAGAAGATTATTAAGTTATCTTTTAGAAAACATTGATATTGCTTACATAGCTGAAAAAGATGACATTACAACCATAGTAATAACAGAAGATGATATAGATTACAAATTTGTTTTTGTAAAATATGAAAATAAATATTTTATGGATAAACTAATTCACAGCAAAAAGAAATTATAAATAAAAAACCATACAAGGATGAAAAAACCACTTTTATTACTTAGCATTTTATTTATTTTGGTATCTTGCAATAAACCAAATGATATAAAGGATTTTAACGAGAAACTGATTGAGATTGTAAAATACAATTCTCTTTATTCCGATTCATTGAATTGGCTTTTAATTGAAAAAGAGATTGATTCAATTTCAAAGCTAAACCAAAACGTTGATAAATATACTGTTTCTGTTAATTACATTATCAGCAAATTAAGAGTTGTAGGCGATAATCATACTTGTCTTACATCAAAAAAAACTTTTATAGATATGGGAAAACAGAATCTTTGTTCAGAAGTACCAGTGTCAAAATACTTAGGCAAAAATATGGGATATATCAAAATACCAGGAATTTATACTACGAATATACAAGAAATGAATGCTTTTGCAACAAAAATTCAACAACTAATTAAAACGATAGATACTATTTTCATTAATGGATGGATTGTTGATTTAAGAGGTAATGGGGGTGGTAATTTGTATCCAATGATAGCCGGACTTGGACCACTAATTGGAGAAGGTAATTTAGGATGTTCTTTAAAAAGAAATGGGAAAATAAGAAGCTGGTCATATCAAAAAGGAACTGTAATTGATATTATTTCTAATAATTTCCTTATTAAAAATGGGGAAAAAATTAAACTAGCAAACAAAATTACGAGAACAGTAAGTGTTTCGTCACCATATTACATTAGAAATAAAAATTCTAAAATAGCAATTATAATTAATAACAAAACTTGTAGTGCTGGGGAATTTACTGCAATATCTTTTATAGGCAAAAGCAATGTGAAACTTTTCGGACAGATATCTGCTGGTTTAACCACTGATAATGACGCATTTTTATTGACAGATGGATCGTTATTAAACTTAGCAACAAGCCTTGCAGCCGATAGAAATATGAAAATATACAATGACGGCATAATCCCTGATGTTATCATATATGATTACATGTATAATGATGACAGAAGCCTCAATGAAGCTATAAAGTGGCTAAAAGAAAGTAAATAAACCACAATATTAAAGATTCATTTATTTGCACAAAATATTTCTGCAAAAGGCTTTACAGAATGATGAAATAAAAACTACAAAATCAATTAATTCTATTTTTATGAAAAAACCACTTTTATTACTTAGCATTTTATTTATTTTGGTATCTTGCAATAAATCAAATGATATAAAGGATTTTAACGAGAAACTGATTGAGATTGTAAAATACAATTCTCTTTATTCCGATTCATTGAATTGGCTTTTAATTGAAAAAGAGATTGATTCCATTTCCAACTTAAAGCAAAACGTTGATAAATATACTGTTTCTGTTAATTACATTATCAGCAAATTAAGAGTTGTAGGCGATAATCATACAAATTATTCATCAAAAGAATATGCAAATAAACTAACTCAACAAAATTGTATCAATCTTCAACCTGAATGTAAATATTTAGGTTGCAACATCGCTTATATTAAAGTTCCTGCATTTGCCTCAATCAATGATAGTATTTGTTATGATTTTGCTACTAAAATTCAGTTACTTATTAAAACTTTGGACTCAAATTCTATCAATGGCTGGATTGTTGACTTAAGAGATAATGGTGGTGGAAATATGTACCCAATGATTGCAGGACTCGGACCTCTGACTGGTGAGGGTGTTTTAGGATATTTTATCATTAAAAAAGGACTTAAAAGATCTTGGTCTTATCGAAATGGGATAGCAACTGATAGTCTTACAGAAATTTTGATTAAAAAAAACGGGAGAAATAAATCTATATCAAGTTATAGTAACATAGCAGGTATGCCACAAGTTGCACATCCTTATACTATTAAAACCAAAAATGCTAAAATCGCAGTTTTAATAAACAATCATACAGCAAGTGCAGGCGAAATGACATGCATTTCATTTATAGGCAAACCCAACACAAAACTATTTGGAGAAGCTTCTGGCGGATATACAACAGCTAACACAACTTTTATGTTGCCTGACAGTTCTTGCATTCATTTAGCTGCAAGTTTTACTGCCGACCGGAATATGAATGAATTCCATGGCAAAATAATTCCTGATGTAATCATAAATAACGATTTTTATTATGATGACAGATGCCTTAATGAAGCTATAAAGTGGCTAAAAAGTAGCAAATAAAATGTAATGCAACAAAATGAAACTTTACAGAATGAACAAATAAAAAAACAAACAAAAATGAAAACCAAAATCTTAATTTCAATTCTATTAGTTGTCTGTACCATAGGTGCATTTGCTCAATTTCCAAAACCTGAATATTATTTAAAAGACACTATCTTTAATTTCAAGGATAATGCAATGTCTGATTGGAGTATTAAAAATTATCAATCCTATTATATGTCATTTATTGGTGAATATAAGCAAGCTATTAAGACAATGGATGGAATATATGATAATACAAAAAAGGAAAGATTATCATTAGCTGATTCTATGGCTTTTGTATCAAATTATAAAGCTATTGATGCTACAGAATACATTCTCAAGAGGGCGAAAAACAAAAAGGTGATTATGATTAACGAGAGTCATAATATGCCACAGCAAAGGGCTTATATGATTTCTTTACTGCAAAAATTGTATAATCAAGGATTTAGATATCTGGGAATGGAAGCATTAGGTTACGATTCATTGCTAAACCAAAGAGCTTATCCCATATTAGGTACAGGATGGTTATTAACAGAACCTGTTATGGGTAATGTGGCCAGAGAAGCCATTAAAATAGGATTCAAGGTTTTTTCTTATGAGATAGATCGTAATGAGGCAGTGGTTCCGTATAATCCAGAGAATGCATTTTCATCTCAAGTTGGAACAGGGTTAGAAAGGGAAATCCGTCAGGCTTTTAATATAATGAAGATATTTAAAGCTGATTCAACTGCTAAAGTGGTTCTTTTTGCTGGTTTAGGACATATTTGCAGAGAATGGGATGGTTATATGATGGCTTCTTATGTGTGGCGTTTTTTGGGACCTGGATTAAAAAACCGTCCTCTTTCCATTGACCAAGATAGAATGATAGAACGAAGTGATAACGATATCGAAAACCGCTATTTTCAACTTGCCAATGCAGATAAACCAACTGTTTATATTGATTCAGCAAATAATAGTTTTAGAAATGAATACCTTTCTGATGCTATTGATATACAAGTCTTTCATCCGCGTACAAAATATATAGCAGGCAGACCAGATTGGTTGTATAATTTAGACAGAATTCCTTTTTATATTGATAGTAAAAAGCTTAAAATCCAATATCCATTAATTGTGAAAGCTTATTGTAAAGGTGAGGATATTAGCAAAGCAGTGCCTTTTGATGTGATACAATTAAATGATAAAAAAGAAAAGAAACCTCTGCTTCTCAAAAAAGGATTTTATACCATTGAATTAAAAGGATTGAAGCAAAGTGAATTTATTGAAATTGAAGTAATACAGAAATAAACTATTTTATAAATCAATTTGGTATATAATTAAAAAACCCGTTGGTTATTTTACGTCCAACGGGTTTTAATTTTTGATTACAAAAATCAATTAAGCCTGCTTCACTTATCTTAATGACATTTATCCTCTTTCATAAATGGATATTTAAAATCGGTGGGTGGCAGCAGTGTTTCTTTGATGGTTCGCGGATTGGTCCAACGTACCAGATTCAGATGACTTCCCGATTTATCATTAGTGCCCGAAGCTCTCGAACCTCCGAATGGCTGTTGGCCAACTACTGCTCCTGATGGTTTGTCGTTGAAATAAAAATTACCTGCTGCGTACTTCAATATTCCGCAAGCCACATTTAATGCTTCTCTGTCAGCCGAAAAAACAGATCCGGTTAAGGCATAAGGCGATGTTTGGTCGCAGATATGGAGTGTTTTTTCAAAATCTTCGTCTTTATAAACATAAATGGTCATTATAGGTCCGAAAATTTCTTCTTCCATTGTAATAAAATGAGGATTTTCGGTTAAGATAATGGTAGGATCTACAAAATAGCCCTTGGTTTTATCGCCTTTGCCTCCATAAATAATTTTGGCATCAGATGCTTTGTTGGCTTTGTCGATATAGCTCATGCAATTGTCGAAACTGGCTTCGTCTATTACGGCATTTACAAAATTGCTGAAAACCCTAACATCGCCCACCGTAATTTCCGACATCATTACTCCGATTTTTTCGTTGATGCTTTCCCACAATGATTGGGGAATATAAGCACGTGAAGCTGCCGAACATTTTTGTCCCTGATATTCGAAAGCACCACGCACAATAGCCGTTGCCACTTCCTGCGGACGTGCCGATGGATGCACAAAAATAAAATCTTTGCCTCCGGTTTCGCCTATGAGTTTGGGATACGATTTGTAATTATCAATATTTTGGCTTACGCCTTTCCATAATTGATTGAATGTAGAACTGCTTCCGGTGAAATGTAAGCCGGCCAAATCTTTGTGTTTTAAAACAATGTTTCCGATAAGGCTGCCTTGTCCGGGTATAAAATTAAGAACGCCATCGGGTAAACCGGCTTCTTTAAATATCTTCATTAAGATATAATTAGACAATAAAGAAGTGGTTGCCGGTTTCCAAACTACGGTATTTCCCATCAAAATAGGAGCTAAATTAAGGTTGGAAGCAATGGCAGTAAAATTAAATGGAGTTACTGAAAAAATAAAACCTTCGAGCGGACGGTATTCTATTCTGTTTACGATACCTTGTTCGGAAAGTGGCTGTTCGTTATAGATTTCGGAAATATAATGAGCATTGAAACGGAGAAAATCAACGGTTTCGCAAGCTGCATCTATTTCGGACTGAAAAGCATTTTTGCCTTGCCCGAGCATGGTAGCTGCATTAAGCAGATGACGGTATTTTTTGCTGATTAGTTCAGCCATTTTCAATGAAATAGACAAACGTTCGACCCACGAAGTAGCTTCCCATTTTTTGTGAGCTACCAATGAAGCTTCAATAGCCATTTGCACTTCTTTTTCGCCGGCTTTGTGATAAACAGCCAATACATGCTGATGATCGTGAGGCATTGTTACTTTTCCGGTATTTCCGGTTCTGATTTCTTTGCCATTAATAATTAATGGAATATCCATTACTTCGGAGCTTAATTTTTCGAGCTCTGCAACCAGCAATTTCCTATCGCTGCTACCCGGCACATATGACTTAACGGGTTCATTTTTGGGTTGTTCAAAGTTAAATATTGCGTTGTTCATTGTTTACTTTATTATTATATAATTTGATGATAATAACAAAAAAGCATGGGTTTGGTTTTTAAAAAAACTCCTTTTCTGAATAGTCTTTTTTATAAGTTTAAATTAATATGAGTTTACACAAAAATAATTTACACCCACGTATTTCGGCCTCTATTTAAAAAAAATAAAATTTTTTAAAAAAAACATACATTTTGCTATTTTTCATATTATCTTTGTATCTGTTTTTGGAATAACAATGCAATGAAAAAGCAATAAGGCATTGATTCCGGAAATGAACGTTCTTTGAAATATTTATAATTTTGTGTTTTGGATAGCTATTACTTCAAAGATAATGCCTTTTTCATTTTTTTTAAACATACATTTTTTCAATTAAGCGTTTTCTGCGATAGTATTGGTGTTTTATAAAACATTGCATGCTGTTTGTAAGTTTACGAGATAGTATCTTGCATGCAAGAAAGCTTCCCGACAACTTACGAGAAGGAACTTTACATGCAAGAAACCTTCCCGACAGTTTACGAGAAGGAACTTTAGATGCAAGAAACGTTCCCGACAACTTACGAGAAGGAACTTTAGATGCAAGAAACGTTCCCGACAACTTACGAGAAGGAACTTTAAGTGCAAGAAACCTTTCCGACAGTTTACGAGAAGGAACTTTAGATGCAAGAAACGTTCCCGACAACTTACGAGAAGGAACTTTACATGCAAGAAACGTTCCCGACAACTTACGAGAAGGAACTTTAGGTGCAAGAAAGCTTCCCGACAGCTTACGAGAAGGAATCTTGCGTGCAAGAAACCTCCTCGCAAGTATTTAAAAGGGGTATTTGCGCTTAAATTTAATCAAAAACACAAAAAATCATTTAATTTGGTTATTCATTTATAACAAACATAATCTATTTAATCATTAATTAACAAACAAAATGAAAAATTTATCACAATTAAGTGTTTTCAGGCTTCCAAATGAAGAAGCCGCTACACTGTTTAAGTTAACTTACGAAATTACAGAGCCTGTTTCGGGTTCAATTGGCGAATTGGGACTGGCAGCATACACTGCCGGCAGCCAATTTATGCTTCCTTTTTATGCACAAGTAAGTCAGATACAAAAAAGTGAGCTTACCGAGCAAATTACTTCGGTTAGAATTGTTTGTAACGACTTGTCGTCGGAAATAAACAGAGTTATTACATTCGAGTCTAAGTCTCGTGTAAACACAAAAAAGGATGCCGCCAATATGCTTAAGTTTGAGTTGAAACCATATTGGGATCTATCGCGTAAATCTATTACAATTCAGTTTGAAAAAACCGGTGAAATGATAAGTAAAATAAACAATTCGCCCGAACTTCAGGCTGCTGCTGCTGAAATTAAAATAGATACTATTTTAACTGAGCTCGAAACCAAAAACATTACCTTAACCAAGCTTTACAAAGAGCGCTTGCTCGAAGTAAGCTCCCGTGAAGAATCCAGCACCAGCCTTCGTCCGCAGGCACAGGAGGGTTATAAATTGTTTTGTGAGGTAATAGAGTTGTCAACACACTTTACACCCAATCAGGATTTAACAAACTTGTTCAATCAGATGGAAGAGCTACGTATAAAGTACCACGCACTTATCCCAAAGGAAGAAATCATCACAGATGAAGAAGCCGATGAGGTAGATACTGAAATGTAATGCGCAAAAATTAAACCCGTTGGGTGCGATAGCTCCCGGCGGGTTTTTCTATAAAAAAATATACATAATATTGAAATATTTGTATTTTTGTAAAATAAATAAATATGACATTTATCAGGACTATACAACTAAAATAAGGATGTAAAGTATGATTTTGTCAGACAAAGCCAAATTTTGGCGACAATTTTCAGAACAGAAACTTAAATCAAATCTATATGGAAGACAATTGTTTTGTAATTATGGCAATAAGTGGACAAAAGTATGATGACATCGAAATTACATCAGAACAACTTCGAGATAACTATGAGAATGTCATTAAACAAGCGATAACGAATTCTAGACCGAGAATGAATATTTTACGTGCTGATGAGTGTGCAGTTCCTGGTACAATTACAACTGATATCCTTACACATTTAATGTTTGACACTTTTGTCATTGCTGATGTGACATTCCCCAATCCAAATGTTTACTATGAATTAGGATTGAGACATTGCTTTAAACATGGGACAATCTTGATAAAAAATTCTGAAATAAAAATAAAAGCTGCATTTGATATATCGCATCAGCGTTATATTGAATATGAATGCACACCAAAAGGAATTCAAGAATTGACTAAACAACTGAAAGAATATTTCACTTGGTATGACAAATATCCGCAAAAACCCGATAACCAAGTTTTGCATTTAGCTCAACTAATTAAGTTTGAATTTCCAACTTATGCTTCAAAACAAGATAAACAAACCGATATGATGGTAAATCTTGTTCAATTGATGGCACAGCATCCAGACATGATTAATTTTTTCGCTGACAGTTCGGTGCCAGATATTGAAAAAGGATTAATGGCAATGCAGCTTTTTAAAGACGATCCGGAAGCAATAAAGACATTGCTGCAACTTGGACAGCAAAATGAAGGTAAAGAATAAAAATACCGATAACAGCAAGGCATGCTGCAAGCAGGGCAACGGGCTTTTTAGACAGTGTAGTTTTTTTGTAAAGCGGCAGAGAATTCGGAAAGGAAACGGCTTCGTTTCCCCGCACTTCGCATAACCACCAACATTAACCCACAAAAAAAGCCCGTCCGAAAATATATCGGACGGGCTTTTTTATTAAGTATAAAACCAAGTTTATTTGTTTACCACCATTTTCTTTACAAGGCGTTTGCCTTCAAATTCAATAGCATAATAATAAACTCCGTTTGGCAGTTCGCTTACATTAATATGTAACTGATTGCGTCCGGCATCAGCTTTTATGCGTTGGCTGTAAACCGTTTGTCCTACCATATTTACCATATTAAATACAACATTGCCTTCCGATGGAAGATTGTATTCAATATTGGTAATAGCATTACTCGGGTTCGGAACGTTTTGTCCCAACCATAAACCATCAGCATCAGCTTCGTCAATACCCACTGTGCCAATAACAACTGTTTTGCAGATTTTATTGTTTTGCGGATAAGCATCGCCAGCCAGATTTGTATAAGCACATAATGAGAACTGACTACCCACTGCCACTGTATATGTAGCATTAAAAGTATAAACCACTTCGTCGCCTGTATTAAGGGCGGCACCAGTCCATGTTTCTGTTACCGGTGTAGCCGAACCACGTTGGAATACTACCGGAACAGATGTAACCGCTGTAGAACCAAAGTTTTTGATTTTAACTTTTATAGTAGCAACAGAACCACTTGTAGCAGTATCGCCCGGAGACATTATTTGTGTAACAGCCACATCAATCAAAGCAGGATTAACTGTAACAGCTTTGCAGCTCGAGTCGTTCATAAAGTAAACATCAGTAGGTACTGCTGTAAACGAACAGATAGAATAACTATTAGTATTAACAATAAAGCGGGTAGGGAAGGTGTAGTTAACCGTATTTCCCGGCAATAAATTACCAGTCCATGTAGCCGCAACCACTGCACCACCGCTCACCTGATATTTCACAGGAATAGAAGTTAAAGGATCGGTACCAAAGTTTTTGATGGTAACTACAGGATAAACTGTATCGCCAACAAAAGAAGTAGTTGTTGGAGTAGTTATTGCAATTACACCAGCATCTTTAGCCAAAGGAGCCAACGATAATTTAAAATCATCAATAGCCCATCCGTTTAAAGGAGTAGTGGTAGCACCGGCAGTAAATATAAATCTGAACTGAGTTATACTACCAATATTGCTAATGCTGTTTAATTTATAAGTTGACAATTCCCAGCCATTGCTTATGGTATCAAAACCATTTGCAGAAGTGTACCAGTTAGATGCATTGGCATCATTCTGGCTGCCTAATTGTATCCATCCGTTCTGAGCGTTCAGGTATTCAATGCGACCATAAGCAGTGCTTCCGAAATTGCGCCATTGCCAGAATTTCAAAGTATCGGCAGTCATACCGGCCATATTAAACTTAGGCGAGTACAAAACACTTACATTGTTTCCAACATAGTTTCCATCCAGATTTGTAGCCCAAACATTGCTTCCGCTATGAGCAGCATTGATAACACTTGCAGTAGGAGCACCCTGTTCCCACAAATTGTTGATGGTTAAAGAAGCATTGGTATCGCTTGCAAACCACAAACTGCTCATATCAAAATTATCAGCAAAAGGAATCGTAAATAATGATTCTTTGAAGATTTTTTTATGAACGGTATCATTCATATAATTGGTATCACCTGCCAAAATGGTATAAGCATCAATCATATTCATACCAGCCTGAATTGCAATGTTTGAAATTGCAATCGTGTCTGTCTCTAACGATTGTAATGCAGGAGTTTTAGTCCAGTTATAGGTATTCAAAGTACCATTTACTTTATACTTCACAGTAGCATTACTTAAAGAATCGCTTCCGTAGTTTCTGATAACAAATTTGGCATTTACAGTATTAGCTGCATAATAAGGCAGATATGTATTTACATCAGTAATAGCAGTAATACCTGCATCGTGCGGAATAGGAGGAACGATATTTACTGAATAATCTTCGGTTTCACCCCATGAGTAAGTTCCGCAAGCTGGCGCCACATCCGATTCGTCAACAACAATTCTCATTCTGCTCAATCCGGCAGATGCATTAAATGGAACTGTAACATTTCCGGTAACGGTTGAATTTGCTGTTCCATCATAAACTGCTGTGAAAGCAAGTTCCTGTGGTAAATCCCAGTTTCCGTTTCTGTTATAATCAATATAAGCATTTACTTTTCCTGTATATGAATTGTCCTCGAATATGATACTTAAAGAAATAGGATAAGTTCTTCCAGCCTGAATATTTGCAGGAGCTAATGCAGTATAATCATTATAGGTTTGAGTAGCATTGGCATTATTTAATACAGGTAATGGATTACCATTATTAATACCGGCAAAAATTACCTGTCCCAGATCTTCATCAGCTGTTGAAGTAGCTTTCGATTCGCAATAAACCGGATCAGAATTGGTAACCGATTTTGTAGTAGTATCATTCAGAGCACTAGCATCAGCAGTAAGCGATGTAAATGCTTTAAAGATATAAGTAGTATTTAAAACATGCAAATCAGCTTTCTGAGTAAAAGTATAAGTTAAAGTATCATTTGGAGCAATGCTGCTGCTTACATTTTCGGTAACTACTGCATTGTTGTTGATACGATATTTAACTGCAAAATTCTGAATAGCTGTACTTCCGTAGTTTTTAATTTTAACTGTTACCACTTCCTGATTGCTCATATTTACCCCATTTGATGGCGAAACAATAGCAATAACACCCGCATCTTTTGGAGATTGCGGAGAAACATTAATAACTACAGCAACTCTCGGGCTTTTACAACCTTTAGGTGCACTTATAATTTTAATGTTTGGTCTTGATGTAGTTAAAGTACCTGTAAAAGTAGGTTCATAATCATCATCCTGTATAGTCTGATGCGAGCCTGAAACTCCTGAAGTATATCTGAAATTAGGATAATTGCTGTTTCCTGCGCCACCATAGTTAGTTTCGCATAAAACCATCAGATTAGAAGCGTTGTTGTAAGCAAATTGGTTAGATAAAATAAATTCGTTCCAGCCGGTTGTACTGAAACTTTTAGTTCCGTCGTAAACCAAAGTTGCACCGGTTTTCAAATCATTCCAGGTCTGAGCAGTCATTATTGAATTAGAAACATTTTTCAGATAAACCTTTACAGGGAAATTGGTTGAAGCACTGCTTGAAACATCCCATGCCAGTTTTTCAATATTTCCGTTTCCGTTTATCTCGTTAGCAGTATAAATAGCAGCACTTCTCGAGTAACCCCAGTTTCCGTTGAAAGGAGCCTGTTGTGTACTTGTACCTGTTCCGATAGTTGCATTAACATCAGTTAGTGTGCTTGCTTCAACATATAATGTGTCATTTGCATATAATGTTGGAGTAATATGAACACTTCCTGTATCAATTTTTGTACCTCCACTTATGGTATCGTACCAGATTAAAGGTGCATTGGTTATAGAATTAGCATGCAAAGTAGCAAAAGTTCCGAAAGGAATACTTACATTGTTTGTAACAGGTGCTGCAGGTGTGTAAAACGAGTTTACAACTGTTGATGCAGTGTCATTTGCATGATTGTTATCGTTTGTTAATGTAGCCCAGGCTTTGATATTAAAATCAATATCAGCAGCTGTAGCAGCTAAATTAACAACGGTGTTGAATGTAAATAAAATACTGTCGTTACTAGCAATTACATTTGTAACATTCTGAGTAACTACCGCATTATTATTCGACTTGTAGCTTGCAGTAATATTGCCGTTTATAGCATTAATACCTTTGTTTTTAATCCAGATTTTAACTGTATCAGAAGTTAAACCGCAACCACCATTAATTGGCGAAACTTTTGTAATCTGAGCATCAAACAAAGGCATACCAAAGAAGTTTTTACAGCTTTGATCATTGTATTGATTTACATCTCCGGTTAAAGCAGTATAAGCACAAATGCTGTTATTCCCTGCAGGAATGCTTAGATTTGGTAATGAAATGGTATCTGTTTTTAATGAAGCCAAATGCCCGTTATATGTAAATGCCACAGCAGCACCACTATTTACTTTATAATTTACAGTCATCGATGTAATGGTGTCAGTGCCAAAGTTTTTAACGATTACTTTAACAGGAATTACCACAGCTTCTGTATCGATAGCAGCCGGATTTAATATAGCTACAACACCAGCATCAAACTGATACAACGGAAATTCGTCTGCTCCGATGGTAGGTGCAGTTAAATGTCTCAATTCGCCGTCAATATCATCTGTAACTTCTGCTATCGGACTAGCATAAGCACTTAATGTAGTTGATTGCAAATGCAAATTATGATTAGCAACAAATAGTGGATTAATTGATTGTGAGTTTAAGTCTTTACTACTTGCTGTGATAAAATCAGCCAAAGTATTTTGGTTAGCTGAGTTATAATAAGCTAAACTAATACCATTGGTGTAAAGATTATTGAAATCAGAAGCTGAAGCAGCGGTTGTTGAGCCTGAATAATAAGCAAAACCACCACCATTATTTGCAAAATTGTTGTTGATAATTCTGTTTTCGCTACCTCCACTTATATAAAATGCTCTTGATTGGGTAAAAGCAGAAATCATATTTACAGAATTATAATAAATATTCTGATAATTAGAATAGTAATTATATAAACCATAAATTGTTGCAGTTGAGGTACCACCTTCAATACTGATTGCATTGTTTGAAATCATATTTCTGGTAGTAGCAGTTGAGGTACAATAATTAATATATAAACCATACAAACTGCCATAAGTAGATGTAGAAGTAGAGTTTATAGAAATTGTATTCTTGCTGATGTTAACAGAATTATTAGTATAATTTGCATAAATACCATAGTTGTAATAACCGCTTGTTATTGTTTTAATCGTATTATTTACAATTTGCATAGTATCCTGATAATAAGTGTAAATACCATAGTAATAATAATTATTGATTTTATTATTTCTGATAATATTTCCTTTTTGTGAATTTGAAGAACTTACACCATATACATAAATACCATAGTATCCATTGTTTATAACATTGTTTTCAAATTTATTAAAATGATTGCTACCATTAGAATAAATACCATAAACGCTTGAAGATGTTGTAACCGGCATATCTAAAATACAATTGCTGATTACATTGTAATTTGCAGCATTACTCATCTCCACAATTCTTCCATAAGAAGTAGCAGTAGATTTGATTGTCATTTTTTCAAATCTGATATAATCAGCACTGTCAAGTTTTACAATATAATTAGCAGCAGATGTTGCAGCAAATTGTAATTTTACTTTAGTACTGTCATTATTTGCCGAACGGAAAGTAATGGTTTTGTTAGCATCAGCACCATAAATTTGTGGTATTCTGATTTGCTCAGTATAAGTGCCTGTGTCAGCTAAGAATATAACTGCATCAGAAACACCTGCAATTGTAAGTGCTTGAATTGCCGAAGTAAAACTTGGGAAATCCTTTTGAACTCCGCCTGTAGTATCGCCAATAGAATATGTTCCATGTAAACTTGCAAGGAAACTAACAGAAACTGTATCGTTTACTGCAATGGTATCCTGTGTGTTATTTGGTTGGCTTGTCCATGCTTTTATTTTGTGTAAGCCTGGAGCAAAAGTCAAATTAGCTACAGTTACTATTTTAGTAGAATCAAAAGCCAATGCTGGAGTTGCAGTCCAAGCAAAAGTGTTTACTGATCCGTTATCAATCTGATAATTAATATTTGCAGAAGTTAAAGCAGTTAAACCATAGTTTTTGATTTTTACATTAACAGCTTGCGAAACAGCAGCCGGAACAGAAACCACCGGTGAAGTAATTTGAGTTGTACCCAAATCAATTGGAGGAGGTGCAGCAACATTAACATTTACAGTAACTCTCGGACTTGCACAACCTGGCAATGGAATATTGATTTTTACATTAGGACGTGATGAGTTTAACGCCAAATTAGCTGTTGGTATTGATGAATCTTTACGAATGTATTGGTGTGTTCCTGATAAAGTTGTGGTTGTATAACCAAAACTTGCATAGTTTCCATAACCTGCACCAGTACCTCCATAATTGGATTCACATAAAATCATCAAATTACCGGATAAGAAATTAAATGGAGTAGTTAATTGTATATTTTTCCACCCCGTTTGATTAAAAATTACGGAATCTGAAAAAACCAAAACAGCAGATGCAGTTAAATTAGTCCAGTTTTGAGCAGTCATAACATCTGAAGTAACCTCTTTTAAATATATTTTTATTGGAGCTTTAACAGTAGAACCAGCTACGGTAACTTGGTATTGTAAAGCATTAATTAAACCATTTCCACCTATTTCAGAAGCTTTATAGATAGATGCACTTCTGCTGTATCCATAAGAAAGATCAAATGGGTAGTATTGATTTGAAGTACCGGCTCCGATTTGTACATTTGCAGGTGTACTTGCTTTTGCTTCTACATAATATGTATTTGAAGCAAATAATGCAGGTGTTGTAAAATACATACCTTTTCCAAGAAAATTACCACCTGTAATGGCATCATACCAATATAATGTATCGCTCGAACTTGCAGTTAGTGTTACTGTTGATCCATAACCACCATTAAAATTAGTTGCTATAGGAGCAATAGGTGTATATGATGAAAGTGTGGTCAATTGATTAGTATCATTAGCATTTGCTAAGTCTCCAACTAAATTAACCCAAGCTTTCAATTGGAAAGTTGAATCAATATGTGTGGCAGCAACTGAAAGATTTGCTTTTGCATTGAAAATATAATTTACAGTATCACCGGGTGCAATTGTTCTGTTTACATTTTCAGGTGTTATTGCATTTACCAATGTGTTGTTTACTCCTATAAATCCGTAAGTTGCTGTTAAATTGGCAGCAGCAATAGGTGAAGTTCCAATGTTTTTGATTATTAAAGTAACATCTTCGTTTGTGGTTAAACCACAAGTGTTTTTTGTTATCAAAGCAATTGCAGTTGCATCGTTTGCAGGTGGTAAAAACTCATCAGCACCAATGCAAGGAGGATTAGCTCTTAAATCGCCGTCAATATCAATACTTACTTCAGAAATTGAATTTCCTTTACCGTATAATAATCCGTTATTTGTGTGAAGGTTATTTAAACTTAAAAAGTAAGGTTTAACATTTATAGAATTTGTATCTTTTTGATTTGCAGTTTTTAAAGCCTGTAAATTTGCATAAGCTGTATTGTTCCACATTGCAAAAAATGTTCCGGTAGCGTAATAATTATTGTAATTACATTTTCCTGTATTTGCTACTTCCACATGCAAAGGATAACGGTTACTCTGTAAATTATTATTTAAAATATCAATATTAGCTGAACTTGTTGCAATGTTTAATGCTCTGGTATCAGTTAAACTAGCTCCGTTTACCAAAACTGAATTGAAATATATTTTCTGATAATCAGTAGTTAGAGTACGAATACCGTATGAATAAGTAGTTCCATTCGCAATGCTTACCATATTATTAGCAACTATTCCTCTTGTTGTGTCAGTTGCATGACAGTTGTCAAGTAAAATACCGTAAGTATTGGTTGCACCATTCAGGTTTATAGTGTTTCTGATAACTTTAACTGTATCATAAGCATAATGCATATAAACACCATATTTATCTGTAGCTGAAGCATCAGATATAATTGTATTTCCTTCAACAAGCATTTTGTTTACGTATTCGCCAAAAACACCATATTTGGTAAAATTATTGATAACATTATTTTTTACAATGATATTGCTTAATAATGAGGTGGTTGAACTTCCTATGCACATTACAGCCATTGATCCTGAATTGAATCTGTTTCCGGTAATTGAATTGTTGATTGATGTAACATCTTCAATTCTTACAGAAGCTAAATCATTAGAAGTTCCTGCATTTCCGCTGAACAAACATCCTGAAATTTCATTATTTGTAGCTGCATTTGCAAACACAATTGCATTTGAATAAGTAGGATTTGCTGGTGCAAAGTTTATATTTTTAAATCTGATATTATCAGCACCATTTAATTTTACTATAAAGTTATCGGCGGCAACTGTAGCATTGTAATTCATTATTACAGATGTACTATCGTTGTTTGCGGCTTTAAAAGTAATGGTATTTGTAGCTGTTGATCCGAAAACTTCACCTAAAACAATTTGATTATTATAGGTTCCGGCATTGATATTAAATACAACAGCACCGTTTATTCCACATTGATTTAAACCTACCAAAGCGTCAGCAAATGTCGCAAAATCAGCTGTAGTACCGCCTATTGAGTAATTTCCGCTTAAAGGAGATGCACAAGCATAAAAATTAATATAAGCAGTATCGTTTATATTGTTTTGATCAGTACTGTCATTTGGTAATTCTGCCCAAACTTTCAAACTATGACCACCAATTGGCAAGTTTAAAGTACCGGCAACAAAAGTTGCAGAAACTGAATCTTTTGCCAGATTTCCTGTCCAGTTATACGATTGTGGAGCATTGCCATCAACTGAATATTTTACTGAAGCTTTTGCTAATACTGCACTTCCGTAATTTTTAATTTTTGTTTCTACATTAAAAGCAGTATTTGCAGAAACACCACCTACAGGGTTAACAATCTGATTTATACCTGCATCCTGTGTTAATTCAATCCCAGCAGCAATATTTATTTTGATATTGGGTCTGGAAGTACCAATAGTTCCGCTACCAGTAGGTGGATTAGAATCTTTAGTGTAGGTTTGATGCGAACCAGACAAAGAAGTTGTATAATAAAAATATGGATAAGATGAAGAACCTGATCCTCCAAAATTTGCTTCGCATAAAACCATTAAATTATCTGCATTATAATTAAAAGGAGTGGTCAGGTTAATACTTTTCCAGCCAGTTGGGCTAAAAGACAATGTTCCGGTATAAACAAGTGTTGCATTGTTAAGTAAATTTGCAAAAGTATCAGCAATCATAATATTGGATGAGACTTGCTTTAAATATATTTTGATAGGAACATTGGTTGCAGCAGCTGTGGATACATTCCATTGGAGTTGATTAATTGTTCCATAGCTTCCGATTTCAGTTGATTTATAAATAGAAATACTTCTCGAATATCCAAAATATGGATAAAATGGATAAGTTCCTGTTGATGTGCTATTTCCAATTGTAATTAATCCTCCGCTACCAAATTTACAAAAGAATGAATTGTAACCACTAACAGGATTTGAAATGCTATTATGTGCTGCTGATGAATCTATTGAAGTTACATAGAAATCGACACGTTTACCCCAACCTCCAAAAGGAATATTAGCAGTAAACAAACTATCTACTGTAGCAGAACGTTGCATTGGTAAACTTACAAAAGTTCCATTACCATATTTGTAAAATAAATTTACAGATTCTACGCCTGATGCATCCTTTGAATATACAGAAATATTATAAGGTCCAGCTGTAAGAACAGTATCGGAAGGAGTAGTTGCAAAAGTTAACGTTGGAGGTTTTAATTCAGAAGGGCTAACAGATACTTTGATATCGTCAATCAACCATCCGTATCTGCCTGAAGCAAGAGGATTCCCGCTTCCATTAAATCTGAAACGCAATTTTACATTTGCCTGATTAGCTGCCAATGTTGAAAGATCTAATGTTTCATTTTTCCACCATGAATTGGTTGGTAAAGTTGTTGTATCTCCCACTTTCCAGTCGGTAGCATACATTGTTTCACTGAATTTTAACTGACTTAAATTTCCACCTCCGGCATAAGTTGTCAGAGGTAATGGTGTCCATGTTGCACCATTGTTTAGCGAAATGTCAATAGTTCCTGCATCTGCATAGTGCAGTTTACAAATGTGTGCAAACTCCAGGATAACAAAGTTATTTCCTAAAGTTGAAAACGAATTGGTTGTCAGAAAAATGGTTTTTCCTACCTGAACTCTGTTCGAATCGGATCTGACTCCCGATTTGGCAAGATGAGTTGAAAGCGACCAAGGTTGAAAATTTAGAGTAGAAAAACCAGCTGAATCAGCCGTTGTTACTACACTGTCTCCGCCCGAAGGAAGTTCAAATGTCTCATGAAAAACAACTGTTTGTGCAGCAAGTATTTGTGTAATAAATACTGCAAATAAAAAAAGCAAAATCTTTTTCATTTTTTGTTTTAAATGTTGATTATTAATAAATTAAAAGTTTTAATAGTAGCTTCTATCATCAAATAGAAATTACGCGTGCAAATTTGATTAATCAATTATTAAAACAAAAGGCTTTTTTTTCTTAAAAATTTTAGATATTTACATCTGATAGATATGCAATGTTTTAACTATATATATTTTTTGTTATTACTTTTAAGAGTTTTTTAAAAAAATTAACACTGTAATTTTTGGATAAATGAAATTATATTTTTATTAATGTTGTAATAACTAAATTGTTTCATTAAAATGCTTAATTTATATGTGATAATAAGCACTATAAGTGTGTTTTGGGGTTGTTATAAAACAAACGTTAACGTTAAATTCATTGATTTTTACAAAAAGCAAAAAACACCTTCATTTTATAGAGTTCTGTAAGAAAAACCTGTAATGAAAGTGTTTTATAAAGATGTTCAATTTAAAATTCTTTTAAATGATTGTATATGCTATTGAAATACAATAATATAAAAGTTTAGTAATTTAGCGATACAAGCAACGGTAGCTTGAATCTTCTGCGATTTTTAATTTAAATTTGCTGTCTTTAGGTACAACAAAAGTTTCGAATTCTTTGTATTCTTTCCATTCGGTTTCGCCTGCCAACTGGATAATCATTTTTCCAGAAGTAACTGTCATATATTCAACACTTGATGTGCCGAATTCGTATTCGCCAGCTGCCATTACTCCAATTGTTGCAGGTCCTTCTGCAGTTTCGTAAGCGATGGATTTTACTTTTCCATCAAAATATTCGTTTGTTTTAAACATATAAAGTTGATTTTAATTTTTTTCAAAAGTAGAATTTTACATCGAAATTATCATTGTTTTTTTTATCATTTTTTTTTAGTTAACAGTTCTAATTTATATAAGTTTCGGTAAATCAAACTTTTAATTTATGTAATTTTTTATTATTTTTTTATAGCATCATTTTCCCGAATTTCAAAAAAAACTATCTTTGTATTATAATCAGTTGGATGTTATTGGCTGAAAGCTGATAAATTTTGTTATAAAACATGATTTCAATAGAAATGAATATTTTAAGTATTATTAAAACAAGAATACGATTCGACAGGAATGAATTTTCCGGTGCTTTTGGTGACATTGGCACCGATTTGCCTCTTATTATCGGTATGATATTAGCTTCAGGATTGAATGCTTGTAATGTATTGATAGCATACGGATTAATGCAGTTGTTCTCTGCTTTTTTATATGGAATTCCAATGCCTGTTCAGCCATTAAAGGCTGTTGCAATGATTGTAATAACTCAAAAAATAGCTCCGGGTATTATCTATGGTGGTGGTTTATCAATAGGTATATTGATGCTTATTTTATCATTAACTGGTTTAATTGATTTGATAGCCAAATATATACCTAAGGTTGTAGTCAGAGGAATTCAGTTTGGACTTGGGATTCAGCTTTCATTAATTGCTTTAAAAGAATATGTTGTATCCGACTCTGTATCTGGTTATTTTCTTGCTATTGCTGCTTTTGTTTTAAGCCTTGTTTTGTTGGGAAACAGGAAATATCCTCCTGCAATTTTTATTATTTTAGGTGGTGTTGTATATGCTTTTTTATTTAATTTTACTGATTTTAATATAACGGAAGCTGTAAGTATAAATCTTCCAACGTTTTATTCTCCGCATTTTTCTGATGTAATTACGGGTTTTCTGATACTTGCTCTTCCTCAGATTCCACTTTCTATCGGAAATTCTATAATAGCGACCAAACAGATTTCCAATGATTATTTTCCTGAGAAAAAGATAACAATAAAAAAAATCAGTTTTACCTATTCAATTATCAATCTGATTAATCCATTTTTAGGTGGCATTCCTACTTGTCATGGTTCGGGTGGTATGGCAGGTCATTATATTTTTGGTGCCCGTACAGGTGGGTCTGTTTTTATTTATGGAACTTTGTATCTGATTCTGGGTTTATTCTTTAGTGGAAGTTTTGAACAAGTAGTAAAAATATTTCCATTGCCCATATTGGGCGTTATTCTTTTGTTTGAGGGTTTAACGCTTATGGTATTTGTTAAAGATATTATCGATTCTAAAAAGAGCTTTTTTATTGCTCTTTTGGTTGCACTTATTGCCTGTGGTTTGCCTTATGGTTATTTAATCGGGATGATTGTTGGAAGCGTAATGTATTATATATCTGATGACAAGGTTAAAAATTATTTTAAAATTAAGTAAATGACTATGTTTTTACCAAATATGCTGATTGTTTGTGGAGCTGGCAGAAATACAGGAAAGTCAACTCTAACTAAATTGTTGATAGAGAAATACTCAAAAGGAAATAGGATAGCTGCTTGTAAAATTACTCCTCATTTTCACGAACAACCTGAAGATAAACTGATATTATGGCAAAATATTGATTGTAAGGTTTATCTTGAAAATGAAATCAATCACAAGGATAGTTCCCAGTTTTTGCAGGCAGGTGCAAATCCGGTGTATTATGTTGAATGTAAAGATTATAAGATAGAAGAAGCTTTTGAAGTTTTGTTACAGCATTTGGGTGAAAATAAACTGTTGATTTGTGAATCTGGCTTTCTGGCAAATATTTATAAACCAGGCATTCTCATTTTTCTTGAAAACAAAAACAATACCGATTTAAAAGCCGATAAATTTTCCCTGAAAGAAATTGCAGATATTAAAGTATGCAGCGAACAAGGTAAGCTGGATGAAGAACTTGACAAAGTCCTTCAAATGATTGAAATTGTGAATAATAAATGGGTTGTAATTTAAAAATCAAGACTTTGTTTACGTTCTACACTTTTACTCACATAAATGCTTATTTCAAATAATACCCATATTGGAAACCCAACCAGTATCATACTGAACATATCGCCTGATGGTGTTATAAATGCTGCAAGTATTGATATCACAACAATAGAGTGTCGGCGATATTTTCTGAGCAATTTAGATGATAATAAACCGATTTTAGTCAAAAAATATATTAAAACCGGCAATTCAAAAACAATTCCCATCGAAAGGGTAAGTATTGTGAGTATTGAGATATATGAAGAAATCGTTATCATATTCTGAATTTCAGAACTGAGTTGATAGGTTGCTAAAAAATTGATTGTTAAGGGTGCAACTAAATAATATCCAAATAAAACTCCAAAAATAAAAAGTGATGAAATGTAAAAAATTATTCCTCTTGACGACTTTACTTCTCTCTCAGAAAGTGCAGGTTTAACAAACATCCACAATTGATAAGCCATAAAAGGAAAGCTTAAAATTATTCCGGCAATCATCGAAATCATCAGATGGTATCTGAATTGCCCTCCGATTTCGGTGTTAATTAAACTTATTTTAAAGGGTTCAAAGCAAAATCCATCTATGCCAAGTTGTTGGCCAATAAAACAGAATGCCCTATATGTAAAAAATTTTGTATTTCCTGGCAAAAGTATTATTTCATTGAAAACAAAATCTTTATAAATAAAAGCGAAAACGCTAAAAATCAATATTGCAAGTATTGTACGGAATAAATACTTCCTTAATAGGTCCACATGCCCCCAAAAGGACGTATCATATTCCTTCTCTTTAAAAAATCCAAAAAGGTATTTTAGCATAAGCTATTATTTAAAAGACTTTTAAAGTGTCTCAAAACTATTGTTTAGCTTTATCATTTGATGATGAATCCTTTTTATTTGATTCAGACGTTTTGTCAACATCTAAATCATCGTAAATTCCATCTTTTGCTTTCTTAAATTCATTCATACCTTTGCCCAAACCTCGCATAAGTTGAGGTATTTTTGTGCCTCCAAATAGTAAAAGTACTAGAAGAGCAATTACTAAAATCTCCTGTCCACCAAACATTCCCAATAAAATGCTATTGAATATCATTTTTTTTATTTTAAAATAAATAATTTGTTCTTTACAGTCTCCAAAATTACTAAAAAATCACAATACTTTCGTTTTTTACATTATTTCTTTTTTGACTGTTTAAGAAACAAAGTTATCTCTGTTTTTGTTTTTTATTTTATTCTTTATAAATCAAGTTTTTTATTGATTTAAATAATGAGAAATAACTTCATATTTTCTGTTAAATTTGCAATTCAATTTTTTAATTCAATAAACAATAATATATTAATCAGAAAATAAATAAGATAGCCTTATGCAGGATGCCCTTTTTGATCAGAATATTCCGAAATTTAGTGCTGCAATTCTTGCCGGTGGAAATAACTCCCGCTTTAATGGGATAAATAAGTCTTTTCTGGTGGTTGATAATCAATATATCATTGATAGAATAATTGATGTTCTTAAAGATATTTTTAGCGAAATTATCATCGTTTCTAACAATCCTGAAATTTATAGTGAATATAAAGATTTTAAAGTAGTTACAGACTATTATCAAAAAATTGGTCCTTTGGGAGGAATACATACTGCTTTAAAATCGGCTGCCAATCCTTCTGTTTTTATTGTTTCATGCGATATGCCATATTTAAGTAATAATATGATAATTAAACAATTAGATTCGCATATTAAAAGTGGAAGAGATGTAACAATTCCTGTTATTGATGGTTTTTTAGAGCCACTTCATGGGATTTATAATACAGCTAAATTGCCTGAATTAGAGAAATTTATTGAAAATACCCAAAAATATAAGATTATCGGATTCTATGATTTTATTCAGGTTAATTATTTTAATATTTTTGATACTGATTTGAAAAATTTCACAAATATAAATCATCCTGATGATTATGAAAAGTTGATTAATAATAATATATAAAAGAGAAATACATGAGTCGGGTTTAAATAGAGGAAATATTCATTTAATAGTCCTCCTAATGAATTTAAAATATTTGATATACAAGATTTTAAATTTTATTATATTTAGTTATCTGATTACCTTTTAGAACAGCTTAAAACATTTTAATTTTAAACTTTTGATAATTTTTTGTTTTTTTGCTTTTATATTTTGTAAATTTATGCTTTCAAAAATTTAGATGAAAATAATGACAGAAGAAATATTATTGAAATATAAGCCACAGAAAAACAATTTGTTACAAATTTTGCATGAGATTCAGACAGAGCAACCTCATCAATATTTGCCTGAAACAGAATTGAGGAAAGTTTCTAAGTATCTGAATATTAGTATGAGCTCTGTTTATGGTGTTGTTTCTTATTATACCATGTTTTCTATAAAACCACGAGGGAAATTTATTGTCAGATTATGTCAATCTCCTGTTTGTGATATGCTTGGTTCTCAGTTAATAGCCAATAAGTTAAAAGAATTGTTACAGATTGACTTTAATGAAACAACTTCTGATGGATTATTTACATTAGAATTTAGCGAATGTCTGGGTTTGTGTGCTAATAAACCTTCGATGATGATAAATAAGCAAGCATATACAGGTCTAAATGTAGATGTAATTGAATTGATAATAAATGATTTACGTAACGAATCCAAAAACAGTGATAACTGAAACCAGAATTGCTTTAAAAAATTTGGGAAAAATTAATCCTGAAAGTATTGATGACTATATATTTAATGGTGGTTATCAGGCAATTGCTATGGCTCTGGAAATGCAACCTAATGCAATAATTGACGAAATAGAAAAATCAGGATTAAGAGGAAGGGGAGGAGCTGGTTTTCCTACAGGTAGCAAAAACAGATTTACATCTCTCTCATGTGATGATTGTGAACGCTTTGTAATTTGTAATGCTGATGAAGGCGAACCCGGCACATTTAAAGATAGAATTATTATGGAAAATGATCCTCATCTTTTGATTGAGGGAATGTTGATAAGTGCTTATGCTGTTGGAGCTTCCATTGGATATATTTATATTCGCGGAGAGTATGATCTATCTATAAGCTTATTGCAAAAAGCAATTCATTCTGCATATTCCAGAGGTTTTCTTGGCAAGAAAATTATGAAAAGTAATTTTAGTTTTGATTTGGAATTAAAAATCGGTGCAGGATCTTATCTTTGTGGTGAAGAACTTACTCTTTTAGAATCTATAGAGGGCAAAAGGGGGTATCCACGAATAAAACCTCCATTTCCTGCTGAAAAAGGTTTGTTTGGTAAACCGACTTTGATAAATAATGTAGAAACATTATCACATTTTCCTGCTATAATTACCAATGGTTCTGAATGGTACAGTAATATGGGTACTGAAAAAACCAAAGGCACTAAAATTTTTACCCTAAGTGGCAATGTTAATAATCCTGGGTTTTGTGAAGTGGAGCTTGGTATTAGCTTATATTCATTAATTTATGATTTTGGTGGAGGAATTAAAGATGGAAAGTCGTTTAAAGGAGCTTTACTTGGTGGTGCAGCCGGTACTTTTGTTGATTCTTCGATGTTGGATGCCATTATGGGTTATGATAAGCTGAAAGAAAGAGGTGCAACTTTGGGTTCAGGTGCTATTATTGTTTTTGATGAAGATCAATCTGTTTATGACTTATTATTCAGTGTTTTAAGATTTTTTCAACACGAATCATGTGGTAAATGTATTCCTTGCAGAATAGGTACAACTCAAATACTGATGTTGATGGAAAAGCTTAAAAATGAGCATAATAAAAAAGATATACTTGCTGAAATTTTATATGAATCTGAAATGATGGCAAAAACTTCTCTTTGTCCTTTAGGACAATCTCCTGTTTTACCCATCAGAAGTGCAATCATGTATTTTGAAAATGAGTTAATTAAAAATAATCAATAACTTTTAAATTTAAGAATTATGTTTGGAAATATGATTGGTAAATTAAAAGAGGCAGAGGGACTTATGGAAGAAACCAAAGCCCGGATGGAATCAGTTTATGTGAATGCTGAAGCCGAAAATGGTATGGTTAAAGTGATAATGAATGCCAATAAAAAGGTGAAAGATATCAGTATTGACAAGAGTTTGATAGATGTTACAGAAAAGGAAAGACTTGAAGAATTGTTGGTAGTTGCTCTTAACAAAGCAATGGAAAAAGCTGATAGAATTTTCGAAACAGAGATGCAGGGAATGTCAAAGGGACTTTTTCCTAGTTTCCCCTTCTTGTTCTAAACCAATAATTTACAATAATGTCAGAACGAATTACAATTACTATTGACGGAAAACAGATAAATACTTTTAAAGGTGCTAATTTATTAAGAGTTGCTAAAGATAATGGAATTCCGATTCCAAGTCTCTGTTATCATAAAAAACTAAGTCCAACCGGTGCTTGTCGTTTATGTCTGGTGAAAATTGCCGGAACAAACGGATTAACAGCTTCTTGTACGGTTCAGGTTAAAGAAGGTATAGATGTTATTGCTTTTGATGATGAATTGGAAATTTTGCGCAAGAATTTGCTTGATTATTTGGTTTCTGAATATAGCGAAGAAAACGATAATAGCTATCATGATGAGTTTTGGGAGTTATTAAAAAGATATCAGATTGATGATAAGTTAAATAGAAAATATTCATCAGTAAAGCATTTGTTCAAAACACAGCTTGATGATTCTTCACCGGTTTTAACGTATGATTCTTCAAAATGCATCAAATGTTTCCGTTGTATTAAAGCATGTGAAGAAGTTCAGGGTAAGAGTGTACTTTCATTCACAGATAGAGGTATTTCATCTTATATTATCGGTGGTTTTGGAGTATGGAACGAATCAGAGTGTGATGGCTGTGGCGAATGCATTCAGCTTTGTCCTACTGGTGCTCTGGTTGAAAAGCCACATCGTAACGAAATAGATATTAATAAGATAGATGCAAAAATAAAAACTACATGTCCTTATTGCGGCGTAGGTTGTCAGATAGAATTATGGGTTCAAAATGGTAAAATTGTTCGTTCAATTGGTGTAGAAAATGTTATGCCAAATGACGGAAGATTATGTGTAAAGGGACGGTTTGGCTATGATTTCATTCAAAGTAAAGATCGTTTAATCAATCCTTTAATTAAGAAAAATGGCAAATTTGAAGAGGCAAGCTGGGACGAAGCCCTTGATCTGATTGCATTTAAATTTAATGAAGTTATTGAAAAATATGGAAATGAATCATTAGCTGGTTATTCTTCTGCAAAATGCACAAATGAAGATAATTACATATTTCAAAAATTTATCCGGACAGTTTTTGGAAATAATAACATAGATTATTGTACTCGTTTGTGTCATGCTTCCACAGTTACAGCCATGTTGCGTTCAATTGGTGATGGTGCTGGAAGTAATTCAATTGAAGATTTTGAAACTACAGATTGTCTTTTGGTAACAGGTAATAATATCATTGAAACTCACCCTATTACTGCAACTTATGTAAAACGTGGTGTAGCAAAAGGTATGCAAGTGATTATTATCGACCCTAAATGGACACCTTTGGTAAAATATGCTAAGCTTTGGTTACAGCCTCGTTTAGGTACTGATGTGGCATTACTTAATGGAATGATTCGCTATATTATTCATAATGAATTAATTGATAAGAATTTTATTTCAAATAAGATTGACAGAGGTTGGGATGCTTTTGAAGAATTAAAATCACTAACTGATAAATATACAGCAGATTACACTGAAGAAATTACAGGAGTTCCACAGGAAAAAATTATCGAAGCTGCCCGGATTTATGCCACATCTCCAACATCCATGATTGCTACAGGAATGGGTATGAGTCAGCAGGTTACAGGAACTAATAATGTTTTTTCGTTAATTAATATGATGCTGATTTGTGGTCAGATTGGCAAAGAAAGAGCTGGTATTGATCCTCCTCGTGGACAAAATAATGTTCAAGGTGCTACTGATGTGGGTGCTTCACCTATTAATTATCCTGGTTATATTCCAATCGGAAATGATGAAAATAGAAGGAAAGTTGCTGGTATTTGGGGTGTTCCATTTGAATCGCTTTCAGCAAAACCCGGTTTAACTACAGTTGAAATTGCCAAAGCTGCTTATGATGGCAAAATCAAAGCATTATATATTATGGGTGAAAATCCGATGGTTACTGATCCCAATCTGAACCATGTTAAAAATGCATTTGAAAAACTTGATTTTGTGGTTGTTCAGGATATTTTCCAAACCGAAACAACTGCTTATGCTGATGTAATTCTTCCTGCTGCAAGTTTTGCCGAAAAAAACGGTACTTTTGTAAACAGCGATCGTAGGGTGTTGAGAGTGAGAAAGGTAGTTGATTCGCCCGGTTTGGCCCGTCAGGATTGGCAAATAATACAGGAAATGGCTCAACGTATGGGAAAACCTATGAAAGCTTTCAGAGATGAATCTGAAATATTTGATGAAATAGCTGCTGTTACTCCGATGATGGCAGGGGTTCGTTATAATCGTATTGAAAATGAGGGTATTCAATGGCCATGCCCTGGTGAAAATCATCCCGGTACTTCAACTTTATTTCTCGAAAAGTTTAATACACCAAACGGAAAAGCAAAATTAAATCCGGTTGATTATATTGCACAAAATGAAAAAGTTAACATTGATTATCCTTTTTTGCTAAATTCAGGAAGAATTTTGTATCAATACCATTCAGCAACTATGTCGCGCAAAAATAATTCATTAAATGCATTTGCCAATGAATCATACGTTTTGATGAATCCTGCTGATGCTTACAAAAATAATTTTCAGAATGGTATCAAAGTAAAATTGGTATCTGAGAGAGGCGAATTACAAACCATACTTCAGATAAGTGATGAAGTACTTGAGGGTGAATTGTTTATGCCTTGGCATTTTAGCGAATCACCCGTAAATAATTTAACTCGTGATGAATTGGATCCGCTTTCAAAAATAGCTCCTCTTAAATTGAGTGCTTGCAGGGTAGAAAGAGTTATGTTTTAAAAAAAAATAGATTTTTTATTATTAAATTATAAATGCATAAATATCAGAATAATAGATAGATGTCGTGATCTTTAAATGGAAAAATCAGAACTTCGTACAATCGGTTTTTTTATTTTTAAACATTTAAAAATTATTCTTAATTTTGCAAACTATGGAAATAGTAGTAAGCGGCATCAGACCTACAGGCGATTTGCATTTGGGAAATTATTTCGGAGCACTCCGTAACTTCCTGAAAATGCAGCATGAAAACAATTGTTATTTTTTTATCGCCGATTATCATTCATTAACAACACATCCTACACCTGAAGATTTGCATGGAAATGTCAAACGGGTATTGGTTAATTATCTGGCAGCAGGTCTCGACCCTGAAGCTGCTTGTGTTTATATTCAAAGTGATGTGCCTCAGATAGCTGAGTTATATCTGCTATTAAATATGAATGCTTATGTGGGTGAATTGGAACGTGTTGCGTCTTTTAAAGAAAAAATCAGACGTCAACCCGATAATGTAAATGCAGGTTTGCTCACATATCCAACACTTATGGCTGCCGATATTATTATTCATCGTGCTCATAAAGTTCCGGTTGGAAAAGATCAGGAACAGCATCTGGAAATGACTCGTAACTTTGTAAATCGCTTTAACAGAATGTATAAGGTTGATTATTTCCCTGAGCCAACTGCTTATAATTTTGGTGAGGAATTAATAAAAATTCCGGGTCTGGATGGTAGTACTAAAATGTCAAAATCTGATAATGAAAATTCTTGCCTTTATTTGGGAGACAGTCAGGAGGCAATCCGTAAAAAACTGAAAAGAGCTGTTACTGATCAGGGTCCTACCGAACCCAATCAGCCTAAACCACAGGCTATTGAAAATATTTTTAATATCATGAAAGCTGTTTCTTCGGTTGATACTTACAATCATTTTAGTGATTTATACAATAATTGTCAGATTCGATATGGCGATATGAAAGCCCAATTAGCTGAGGATGTTATCATATTTACTAATCCTTTTCGCGAAAAAATTGCAGAATTAACAGCTGATACTGAATATCTTCGTAAAGTTGCCCGAATTGGAGCTGAAAAGGCTCGCGAAAGTGCCTCAAAAACAGTTAAAGAAGTTCGTGAAATAATCGGATTTAAGTCATTTTAATAAATATTCCCCTATGGATAAAAGAAATACCTCTTCTGTAGTTTTTGAATTATTGCTGAAAATAGGAGTTGTTTTCTTTTTATTTTCAGTGTTTTATAATTTGTTTCATTTAACTACAAAAGTACAGAATAATTTCTGGGAAACAACCTTGAAAGTAATTATTGTATTGATTTTCTTTTCGTTAAGTCTTATAGCTTCTGCTTTAAGACGTAAGAATTTCAGAAGTTTTGCTTTTTTTGTTGTGTTTATAACCAGTTTTTTCAAAATTATAACTTTCATTGCTAATGAGGGTTTTGATATTGAAGTATTACCTGTTTATATTTTATTGATAATTATGTCGTTGTATATTTTGTTTAAAGCATCGGAACATTCATCGTCTCATCGTCGTTAAAAAAATAATAAAAATTGATAGAAACAGCAAAAAAGCAGGAAACTGTCGTTTTAATAGGCTTAATATATCAGAATCAGGATATTGATAAAGTAAATGAATATCTTGATGAACTAGCCTTTTTGGTAGATACAGCCGGAGGTGTTGCTGTAAAAAGATTCGTTCAAAGGTTGGAACGACCTGATTCACGGACCTTTGTCGGGA
Organism: Bacteroidales bacterium; assembly: GCA_023251515.1. Classification (GTDB taxonomy): domain Bacteria; phylum Bacteroidota; class Bacteroidia; order Bacteroidales; family JACABE01; genus JACABE01. The sequence goes on from JAHEYQ010000036.1 coordinate 40,693, forward strand.
CAGGTAAACTTGCCGAAATTAAAGAATATATTGAAGCTGAAAAAATTAATATAGCCGTATTTGATGACGAGTTAAGTCCTTCTCAAATCAGAAATATTGAGCGTGAATTAAATTGCAAAATCCTCGACAGAACCAATCTGATTTTAGATATTTTTGCAAGCAGAGCACGAACTTCACATGCAAGAACACAAGTTGAACTTGCACAATATCAGTATCTTTTGCCTCGTTTAACACGTATGTGGACTCACCTTACACGTCAGCGTGGTGGTATGGGTATGCGTGGTCCTGGCGAGAAAGAAATTGAAACCGACCGAAGAATTATTCGCGATAAAATTACTTTGCTTAAAGAAAAATTAAAAGAGATTGATAAACAGAAGATAACCCAACGCAAGCATCGCGAAGAAATGGTTAGGGTTGCATTGGTTGGTTATACAAATGTAGGTAAATCTACCATTATGAATCTTTTAAGTAAATCTGAAGTTTTTGCTGAAAATAAACTATTTGCAACTCTTGATACAACTGTTCGTAAAGTAGTTATTGGTAATTTGCCTTTTTTACTTACTGATACAGTTGGTTTTATAAGAAAGTTGCCTCATGATTTGGTAGAATCCTTTAAATCTACGCTAGATGAAGTTCGCGAAGCTGATATTCTAATTCACGTTGTTGATATTTCGCACAATGGTTTTGAAGAACAATTAAATGTTGTAACACAAACTTTAAGTGAAATTAAAGCCATTGATAAACCTTCTATCATTTTGTTTAATAAAATTGATGCTTATCAATACATTAAAAAAGAAGAAGATGATTTAACTCCGGCTACTAAAGATAATATGAGTCTGGAAGAATTGCAGAAAACCTGGATGGCAAAATTAAATAATCAAAGTATTTTTATTTCTGCAAAGAATAAGGAAAATATTGATTATCTGAAGGATTATCTTTATGAGGAAGTGAAAAAAGTTCATATCAAAAGATATCCATATAATAATTTTTTATTTTAATTCAGTTTTTTATGCATTAAGGCAAAACTTATTATAATTTTGTCTTAAATAATTTATTTTAAAATGAATATAATTATAGCTGGTGACGGAGAAGTTGGGTTTCATTTAGCGAAATCCTTATCTTATGAAAAGCACAATATTACTATCATTGATCCAAATGAGGATTTGTTAAAAATGGTTGAATCGAATTCTGATTTATTAACCATTACCGGCGATTCTACTTCTGTATCTGTTTTAGAAAGTGCAAATGTCGCAAAAGCCGATTTACTTATATCAGTAGTTCATAGCGAACATGTAAATCTGATGACTTGTATTTTAGGGAAAAAACTGGGCGCAAAAAGAACTATTGCAAGAATAAATAATACTGAATATCTGACTGATGAAAACAAAGATATTTTTGAAAATTTAGGAGTTGATTCTTTGGTTTGTCCCGAAAGAATTGCAGCAAAAGAAATTATAAATCTTTTAAATCAGTCTGTTGCAACTGAAGTTTTTGATTTTTCTGAAGGTAAATTGATGCTGTTTTTAATCAGGCTTGATGAGAATGCCTTGGTGTTAAATAAAACATTAGATCAGATTGCAAAAGAATATTCACATCTCGATTTTAGAGCTGTAGCCATCCATCGCAATTCAAAAACAATAATCCCAAAAGGAAATGATCAGTTTTTGAAAAACGATATGATATACGTAATTACCAAGCCTTCAGGAATGAATGAATTATTTAAGCTTGGTGGAAAAACCAAAATAGATATTAAAAATATCATGATTGTTGGTGGTGGACGTATCGGAAGAAAAACAGCCCGTAGTCTGGAAGAAAAAATAAATATAAAATTGATAGAAACTGATAAAGAAAGATGTTTTAAATTAACTGAAGATCTTCGTAAAACATTGATTATTAATGGTGATGCTACCGATATTCAATTGCTTGAAGAAGAAGGTATCAGAAAAATGGATGCGTTTATTGCACTTACAAATCATACCGAAACCAATATCCTTACTTGCCTGCACGCAAGAAAATATGGTGTAAAACGCACCATTGCCTTAGTTGAAAATATTGATTATATTGATATTTCTCAAAATATTGGAATAGACACCATTATTAATAAAAAACTCATCACAGCCAGTTATATAGCCCGTTTTACAATGGATGCCATGGTAACTTCTTCCAAATGTCTTAGCGGTATTGATGCAGAAGTTTTGGAATTTGTGGTAAGACATAATGCTGCTATTACAAAAAAACCTATTCGTAAAATTATATTTCCGGATGGAGCTATTGTTGGTGGTATTGTCAGAGGTGAAGAAAGTTATATTGCTGTTGGAAATTTCCAAGTACAGGAAAATGATAAAGTGGTTGTTTTTGCCTTGCCTGAAGCAATTTCTAAAATTTCAAAAATTTTCCATTAATCAATATAAATACAAAATGAATTTTTCAATTGTTGTCAGATTTATTGGTATTCTGTTAGTTATTGAAGGTGTTTTTATCTTTTCAGCTTTGCCTTTTTCGTATTATTATGGTGGTAGCGATTTTAATGCCATATTGATTTCGGGACTTATTACGCTTTTATTTGGATTGCTTTTTAGATTAATTACAAAAGAAGCAAACGAGAAAAGTATCGGTAAACGTGAAGGTTATGTTATTGTAAGTTTTTCATGGGTTATTATTTCAATTTTCGGAACACTCCCTTTTATTTTAACTAACTCAATTCCATCTTTTACCGATGCATTTTTTGAAACTATTTCAGGCTTTTCCACAACAGGTGCTTCTATATTAACTGATATTGAGGTGGTTCCTAAAGGTGTGCTTTTTTGGAGAAGTATGACACACTGGATAGGAGGGATGGGAATTATTGTTTTAACTGTAGCTATTTTGCCTTTTTTGGGTATTGGTGGTATGCAGCTTTTTAATGCTGAATCATCAGGTATTTCAACAGATAAATTGCATCCGCGTATTACAGAAACTGCCAAAAGATTATGGGGTATTTATGTTTTGCTTACTGCTGCACAAACTATTTTGTTGTTAATGGGCGATATGAATCTGTTTGAATCTTTATGCCATGCTTTCGGTACAATGGGAACCGGTGGTTTTTCTCCTAAAAATACAAGTATCGGACAATATTCACCTTATATTCAGTATGTTTGTATTGTATTTATGATGCTGGCTTCTACCAGTTTTACCTTGCATTATTTTGCCTTAAAGGGTAAATTAAAAAAGATCTATAAGAATGAAGAATTCAGGTTGTTTTTAACCATAATATTTGGTTCTTCACTATTGATTGCAACTTTCTTGTTTTTCGACAAATATAATCAATATAATGATTTTGAGAAAGCATTCAGAGATTCCTGGTTTACAGTATCCAGTATAGTTTCGTGTACAGGATTTGTTACTGCAGATTATATGAAATGGTCGCCATTTTTATGGTTTTTAATATTTCTGCTGATGTTTAGTGGAGGTTGTGCAGGTTCAACCACTGGTGGTATTAAAGTTATAAGACATCTGTTGTTACTTAAAAATGCTTCAATGGAATTCAAGCGACTATTACATCCCTCAGCTATATTGCCTGTAAGGCTCGATGGTAAACCCGTTCATCAGGATATTATTTTTAATATTCTGGCTTTCTTTATGATGTATATAATTATTTTTGCGGTATCCTCCTTCTTATTATCATTTACTGGAGTAAATCCCGTTTCATCTATGGGAGCAGTTGCCACCTGTATGGCTGGTATTGGTCCGGGATTGGGTGATGTAGGTGGACCGGCTACCAATTTTTCTATGGTTCCCTTAATGGGTAAGTGGATATTATCTTTTATGATGTTGATAGGTCGTTTAGAGATATTTACAGTTTTTATTCTTTTTGCTCCTTCATTCTGGAAGCGTTAATTTAATAGTAGTTTATGAATCAATTTGATGTTATTGTTGTTGGAGGTGGTGCTGCAGGTTTAATGGCTGCCGGTAAATCTGCTGAATCAGGAAAGAAAGTTTTGCTTCTTGAAAAAATGAACCAACCTGGTCGTAAACTTAGAATTACCGGAAAAGGAAGATGTAATTTGACCAATGTTTCTCCTATGCGTGAGTTCTTGGAACATATTGGCGAAAATTCTCGCTTTATGCGTCATGCTTTTTCTGAATTTTTTTCTCAGGATCTAATAGAATTTTTTGAAAATAAAGGAGTTCCTATTACTGTAGAACGCGGACAAAGAGCATTCCCAAGTAGCGAACTGGCTCAGGATATTTTTTATGCTTTGGTAAAATGGGTTGAAAAAAACCGGGTTTTTGTAAAAAGAGAAGCAGCTGTAACAAAATTAATTACAGAAAACAATGAAATAAAAGGAGTTATAGCTAATAATATTTCTTATTTTGCCGATAAAGTTATTTTAGCCACTGGTGGAGCATCTTATCCTGCAACAGGTTCAACAGGTGATGGTTACCGATTAGCTAAAAATGTTGGTCATTCCATTACAGATATCTGTCCTGCTTTGGTTCCTTTTGAGACTAAAGGCCGAATAGCACAGCAACTGCAGGGGCTGAGCCTTAAAAATGTGAAAGCAAGTATCTGGATAAACGGCAAAAAGAAATATGAAGAATTCGGCGAAATGATGTTTACTCATTTTGGTGTTACAGGTCCTATCGTATTAACTTTGAGCCGCAAAATTGCCCGCGAACTGAAAAACAAAGAATCAATAGTCTGTTCTATTGATTTGAAACCTGCTTTAGATGATACCAAACTGGATAATAGATTGGTACGTGATCTTGATGAACACGGAAAAATGAAATTCGGTTCAGTAACCCGTAAGTGGTTGCCCGGAAAACTATCACAAATTAGTTGCGATTTACTGAAAATATCTCCGCATAAGCTTTGTAATCAGGTTTCTGCAGATGAACGAAAGAGAATCAGAATCTGGTTGAAAGATTTCCGTTTTGAAATTACCGGAACACGCGATTTTGCTGAAGCCATAATTACTTCTGGAGGTATTGATTTAAAAGAAGTTGATTCAAAAACAATGCAATCAAAAATAATCAAAGGTTTGTACTTTGCAGGAGAAGTTCTTGATTTAGATGCAGATACTGGTGGATATAATTTGCAGATTGCATTTTCTACTGCATGGCTGGCTGCGATAAGTTAAATTGTAATTTATTTTATTATTTTTGTAAAAAAATAAACATGAATTCAAAATACGAAAACATCCGATTAAATTACAAAATCTGGTTGGAAACCAAAGATGAATTAGGCATACTTGGTGATGGTAAATGGCAGTTAATGAAAGCAATAAGTGAAACAGGTTCTCTTAAGCTTGCAATGGAAAAATTAAATCTAAGTTATCGCAAAACTTGGAATAATCTTCAGCAAATTGAAGAACGACTTGGTTTCCCGATTCTTGACACTCAACGTGGTGGTGCTGATGGTGGAAAAACCTGCCTAACTCCTGATGGTGAAAAAATTGTAAAAGCTTTTGATGTATTTCATAATCAGTTTGATACATTTATTCAAAAAGCATTTCAGGAGTTTAAAGATAATCTTGAGAAATAAGGATATTAGTTATTTAAACTTTTAAATGTATTTGAAAACTTAACAGGTTTTAAAACATGTTAAGTTTATGCAATCTATTCAGATTGTTTGTAATTTTCTTTTTAGATCAGATATTTTAGAAGAAGTTTTCTATTTCAGTAATTGAAACAATAGTTTCAGTACCGCTAATCATATCTTTTATTTTTAAAGTTTTATTTTCTATTTCTTGTTCACCAGCAATAATTACATAAGGAATTTTCTTTGCATCAGCATACGAAAATTGTTTTTTCAGTTTTGCAGAATCTGGATAGATTTCTGATGAAATTCCTCTGTTTCGTAAGATTTTTGCAATTGGCAAACAATAATTAATTTCTTTTTCTCCAAAATTGATAAACATTGCTTTTGTTGAGATTGCTACATTTTCGGGGAAAAGGTTTAATTCAGTTAATACATCATAAATACGGTCTGCTCCAAAACTAATACCCACACCTGACATATCAGGCATACCGAATATTCCTGTTAAATCATCATAACGACCACCTCCTGAGATGCTTCCTATTTGAGCGTCTTTCGCTTTTACTTCAAAAATTGCTCCGGTATAATAATTTAAGCCACGGGCTAGAGTTAAATCTAATTCATAGCCTGACTTAATCTCTTGGCTATCAATGTAATTAAAAAGTGTTTGAAGCTCTTCAATTCCTTTTAATCCAACAGCAGAATCAACTAATAAGTTTTTGATTGTGTTTAGTTTATCAAAATTGCTTCCTCTTAATTCCAATATTGGTTGTAATTTACTAATTGCATTTTCATCTAGTCCTTTTTGAACTAATTCTTCGTTAACTTTTTGTAATCCAATTTTATCAAGTTTGTCAATAGCAACAGTAATATCAATAATTTTTTCAGGAAAGCCGATAGTTTCTGCAATCCCAGCCAAAACTTTTCTGTTATTTATTTTTATTATTACATTGATATTTAATTTAGTAAAGATTGAATCTGTTATATTTACAAGTTCTAATTCGTTTATTAGTGAATTGCTGCCGATTACATCTACATCACATTGGTAGAATTCGCGGTAACGACCTTTTTGAGGTTTGTCAGCTCTCCATACCGGTTGTATCTGATAGCGTTTGAATGGAAAAGTTAATTCGTTTCGGTTCATTACAACATATCTGGCAAATGGTACTGTCAAATCGTAGCGTAATCCTTTTTCTGAAATTTGTGTTGTTAGTTTTTTGAAATCAGCAAAATTTTCTTCATTTACCTTTTCAATGTAATTACCTGAATTTAAAACCTTAAACAATAATTTATCGCCTTCTTCGCCATATTTTCCCATTAAAGTACTTAGATTTTCCATTGTTGGAGTTTCAATTGCTTGGTATCCATAAAGTTGAAAAACTGAACGAATGGTATCGAAAATGTAATTCCGTTTTATCATTTCATTTGCACCAAAATCGCGCATGCCTCTTGGAATTGATGGTTTTTGAACTGCCATATAGATAGAAGGTTTTTAAAGGTTTTTTTAATATAATCTATAAATACCATAAATTCAAAATTTTATGATATTTGGTTTTGAAATTTATAACCAATGCAAAATTAAATTAAAATTCTGAAATTTTCAGATTCAATTTATTAAGAATTTTCTCAATATATGTTTTGCAATTTGGATCTCCTTCTTTTGGAGCCCATTCTGCAAAGTTTTTATCATCATCCGGATTATATGGGCCATCTTTACATTCGTATGAAACTGAACCTTTTTCAAGTGAAATTATTGTATGCCAGGTTCTTTCGGGTATTTCAACTGCAATATTTCCGGTTTTTGAATCTAAAATTATATAATCTACGATTTCACCCATATCATCAAATTCAATGACAGCCATTTTACCTCTCAAAACAAAGAAAACTTCACGTTTGTCAGGATTTTCATGTTTGTGAGGTTGAATATATGAATAGGGTTCTATTGCATTTATTAATCGCTGAAAAGGATCTGAAGCAATTTTGTGAAAATTATAGTTTTTTCTTTTCCTTTCACAATTTTGTGCCTGCAACGAAATTTTATCAATTAATTGACTATCAATTTTTATCATAAATTATTTTTGTATCAGAACAACTGCATAAGCTGAAATTCCTTCCTCTCTACCCTCAAATCCAAGCTTTTCTGTCGTTGTTGCTTTTATTGAAATGTCATCAGTGTCAATTTCGATAACTTTTGCAAGTATCTTCTGCATTTCCGGGATGAATGCTGCAATTTTAGGCTTTTGCAAACAAATAGTGGAATCAATATTTGAAATGCTAAATCCTTTATTTTTGATTAAATCAACCGTTCTTTTTAATAAAATCTTGCTGTCGATTCCTTTAAATTCATCAGATTTGTCTGAGAAATGATATCCAATGTCTCTTAAATTTGCAGCACCTAATAAAGCATCACAAATTGCATGTATTAATACATCTGCATCCGAATGGCCAACAGCACCCTTATAATGAGTGATTTCGATGCCCCCCAGCCAGAATGCATAGCCTTCTTTCAATTGGTGAACATCGAAACCGAATCCAATTTTTATTTTCATCTGTTTGCTTTACTATTAAATTATTTGTACAGATGAACTTGCCATAAAATTTCCCCCAAGTATTTGAATTTTATCTCGTGGTTCGTTTCATTTTATTTTACAGTCCCATTTTGATTTTTAAAAGCATCAAAATCAAATGTTAATGTAAATCTCAATGTGTTTTGTAGTGGATTGCGTTGTTCTGTTGGAATCAAATATGCAAAATCCAATCCAAAAACATTGTATTTTAAACCTGCACCTAAAGTAAAGTATTGTCTGTTACCTTTTGTAGCACTTTCATGAAAATACCCGGCTCTAATTGCAAATTGATTATCATACCAATATTCAGTTCCGATTGAATAGGTTACTTCTTTTATTTCTTCACTAAAGCCTTCTGGGGCATCTCCAAAAGATTGAAATATTCCGCTAACTATACCAACATTCGGATCTTTACCTTTTAAAATAACTCTATTTCCATTTATAACAGCTGTGTCATAAATAGGTGGTGTTGGAACAAGTAGTTTGTTAAAATCAACCATAAATGATAATTTATTAAAATCATCAATATTAAGAGTTATACAACTTCCTAAACGTAAGTTTGTTGGTATAAAATCTTTTTCTGTGGTTTCTGTATAAGAAATTTTTGAACCGATATTTGAAATATTGGCACCAAAAGCTAAGTTACCTTTCATGTTGCTAAATTTTACTGGTTTTTGATAATAAAATGCCACATCGGCTGCAACTGATTGACCTGCATGTGTTTCTTGACCGCCGCTAGTTGATTGACCTTGAGTTAAATTAGAATTGATATATCTTGCAGCAATTGCGCCTGAAAATACATCTGATAGTTTGCGTGAATAAGCTAAGTCGAATGCAAATTCGCTGGGTCTGTAGTTTCCTAATGAATTACCTACACCATCTGTAAAAGTAATATCTCCTAAAGAAAAATATAATAATGATGCAGCTATAGCACTTTGTTTGTCAAGTTTTTTATAGCCTGATACATAGGCGAGATTAATATCGTTTACCAATTCTCTTAACCATGGACTGTAAGAAATAGAAAAACCCATATCTTTTTCAATAAATGCGTATTTTGCAGGATTCCAGTGCATTGAATGTGCGTCTGGTGTTGAAGCTACTCCGGCATCTCCCATTGCTCCAGCTCTTGCATCAGGGGCGATTAGCAAAAAAGGAACAGCGGTTGTAATTACACCACCTTCTTGTCCTAACCATTTATCAACATTCTGAGAAAAAACATTTATCGAAAACATTACGATAATTAG
>JAHEYQ010000037.1 GCA_023251515.1 Bacteroidales bacterium
CTCATTTACTACTGCTTTTTTAAAAGCTACTGAAAAATACTTTCTTTCTTCCATTTTAGTCCTATTTTAAGTTGACATTTATTTGATTTTTTTGTCAACCTATGTTAGGACAAGACAACCTCACCCAGCCTCTCCTAAAAGGAGAGGAGCTATGGAAGTGCTTCGTTGCTATATTTAAAGTTATTTAGTAACTGGTTACTGGGCTTGTCGAAGTATCTCGGTCGTCGGTCTTCAAAAACATTTTACATTATACACTTTACATCTTCAATTTTACATTATGTTGATGCCCTACGGGCAATTTTCTATCGGAAATCTGCCAGATTTGTTCTGATATTTATTTCTGCTGAATTACAAATTACTACCAATTAATATGCTTTAAATCTGGCAGATTTTTGTGAAACGGGCAATTTTTTATGTTGGAAATCTGCAATTGCAAATCGCAAAACAATTACTTAATTAATCACTTATTCCTCCAGCGCTTTTTTCAATAGTTTCAAATATTTTTTTCTGGGAATTTCCTCAGCACCCAATGATATTAAGTGTGGAGTACTTTGTTGGGCATCAATAAAATGTAAACCATTTTTCTTAGCTATTTCTACCAGATGAAAAAGAGCAACTTTTGAAGCATCGCGTTGGGTATAAAACATAGATTCGCCCACAAATATTTTGCCAAGTCCTACACCATACAAGCCTCCAACCATTTCGCCTTTATAATGGGTTTCTATACAATGTGCATATCCCATTTCATGTAGTTTGGTATAGGCGTCCATCATTTCTTCCGAAATCCAGGTGCCGAGTCCGGTTTCTCCTTTTCTTTTGGCATTTGCACAGTTTTCTAAAACAAGCCTGAAATTCCGGTTTATTTTAACCTCATATTTTTCTGATTTCAGGGTTCTTCTCAAACTATCAGAACATTTAAATTTGTCGGGATACAGGATCAACCTCGGATTAAGCGACCACCATTGTATAGGTTCACCCGGATTATACCACGGGAAAATACCGTTTGAATAAGCAAGCAAAAGTCTTTCGGGATTTAAATCGCCACCTATTGCAAGCAAACCATCAGCTTCGGCTAAATCGGGGTGAGGAAAAATAAGTTCATCGTTAAGTTCAAAAAGAGGCATTACAAATTGAGATTCATCTTTATTCGAGAACTTAAAATATCAATAGCTACCTGATTTTTGCCACCTTGGGGTACAATAATGTCGGCATAGCGTTTGGTAGGTTCAATAAATTGCAGGTGCATAGGTTTTACAAATTTATCATAATGTTCGAGCACCTGTTGAAACGAGCGGCCTCTTTCTTCCAGATCGCGCCAGATGATACGCATCAATCTGTCGTCGCCATCTGCATCTACAAAAACCTTAATATCCATTCTTTCTCTCATACGCGGGTTAGAAAGTATCAGAATTCCTTCAACAATAATAACTTTTTTAGGTGAAACTGGAATGGTTTCTTTAGAACGGGCACAGGTAAGGTATGAATAAACCGGCATCTGAATGTCGTTGCCCTCTTTAAGCTGATCCAGATGTTTTATTAATAAACTGAATTCGATAGAAGAAGGATGGTCGAAATTTATTTTTGCCCGCTCTTCGGCTGATTTATGTCCATTATCTTTATAATAAGAATCTTGTGAAATAACAGATACCGAATCTTTTGGCAAACTTTTAATTAATTTTTTAACAACCGTTGTTTTTCCCGAACCGGAACCTCCGGCTATACCTATGATTAACATGCAAATACTTTTTTATTGAATAATCAGTTTTTTAATACTATGATAATTTTCAGAGTGTAAAATTATGAAATAAATTCCACTTTTCGTAATTTTTGAAATATCAATACTTTGTGTTTCATCAGAATTGAAGTCTTTATGAAAAATAATTTCACCCAATTGATTTGATATGACAATTTTACAATCCTCATTTAATATGTCTGAAATAAACCGAAGTTGAAAAAAACCTTTGTTTGGATTCGGGGAAATAATAATTTCGTTAGAATTAATAATTTCATGTTTCACCAAATTTCCGGGATAATATTCATAAGCCCCAATATCAAAAGCATTGGAATATGGGCGGGGATAAAAATCGAAATCAAAAACGATTCCCATATTTGAAACATCGATACCTGCATCTTTTGCTGGCGAAAATTCTGTAAGTTTAAAATTGTAATTTAAAGTATCAATAAAATTTAGATTGTGCATATCCAAATCAAAATAATTATTAGATAAACTTGCATTTACACCCGGATTTAAATAGATATAACTTTGATTTAATGATGAATAATTTCCAAAAGAACCCGGGTTAATAATAATATTATTGTAGAACTTATTGTTGTTACTCAAAAGACTATAAAACCGGATTCCATCAGTTTTAGGATTAATAATCGTATTATTAATAAAATTAAAAGGCGAACCAGAAATAGTAGTTCTGTCGTCACAAAAAATACCATAAGTTTTTTTGGAAGGATCAGAGGGGAAATAATTTCTACCAGCATTTAATATAATATTGTTGAAAATAAGGTTGTTGCCTAATCCAAAAACGCTAATACCATTACCTGAACCATTAGCAATAAAATTATTAAAACACTTTCCGGTAGTACCACCTCCAATTTGAATGCCACTGTTTTGTGAATTATACAAATCGCTTCCATAATTTATGATTTTATTTCCATAAATTTCGCAATCTTCGGTAGCACAACCAACTTGTATTCCATCCCAATGACAATTTTCCAGATAATTATTATAAATCCTTAGTCCTTTAATTTCGTGAGGATAAAGTGTATCAGAAATACTATCGCAAACTGTTGAATAGCCGCTATAAAATGAATGACCAATATACATACCTTCACCACCTATATTATGCAAATAATTGTCGTGAATAATGGTTTGATATTGTGTAAAATGACCGAAATTTGTGCTTAAATCACAAAGAGGATCCGATTTTGCAATAATTCCTGCAAACCCGGTATTTGCTATTTCGAAATGATCTATTTCAAAATTTGTACTTTTCTCACCTATGCTTAATCCATTAGTATAAGCTTTGGTTTCTAATATTTTAAACCCATATTGAACACTATCACTTCCGCTTCCCGTTATTTTGAAGTATGAACAATTTGATACAAATATCCCAAAAGGATAAGCATTGTTTTTCACAATAACGCTACCTTGGCAATTAATAAAAACAATCTGATTAATCGAATCTCCATGGAAATTAGCAATTTTGATAAATTCTCTGTTTCCTGCTTCAAAGCATATTGTATCACCGGGCTGAATATTATAATTATTAGCATCTACCACTGATTGTGATAGAGGAATGGTGATATTACAATTGCAATTTTGTGAAAATAATTGATTTGCAATTATTAAAAGCATAAAAGTAAGAAATATTATTTTTTTCAAATTGAATAAATATTAATATTCAAAGGTACAAAAAAAAAGCTTGTTACAATAAATGCAACAAGCTTTTTAATGATGTGTGTGATTTTCTGATTAAATATAAATATTTTAGTACAAGAAGCTAAGTAAAACCCCTGCAGCAACCGCACTTCCGATAACGCCTGCAACGTTTGGTCCCATTGCATGCATCAGTAAGTGATTGGTTTTGTCGTATTCCAAGCCAATAACCTGAGAAACACGTGCACTGTCGGGTACAGCCGAAACACCAGCATTACCGATAAGCGGATTCATTTTATTGCCTTCTTTCAGGAATAAGTTGATGATTTTTACAAACATAACTCCACCAAATGTAGCAATAACAAATGAAGCTGCACCTAAAGCAAAAATACCTACCGATTTTGGTGTAAGGAAAGTTGTTGCTTGAGTAGAAGCACCAACAGTTAATCCAATTAAAATGGTAACGATATCAATCATAGGTCCTTTTGCGGTATCAGCCAAACGTTTAGTTACAGTACTTTCTTTTAATAAATTACCAAAGAAAAGCATACCTAATAAAGGCATACCCGAAGGCACAATAAAAGTAGTAAGCATCAGCCCGACTATAGGGAAGAGTATTTTTTCCAGTTTAGAAACCTGACGTGGTGGTTTCATGCGGATAACTCTTTCTTTTTTAGTTGTAAGTAAACGCATTACCGGAGGCTGAATTACAGGAACCAGAGCCATGTAAGAATAAGCCGAAACAGCAATAGCACCCATTAACTCTGGGGCTAATTTAGATGATAAAAAGATAGCCGTAGGACCATCAGCACCACCAATAATACCGATTGCTCCGGCTTCAGAAGGTGTAAAACCCAAAGCTAAAGCAGCGGCATAAGCTCCAAAAATACCCAATTGGGCAGCGGCACCTATCAACATAAGCTTAGGATTTGAAATTAATGCTGAAAAATCAGTCATTGCACCAATTCCCAAGAAAATCAACGGTGGATAAATCCCTTGCATTACCCCAAAATAAAGGTAATTCAAGACACTTCCTTTTTCATAAATTCCAATTTGCAATCCGGGATAAAAAGGAACATTTCCAACAAGAATACCAAACCCAATAGGAACAAGCAACATAGGTTCATAATCTTTGGCTATAGCCAGATAAATAAAACCCAGCCCGATTAAAATCATTATTACATGCCCTAAAGTGAAATTTGCAAATGCAGTATATTGAAAAAACTGCATCATGTGGTCAGTTAAAAAACTGACAAATCCATGATTCTCCATATATTAAGCTCCTATCACTATTAAAATATCACCTTCCATTACATTATCACCTTTGGCAACTTTTAAAGAAACAACAGTTCCATCTTTGTCAGAATCAATGTTATTTTCCATTTTCATAGCTTCAAGTGTTAATAATTTTTGTCCGATTTTTACGGTATCACCTTCCTTTACGTGCAAATCGAGAACAACACCCGGAAGTGGAGATTTGATATTTCCACCACCTTTTGGTGCAGCAGGACTGCTTGTTTTTGCTACTGATGGATGCGAATCTGTTGATGGAATTGATACAGATCTCATCAGTTTTGGTGTTTTTGATTGTTTTATTTCTCGGTCTAATGCAACTTCATAAGGAGTACCATTAACTTCTATTTGTGCAATATTATCTTCAATACCGTTAATATCAACTTCGTATTGATTGCCATTTATTGTGAATTTGAATTTTTTCATTGTAATTTTATTTTCTAAATAAAGAACTAATTTTTGTTGTATTGACGTAAACCATAAATTTTAGAACTCCATGGAGAATAGTTTCTTGTTACTTTTTCCATAGTAATAACAGTGTTTTCTTCGTCATGTAACTGAGATTGATACATATGTATTGCCATTGCTATTGCTGCATATACATCACCAGGAGCATCCGCACTGATTTTAGCAGCTTCTTCAATCTTCCCTTTCTTTAATAAAGCATTCTTCTTGCTTTCTGATGTATTTAGTTTTCCAATGGTTCTAAATACCAAATAAAGAAAAATTAATGCAATAAAAACGACACTCATTGCTATCATTGTCATTCCAATTCCAGTTGGATCAAGTATAATAAATGCATCTGCAGCTTTATCCTTTTCGTAAGTTAAAGTCTTGACATTTATTTCGGTAATATTCTCTATACCTTTCGAATAGTCCATTACATCAATTTTATAACCTAAAGAATAAAAATGTGATATATAAACTTTTCTGCTGGCTTCATCAAATTTAATTCCACTTACATTGGGTGCAACTGAAAATGCTTTAATAAACTCGCCATTGGTATTAAAAAATACAACTTTTCCGCTATCAACAGCTATTTCATTTTGTAAAGTAACTCCCAAAATATTTTCGCTTAATGCTACTGACATAGGGTGTTTACCATAAGATGAAAGGTCTATTTTGTTGATAAACTTTATAGAGTCTTTATCAGAATAATCAATAATATCCAATGAAATATTATTGGTATTGATTACGTAGAATACATTATTTTTTTCATCGTAAACCAAATTTTGTGGCAATATCGCATTACTTCCTTGTTTTATAAGTGTTTGTGTAATGTTTTGTTCGATAGTTACAACAGAATCTTTCTTTGGCGTGAATTTTTCACCTTCTGCATATGTTTTTGTAAACAAAATGCTTAAAAGTATTGCGATAAAAACCGGATACAATTTACTTTTATTCATTATAATATAATTATTTAAGATTAATGTATCAGGATTATAATGGTAAATTATCGTGTTTTTTAGGTGGATTCACATCCTTTTTGGTTGACAAAGATTGTAATGCACGAATTACTCTGAAACGGGTATTGCGTGGTTCGATTACATCATCTATATAACCATATTTAGCTGCATTGTATGGATTTGCAAATTTATCTTTGTATTCCTGTTCACTTTTTTTGATAAACTCTTCTTTGGCAGCCTGATCTTCAATTGCAGCAATTTGTTTTGATTGTAAAACTTCGATTGCACCCTTTGGACCCATAACTGCGATTTCTGCTGTAGGCCATGCATAATTAATATCCCCACGTAAGTGCTTAGAACTCATTACATCATAAGCTCCGCCATAAGCTTTTCTTAAAATAACCGTAATTTTTGGAACCGTAGCCTCACCATATGCATAAAGTAATTTTGCTCCGTTGGTAATAATACCACCATATTCCTGAGCTGTGCCGGGTAAAAATCCGGGAACATCAACCAAAGTTAAAATCGGAATGTTGAAAGCATCGCAGAATCTAACAAATCTACCAGCTTTGCGACTTGCATTAATGTCAAGTACACCTGCCAGATAGTTAGGCTGATTGGCCACAATACCAACAGAAATGCCATTAAAACGAGCATAACCGATAACAATATTGGGTGCAAAATTGCGATGAACTTCCACAAATTCATTATAATCGGCAATCGAATGAATCACGTCTTTTACATCATATGGCTTGTTAGGATTTTCAGGAATAATATAATTTAAAGAATCTTCCAAACGATTGATAGGATCATCACATGGAGCCAAAGGAGCTTCTTCCAGATTGTTTTGAGGTAGGTAACTCAATAATTTACGAATCATCATTAATCCTTCTTGTTCGTCGTCCAATACAAAATGGGTAACACCCGATTTAGAACCATGAACAACAGCGCCACCTAATTCTTCATCTGTAACTACTTCACCAGTAACAGTTTTAACTACTTTAGGCCCAGTTACAAACATATAACTGTTTTTCTTGGTCATAAAGATAAAATCTGTTAATGCCGGAGAATAAACAGCACCACCGGCACAAGGTCCGAAAATTGCAGATATCTGAGGAATAACACCTGAAGCCATAATATTGCGTTGGAAAATTTCGGCATAGCCACCCAAACTTTTTACACCTTCCTGAATACGTGCACCACCACTATCATTAATACCAATAACAGGAGCGCCCATTTTCATGGCTTTGTCAAGTAATTTGCAGATTTTCTGAGCGTAAGCTTCTGATAAAGAACCTCCAAATACTGTAAAATCCTGAGAAAAAACATAAACTAATCTTCCGTCAATAGTTCCGTAACCGGTAACAACACCATCAGACATATAGCTTTCTTTTTCAAGACCGAAATCATGACAGTTGTGTGTTACAAACATATCAAATTCCTCGAAACTACCTTCATCAAGAAGTAAATCAATACGTTCTCTTGCAGTTAATTTTCCCTTTTTGTGTTGAGAATCAATACGCTTTTGACCTCCTCCTAATTTTGCCAACTCTCTTTTATCAAGTAGTTCCTTGATTTTATCCTCAATTGCCATTTTTTTTTATTTAAGATGTGTGTATTTATTTATTTGTTTTTATTTTCGCATAATTCAGTTAATACTCCAAAAGTTGATTTTGGATGTAAAAATGCAATATCCAGTCCTTCAGCACCTTTGCGTGGAGCTTTATCAATTAATTGAATTCCTTTTGCTTCTGTTTCAATTAAAGAGTTTTCAATATTGTTTACTGCAAATGCCAAATGATGAATGCCTTCACCCTTTTTTTCGATAAATTTTCCAATCGGTCCTTCAGGATCTGTTGATTCTAACAACTCAATCTTGGTTTGGCCTACCAAAAAAAAAGCAGTTTTTACTTTTTGGTCTTTTACTTCTTCTACAGCGTAACATTCCAATCCTAAAACGTTTTCGTAATATTTAATGCTTTCTTCGAGGTTTTTTACTGCAATGCCAATGTGCTCAATATGTGATGGTTTCATGTTTTTGTTGTTTTTTTATGAACAATGTGAAATTTTTCACAAAAGTAATTCATTTTTTCAATCTCCAAAAATTTTTTTTAATAATTTTTGTAAGCTAAATGTCAGATTATAATCTATATATAAATTTCTGTTATTTAGAATTAATAAAAATTTGATTTATTTTTACGATGGTATCAAATATTGAAATATATTTGCACTCATAATTTAACTTTTTTAAATAATTAATTATTATGGCTTATAAAATTTCAGATGATTGTACTGCTTGCGGTACTTGTATTGATGAATGTCCAGTAGAAGCTATTTCTGAAGGCGACATCTATAAAATTGATGCAGACGTATGTACCGATTGTGGTTCTTGCGCTGATGTATGTCCGGTTGAAGCAATTCACCCTGAATAATTATCAATTATACAAATAAAAAGCCCGTAAAAATATTACGGGCTTTTTTTATTTGAGAAATGTATTTTGTAAAAAAAAGAGGATTCTGAAATATCAGAATCCTCTTTTAGGTTGTCGGGATGAGAAGATTCGAACTTCCGACCCCCACGTCCCGAACGTGGTACGCTACCAACTGCGCTACATCCCGTAAATGTCTCCCCGGCGGGAATCGAACCCACGACCCATTGATTAAGAGTCAATTGCTCTACCAGCTGAGCTACGGAGAGATGTTTTGTTATTGGGAGTGCAAAAATAAGAAAAGTTTTTATCATAAAAAGCTTTTTTTAGTGATTGTTTAACTAAATAATTTTAAACTTCTTTTTTTATTGATTACCTTTGCACGCTTAAAAGTATCAAACATACTAACTTTTAAGTAAAAATGAGTGAACAAATAAAGCATGAATGTGGCATTGCCTTCATTAGATTATTAAAACCCGCCGAATATTACTACTCTAAATATGGTACATCAATGTATGGCTTAAATAAGCTGTATCTTTTGATGGAAAAACAACATAACCGTGGTCAGGATGGTGCTGGTATTGCCAGTATTAAATTTGGGGTG
Source organism: Bacteroidales bacterium (assembly GCA_023251515.1). Lineage (GTDB taxonomy): Bacteria > Bacteroidota > Bacteroidia > Bacteroidales > JACABE01 > JACABE01. The sequence goes on from JAHEYQ010000037.1 coordinate 9,124, forward strand.
AAGCCCGGTAACGATTATATTAATATTGCACGGTCTAATAAAGAAAGTCCTATTAAAGATATCTTCGGCCAGATTTATGCTGAATATAAAAAAATCGAAAATATCAATCCCGATTTACTGAACGATGTAAATTGGATGAAAGAAAATGCTCAGTTTACAGGCGAATTATTTTTAGGCCATTTGCGATATGGTACTTTTGGCAAAAACAGTATCGACAATATCCATCCTTTTGTTAGAGAAAATAACTGGATGTCTAGAAATTTGGTAGTGGCTGGCAATTTTAATCTTACCAATGTCGATGAACTTTTTAATAAATTGGTTCGTCTCGGCCAACATCCATTGCAAACCAATGATACTGTTACAATTCTTGAAAAAATAGGCAAGTTTCTGGATGATGAGAATGAAGATTTATTTAAAAAATATAAAGCCGAAGGTCATTCAAACCGTGAAATTTCAGATTTGATTGCTAAAAACCTGAATATCCAAAAAATATTAAACAGAGCTTCAAAATATTGGGATGGTGGTTATGTAATTGCCGGATTAATAGGTCATGGCGATGCTTTTGTGATGCGCGATCCGTGTGGTATTCGCCCAGCATTTTATTATGCTGATGATGAGGTTGTTGTTGTAACATCCGAACGACCTGTGATACAAACTGCATTTAATGTGCCTTTCGAATCGATAAAGCCTATTACTCCAGGAAATGCATTGATAGTTAAAAAAGATGGGAAAGTTGAACAACTTCAGTTTAAACAGCCATCAAGCGAGAGAAAATCATGTTCTTTCGAAAGAATTTATTTTTCACGTGGTACCGATGCTAAAATTTATCAGGAAAGAAAAAAACTGGGTAGATTACTTACACCTTCAATTCTTAAAGCTGTTGATTATGATATCGAAAACACCATTTTTTCATATATACCTAATACTGCATCTGTTGCATTTAGTGGTCTGGTTGAAGGTTTAAACGATTTTTGTAAGGATGTTCATAAAGAAAAAATTCTAGCTTTAGGTAATGATATCACATCTGAGAAAATTGATCAGATTTTGAATATCAGACCAAGGGTAGAAACCATTGCTGTAAAAGATGTGAAACTAAGAACATTTATTACTCAGGATAAACAACGTGACGATTTGGTTGCTCATGTTTATGATGTAACCTATGGAACTGTTCGTAAAGGTATTGATAATCTGGTGGTTGTTGATGATTCTATAGTTAGAGGAACTACTCTGAAACAAAGTATCATCCGTATGCTCGACAGATTGAATCCTAAAAAAATCATCATTGCATCATCTGCTCCACAAATCAGATATCCAGATTGTTATGGAATTGACATGGCTAAACTTGGTGACTTTATTGCTTTTAAAGCTGTAATTGAATTACTGAAAGATAGCAAGCAAAATCACATAATAAATGCGGTTTATAAAAAATCGAAAATGCAGGAAAACTTCCCGAAAGAGGAAATTATAAACTATGTAAGAGAGATTTATAAACCGTTTACGATTGATCAGATATCTGAAAAAATCAGTCAGCTTATTACACCCGATGATGTAAAAACAAAGGTTCAGATTGTATATCAAACCATTGAAGATTTACATGATTCCTGTCCGGAAGACAAAGGGGACTGGTATTTTACCGGTAAATATCCTACTCCGGGTGGAAATAAAGTCGTTAATAAGTCTTTTATCAATTATATTGAAGGAAAAAACGAGAGAGCTTATTAAAAAAATTATATGTAAAATTTCTGCAGTTTATAACTAATTAAACTGCTGAAATTTTATATGTTACGATTTTTTCTTATACATTATAACTGCTAATGTTAAAGATACAAAGGCATAAACAGTAAGTGCAGTTATCTGATATAGAACATCTGCAAATCCTGCTCCTTTAAGCAATACCATTCGCATTACTTTGATAAAATAGGCTATCGGATTTATAATGTTCAGTTTTTGTGCCCAATCGGGCATACTGTCGATAGGTGTGAACAAACCACTCATCAAAATAAAAATTACCATAAAAAACCAGGCTATAAACATAGCTTGTTGTTGGGTGTTGGTAATGGTTGAAATAAATAGTCCCAAACCTAAAATAGCTAATATATAAATACTTGCAACCGTAAAAACAACGCCAACATTACCCAAAACCGGAAGTGAGAAAATAATTTTTGCTATCAATAAGCCAAAAGCAAGTTCAAACATAGCTATTATCCAGAATGGCAATAATTTGCCGGTGATAAACTGGTATTTATGAATAGGTGTAACATTAATTTGTTCAATGGTTCCGATTTCTTTTTCTCTTACCACATTCATTGCCGAAAGGAATAAGCCGATAATGGTTACCAGCAATACCAAAATTCCGGGTACCATATAGGTTTTATAGTCTAATTGCGGATTAAACCAAAATGAGGTGTTTGTTTGTACCGGCATTTCGAGTTTCTGCCCGTAAATTTCCATTAAAACATTGCGGTTGTACTCTTTTATAATAGAAAAAGTGTATGCATTTATCAATCCTGCAGCACTTCCGTTGATGGCATTTATGGTAAGCTGAACCGAAGCTTTATCTTCTTTAGTTAAATCTCTTTCAAAATATTGGGGAATTTGAAGAATAATATCAGCTTTATTGGTTTTTAAATCATTTTCAGCAATTTTATAAGCATCTGAATAATTGACAATTGTATAAAACTTACTTCCTTTAAACTTGCTTATCATGGCACGAGATTGGGGTGTTTTGTCCAAATCAACAATGTGCATTTTAATATTTTTCATCTCGAAAGTAGCTGCAAATGAAAGTACTAATAGTTGTACTATCGGCATCACAAACATTATTGGCAACATGGATTTGTTGCGAAAAATTTGTGTAAACTCTTTTTGTAAGATAAATAGTATTGTTCTCATTTTTAGCTTAATCTGATTTTAAACTTTTTTACACTTAAAACAATAAAAAACAATGTCATACCCAAAAGAATTAAGGTTTCTTTCCAGATGTACCCTAAACCAACCCCTTTTAGCATAATATTTTTTATAATGATAATGAACCATTTAGGAGGAATTACATTGCTGAAAACCTGTAAAGGCAAAGGCATATTTTCGATTGGGAAAATAAATCCTGATAATAAAATCGTTGGAAGCATCAATGCAAACATAGAAATCATCATGGCGGTTTGTTGAGTTTGGGTTACTGTAGAAATCAGAATTCCAAGTGATAGTGCCATTAATATGAACAACAGGCATTCGCCCATCAGCAAAAATAAGCTTCCTTGCACCGGCATCCCGAAAACGGTAAACCCCAAAATAAGAATAATTACGGCAATCATAAATGATATAAATACATAAGGAACTACCTTTCCTACAATGATTTGAATGGGTTTTAATGGCGAAGCCAGCAGAATTTCCATAGTTCCCAATTCCTTTTCACGGGTAATAGAAATGGAAGTCATCATGGCTGAGATAAGCATTAGCAATACCGTAATTGTACCGGGAACAAACATAAAAACGCTCTTCAATTCTTCGTTATACAGCATTTTAACTTCAGGATTTATTTGCATGGGAAGTTGCTGGTTTTTCATCATTTCCAGTTGGTAGTTATTAATGATATTGCTGGTATAAGACGTAATCAAACTAGCAGTATTTGGATCAGATGCATCAGCAATTATCTGAATATTAGCTTTTTTTTCGGTTTCAAGTTTTTTAGCAAAATTGTTTTCAAAAATGATAACTTCTTTAATGTTTCCTTTACGAAACATAGGTTCAATTTCTTTGTAGTCAGACAGATTTGCCTCGAGCTTGAAATAGCCTGAAGAAAGTAATTTATTGGTAATTTTTTGTGTTACAGCATCTTTTGAGTTATCCAGTATGGCAATTCCAGCATTATTTATTTCGGTGGATATTGCAAAGCCAAAAATCAATATCTGAACCAATGGCATTCCAAACAAAATCACCATTGTACGATAATCTCTGAAAATGTGGTAAAACTCTTTAATTACAAAACCTTTGAATCTTTTCATTTATCAGTTTTTAAAGTTATAAAGTTTATAAAATTCTTAAAATTATAAAGTAAGTTGGATAAATATAAATGTCTGATTATTTGCAGTAATTCATCATTCATTATTATTTGCCCCTCTTGCAAGTTTTATAAATACTTCTTCCATGTTTTTTGCATCAAAAGTTTTCATTAAACCATCCGGTGTGTCTAGTGCAGCAATTTTACCATCAACCATTATCGAAACACGGTTACAATATTCAGCTTCATCCATATAATGTGTTGTAACAAAAACAGTTATTCCATTATTTGCTGCTTCATAAATCATATCCCAAAATTGCCGGCGAGTTATGGGATCAACACCTCCTGTCGGCTCGTCCAGAAAAACAATCTTAGGTTCGTGTAAAATGGCTACCGAAAAAGCCAGTTTCTGTCTCCAACCCAAAGGTAAGTCTTTGATTAATTTGTCTTTAACTTCGTCAAGATTTAGCTTTTCAATCAGATTTTGTGTTCGTTCTTTAATATCTTTTGAGGATAAACCATAAATTCCTCCATAAAAACGAATGTTTTCAACAACCGTCAAATCTTCATACAACGAAAACTTCTGACTCATATAGCCAATGTTTTTTTTAATTTTTTCGGTGTCTTTATAGCCATCAAAACCAGCAATATTCAATTCGCCGGATGTGGGTTTAGATAATCCGCATAAAATTCTGATAGCCGTAGTTTTACCTGCACCATTTGCACCCAGAAATCCAAAAATTTCGCCTTTATAAACTTCAAAATTCAAGTGATCGTTAGCTATAAAATCACCGAATTTCTTAACTAAGTTTTTTACAGTAATAATAACATTTGCCTTTCCAAACTTCTCCAAAGGAGAGGATTTTGAATTAGCAGGAATTTCATTTTTTTTTGTCATTTTTAAATTCTTTACAAATCGGTTTTTAAACCTAACAGGTTTTATAAACCTGTTAGGTTTATCCTGGATAATATCTGATGTTATTTACCCATCAAACGCATAAAAGCATCTTCAATATTGGGTGTAATCTGTTTGATTTCAATATCTTTATGCATTTTACTTTGCAGATAGCTTTCTAATTCATTACTGTCTTTGTTATTGATAGTCAGATGCATATACTGCCCAAATAAATAAGCACTTTCCGTATTTTCCCATTCTTTCAGATCAGACATTAACTGAAACATGGTATTGGTTTTAACTTCATATAAAGCCGTATCAAATTGATTGATAATATTTTCAGGAGTATCTGTTTTCATGATATTTCCACCTTGTATCAATGCTACACGGTCGCAAAGGCTGGCTTCGTCCATATAAGGCGTGGAAACGATGATGGTAATGCCGCTTTCTTTGAGTTTACGTAGCATTTCCCAAAACTCTTTACGTGAAACTGCATCAACACCAGTAGTAGGTTCATCTAAAATCAATACTTCAGGTTTATGAATCATTGCACAGCACAAAGCCAGTTTTTGTTTCATTCCTCCCGAAAGTTTTCCTGCCGGACGGGTTTTAAAAGGCTCAATCTGAATATAGATATCTTTGATTAAATCATAATTTCCTTCAATAGTAGTACCAAAAATGGTGGCGAAAAATTTCAGATTTTCTTCTACTGACAAGTCTTGATACAAAGAAAATTTACCGGGCATATAACCAATTATTTGTCTGATTTTTTTGTAATCTTTCACTATATCAAAACCACAAAGTGAAGCAGAACCCGAATCGGGAAGTAAAAGTGTCGTTAGTATCCTGAAAAGTGTCGTTTTTCCTGCACCATCCGGTCCGATAAAGCCAAAAAGCTCAGCTTTGCCTATTTCAAAGCTTAGATTATTGATAGCCTGAATATTGCCATAAGACTTACTCAGATTTTTAACTGAAATACTTATCCCTTTATTTGAATTCATTATATTGATAATCAATATTTAATGTTAAATTTGCTTTTCATAAACCCACTTTGAAAACATCACGAACATTAAAACTTTATGAACTTTAAGAGCTTGATAAACTTAATTCGTTCTTGTCCAATAAGTTGTTCTTCCTAATCCCATCCACGATTTGCCAATATAACCTCTTACTTTAATTTTATCTTTGCCTTCAAAATTAATATAGCAATTATAGGTTTTACCTGATTTGGCATCGTAAATAACGCCATCTTCCCACTCATCTGAACCATTGAATTTGAATGCACTAACCACATTTAAACCCAAAATTGCTCTTTCTTTTAATTTGGAATCCGGATTATGTTTGTCTTTTTTTGGTTTGCCGGTTTCTTTATCATTTGGTTCTTTCAACCAAACAATTTTGCCAAAATACTTATCACCTGATTTATAGATTTCTACTTTGGCTTCGTTGTTTTCTGTAAACCATTTTCCTATAATATCATCTGCTTTTTTGTTTTGTGAAAAAGCAGGTAGGGTCATAATCAGACCTAAAATTACGATTAAAAATTTGATGTTTTTCATACTTTAATTGTTTAAAAAAGTCAGAAGACAGAAGACGGAAGTCCGAAGAACGGCTATTACATAAACTATCTTAGACAATTATATTTATAAATAATTTATTTAATTCTCTTATTCTCAATACATCAATAATTTGCAATTATCTCTCAACTTTGTATTTATTTGCATACTGATATCTTCGGTCTTCCGACTTTCAACTTCTTCAGAAATTCACTTCTCCGGGCATACCTATTTTCAAAGTTCCATCATTTTTTACCAGAACTTTAACGGCATAAACCAGATTAACTCTTTCTTTCTTGGTTTGTATGATTTTGGGAGTAAACTCCGCATTATCAGCTACCCAACTAACAATTCCTTCGTACTTTTTGTTTTCAGTTTCATCTAAATCAACTAAAACTTCGCATTTTGTTCCGATTTTTACTTTCGGTAATTGATCTCCGCTTACATAAACCTTTAATATCATGGTGCTTAAATCAGCCATTTTAAACAAAGGTTTTCCAATAGTTGTAACTTCGCCAAGTTCAGCATATTTTACCAAGACAGTTCCGTTATTGCTGCATGTAAAATAAGATTTTTTAATGGAAGATTCCAATTGTTCGATTTGTTTTCCGATACCTGAAATTTCTTTAAACACGCTGCTATTCTGAGTTTGTATGGATGCTATTTGCTTGTTAATTAAATCAATACCCCCATTAATATCATCCAATTGTTTTTGAGTTGCAGCTCCATCTTTATTCATTTTCACAATCCTGACTTTGTCAATTTCCAGATTTTGCTTTTGTTGTTTCAAAACTTCAATCTGAGCAGTAATGTTATTGGTTTTGGTTGAAACTGCTTCTTTTTGAACCATAAGCTGTTCTTTTTTCAGAAATAAATCTGTAGTATCCACAAAACCATAAGTTTCTCCCAATTTCAGGGTTTTCCCTTCATTAATATCAAAGGATAAGATTTTCCCAGTTCCTTGTGATGAAATAATCACTTCGGTAGCTTCAAAATTACCGTAAGCATCTGATTTTTCGTTGTTTTTATTGCAGGATATTGCTATAAAAGCTAATAATGCAAGTGTTAAATATCTGTTTTTCATTGTTTTTATTTTTTTAATTTTTAGAAATCTGCCAGATTTCACCTTTGTTTCTTTAAACAAAATTGCAAATTATCAATAATTTATATGCTATAAATCTGGCAGATTTATTCATAATTCATCATTCATAATTTTCCAACGTTTACCAAATAATCAAATTTAGCTTTATGTAATTGAATTTTATGGATTTCGTAATTTATTTTTGCCATGGTTTCGGCATTTACATCATTCAGATAATCGTTGGAAGTAATATATGCATTGTCGAATTGTGAGGATGAATTTTTAGCAATTTTAGTTTTCAGATTAATGATTTCTAAATCTTTAAGTATCAATTCAGTAAATTTATCTATTTCTGCTTTATCGCGTTGATAAGCCATTTTCATATTTTTCTGATATATATCTTTAGTATTATTAATGATATCTTTTTGAATTTCAAGTATTTTCTTTTCATTTTGGGTTTGATTCCAGTTCCAGATATTCCAGCTTAGTTTTGCTCCAACTATGTAAAATGACTGAAAATCATTGGATAACATATTTAAACCCGGTCTTCCGTATCCCAACTGTCCGAAACCATATAATTTTGGCATAAGCTTTGAAGACAAAACATTCTGAGTTGCTGAAAGTCTGGCTATATTTATTTCAAAAGTTTTTAATTCAGGGCGATTATTTTCAAAAACGTTTGTGTTTACCGAAATTTCCGGATTTGTAAATATTGCGTTATCAGTAATTTCAATTCCGCAAAGTTCTTTTAGCATTTCAATACTTGCATTTTCAGAAGTCTTGATCTCAATTATTTTTTGCTCAATCTTTATAATTTCTGCCTTCAGATTATCAGAATTACTTTCGTTTATTACGCCATTTTTAACTCCCGATTCGATTTTCTGGAGTTTAAGTCCAATATCTTTTCTTGAAATATCAAGTAACTCATTGTTTTTCTTTAACATAAGAATATTGAAATATAGTAAATTCACTCTTTCTTTGAGTTTATAGATTTCTGTTTCTAAATTCTGCTGTTCATTTTGCGTATTAATACTTTCCACTTTCTTTTGCCCTGAAATACTGCCACCATCCCAAATTAACTGATTGATATCCAAAGTAGTTTTATACATATCTTTTGAATTTTCAGGGATATTTACTCCTGGAATATTTAAAGACATTTTGGTTACATCCGACTGGTAAGTAGCTTGAGCATTCAGATTTACTTGTGGTAAGTAATTGCTATTCAGATTTATAATTTTTAATTCAGCCGATTTATTAATCATCTCTTTTTGTTTAATTAAAGGATAATTCTCAGCTGCTTTTTGATAACATAATTGTATATCAATATTTTGAGCATATATATTTGAGCATATTATGCTAATAAACAGAAAAAATATTTTCTTCATATTTTTACAGAATTTATGATAAACTGACTGACTTCTTTTTTGCGTTCCAATAAGAATTTATGATATTCACCTGAATTATTGTCGAATAACATGTTTTGTAACAATGGTTTTGCTGCAAACGGAAACACACTTAAAGCTATAATATTAATTAACAAATGTCTGGGATTTATGGCCCTGATTTTTCCATCATCGATATCTTTTTGAATTCCTGAAAATATAATTTGAGGTTGTATTCCCATTTTTTTCATCATACCCACAATTCTTTCCGGATTTCTGTGTAATTCTGTTAATACAAAAATTGGTATCTGAGGTATTTCTATTATTGTTGTAATATAATTTTCAACAAAAGTTTCCACTTTTTCTTCAAAACTGGTATCAGAATTCATTTTTTCTACTACCCGCGGTATGAATTTTTGAAATGCATCATTAAAAATCGCTTCAAAAAGTTTGTCTTTGCTACGAAAATAGTAATGTAGTAATGCTTTATTCATTCCGGCTTCATCTGCAATTTCCTGCATACGAGCTCCATCATAGCCTTTCTTAAAGAATATTTCCTTGGCTGCCAGTAATATAATTTGCTCAGTATCTGTTTCTTTTAAACTCACAATGCTTTTTATTAAATGGTTTAATTATATGGTTTAACCATATGGCAAAATTATATAAAAATTTTTATCCAACAAATTTATTTAAAAAAAACTATTTCAGGATAATGATTTCAACCCGGCGGTTTTCTCTTGCCTGAGATTCATTTTTTTCGGGATTCCAAACCGGTTGTAATTTCCCAAAACCCAATGTTTTTATCCTTTCTGCATTTATTCCTTTTAAAACTAATGAGTTTTTAATTTCATTTGCTCTTCGTAGCGATAATGAATTGCAATATTCCACACTTCCAACCAAGTCAGTATGACCTATCAATACTGCTTCACAATTCGGTTTTTCTTTCATTATTTTGACATAATTATCAATAACTTCCTTGTATTTTGGTAATATTTCGCTTTTATCAAAGTCAAAAAGTGTAATGATTTGAGGAGTAGATGTAGGTTTTAATTTGCTTATTTTTTTCAAACTGTCGGCTAAAGAAACACTTGTATTTGATCCATTTAGTTCTAATGACATTACATCATAATCTTCACCAATATATACTTTTGAAGATGTTGTTTTTGTCTTGTTTAAGTCGTTATATATTAGTTCAATGCTCCTTTCTTTGTCGGCAATAGTTGGTTTGTATGAAATCTCATAAAAATATTTGGTTGTTTTCACAAATTCGCCAAAGACTTTCTCAATAGATTTGTAATTTCTGATATTATAATGCTTTCCTCCGCTTAAACTTGCCATTTCATCTAATAAACTCATATTTGTGCCTGATCCATAGGATATTATAAACATTGGAATATTGTTTTTGCGAGCTTTAGATATAACTGCATTTGCCGTAACTGCATAATTATCTGCATATTGATATGAAGAATTCTCGTTTCCATCTGTAAAAAGTATCAGTCTTTTGAAACGGGAATCTACACTGTCAAATTGTCTGAACCCCAAATCGGTGCCAGCATATAAAGCTGTTGCACCACCCATATCTGTTAATCCTTTGAATGCATATTTGTTGTAAACCTCTTTCTTATTGTCAGTTAAAGGGAGAATACTATCCAATTTATCATCAAATTTTACAACCGAAATTCTGTCCTTATCATTAGTCAGTTTAATAAATTTATCCATTGATCGTTCCAAATATACAATATCTGAGGACATTGAGCCACTATAATCCAATACAACTGAAAAATCACTTTTTGTATCCATATTATATATTTCTCTGACCTCGAAATTGTTAATCGGATATTTTTTATCATCTATTACTTCTACCAATTGTTTGAAGTATTTTCTGAAAGAATTTTTTCTATCGGCTTCAGAAGCCAAATTTGTTACAAAATATCCGGAAGTATCTACAACTAATACATATAGCTTGATTTCCTCTGGATAATTACTTTTGTCAATGCTAAAAATTTCAAAGTTCAATTTGTTTTTTGAACCAATTTCTGCAATAGATTTTTTGCCTTCAATGAATTTTCTTTCAATTATTTGAGTGTATTTTGGATATCGGTATGTTAGGTCTTTGTATTTGAAAATCAATTCAAATTTGGTGTCTTCATTAATTTTTTGACGAATATTGCCATTTGCTTTTTTCTTATAAATTCGTTTTCCGTTAGAAAATATAAGGCTATCAATTTCATTTACTTCCCAGCTCAGGTCTATTTCGCCACCTCTTTCCACTTTTTCAGGGCAATTAAATTTAACTAAACCTTCAGGCAAAACATAAACTTTGAAAAGTTTTGAATCAGATTTCCCGTTTTCTCTATAAGCTGTAAATCTATAGTTTCGCGATTTTTCAGGTTTTAATCTTATCTGATCATTTGGTTTGAATTCTTTATCAATTCCTGATATTCTGATTTTTGTGCTATTTCTGAAGTTCCACGAAAGCATTATCTCTTCTCCCGAACAAAGCACGGAATCGCCATAAATATTATCGGGTAAACGTAGGTTTAATTTTATTTTTCTTTCTGTAACTCGTCCATTTTTATTGTGTGCTCTGATTACAAAACTTTGTGTAGAGTCTGGAATGATGCTATAAAAGCCTTCTGTACTTAGGCTATCCGGATTATTGCCAATTGTAACAAAAGCAGAATTGCTTGCTTTCCAATTTATCAGAACAGGATCTTCGTCATAAATTCGTTTTGGATAATATATTTCCTCAAAATCAGGTAATTGAACATTTAAGCGTGTTGAAAACTTTTTTTCTTTTCCATCTTTATTTTTTACTTTCAAATAATAGGTTTTGCTTTGTTCCGGATAAACTGATATTTCTCCGGTAAATGGGGCGTTTTCTAAATAATCTTCAATTTGTATATTTGTAATGTTTTGATTGGGAAATACATCCCATTTCAGAATGGTAGAATCACCTTGTAAAACTCGTTTTGACTTTGTTGTAAAAATGGCATCAATTGAGGGCTTGTTACATGAACTAATCACAAAAACAAGAATAAATATAGATATAAGTTGTATAGTTTTAGAAAATATCAATTGATTTTCAATAGGTTTGAGTTTAGTCATATTGTTCTTTAAGTTTAATTTAATAATGAATATTCATTTTATTTAAGTATTTGTAATTAAATATATACTGAAAAAACACAAAAAAGTTTCATAAGTTGTTTAATATCAATTTAAATTATGTCTATTTTTATAAATAAATACAGAGTAAAAAAACATCAAATACAATTTAATTTATGAAAGACAAACAGTGTTGATAATTAAGTAAATATATGTGTTTTCAGATTGAATTATGATTATCTGAAAATTATCAATTTGTAAAAAATTTATTATTTCATACCTTTGCCGTTTGTAAATCATAGGTATTCGTTTTCGACTACTTTCAAAATATTTTTCAAATGAAGTATATCATCAAGTTTTTTATAAATCTTATTCCCCGAAAATACATTCAATTAGTTAGTCATATTGCTACTAAAATATTGGCATTGTTTTATATAGGCAATAAAGTTGAATGTCCGGTATGTTCTCATAAATATCGGAAATTTTTGCCTTATGGTTATGTTACTCCCCGCGAAAATGCATTGTGCCCGAATTGTTTAGCCTTAGAACGTCATCGCTTGATGTATTTATTTTTAAAAGACAAAACCAATTTCTTTACCGATAAAATAAAACTATTGCATGTAGCTCCCGAATATTGTTTTATTGATCGTTTTGAGAAACTTAGCAATATCGATTATGTAACAGCTGATTTGGAGTCGCCTTTAGCTAAAGTTAAAATGGATGTTCAGAATATTCCATTTACCGATAATCATTTTGATGTGTTGTTTTGCAATCATATAATGGAACATGTTGATGATTATGTAGTTGCTTTGTCTGAACTTTACCGTGTATTAAAACCAGGGGGTTGGGGAATTATTCAATCGCCTATAAATGAAAAAAGAACAACAACTTACGAAGATAAAAGCATAATTTCTCCTGCAGAAAGGGAAAAGCACTTTGGGCAAAAAGATCATTTGCGTGAATTTGGTGTTGATTATGCACTTCAATTGAAAAAAGTTGGTTTTGAGGTTGTTGCTGATGATTTTATAAATACTTTAAGTAAAGAAACCATTGCTAAATATGCTTTATTGGCATATGATAATATTACTATCGAAGAAATTATTTTTGTGGTAAGAAAATAAATAAAAATTCCCATTTTAGATTATTATCAAAATGGGAATTTGTTGTTAATTAAGCATTTAAAATACATTGCTTTAAGAGAAAGATTTATTTCTTTTCTTTAAAATATTTTACCAATTCTTTCAAGTCTTTTTTTGACGTTTTTTCATTTTCTTTAACCCATGAATGGTAAACCAATTCTCCTGTTTTACTATTTGTAATATTTACAGTAACTTGATCCGGTTTGCTGATATAATAAATTAATTCATCGCTTAAAATCATCTCATTTAGCTCTTTAAGCGAAACTACCTGATATTTATATTTATAATCTTCAAATATTTCTTTGGAATCCAATAGCGGACGTTTATTTTTTGTATAACTCAAAAAAGATGAACCTGAATTATCTGTCAGAAAAGTAGAAGGGACATATAAAGTATTTGTTTTTAATTCTTTAAGTTCTTCAGCATTTCTTAATTCAACAAATTTATATACATTTTTTACTTTTGTTTCTAGTTTAGTTTGAAATGCTTGAATAAAGTTTTTAAAAATTCCTAAACCTGTATATAATGGCAATCCGTTTCCGAAAAATTCTCCACTCATCACATCCTCAGCTTTAAATGATTCAGATTTATCAAATTCGAGATCAATAGTTGCAATTGTATTTGCTAATTCACTAAAATCAATTTTCTTAGGATTTTTCTTTTTTATTTTTGCAAGATATTCTTTGTAAGGTGTCCATAAGCTATAGTAGAAATGGATCAAAGCTGCAGGTGATTTTTCTAAATTAAATCCTTGAGGATACCGAGTTGTTAATGTTAGAAAATAAGACCCCGCTTTTAAATATTCCGGAAATTCGCTGCTTTCAATTACTTCAACTTTTGAAAAAGTCCAATTCTCTTTAAGAATTTTTGCATATTCCGGATTGTTTTGATGATCATCCTGATCAATAATAACATAGAGAGTTGATTGTTTTAATGCTTCAATTTCTTCTTCAACTCCATAGTTTATTTGAAATTGTGCTTTTGTAATAAACGGATTTGCCAAAATCAAAATGAATAAAAGGCATAAATAAGTGGTTTTTCTCATTGATAAAATCGTTTAAGTTATTGTATTATAATGTTTAAATTTTTCTGATGTTTGTTTTTTAGTTGTTTTTTATGTTGCTTCTATCTAAAACGAAAAATATATTTCTTTGTTTTAATAGATTAACTTGAAAGTTAAATTATAAGTAATAATTTAACAAAGCAAAGTTATCATTTTTTCTGAAACCAATGCAATAATTTTGAAATTCCTTTTTATATTTTATATGCTGCTGTATATTAATATTATACACAATGAAAATGAAAATAAAATTCAGAATTAATCATTCCTAAAAATTCCGTAAATTTGCAGATTAAAATTGCTATAAATGGAAAACTCAGAAAAATATGCGGTAATTGGGAGTGGAAGTTGGGCTACTGCTTTGGTTAAAATACTTCAGAATAGCGTAGATTGTGTAAACTGGTGGGTTAGGGAACCAGAAATTAAAGAAGCTGTTGAAAAGTTTCATCACAATCCAATTTATTTAAGTTCCGTTGAATTTGATATTAATAAATTGTTTATCAGTAATGATATAGAAGAAATTATAGATAGATCAACGCATTTGCTTTTTGTTGTTCCTGCTGCTTTTTTAAACGACGCTATAGGAAACTTAAAACCTGAAATATTAAAAAATAAAAAAGTTCTTTCAGCAATAAAAGGTATTATTCCAAATCAAAATTTAATTATTGCAGATTATTTTAATCAGCAATTTGGTGTTGATTTTCAGAACATTTGTATTGTTAGTGGGCCTTCACATGCCGAAGAAATTGCTTTGGAAAAGTTAACCTATCTTACCGTCGCATCACAAAATTCTGAATATGCAGAAAGTGTATCTAAAACATTGGCTTGCAGATATGTGAAAACTTCAACTTCAGATGATATTTACGGAACTGAATATGCAGCTGTTTTGAAAAATATTTATGCCATTGCCGCCGGCGTATGCAAAGGGTTGGGTTATGGTGATAATTTTCTGGCAGTATTGATATCTAATGCATTACAGGAAATGGAAAGATTTATTGCCGAGGTACATCCGATTGATAGGGAGCTTACAAATTCATGTTATCTTGGTGATTTAATGGTAACAGCATATTCACAATTTAGTCGCAATCGTACTTTCGGTGCGATGATTGGTGCCGGATATTCTGTAAAATCAGCTCAGCTTGAAATGAAAATGATTGCAGAAGGCTATTATGCAACAAATTGCATTCATTTAATTAATGAAAAATATCAGGTAGATATGCCGATTGCCGAGGCGATGTATAATATTATTTATGAAAATATTTCTCCTTTTATCGAAATAAAAATACTTTCTGACAGGTTAAAATAAGATTTCATCGAATAATTCAAACCTTAGGTATTATTAACTGTTCTTTTTCAGTTCATTTATATAATTTTGTATAAACTTAATTTAGTAATTAAAAAATATTCAAACATGAAAAAATTTCTTCTCATCCTGTTCATTTCTATTGGATTAGGATCATTTTCTTTGTCGGCTCGTGCCATTAATCCACCAGATGAAGGCATGTGGTTGCCAATGTTTTTAGAAAGACTCAACTATGTTGATATGCAAAAAATGGGTCTTCATCTTACTGCCGAAGAATTATATAGTATCAATCATTCAAGTTTAAAAGATGCTATTGTTAATTTCGGAGGTTTTTGCACAGCCGAAGTTATTTCTAAAGAAGGATTATTATTAACCAATCATCATTGTGGTTATGAGGCAATTCAAAAACATAGTACAGTTGAACATGATTATTTGACTCATGGATTTTGGGCGTATAAAAAAGCTGAAGAAATTCCAACAGAAGGATTAACAGCAACATTTTTAGTTCGTATGGAAGACGTAACTAAAAAGGTTTTGGAAAATGTAATTGATACAATGTCAAATTCTTCAAGAAGATCTGCTGTAAATAAAGTTATTGAAAAGCTTAAAAAAGAAGCTTCAGAAAAAGGAAAATATACTGTTGAAATCAAAGGTTTTTTTGATAACAATGAGTATTATATGTTTGTATATGAGGTATATGAAGATGTTCGTTTGGTTGGAGCACCTCCATCGGCCATAGGGAAATTTGGCGGTGATACCGATAACTGGATGTGGCCTCGTCATACTGGTGATTTCAGTATGTTCAGAGTTTATACTGCTCCTGACGGAAAGCCTGCAAAATTTTCAAAAGATAATGTGCCTTTGGTACCTAAACATGCATTACCTATTAGTATTAAAGAGAAGAAGAAAAACGATTACGCTATGATCTGGGGTTATCCGGGAAGTACCGAACGTTATATGACTTCTTTTGGAATTCAATCAACAATAGAGCAAGCTAATCCTGCAATTATTACAGCTGGAAATACAATGCTTCCAGTTATGAAAAAAGATATGGATGCTGATGCTGATACAAGAATCAAATATGCAACTACTTATGCACAATTTGCCAATGTTTGGAAAAACAAAATTGGTGAAAGCCGTGGTCTAAAACGCTTGAAAGTTTATGATAAAAAGAAAGCACTAGAAGACGAACTTGAAGCCTGGATTAATGCTGACCCTACAAGAATAGCCAAATATGGCAGTGTTGTTAAAGATATGCAAAATGCTTATAGTCAACAAATGGCGAAAAAATCAGAAATGAATTTATGGTTTTTCCAAGGATTGCTCATGAGTTCTAAAACCATGTTGTTGCCATTACAAACAATGGGAATGTCTGCTTTAATGGAAAAGAAAGATACAAAAGCAGAAGCATATGATGATTATAAAGAAGTTGCAAAAGAACTTTATAAAGATACAAAACCAGGTACAGAACAAAAATTATTTGCAACTGGATTAGAAATGTATCGCAAGGAATTACCTAAAGAGTTGTTACCCGATATCTTTGAATTTATTGATAAAGAATATAAAGGTGATATCCAGAAATTTACTGACGATGCTTTCAAAACTTCTATGTTTGCATCTTTAGAATCTTTCAATAAATTTTTAGAAAAACCAAATGCTAAAAAATTTAAAAAAGATTTAATCAACAAAGTTACAATGAGTATCTATACTTCTTTTATAAAAAGCAATGCAGAATTAAAAGAAATAAATACCAAATTGAGTGTAGCAAAACGATTGTTTTCAGCAGCTTTACGCGAAATGCAACCAAACAAAAAATTCTATCCTGATGCAAACTTTACAATGAGAATGACTTACGGAAAAGTTTTGGATTATTATCCTGCAGATGCTATTCATTATGATTTTGTTACAACACTTAAAGGTGTGATGGAAAAAGAGGATCCGACAAATGATGAATTTATCGTTCCGGCGAAATTAAAAGAACTTTATACCAAAAAAGATTTTGGCAGATATGCTAGTAATGGTGATATAGTTACTTGCTTCTTAACCACTAATGATATCACTGGAGGTAATTCAGGAAGCCCAGTAATTAATGGAGATGGCCAATTAATCGGAGTTGCTTTTGATGGAAACTGGGAAGCAATGAGTGGAGATATTGCTTTTGAACCTGAATTGCAACGTACAATTTGTATGGATGTTAGATATGTATTGTTTATCATTGATAAATATGCAAATGCACAAAATCTGATTAAAGAAATGAATATTGTTGAATAAAACTATATTTCATATGAAAAAGCCTTCCGTGAACCGGAAGGCTTTTTTTATAATTTAAAATGATATTGTGTTGATAATAATTCAAATATATTTTAAAAACTGAATACTATTTTATAGAAATATACGTACATAAAGAATAATAATTATAATTTCTTGATAATTATATTTTAAAATACTAATTTTACACTTTGTTTTTTATAAACATTATAAAAAAAATAAAATGAATAATAAAATGCTGATTTTTATAAAATTATTCCGCGAAAGCTATCTGTTTGCCTTTCAGGCAATAATTGTAAATAAACTTCGTACTATTTTAACGTTATTGGGTATTACAATCGGTATTTTTTCAATAATCTCAGTTTTTACTGTTTTCGATTCGATGGAAAATAAGATAAAAACCAGTATAGATGCTTTAGGCGATAATGTTTTATTTATCCAAAAATGGCCATGGGCTTTTGGAAGCGATTATCCATGGTGGAAATACATGAACAGACCAGTACCTAAAATCAGCGAATTAACAGAAATTGAGAAAAAGAGTGATGCTTTTCATGCTGCTACTTTTTATGCAGCAACGCAAAAGACAGTAAAATACAAAAGCAATAGTATAGCAAATGCACTTATTTTAGCGGTGTCAAAAGATTATGATAAAGTAATGTCGCTGAATATTGAGCTGGGAAGATATTTTGCTGTAAATGAATCAGTAGGAGGAAGAGCTGTAGCAATAATCGGAAGAGATATTGCTGATAACCTCTTTGGAAATAATGATCCGATAGGTAAAGAAATTACAGTTTTTGGAAGAAAACTTACTGTAATTGGTGTTTTTAAAAAAGAAGGGGAAGATACTTTTGGTCAAAGTGCTGATAAACAAGTTATGGTTCCGATTTTATTTGCCAGAAATGTTTTAGATTTGGAATCTGAGCAAAATGATCCGTCAATTATAGTTAGAGCTAAAGAAAATGTGAGTAATCAAGAGCTTAAAGATGAACTAACTGGAATTATGCGTTCTGTTAGAAAATTAAAACCTTCTGCTGAAGATAATTTTGCAATAAATGAAATGAGTATGATAACCAAAGGCTTCGAAGGAATTTTCAGCACCATTAGTATTATAGGTTGGATAATCGGAGCTTTTTCGCTGATTGTTGGCGGCTTTGGCATTGCAAATATTATGTTTGTATCTGTAAAAGAACGAACTAACCAAATAGGTATTCAAAAATCATTAGGTGCAAAAAATTATTTTATCTTGTTGCAATTCCTCTTCGAGGCTATCTTTTTATCTTTAATTGGTGGAGTTTTAGGATTGATAATAATTTTCATTGGAACTCTTATAGTTACCTACGGTTTAGATTTTAAATTAACTTTAACCTTCGGAAATATCTTTTTAGGTATAGGTGTTTCATTTATAATCGGTTTAATATCAGGTTTTATTCCTGCTTTTTCTGCTTCACGTTTAAATCCAGTTGATGCAATACGTTCAAATAGTTAACTTTATAAAAATACAATCAATATGAGAATCTTAAAAATCAACCCTAAATATATAGGGCTTTTTGCAATAATTTTAGTTATATTATCATCTTGTACTACAAATCCTAAAGGGAAACCCTCATCTTCTGGAAAAACCTGCGAAATTCTTGTAGTAATTGATAAAGCTAAAATGGATGGTGAAATTGGTGATAGTTTACGTTCTTTTTTTATGCGTGAACAAGAAGGTTTAAATCAGCCGGAACCTTTATTTACTTTGCCTTATATCCCACTTTCTTCATTTGAAAATACAGATATGTTTCAAGCACATAGAAATATTATTATGATTAATATTAACGATACAAGCAAATCAAAACTGGAGATACTAAAAGATTATAAATCAAAACCTCAACTGATTTTCAATATAATTGCTCCAAATAATGCTGCATTTTTTAAACTTTTTGCAGAAAAAAAGGAATTGATGCTGGGTGCTTTTAATGAATTGGAAAGAAATCGGATTAATACAGCATTTAAAGCAGTTGAAAAAGTTGAGATAAAAAATCATATTAGAAATACTTATGCTTTTGATATGACTTTCCCGTCTGAATTTAGTATTTCTAAGAAAACAAAAGACTTTTCATGGATTCGTAAGGAAGCAAAAGACTTCAGTCAGGGTATAATAATTTACACCTTCCCTTATAAAGATAAAAAGGACCTTGATTCCAAGCATATTATAGCCGTACGTGATTCTCTCACAAAACAATGGATTCCGGGACCGACTGATGGTTCTTATATGAAAACAGAAAAAAGATTTGGAATTACTTCTAAAGAAATCAATTTCAATGGTTTGTATGCAGTTGAAACAAGAGGTTTGTGGTGCCTGGAAAATGATTTTATGGGAGGTCCGTTTATTAATTATACTTTTGTAGATGAAAAAAACAATCGTATCATTATGATTGATGGCTATTTATATTCACCAAAAAAACCAAAACGTGATTTACTTAAACAAATTGAAGCAATTATTTATACGTATAAACAATTGTAATATATTGATTTAAGTATAAAAATCTTTTTCAAAAATAAAGTTAACTTTTATATAGATGTCTGAAATTATAAATGATAGAAAAGTTTTTTCGCTCAGAGAAGTAAGTCTGAGCATACAGAAAACAATTTCAGAACGTTATCAAAGTTCTTATTGGATTAAAACGGAAATTAATAAACTTAATTATTATCCACATTCAGGACATTGTTATCCTGATTTGCTTGAAAAAGAAGGAAGTACAATTCTAGCTCAATTTAGGGCAAATTTATGGAAATCTGATTATCAGAAAATAAATTCCAAGTTCATCAAAATACTGAAAGAACCATTAAAAGATGGAATTTCAGTGTTGTTATGTGCTTATATTCAATACGATCAGGTTCATGGTTTAAGTTTGAGAATCATTGATATTGACCCTTTTTTTTCACTTGGAGAGCTGGAAAAGGAAAAACAAAATTCGATTATCAAACTTAAGGAAGAAGGTATTTTTAATAACAATAAGTTATTAAAATTTCCATTTTTACCCAAAAGAATTGCAATTATTTCAGTAGAAACCAGTAAGGGATTTTCTGATTTTAAAAAAGTAATTGATTCTAATCCATGGAATTATAAATTTTTTTATATGTTGTTTCCATCATTGCTTCAAGGTGAAAAATCTGTTGAATCAATTGTCAATCAGTTAAATAACATTAAAAAACTACTTCCTCACTTTGATGCAGTAGCTATTATCAGAGGCGGAGGTGGAGAAGTTGGTTTGTCTTCTTATAATAATTATCAGTTAGCAAAAGAAATCGCATTGTTTCCAATACCAATTATTAGCGGTATTGGGCATTCTACAAATGAAACGGTTAGCGAGATGGTATCTTTTTATAATGCTATAACACCTACTGAATTAGCTGATTTTTTGATTCAAAAATTTCATAATTTTTCTATTCCGCTTAAAAATGCTGAAGACAGGATAATAGAGATCTCAAATAGAATGCTTACTTCTGAAAATCAAAACTTTGAAAATCTTATAAAACAATTTAAATTTTCTTATTCATATATGCTAAAAGGTGGTTACGAAAATATAAATTTATTAACTGTTAATATTGCAAAATCGTCAAAAAATAAGTTTCAACAGGAGAAAAGCAAAATTTTACAAATTTATGAAAATTTAAAAAGATTATGTATTAATTATCAGAATATCAATATCATGAAATTACTGTCAATTGAAAAAAATATTGACTTATTAAATCCTGAAAATATATTAAAACGTGGATATTCAATTTTATTAAAAAATGGAAAATTGATAAATAAAACATCTGAAATATCTGAATATGATATAATTACCAATATTGTTGCTGATGGTGAAATTATTAGTAAAGTAAAAAAAATAAAAAAAAATACAGGTGAGTGAAACAATAAACTATACAGAAGCGTTTGAAGAATTGCAAATAATTGTAAATGAACTGGAAAAAGCTGAAGTTTCAATTGACGAGTTATCGGAAAAAGTAAAAAGAGCTGCCGTTTTAATTAAAATTTGCAAATCGAAACTTATTGCCACAGAGGAAGATGTAAATGAAATACTCAAAAATTTGAATAGTGAAATAGCATCCTAATTTTATTTTGTAGTAAAAATTAAAAAACGTAATTTCGTTGAAAAATCAGCTTATGATTAATCTTTTACAGAAATTCAGAAATCAATACGCAAATCTTTATAAATTATTCCTTTTCGGATTGAGTATCACGCTTTTGCTTTCACTATTTCCGAAAGAAGAAACTTTTAAATTCGAATTCAGTAAAGGTAAATACTGGATGAATGATGATTTATTTGCTCCATTTGATTTTGCAATTTCAAAATCAGAAAAAGATGTTGAAATTGAGAAGGATAAACTAATAAGGGATTTTAAACCTTATTTTAAAATAGATTTAAAATCAGATCAGGTTAAGCGAAATGAATTAAAATTAAAGCTTTTAAAACAACAAAAATCAAATTTAACTTCAGATAATGAGATTATTACAAAAGCTGATTTTGAATTTTCTCTTATGGTTTTCGATTCATTATTGAAATCAGGAATTATTGAATCTGTACCCCAAATTGAGAACAAAGAATCTGATTTTGATGTAATTGTAATAAAAAATAATGTTGCAGAAGAAAAAGAACTCAAAACCTTTTTTAGTGTTGCTTCTGCTGATAATTATATAAAAGAAAAATTTGAAAATTACAAATCTGATCATAAAGACATTTTAATTAACTTACTTGAAAAATCTATATTTCAAAATGTTATATATGATGAAGGATTAACTATTAAAGAAAAACAAAATTTAATTTCAAACATTTCAACCTCTATTGGAATGATAGAAAATGGACAAAGAATAATTTCAAAAGGAGATTTGATAACTGACGAAAAATTTCAGATTTTACAATCAATAAAGCAAGAATACGAATCTCAAATTCTCACAACATCAAGGTATTATAAAATATTGATAGGACAATTGATTTTGATATCAATTTCTATTATTGTACTAATTTTATTTTTAAATGCTTTTCGAAAAGATATTTTAGCAGATAATAAAAAAGTATTATTTCTTTTATTGGTAATTTTTGTAATGGTATTTATTACCAGTTTGGTTATCAAGTCTGATGCCAACTATATTTACCTTATTCCTTTGTGTTTGGTGCCAGTTATAATCCGTGTATTTTTCGATACCCGATTGGCACTTTTTGTACATTTAGTTACTATAATTTTAATTGGGTTTTTAGCTCCAAATAGTTTTGAATTTGTTTTTATTCAAATGATTACAGGAATTATTACAATAATAAGTGTTGTTAATCTTGAAAAAAGAGCTCAGTTTTTTCTTACTTCATTGTATATTTTTATTACTTACTCATTGATATATATTGGTTTATCTCTAATTCAGGAAGGTCGTATTGAACATGATTCAATAAAGGTTTTTGCTATGTTTGCTGCTAGTTCTATACTAACATTGTTTTCATATCCATTAATTTTTATTTTTGAGAAAATGTTTGGCTATGTAACCGATGTTTCTTTGATGGAATTATCGAATACAAATTCGAAATTATTAAGAGAACTAGCAACAAAAACGCCTGGTACTTTTCAACATTCGATGCAAGTAGCAAATCTGGTGGAAGAAGTAATTTTTGAAATTGGTGGAAATGCTTTGCTGGCAAGAGCCGGAGCCATGTATCACGATATCGGCAAAATAGATATGCCAATGTATTTTATAGAAAATCAGAGTACTGGCGTAAATCCACATGATGAATTGTCGTATGATGAAAGTGCTGAAATTATTTTGAGCCATGTAACAAAAGGCATTAAAATTGCTCGAAAATATCGAATTCCAGAGCAATTAATTGATTTTATCAGAACGCATCACGGAACGAGAAAAACAGAATATTTCTATCAAAAACATAAAAATGAGTTTCCTGAAGAAGAGATTGATGATGAAGCATATACCTATCGTGGTCCAGTCCCGTTTTCAAAAGAAACTGCGGTTTTAATGATGGTTGATTCGGTAGAGGCTGCATCGAGAAGTATAAAAATGCCGGATGAAAATAAAATAGGTGTTCTGGTTGATTATATTATTGATGGTCAAATTAAAACGAATCAATTTATAAATTCAAATATTACTTTTCGAGATATTGAAAAAATAAAAAAGATTTTAAAGAAAAATCTGGTAAATATTTATCACGCCCGTATTGATTATTCAAACATATAATCTCTCTTTTTTAAGCTTTTATCGCAATAATCACAATATCAGATTGATGATTGTAATGCTAGCTGATTTCTGAAAAGCCAGTATATGGTAATTAATTATGATTTCATCTATCAGAATCAAAATCTTATAGATTAAACTTTTATTACAATTATTTGCGAAATATATTTGTATAAAATTAATAATCATTAAGGTATGAAAACAAAAATTATATTCATAACATTATTTTTAATAATAATGGGCATAAAATCAAATTATGCTGAAAACGATAGTGTTGCATTTAAACATTCTATTGTTAATAAAATTGTTTACCCAGAGTTTGCTATGAAAGATAAACTTACTGCTGATGTATGGGTAAAATTTAATATTTCTGAAAATGGCAAAGTAATTGTAGATCAGATTAATTGTGTTGATGTTTTGTTTTTGGATTATGTAAAAACAGAACTTCAAAAATTAAAAATTGATGATGAAAGTGAATTAGTTGGAAAAACTTTCTATTATAAGTTCACTTTCAAATATCAGTCAGAATAACCATATTTAAAATAATGAGTTCTCACAGAATTCTCATTTTTAGTTAAGTTTAGTTTAAAGCTCCGGTATTTATCGGAGCTTTTTTTAAAAGAAAACATTGATATAACGATCAAAAAATAGTTTTCAACTTAGATTAAACAGCGTTTGAATAATTAATTATTATATTGGAAATTTGATATTTATATTTGTATTATAAATAAACAGAATGAAAAGGAAATACATTATAACTATTCATATTCTTTTGTGGATATATCTTTTATATCCTGAGTTTATGCCACTATTTTTCTATCGTGAAAAAATGGGCCCTTTTTATATACCAATGATTCCATTGAATATTTTATTTCATGCAAGTATTTTTTATACTTTCTATTTGTTTTTGATACCAACATTTCTGAAATTAAAAAATAAGCATTTGCTTAGCTTTATGTTTGGAGCTGTTTCAATAATAGCCTTTACATTATTAAAATTTGTAATATTCTATATTTATGACAAATATATCTTATTAATTCCTGAAAAAGAGCTTACAATTGAAACATTGGATGTGATAAGTGAATTTAGAACTACTTTGGTATTAAGTCTTTATGGTTCATTTACTCAGTTTACCATCAGTTGGTTTCAGAATCAAAAGCAAAAAACAGAGTTGATTACACAAAAGCAAGCTGGGGAAATTGCTTTGCTTCGTTCACAAATTAATCCTCACTTTCTGTTCAATACTTTAAATAACATATATTCACTGGTTTATCAGAAATCTGATGATGCACCTACAGCTGTAATGCGTTTGTCGGAAATTATGCGATATATGCTTTATGAAAGCAATGTAAATCAGGTAGAATTAAAAAAGGAAATAATTTATTTACACAGTTTTATAGAATTGCAGCAACTTAGACTGAAAAGTAAGGATTTTGTCAGGTTCAATATTGAAGGAGATATTGAAGATATTTATATTAGTCCGATGCTTTTGATTCCTTTTGTTGAAAATGCTTTTAAGCATGGTGCAAAAAATATAAATACACCAGGTATTGAAATACAACTATTGATATCAAATGAATTATTAGACTTTAAGGTTGTTAATTATCACAACAAATCAAATCAATTCAGCAAGGATCTCGGAAAAGGAATAGGTTTGATAAATGTAAAGCGTAGATTGGAATTAATCTATCCAAATAATCATACATTAGAAATCAATCAAACAGACTTGCAATATAAAATAATATTAAAAATTAAATTAAATAAAAATATATGAAAATCAATTGTTTAGCAATAGACGATGAGCCTCTGGCATTAGATATTATCAGAGATTATGCTCAAAAAATTCCTTTTTTGAATTTAGAATGCTGTTTCGACAATGCTTTGGAATCGCTTAACTACCTGAAAAATAATTCTGTAGATTTGCTTTTTTTAGATATCCAAATGGAAGAATTAACAGGAATTCAATTACTTAATATACTGAAACAAAAACCTTTGGTAATTTTCACAACTGCTTATGATAATTATGCAATTAAAGGTTTTGAATTGGATGCAGTTGATTATCTCTTAAAACCTATTTCATTTGAAAGATTTTTGAAAGCTGTTGATAAAGCTTATGAAAAATTACAATTTGATAAAGTTTTAAAGAATAATACAATAACAAACACAAATTCATTGCCTTATGATGAATTCTTTTTTGTGAAAACCGAATTTAGAATGGAGAAAATAAGATTTTCTGAAATTCTGTATGTAGAAGGCATGGGCGATTATTTAAGAATTGTAACGCCATCAAAAAAGATAATGACTTTGCAAAATTTCAAATCAATGGAAGAAATGTTACCTCAACGACAATTTTGCAGAGTTCACAAGTCATTTATTGTATCGCTTGATAAAATAGAGAGTGTAGAAAGATGCCGTATTAAAATTGGGGAGAGAACTCTTCCTATAAGCGATACGTATAAGAAATTTTTTTATGATATATTGGAAAAGAAGAAGTTGGTATAAAAAAAGGCCCTTGCAAATTACAAGGGCCTTTTTTATTGTTCTATTAATGGATAGTTAATCTGATCTTTAATAACAAATGCTTCAGGAAAATCGCCTTTTATCTGAAGTAGAAAGCCTCTAGCCTCCATTCTATTTCTGAAATCGCCAACTTTAACTTTAAAGTTTGGTTCTTCATAAACTACATAAGCTTCTACGCCAGGATATTTGGTGTTAAAAGTAGTTTTTATCTGATAAGCATTAGCTTTTGAATTATTTCCGGATTTAAAAAAAATATTTATTCTAAATCCGGAAATGGTATTTGAAATTTCATTTACTTTTAAATGTTTACTTAAAAGTTCATCAACCTTTTCATCCTGAATTGTTTCAAGCTTCCCTTGGTTTTTCTGAGCATTAAGACTAACACTTATTAGCATAAAAAATAAAAAGTAAAATATTTTTTTCATGAAATGTTATCTTGCTGAATTATTAATTTCAACAGGTTGAATACTTAAAACAGGTATAGGACTGTTGTTTACCATTTGCTGTGCATAAGGTCCTAACCAGAAATTGGCTGCAGTTTTTTCCTGTTCGGTCATTATAACCACAAGGTCTGCATTTACTTGCTGAGAATATTCAATGGTAGTAGTTGTAATGTTATCAGCTTCCATAAAATTTGTAACATATCTGGTATGATTTTCATCCATATAATGTTCAACCTGACCAACATAGGTGTCAACTTTACGTCTTATTGCTTTTAAAGTTGTTGTGTAAAGTCCTAAAATATGAATTTCTGCATCAAAATACTGAGCCATTTTGCATGCAAAAGGTACTTTTTGACGTGTGTCTGTCGAACTGTCTATTGGTAAAATAATTTTATCCAGATGCTTATTGAAGTTAAATCCATAACGTATAGTAATTACAGGACACGGAGCATATGTTACAATACGGAATGCATTGCTACCCATCCACATTTTTTCGAAACCAGATGCACCATGAGTTCCTGCAATTATCAAATCAGCGTCATTGTATTTTGCCTGATTAGCAATTTCGCTATAAACTCTTCCTTTGCGAAGCTTATAGCTTAGTGTGCCATTCACTAATTTCTTTTGATAGTCTTCCTGAATCTTTTCAATATGTATTTTTGCATCATTTCTTACTTCATTTCCAGAAGAAAAATGTTCAGAATCTGAGTCACTTTGACTGTCAACCCAAACCATCATAATATTGGCATTGGTTTTGTTAGCAATATCAATAGCAAGTTCTAATGCATATAAAGATCCTTTAGAAAAATCAATTGCGACAATTATTTCTTTCATAATATCCGATTTTTAATGATTATTATTTAATTTAGCTAAATTATAATATTTTTTTACAATTTATACGTTTTAAGAAAAAAAAATGTTACGATTTTTAATATTTCAATAGTTTTAAAATAATGAATGAAAATTTAGATGCTAGTGGACAACAACTTAGTGGTGTTGAAAAGGAATATGAAAAGGCATTGCGACCTTCACTTTTCGATAGTTTTGCAGGACAATTTCAGGTAGTTGAAAACCTGAAAATTTTTGTTGAAGCTGCCAAACAAAGAGGTGAGGCTTTAGATCATGTACTTCTACATGGTCCTCCGGGTTTGGGAAAAACTACTCTTTCGCACATCATTGCCAATGAGTTAAATGTAAATATTAAGATAACTTCTGGCCCCGTTTTGGATAAACCCGGCGAATTGGCTGGTTTATTAACAAATCTGGAAGAGAATGATGTGTTGTTTATTGATGAAATACATCGTTTGTCGCCTGTAGTTGAAGAATATCTTTATTCTGCTATGGAAGATTATAAAATTGATATTATGATTGAAAGCGGTCCAAATGCCAGAAGTGTTCAAATTGCTTTAAATCCATTTACGTTGATAGGTGCCACTACCCGTTCGGGATTGCTTACAGCTCCTTTGCGTTCGCGTTTTGGAATAAATTCGCGTTTACAATATTATGATGCTACAATTTTGGCTCAAATTATTACCCGTTCGGCTGGAATTTTGCGAGTTGGTATAAGTAAAGAAGCTGCAGGTGAAATAGCCCATAGAAGCCGTGGAACACCTCGTATTGCCAATTTGCTGTTAAGGCGTGTAAGAGATTTTGCTCAAATTAAAGGTGATGGAAATATTGATATCAAAATTGTTCAATATGCGTTAAATGCCCTCAATGTTGATAAAAATGGTTTGGATGAAATGGATAATCGGATTCTAACAACCATTATTGATAAATTTAAAGGTGGTCCGGTTGGATTAACTACAATTGCTACTGTGGTTGGCGAAGATTCAGGCACCATAGAAGAGGTTTATGAGCCATTTCTTATACAGGAAGGTTATATGATGCGAACTCCTCGTGGAAGAGAAGTTACTGATATGGCATATAAACACTTAGGTAAAATTAAATTGGGAAAACCAAAAGAATTATTTGATTAATCGTTATTTCTGATGAATATTGAAGATTTATCAATAGCCATTAAACAAAAGGCAAAAGAAGTCGGATTTTCATTTTGTGGTATTTCAAAAGTTGAAATGCTACAGAATGAAGCAGATTTTCTAAAAGTTTGGTTAAAGAATAATTATCATGCAGAAATGCATTATATGGAAAATTATTTTGAAAAAAGAACTAATCCCGTTTTATTATTAGAAAATGCAAAATCAGTTATTAGTGTTTTGCTGAACTATTACCCTGAAGATAAGATAGATAAAAACAAATATCAATTGGCAAAATATGCCTATGGTAAAGATTATCATTATATAATAAAATCAAAATTGATTGAAGTAATTGAATTTATAAAATTAATTGGTATTGAAGTAAATGCACGTAATTTTTGTGATTCAGCTCCTGTAATGGATAAAGTTTGGGCTCAGAAAAGTGGTTTGGGTTGGATAGGGAAAAACACCTGTCTGATTGTTCCAAAAGCTGGCTCTTTCTTTCTAATAGGTGAAATTCTGCTTGATATAGATTTGATTTATGATAAGCCTGTCGAAAACAAATGCGGAAGTTGTACCCGTTGTATAGATGCTTGCCCAACAAATGCATTAATCGCACCTTATCTTCTTGATGCACGCAAGTGTATATCTTATCTAACCATAGAACATAAGCCTGAATTTGATGAAGATTTAGATTTACATAATCAGATTTTTGGTTGTGATATTTGTCAGGATGTTTGTCCATGGAATATAAAATTTGCAAAGCAACATTCAACTAATGAATTAGATATTGATAAAAATCTTTTAAATTTCACCAATGAAGATTGGCAAAAGCTTGAAAAAAAGGAGTTTAAGGCTTTTTTTAAAAATACCGCATTAGAAAGGACAACTTTTGAGCGTCTTAAAAGAAATATTTCAAAAGCATAAACGAAAACAATCAATGTTTTTTAATAAAGGGGCTTATCTTAAATTTTTAAATCCATTTTCAATTTCGAACGAAATTTTTTGATAAACCTCATCAAAATCCCCTAGTCCATTTATTTTACTTACACCATGCAACTGATTGTATTTCTGTATAACAGGAACTGTTTTTGTTTCATGTTCTTGCAAACGTTGTACAATTTTGGCTGTACTGGTATCATAAGGCATGCATTTGTCTGTTTTACTTCTTTCATCCAGACGTTTGATAAGTTCCAGGGTAGGAACCTCAATTTCAATAATTTTCGAAATACTTGATCCATGTTTTTTAAGCAAGCCATCCAAGATATATGATTGAACCAATGTTCTTGGAAATCCTTTAAAAATAAATCCTTTAATGCCTTTTGTATTTGTAAGTTTTTTTTCAATTAACTGAACTACAATTTCATCTGGAACCAATTGACCATTTTCATACATTTCTTGTATTCGGATACCGGTTTCGGTATTATTAATAATTTCTAGTTCGAGCATTTCTCCGGTTGCCATATATTCAAGCCCATAAGCTTTTGCAATGGCTTTGCCTTGAGAACCTCTTCCTGAGCCTGGATACCCGAAGATTACAATGTTCAAAAGTTTTTTACTTAATTCATTATTTATTATTTCGGTAATATTAAAGTTTACATCCTCAATACTTTGCTCTCCATTTATTTCATTATAAATACCTTTATCTTTATAGAATTGCAAAACTGGCAAAGTTTTATTGTTGTATTCTTTTAATCTATTTCGTATTACAACTTCATTATCATCAGAACGCCCGGAAGTTTTTCCTCTGTCTAAGAGGCGTTTTACAGAAATTTCTTCATCTACATTGATGCTGATCAGACAATTAAGTGAAGTATTTAGTTTCAGCATCAAACCTTCTAAAATATAAGCCTGAATATAGGTTCGGGGAAATCCGTCAAATAGAAATCCGTTAGAATCTGGATTATCTGTTATGGTTTTTTCGATAATCTGAACAATAATTTCATCGGAAACCAAACCGCCAGAGGCAATAATTCCCTGAGCTTCAGTGCCTAATTTTGTTTTATGAGTAATTTCTTTTCTAAGTAAGTCGCCTGTTGATATATAAAATAAGTTATATTTTTTAATTAAAAACTCTGATTGAGTTCCTTTACCTGCTCCGGGAGGCCCAAAAAGTGCAATGTTAAGCATATTATTAATTTTAATACAAAAATACGATTATTTTAGCCAAATTGAATATTTTATTATTTGTGTTAAGTTATAGGTTTTCAGCAATTAATGAAATTTTAACATTGAATTTGCATTTTTTATATAGATTGAAACTTAATAATTTAAAAAAAATTCATAGGTTTGTAGTTCGAAATCTAACAAATATTTCAAATATGAAAAAAATCAGATTAATTGCAATTATTGGTGTAGTAGCTTATTTATCAGGCATTTTCTATTATGCGCAAGCTTGTACCAATTTTTTAATTACAAAAGGAGCATCAAAGGATGGCTCAACAATGATAACTTATGCTGCAGATTCTCATACATTGTATGGAGAACTTTATTACAGACCAGCAGCTGATTATGCAGCAGGTACCATGATGGATATAACTGAATGGGATACTGGCAAACCTTTAGGGAAAATAAAACAGGTTCTGCATACTTTTTCTGTTGTTGGCAATATGAATGAATATCAAGTAGCTATTGGTGAAACGACTTACACTGGTCGTGAAGAATTGCAGGATACTACCGGTATAATTGATTATGGCAGTATGATGTATTTAGCTCTTCAACGTGCTAAAACTGCTCGTGAAGCAATAAAAGTTATGGCTGAACTGGTAGCAGAATACGGATATTATAGTACTGGTGAATCTATTTCAATATCAGACCCTAATGAAGTATGGATTTTTGAAATCATTGGAAAAGGTTCTCCCGTATATGTTAATGGTAAAATTGATTCAAAACAATATAGCAAAGGTGCTGTTTGGGTAGCTCGTCGTATTCCTGATGGTTATATTTCAGGACATGCTAATCATGCAAGAATCACTACTTTCCCATTAGAAAATGGAAAAACATCTATTTCGAGCAAGAACTTAGCTAAAATATTTTTACCTGGTGTTGAAATCGTTTATGCTTATGATGTTATATCTTTTGCACGTCAGAAAAAATATTTTAATGGCAAAGATGCTGATTTTAGTTTTTCCGATATTTATGCTCCTTTAGATTTTGGTGGTGCACGTTTTAGTGAAGCCAGAGTTTGGGCAGGATTTAATAAAGTGTGTAAAGAGATGGCTAACTATATTGATTATGCAAAAGGTGATAATTTAACTCATCGTATGCCATTGTGGGTAAAACCTGATCAAAAACTTTCTTTACAAGATGTAATTGGTATGATGAGAGATCATTACGAGGGAACTCCATTAGATATGACAAAAGATTTGGGTGCTGGTCCTTACGAAAATCCATACAGATGGAGACCAATGACATGGAAAGTTGATGGTAATTCATACTTACACGAAAGAGCAATTTCTACACAACAAACCGGGTTTTCTTTTGTAGCTCAATCAAGAAGTTGGTTGCCAAATCAAATTGGTGGTATTTTATGGTTTGGTGTTGATGATACTTATACTACTGTTTATGTACCTATGTATTGTGGTATAAATAAGATACCTCATCCATTTGAAGTTGGTAACGGCAATATGTTGAAATATTCTCATACAGCTGCTTTCTGGGTTTTCAATCAGGTGTCTAATTATTGTTATACACGTTACAATGTTATGATAAAAGATGTTCAGAAAGTACAATCGGAACTTGAAAAAAGATTTGTTGACGGCATTGCAGTTGTTGACAAAAAAGCTGAAGAGTTATACAAAACAGATCAAACCAAAGCAATTGCAATGTTAACTGATTTCTCTTTAAATCAGGCTAATGTTACCCAACGCAAATGGAGAGAATTATATGAATACTTGATTGTTAAATATGTTGATGGTAACATCAAGAAGGAAAAAGACGGTAAGTTTATCAATAATGGTTATACGCAGCCTGCTTTCCCTATGCAACCTGGTTTACCAGATTGGTATATGAGAAAAATTGTTGAATCAGCCGGTGAAAAAATAAAATACAAAGGAGCTACTCACTAATTCTATTTAAGAAAAAAAATGCCTTTTCGGATAAACAGAAAAGGCATTTTTTTTTCTGTATTTACTCATAGAACAAATCTGCAGCGATACCATCTGCTAAAAATTTGCCTTTTGAAGCAAGAGTTAATATGTTTTTATTTTGTGCTATGAATTGATTATTAATATATTCTATTGAGTTATTGATTAAATACAAATAATATTTTTCACCAAACTCACTGTAAATATAATCTAAGTTTACTCCCCAAATACATCTTAGCCCCGTCATAACGTATTCGTTGTAACGTTGTTTAATGCTTAATTCTTCTTTTTCAAAAGGAATATCCCCTTTTTGAATACTTTGTATATATTGTTGAAGATTAGCTATATTCCACTGTCGCGATTTCAAATTGAATGAATGTGCAGATGGTCCCAAACCCAAATATTTTTGCTGTTTCCAATAATTGCTGTTGTGTCTTGAATAAAATTCCTGCTTGCAAAAATTGGAAATCTCGTAATGAACAAAGGAATTTTTGGCCATTTGTTCAGTTAATATATTAAAATGTCTGAGAGATGCTTCTTCGTCAGGGGCTTTTATTTTGCCTTTTTTAATAAACAAATCAAAAGCTGTATTTAATTCAACTGTAAGGCTATATGCTGAAATGTGTTGTACTCCTGATGCAATGGCTTTATCAATATTTTGTTTCCATTTTTCGTCATTTAAGCCCGGAATTCCATAAATCAGGTCTATAGAAATATTGTTTAATCCCAATTTGTGGGCATTATAAATTGCTTCAGATGCTTGCTGTACCGAATGCGAACGATTGAGGAATTTTAAATCCTCATCATCAAACGATTGAATTCCAATGCTTAGTCTGTTGATTGAAGTTTCAGAAATTTGTCGGAGTTTTTCGAAGTTCAAGTCATCAGGATTAGCTTCCAACGTTATTTCTGCATCTTTTTCTATCTGAAAGTTTGCATTTAATTGATCTAAAATGCGTTTTAAATATTCAGTTGGCAATAAAGACGGTGTTCCGCCTCCAAAATAGATGGTAGAAATAGCTTCGTTTTGCAGATAATCTTTTTGTAATTCAATTTCATGGCACAAGGCATCGATAAATGCTCCCATATTTTTTTGCGATGCCAGCGAAAAGAAATTGCAATAATGACATTTTTTTGCACAAAACGGAATGTGAAGATAAATTCCGGCCATTAGGCTTTGTTTTTTAACATGATACGAAATGTAGTGCCTTTGTTGAGCTGCGAATTTTTTACAAATATTTTGCCCGAATGGTATTCGTTAATAATTCTTTTTGATAATGACAATCCCAGACCCCAACCTCGTTTTTTAGAGGTAAAACCCGGATGAAAAACGGTTTTAAACTTTTGTTTTGGAATGCCTTTTCCAGTATCGCTGATGTCGATATACACAAATTTGTCATCTTCAAACAAATCGAGTCTTATTTCGCCTTCGCCACCCATGGCATCGATGGCGTTTTTACACAAATTTTCGATAACCCAGTCGAAAAGATGGGAGTTTAATGGAATAATAATTTCTTTATCTTCAGGAAGATTGATAATATATTTAACTTTTTTGGGCGAACGGGTAATAAGATATGAAATTCCTTTGCGTGTAACTTCTACTATGTTTTCTTTTACCAATTCGGGTTCGGAACCGATTTTTGAAAAACGCATGGTAATGGTTTCCAGACGGTGAATATCCTTTTCTATCTCATCGGTCATTGATTTGTCTATATTGTTGAGCTTAAGCATCTCCAACCAGGCAATAAGTGAAGATAAAGGTGTGCCTAGCTGGTGTGCGGTTTCTTTCGACATGCCGAGCCAAACCTGATTTTGCTCCGATTTGCGCGATGTGCTGAATAAAAAATAGGAGATAAATAAAAATAATCCGATGATAATAAATTGTATTAATGGATAATACCTTAGTTGGGTTTGCAAATATGAATTTTCGTAATAAATAAATTTTTTGCCGGTTCCTATCAGGTTAATTTCGATAGGTGTATTCTCAAAAGCCATATTGTCGAGGGCATGTTTGAGTGTTACAGAGTCTTTTAAAATACGTTGATCGATATTGCCTGATGCTATAAGGTTTTGATTAAGGCTGTCGATAACAACTACCGGAACGGAAAGTGAATTGTCGAGTACTTCGGAGAAAAAAGATTTGATAAGATCGTTAAGAACATTGCGTAATCCGGTATAAAGTTTTGATTCTTTGTAAAAAAGAAAGGTAACAACATTGTATTCGCTGTAGCGAATAGGTTCGAAACGTGAATATTCCTCTAAAAGTTCGCCTTGCAGTATTTTTACAGTATCGGGATTGAATTCGGTGTTTCTTGTTTGTTGAATTCTATAATCTTTATCGGTAACAACTACGGGGATATTGTTGTTTTCTGAAATTATTTTGAGATAAAGTGTAAGATCTTCGTTGAGTTCGGGGTTCATGAGTTTTTTGTAGGCTTCGGCCCAGAGTTCTACTTTTTTGCGTTCTTCCTGCTGTATTTTTTTGAAGAATTCATCGGTATAGTTTACCAGATTGGCTTTTCGCTGAATGGCTTCTGCCCACATTTTTACCTTATTACGCTCGTCTGTGGCTATTTTTTTCACCAAAGTATTGGTGTACCATAACGAAATGCCTACAATAATTAATGCTGATATAAATAATATCCATTTCCAGCGCCGTTTTTTGCTATATATGTCCAATGTTGAGATTTTAATTTTTGATAAAATTAATAATTTATTTGTTTATAACGATAATTTGAGAAAAAATTGTTTGAGAAGCCTGCTCAATAATCAATGTTTTGTCCATAAAAACGATGTTTTGCTCCTAAAAACGAATGCACGCCCCTTTTGTCAAATGCACAGCCCTTTATTTGGAATCTTTGTTCGTTATAGTCGATGTTTTGTCCCTAAATATGTATGCACAGCCCTAAATGGCTTTGCATTGCCTGTAAATGGTCTTGCATTGCCCCTAAATGGCTCTGCATTGCAGTTAAATTTCTGTATTTGATTGCTGATAAGGATTAAATTGAGGCTTAATGGGGGTGCTTTGGCTATTGATAGGGGTAAAATGATTGTAAAATAAAGGATTGTTTCGAGCTAAAAAAATATTTTTTTCGCCTTTCTATTTAAATATTTTTTTTTAATTTCGTCATCTTAAAATAATAATTATTATGGCAAAAAACAAAAAAAGAAAGGCTAATGAATTTCAAAAACAAAAATTATCTCTGATTCATCATAAGAAAGAATTTATAGCGACATTGAAAGAAACTATAAATGTTGTTACCTGCAAAACAGTCAGTAAACATATACCCGAAAGTTTATATGATCTTACTTACGAAAACAGATTTACACAATTAAAAGTAGTTCCTGCACCACAGCAGCTTATTCCTTCTGAAATACGTAATGAAATAGTTGATAAACTTTCATATTTTATGAAAGATATTACGCTTTCAATTAATAAATATGGTAATATATTAAGTATTAGTGAATTTAATACAATTGGTAATTCAATAAGATTGCTGGCCGCTAATATTAATCCGGAGGATTTTGATTATGCAAGAATAATTAAAGACGAGCTAAATGTTTTTTGCAGAGACTTTGAAATCTTTTCTGATTATTTTATGAAAATGCAGTGTGCCTTGCTAACATTGGGATTTATGTTTACCGATTTTGGCAAACATTATTATTATCTTCAGTTCAGACAGGTAAAAGGCAATCATATTGATGGAAAAACCTATAATTATGCCGATATTTATTATCATAAAGCTGATATTAAACATATAATTATTGACAATATAAATCGTCCCATAACTCGTTTGGGACATTGTTTCTCCGCATTTAATGGTTTTAAATGGGTGAAAATTAAGCAATCGCTAATAAATAAGAATTTATCCGACCAAGATATTGATGTTTACATACAATCGCATGCTATTATCAGACTTAAAGAAAGACTTGATTGCATTAATGAAAAATATATTTATCTGGCTTTGAATCTGAGTTTTAAAGAACCTAAAATTTATACCAACCCTAACGGAAAAGTCTTTATAGAATTTGATTTATTTGGTATAAAAACGGGTTATTTACTTGTTGAAATAATTGATAATAAACTGATAATTAAAACATTTTTGTTTATTACCAATAATGGCACGCCAGAAGCTAAACTTCTGGAGGAAAACACCGGATTGAAAAAGCTTGATAAAAAATACTTTGCTTTAGACAAAATAAGTACTTTTATGAATTCTGATATAGGACAAAACGAAGAAGTTAAGAAAATTCTAAGCGAAAATGGCTGCGATTGTCTGATAGATTTATACGACAAGCATAAAAACCTGCTAACCGAAGAATTTGATTCAAATAATATATATAAAATGATGGGGTTTATTAACGAAAACAAATCATTCAGAAATGAAATCAGAGAATTTCAGAATATAGAATATTAAAATCAAGTAAATTAAAATCAAATAATAAAAATAAATTTAATATGGAAGATAACGAATTAGACGATGAAATGATAAATCAATTATGCATGTATATGCGGGTAATAGATTTATTTCAAAAGAATAGTAATGAAATTGAAAATAATGAAGAACTTAAAGAAACAGTTCAAAATCTGAATGCAAAAGTAAAAGAACTTATGGATATGCTTACCGATGAGCAAAAAGATTTGGTACTCGAAGTTTACCAGCTTCAAAAGCAGGAAATGGAAGAAGAAAACAAGCAGACATCAGATTAAACAAATATCCATCTCAAAAAGCAATCAGAACAACTGATTGAAACAGCTAAACGTTTAGTGGAGATGGCAATAGAGGATAGGGAAGAAAGAGTGATGGAGGTGATGAATAGTTTTTAAAAGCTATTGTGATATTTTAATAGATACAAATATGTAAATTTAAATTGATTTTTAAATTAAATTTGCAAAATAATATTTCTGAACAATGAAAATACAGATTAAAGAATTAGGTGCAATAAAAGAGGCAAAGATAGATTTAAACAAACCGCTAACATTGTTTAGTGGACCTAATAATACAGGTAAAACATATATGGCATTCATTATATATGCTCTTACAAGAATTAAAATTGGCAAAAATCCTTTAAAAATAAGCTTACCTCAATTTATTGAAAATGGTAGATTTGAACTTGTCATTAATGTTGATCAGTTTTTTGAATATCGAAATAAAACAATTTCTGATTTAAAATTAAATCTTGATACCATATTTGGCATTTCAGATGAGCTTGCTGAGCAAATATTCATGGATTTTGAGATTTCATTTGAAACAGAACATGAAACTTGCAAAGAGAAGATTTTAATGATTGAATTTAACGAAGTTATTTCTGTTAGTCAGAATAAATATAAGTTAAGTAAAGTAAAAAACAGTTACACAGTTAAACTCGAAATGTTTGATGGAGAAGATTATTCAAACCTATTAAACAATGATATGTTCGAATTAATTTTAACTTCTGTAATTGCTAACAAAATAGCTTTTTACCCTATTAGTAATGCAGTTATTTTTCCAGTTGAAAGAAATTCTATTTTTACTTTTAGTAAAGAATTATCTATAAGCAGGAATATATTAGTTGATCAAATGCAAAAGCTTTCAAAAGGGGAGAATCTTAATCCTTTTGAATTTATTCAAAACAGTTCAAATCGTTATCCTTTAGCAATTCGTGATGGATTAACTGTTTCTAATGATTTACTCAATATTCAAAAGACTAAAAGCGAATTCTACAATGTTGCTGTTGAAATTGAAGAAAGTTTATTAAATGGTACTTTACTAGTAAATAAAGATGGTGATGTACAATTTAATTCCAATAAGAACAATAAAAAGAAACTCCTTCCAATTCACATGACAGCCTCAATAGTAAAAACACTTTCAAGTTTGGTGTTTTATTTGAAATACATTGCTGAAACAAGTGATTTGATAATAATTGATGAACCAGAAATGAATTTGCATCCGGATAGTCAAATTATTTTAACCAGAGTATTTGCTAAATTATTAAATAGAGGTTTCAGGTTATTAATTAGCACTCATAGCGATTATATTATAAGAGAATTTAATAATTTAATAATGATATCTAATACAAATGATGGAGTTGATAGTTTAGCAAAAGAATTTTCTTATAATTCAACAGAAGCTATTGCACCAGAATATGTTGGCTGTTATTATTTTAATTATTCCAAATCAAATGCAAAACAATTAATTGTTAAAGAAATGATTGTTGATAAATTTGGTTTTGAGGTGCCATCAATAGACGATGCCATTGATAAACAGAATAAAATTTCTGAAGAGTTATTTTATACTATTAAATACGGTAAAGCAAATGAGTAAAATAGAAAACATTTCAAATATTATTGACATTTATTTTAGAGAAGAAACAATTACAAAACTTAAGGAAGACCAAGCTAATATGTCTATTGATTTTGTGAGTGATGGACAAAGGTGTTTAGCATATATATTTGATAAAAATTTACCAAATAGAGATTTCCCAAAAGGCCTATTCCCATTTTTCAATAGAGGAGTTCCAAATGTTACCTCTCTTTGTGATTATATCCTTTTTACTGAAAAAGGGAGTGAATTATATGTTTTGCTAATTGAATTAAAAAAAGGCAATGATAATGTTACTCGACAACTTTACGCAAGCAAATGCTTTGTTGATTATATTATTTCTACAGTAAATAGAGTTTATAAATCTGAAATAAATCCGCAAATTCGACTCATCTCAATAAGAGAAAGACATGTTAAACCTAAGCAAAAACAAAAAGAAATAGTTTATGAAAATAATTTTCATAATTTTTGTAGCAGTAAATTCAGATTAAAAGCATATTTGAAGTAAATTTTAAAAACTCCCCCTTTTTTTTAACAAAAAATCTATTGTTTTTTCATTCACAATAAAAAATATTTTTTAATTTTGAAGCGTTAATCAATAAAAATTATAAAAATGAAAGAAACAAGAATTCCTGTCAGAATAGAGGATTTGGCACCTCTGGCTACTGAACTTTGTATTCAGTACAAAAACAACAAATCAGATTTCGAAGACTATTCAACAGATTTTACAACTTCGTATGCTACCGATTTAGAAGCAAAAATCACAACAGTCGAAAAAACATTTTCTTCATCTGTAATTATTGGCGAACTGGCTTTGATTTCAAAAAAACTGAAAGATAAACTCTTATCAGCCCGCCCGCTTATTACCAGAATAGAAGGCAATGTTAAAAATCTGGAAGGTAAACTAAACGTTGCAGCAAGCAAATTCGATTTTATAGGCATACGTAAAAGCATAAACGGATCAGATTCCGAAGGTTTCAACAGCAAAGTAACTACACTGGTTAAGCTTTGCGAAAACAACAAAGCCGCGCTTGAATCAAAAGGAGTAAAACCCGAACATATTGAATTGCTCAGACAAATAGTAGTAGATGTAAAAGCAATTTCAATTGAACATATAAATAAAAACAACGATAAAGAAAATTTTGTAAAAGAAAACAATGCATTATTTCTTTCGTTGTGGAAAGATTGCACTTTAACCCAAGTTGCATAAGAAAAGCGAGAAAGAGTTAAAAATCAGTTAAACACCTTGATTGGAGCTTATTGATAATTAAAATTTCCTGTAGGGGGATAGAGCAAAAAAAATATATTTGAT
>JAHEYQ010000038.1 GCA_023251515.1 Bacteroidales bacterium
TGTTAAAGTTACAGTTAATCCTAATAATCAGAATAATACATTAATTGTAAGTGATTCGATTGTTTTTGAAACCAATGGAAATATACAGGATGTGAAACTAATTGCATGGGGGCAGGATGCTTATTATCATGTGCCTAACAAGAAACTCACTTTTAATGATGGAAGTTATATCACATATTCGTTTGCTGGTTGCAAAATACCATGGCCAACAGATAAACCTCATGTAGTTTTTGGTTTATGTGTAATTGACAGTGATAGCACTTTGGTAATTCCTGAAGGAGCTAAAATACATATGGCTACCGATGCAATTTTATGGGTTTTGGATAATGCCAGTCTGAAAATTAATGGAAGTATTAATAATAAGGTTAAAATTCAGGGTTGTCGCTCTGATGAATATTATAAAGATTTGCCAGGACAATGGGGGAAAATATGGCTATCGAGAGCAAGTATTAATAATGAAATTAATTATGCTGTTATTAGAAATGGAAGTATTGGTATTCAGATTGATACAAATATTAATACCAATCCTACTTTAAAACTCGAAAATACCATTATCGAAAATATGAGCGTTGCCGGTATTTTTGCACAAGGTGCTAAATTGAAAGTATCAAATTCTGTTATTGCAAATTGTGGACAGCATGCTGTAGTTTTATCGATAGGTGGATATTATGAGTTTTATCAAACAACTATTGGTAATTATTGGGACTATAATTACAGACAAACTCCTTCTTTGGTTCTAAATAATTATTATAAATATACCGAAAATGGTATCGATAAAATTAGTTTACGTCCACTTGAAAAAGCATTTTTTGGAAATTGTATTATTTATGGAAATAATGAAAAAGAGATAGTTCTTGATAAAAATGCAAACGCAAATTTTAGTTTTGAATTTGACCATTGTTTGCTAAAAACAGAGCTGAATACTACCAATACAACAAATTATAAATCATGTAAAATCAATCAGAATCCATTGTTTAAAAATATCGATTTGAACGATTTACATTTAATGGAAAATTCGCCAGCAATTTCAACTGGAAATTCAGCATTCGGAATGTTATTTCCTATTGATTTGGATGGAGTTACACGTTCAGGTAATCCAAGTATAGGTGCTTACGAATTTGTAAGTACTACCGGAAGATAAATATTAATATTGTTTAAATTATTAACGGTTTGTCTTTTTTTATTATTCTTTCAGCATATTTTTTATTAAACCAATGATTTCTTCTTTAGAATAAGGTTTGGCAAGATAATGCGTACAACCTTTGCATAAGAATTCTTCTTCCTGACCTTTCATGGCATGAGCTGTAACTGCCGCTACTGGAGTATCTTTGTAATTTTCAAAAGTTTTTATTCTGTTAACGGTTTCAATTCCATTGATTCCAACACCCAAATTAATATCCATCAATATGGCATCGTATTTTTTATTCTGAACAATATTTATAGCATCATAGCCATTATAAACAATATCTATTTTATAGTGTTTTTTCAAAAATGATAAAGCAAGTAAAGCGTTGGTTTCGTCATCTTCAACTAAAAGAAGCAAAGATTTGAAATTTTCATTGTTTTTAGAAATTTCTCCTTGTGTTTGATTGAAATTTGTTTCTGTATTTTTTAATTTAGATAATGGGATAATAACTGTAAACAGACTGCCTTTACCTAATTCACTTTCTACAGTAATACTGCCTTCGAGTAAATTAACAAGCCGTTTTGCAATGCTTAAACCAAGTCCATTTCCATCGTAAGTTCTTGATTTACCTTCGCTTACTTGTCTGAAATCTTCAAATATCAAATTGTAAGTTGTTTTATCAATTCCTATTCCGCTGTCTTTAATAAGTAGAATAAAGTTTTTAATTTCTTTTGTTTCATTAATTGCCGTTGAAATCTCTATTTCCCCATTTTCAGTAAATTTTATGGCATTGTCAATCAAATTATTAATTATTTTATAGATAATAGAGTCATCACTTAATATTTGCTCGTTTATTTGATTTGTAAATTTGATTTCAAGATTTTTGGTTTTTACTGATTCTTCATATAGTTTTAAAATATCGTTAATCAATATCTGGATATCAAACGGATGTTTGTAAATGCTTTGAAAACCAGCTTCAATTGCTGAAATATCTAGTATTGCATTAAGTGTATCTTTCAATCGGTTTCCACTTCTTAATATTACATTTGCCATTTCAATGCGTTCATATTCAGATATTTCATCTTTTAATAATTCCGCAAATCCTAAAATACCATTTAATGGAGTTCTTATTTCATGACTCATATTGGCTAAGAAGTTTGATTTCAATTTATTAGCTTCTTCTGCTTTGTTTTTTGCTTCAATTATTTGTTTTTCGGCTATTTTTCTTTCATTTATATTTCTGATAACACCTACAACTCCGGTAGGAAAATTATTTGAACTCCATATTAAAGAGAGTGAAGTTTCTGTCCAGATAGTTTCTCCATTTTTACAAATATGTTCTAATTCAAATAATTGGTTGCCAATTGCTGCTGAGGGATTTTGATTCAATGATCTCATTCCTTCCATTCTTCCTTTTTGAAGTTTTTCAATTGATTCTGGAGTAAGAAATTGAGAAATATTCATTTTAATAATTTCCTCGGCTGTAAAACCAAGTAATGAAGTTACAGAAGGACTTATATAATTAACATTCATATTCATGTCGGCTGTAAATATTACATCTGTTATATTATTTGCCAAAAGTCTATATTTTGATTCACTTTTAATTATTGCTTCTTCGTTTAATTTGCGTTCTTCAATACTTCGGGTTGAACCTTGTACGCCAATAAAATTATTGTCTTTGTCGGTAAGTATTTTGAATAGGATTTCTGTCCTTACCGTATTTCCCTTAATTGTATTGTATTCTAATTCGTATTTGTAAATTTTGTTTAATTCTTTTTTTGCAATGTCTTCACGTAAGTAAGGTATGATTTTTTCATTAAGAAAATGGTATGAATTTATACTAAATCTGGTTTCCAGATTTTGATTTAAGTGTTCCTTTTGGGTAAATCCTGTCAATCCGAGGATAGATGGAGATATGTATATGGTTTTCAGATCTTTATTCATTTTCCATATAATATCGGTTGAATTTTCTGCTAAAAGACGAAAATTCTCTTCATTCTGTGTTAGAATTAAAAGTGCATTCT
Organism: Bacteroidales bacterium; assembly: GCA_023251515.1. GTDB lineage: Bacteria > Bacteroidota > Bacteroidia > Bacteroidales > JACABE01 > JACABE01. Next base: position 3,151 of record JAHEYQ010000038.1, read on the forward strand.
CTTTTTCTTCTTTTAATTTTTTGTGTTCAAGTGCTGATTTAATTGCATAAGGTAATCTTTTAATATTATCTTTGAGAATATAGTCGTAAGCACCTGATTTGATGCAATCGGCTGCTATTTCTTCGTTTAAAGAACCGGTAATAATTATTAAAGGAATATAGATTAGTTGATTTTTAATGATTTCGATGGCATGCAATCCGGTAAATGAAGGAAGACTATAATCGGAAAGGATAATGTCTGGTTTGAAATTATTTAGCTTATTTAAAAAATTAGTTTCATTATCAGTTGTTTCAAACTGAAAATTAAACTCTGCTCTTTTTAAAGCTCTCACAATAATTTCAGCATCAAAAGCATTGTCTTCAAGAATTAATACTTTTAAAGGAATTAAATTGCTCATTTAAGGTTTAAGTTAAAGGTGGTTGATTTAATAATAACCAATAAAATCCGATTTCTTTTACGGCTAACATAAATTTTTCGAAATCTACCGGTTTTGTAATAAAACTGTTTACACCAAGTTGATAGCTTTTAATTATATCTGATTCTTCATTTGAAGAGGTTAAAATTACTATAGGGATAGATTTTAATACCGGATCTGATTTTATTGTTTTTAATACTTCCAATCCATCAATTTTTGGCAATTTTAAATCAAGAAATACAACTTTGGGATTATCCTTGTTTAATCGATCCGAAAACTGATTTTTTGAAAATAAAAAATTTAGAGCTTCTTCGCCATCTTCTACCAGAAAAATACGGTTTGCAAGATTGTTTTTCTTTAATGCTCTTATCGTTAACTCGGCATCTGTTGAATTATCTTCAACTATTAAAATATCTATTTCGTTACCAATATCCATTTGTAAAGATTATTAATAATTAATTATCTACAAATATAACATATAGAAATCCAAAAAGCTTGATTTTAACAAAAAAAAATTATTTTTCTTGATTTAATTTATTTTTTAGAAAAAAAACAAATGAAATAGTAATTAGAAAATCAGTCGTTTAAACATAAGTTCGGTGTTGTTATCAAAAACAGAAAATCCCATTTTTTTGAGATATTTAGTATGAGTCTTTGAATGGGGCTTGCTACATAATTTTTCATAACCAAATTTTGAGAAATAATAGAGATTTTGGGTATATACAAATTTCCCTGGTTTCTGGTCGCGATATTCAGGAATTACATAATCCAATCCAATTTTAAGCGTTTTGTTGTCGTATTCGTGTGCAAGTATAACACCGGCAACCGACATATTTCTTAATATTAAAAGGCTAAGTTTATTCATTTCGGGTTTGAATTGAAAATCGGGAAAAAATTTCTTGATTTCATCATTGTGAAATTCAAGAAAAGCTTCCAGATATTTGTTGTCATGTCTTACTTCCAAAAGTCTGTAGTAATCTTTTGTTGAATACATTTTAATCAGATAATATATGTCGATACCAACAATGAAACCATTAAGTAATCCAACTGGTAAAGCGCCAATTACAAAGCCATAAGTAGAGAATAATGCTGCACCAAAAAGATTAATCCATCTTAATTTCTGAATAGAATTCATCAGCATTGAAATAGCTATAACTACCGATGCAACATAACCTAAGTATTCGTACATTTTTTTAAATTATTACCAATTAATACTGTCTCTTAAAACGGGCATCGTCATACATCTTGCTCCGCCACCACCACGTGGAAGTTCAGAACCATCGAGTGTTACAACAAATTTATTGTAATCGTTCATGTCTTTTCTTCCTTTGGCAATATCGCGGGCTTTTATTACTTCGAAACCGTTTTTGTTGAGTTCTTCTATTGTGTAGCTATTTCTTGCATAGCCCATTACTTTTCCTGGTCCTAATGCAAAAAAGTTGGCACCACTATGCCATTGTTCGCGTTGTTGTATCCATAAATCTTCTGATACACCGCATATTAATGGTTTGAGATTGAAGTTTAATACCGAAAGAGCTTCCATAAAGTTATTGCGATAACGGATAAAACTTACCTGACCGTTTTCAATTTTTATGTGAACAGTTTGATATTTGCTGTGTCGTGCTATCAAAGGTTCATAAATCATGCATTTGTCCACATCAAGGAAGGTGAAAACCATATCGAGATGGATAAATGATTCTGGTTTATATGGTAATTCCTGAACCAGAATGTTCATGCTTACTTTGCTTTCTTTAAACCGTTCTATCAGGAAATCAACAGCTTTTGTGTTGGAACGGCTTCCGAGCCCGATTAGAATTACATCTTCACGAGCTATCAAAACATCACCACCTTCTATAGTAATTTCAGGGTCGTAATCACGAAAATTAAGTGGATTTATGGTTTTAGCACTTATTGAGTGGCTGTGATCGAAAATAGCTTCCATAATAATGGCTTCGCGGGCTCTGACGGTGTTGGCCATTTTGCTGATGAGTACATTGTTATGCATCGAAACAGAGGCATCGCGCATGTAAAAGAAATTGTGTAACGAACGTAAAGAGTATCTTTCCTGACTTAGAAAGTTGGTGAGATTGTCTTTCTTCATTTCAACGCCTTCTATCATGGCTATGGTAAAATCTTCATTGCTTAAATCCAATAAATCTTTGTAAACATGATTGGCTTTTTCGTTGGAACATACTTTGTAAGCCAATTCTTTTTTAACGTGTTCGCTTTGAATGGCTTCGGTAAGTAAATCTTTTACTTCAAATACCTGAGTATATTTTCTTAATACACTTTCAAATTCGCAGTATTCTTTTGTGGCAACTGTTAAATTTAAAATGTCACTATATAGCGCTCTTTCAGCATTTTGGGGTGTCATATTTTCTATTTCGCTACCCGGATGATGTATAATAACTCCTTTTAATTCTCCTATTTCTGAAAAAACATTAACTTTCATATCGTAGTATTTTTATTATTTGAAAATAATTAAAATATAAAAAAATATTTTTTATCATGCGAAATGAGATGCAATTTGCAGGAAAATTCAGCATGAAAAATATTTTTTGTTTTGTGTAAATTTTTTGCAAAAATAGTCTTTTTAAGGCAAAATTACAAATCTAAGCTTTGATGTTTGATACATCGTGATTTAAAAAAATAATAACGGATTTGTGTTATAAAAATGAATTTTTAATTTAATTTGCTTAAGCTTAATATTAAAATCTTTTACGTAATTGCAGATATAAACGATAAAACTGATTGGGTTTTTCGTAATTTCCTTCAAGATTTACCGAAGCATATAATTTTTTTATTATTTCGGCAGTAAAGTCCAGATTTGCAATATGCTGTCTGAATGGAAGTTCATTATTTGCAATTTTATAATCTGAATAAGAATATGCTGCCCCCAGATTGTATTTGCCATTTTTAAAATATCTGGAAAATCTTAAATTATATATATTACCGTTTAGATAATTGGTTTCTAGTAAAGTAACGGAAATAGTAGCTAAAATTTCTGTTTTTAAAATATTATTATGAGTAATATAAAAATTCATGTTTTTTGAAGGTCTGATATCACTTTTCTGGAATCTGTATCCCAATCTGCCTCCTATAAAAATATTCTGATTTAATGTGTAATTTGCCTGAAAACTAAAACCTTGTCTGGTTTCAGAATCAATTAGCTGTGCAAGATAATTTTTGTAAGTTTCGTAATATATCACGTTTTTTCGTGCATCATAATTTGCTGACAGATTTAGTTTGCGGAATGGACGATATCTTACGGATAAATAGCTGGAAGTTAGGCTTAAAGTGTTTTTTTTCTGCTGGTTTTCTATTTGGTATAAATCCATTTCCATACTATAAAATAAATTTACATTTTTAATAATTGAATTGCTGTGTTGGAAATAAACAAAACGCCTGTCAGTTGATGAATTATTCTTTTGTTCAGCAATTGCAATAATATTTTGTATTAAACCATTGTTTGTGAGATAATTATGTCCAAAGTATACACCAAACTGTAATAGTTTTTTATTAAAACCATAATCTGAATAATCAGGTCTTGTTCCTATAAAACAGCCAGCAATATAGTTTTTAAAGCTGTGTTCGTATTGCACACCATCAATTGCACCAATATTTGAAATATTCGGATTAATTTTTCTTCCGAAACTTATATATGACTTGTTGTTGATATCATATTTTATTGATAAATTATAAATTTTTAGTCCGTTAAAGATATTGCTTTTCACTTCTTCCCATTTTCCACTTTCTTGTCTGAAAGTCATATTTATTTCGGTTGAGAATTTTGATTCTGCAATGTTTTTGATATTAAGTGATAAGGAGTAGTTTGCTGTATTAGTATTATTCAGATTCGTATTTGATAAGTTAGAATAAGTATAAATGCCAAATGAACCTGAAATTTTTTGTTTTAATACATTTGCTTTTCCTTTATTAAAATTTGCATTTGTATCTGATTTATAACTAATTGTATCTGATTTTTCTGCTTGCTGAATAATTATTTTATTTTCTGTATTTGTTATTTTGCCAAATACTTTATCATTCATATTTAATTTTTTATCAGATATAGCATTACACACAACAGATGAAGAAGATAAATTTTTGATTTGTAAAACCGGAATTGATTGGTTATCAAACAATGTGTCATTGATTTTAAATCCATTCGTTGTTTTAAATTTTACATAAAAATTATGAGAACTTATATACGAAATATTCCCTTCAACAAAAGTTGTATTTTGTTGAGTATATCCACTAATTACCGATAGCAAGAGTAAAAGTATTATTACTAATGATTTCATTTTCTGCGTATTATTTTTGATTTATCATCAGCTGTACCTCTTGGATGACAGTTATAACAAGAAGGACTGCTCCAAATATATCCATTTTCATCATCATGTTCGTTATCCATGTCGGCTTTGTTATGTTCGTGGCAATCAATGCAGCTGAAAGAGCAGTTTGCAGGATTGGTATGGCATTCGGCGCATGAGATTCCTGCATGTTTGCCCGATGAAATTGGGAAAAAGTTATTGTGATTAAAATTTACTGGTCTCCAACCAGGATTGGTTGTATGACAAACTGTGCAGTTTTTTGAATAGCAACCACCTGAATGCACTGGGTTTGTCGCAGAATTATAATTAGCCTGATGACAGGAATAACACTCAGATGAAGTATTGCTGTAATTGTTATTTACATGACATTTACTACATTGAAGGTTTGAATGTCCTAATGTAAGTGGAAATCTTGAATGATTAAAACCGGCTCCACCCCAGTTTAATGAATAAATATTGTGACATTGTGAGCATTCTGTTGACATTCCTGAAGTTGCATGATTTGGATTGGTTGTTGCCATATAATTCTCCTTATGACAATCAATACATTCTACACCCAAAACATCATAACGGTGTAATGATTCTGACTTATGACATTTTTGGCAATCTGTCATACTATGAACACCAATGAGAGGAAATCTGGATTGGTGATGAATTTCTGTTATATTATTTACTATCCACGATTCGGGTGTGTGGCATTTGTCGCAATTGTTGCCAACAGTCTGACTATGAATATCGGAATGGCAACTTACACATTGATTTTTTGATTTAGCTTCAGAAAAAATCAGGCTTTGATGGCATAATTTACAGTTGATTTCTTTATGTTGACCAATCAATGGCATTTTTGTTGCCGAATGATCAAAAGAATAAATCTTTTTGTCGAGTTCCCAGCTATTGGCACTATGGCAGGTATTGCAACTTACTTTAAAATCTTTACCGTGTGGAGATTCTTCAGAAACTGTTCCGATTAGATAAAGTAAAAATGACCAGATTATGAATGACAGGATTCGCATTTTGTACTGATTTTATAGTGAATATAATTGATATTGTTTAATTCTTTTGTTTTATGGCATTTGCGGCATTCAACTTTTTCGTGTTTACCATCAAGTTTAAAAGCGGTATTGTTGTGATTAAATTTTACAGCTTTCCAATTGTCCGATTCGTGGCAGCGATTACAATCTGTAATTCCATTTATATCGAACTGTTTATAGTGTTTGTCGGTATGGCAATTTGTGCAATCAGTCTGTAAGCCTTTGAATTTTTGTGTTTTCGTACCATCTTTGTTCTCTGTGAAATGACATTTTTTGCAAAGTTGTGTTTTATGTACACCTTTCAATGGGAAATTGGTTAAATTATGGTCGAAACTGATTTCGTTCCATTTATTGTTATTATGGCATTTCAAACAATTGTTTTCAGGGAAGTATTTGTTGCTGATGTAGTTATTATGAATGTTTTTATGGCAATCAACACATTTATTTCCAATTTCTCTGAATTTCCACTTTTCTGCTTTTTTATGACATTCAAAGCAAGGAACCGCCATATGTGCTCCTTGCAAAGCAAAAGAACTGTTGTTATGTTTTTCAATACTATATGATGAATTCTGAAAACCGAAATGATTGTGGCAATCGCTGCAATCAGGTGAAGTTCCGTTTTTTACAAACTCAGCATTATGATAATCTTTATGACAATCAGTGCATTTTTTGTGATGTACCGGAATTGTAAACTTTTGTTTATGACAAAGTTTGCAATTTACTTTTTCATGTTTGCCTCCAAGCTTGAAATCTGTTTTGTTGTGATCGAATTTATTAGTAGTTTTTAATATTGTAAACGATTCACTGTTATGGCATTCCGTGCAATTTTGACCGAATTTATTATTATGGACATCTTTATGGCAATTAGTACAACTTTGAAATTGTAAACCGGTAAATTTCTGGAATTTTTTGCCATTCTTAATTTCTGTTTTGTGACATTTAATACAATCAACTGTTTGATGTTTGCCAATAAGCTGAAATTTTGCTTTGGTATGATAAAACTTTGAAGCAGGTTTAAAAGCATTGGCATCGTGGCAATTGGCACAATTATCTGATAAGGTTTTCTGATGATAATCTTCATGACAGTTTTTGCAATCTGGGCTTAATCCAAGATATGTAAATTTCTTGTTTTTAATACTTTGTATTTTAATGAGTTTGGCATTATGGCAGTCTTTACAGTTTTTTTTGCCATGTGCTCCTGTTAATACAAATCCGGTTAAATTATGATTGAAAGTTTTTTCGTCAAAGTTTACAATTCTGAATGCTTTTCCATTGTGTTCGCTATGGCAATTTAAACATTCTTTGCCTTTGACTTCTGATGATGAATGAAAACCTTTTTTTAATAAAATTCTGCTATTTAGTTCTTTATGACAATCGAGGCATTTTGCATTTGAAAGTTTTTCGCCCAAAATATGACATTTGGTACAATTAGAAATACCTTCTAAATGTGCATGAAAATTGCTTAGTTCACCCGGAGAAATTTGGCTATAAACATTTATTCTGCTTATAAAAATTAAAAGGATTAAAAATAATATTTTTTCAGTCTTCATAATCATTAAATATTTAATGTTTTAAAATAGCTTCACCAAATTTTTTAGTAATCTGGATACCTGCTTTTTGTAAGAATTGTGTTGGAAGTTCGCCACCTGCAAAGATATAAACCAAATCATTTTTTATTTCAATCTTTTCATCACTATTGGTCATTATTATTACTGATTCTTTGCTAATTATTTGTGGATTGGTATTAAATCTGACATCAACTTTGCCATTTTCAATAGCTTCTTTAATTTTTAAGTTGTTTGCCTGTTTTAAACGGTTGAAAGTTTCGCTTCGATAAGATAGTGTAACCTTGTTGTTATCAGCCAACAATAAGGCTGATTCAATGGCCGAATCGCCACCGCCAACTACCAAAATATGTTTGTCAGTTATAAGCTCTGGTTCTAAAAGCCTGTATGCCACTTTTTCGAGATCTTCGCCCTGTATATTCAGTTTGCGTGGGGTTCCGCGTCTGCCTATTGCAAGCAAAACTTTGTGTGCAGTATAGGTTTCGTTATTTAAAGTTTTGATATTAAAGATATTATCTTCCTGTGTAATTTCTTCAACTTTTGAATTCTCTTTTACTATGATGTAGTTTTGATTGATAACAGTTTTCCACAAATCAAGTAGTTCGGTTTTGGAAGTTTCGTATAATTTTACTTTTCCGTATAGAGGTAAATCCATTGGAGAAGTCATAACGATTTTGGATCGTGGAAATGTAAAAACTGTTCCTCCCAGTGTGTCCTGTTCGAGGATAATTGCTTTTAAACCAGCTTTTTTAGCTGTTAATGATGCTGCGATTCCTGCTGGTCCTGCACCTACGATAATCAGATCATAATCAGCTTTGTGACTTTTATCAATGGTTTTAATTATATTTTCAACAGCTTGTTTGCCCTGTTCAACAGCATTTCTGATTAAGCCCATTCCCCCTAACTCTCCGGCAATAAATATTCCTGAAACATTGGTTTCGAAGTTTTTATTTACATGTGGTAATTCAACACCTCTTTTTTCGGTACCGATGCAAAGAGTTATTGCCTGAGTAGGGCAAGCATGAAAGCATGCTCCGTGTCCGATGCATTTAGATGCATTGATAATAGTGGCTTTACCGTTTCTGATTCCCAATATGTCCTTTTCGGGACAAGCAGCAATACATGCTCCAGTTTTAATGCAACTATGCTCATTTACAACAGGATGTAGCGAAACTGGTTCATACAACCCATCTTCTTTTGCTATCCTAATTTTTTCTTCAACTATTTTTGATTTCTTCTTTTCACGTTTGATGTAAAAAATTACAGAAATCAGTATCAATAAGATAACTGTTGAATAAATAATTGTATTTTCCCAAAAAACTTCCATAATTTAAAATATCCATTTAGAGCCGAACATTACGGCAATTATTACATGTATAATCATAATTATTAGCATTATAAATGCAAAAGGCAAATGTGCTACATGCCAATATTTTAATAAATTCTGCATTATGTTAAGTCTTTCTATTTTCCGGTTTAGCGAAATTTCATTTCTTAAAATACGCAATAATTTCTTTTTTTCAGAAGCCGAAATTTCCAGCTTTTTCAATAAATCTTTTACTTTTTTTATTGATTGTTTGTCATCCTTATAATTATTGAATAATCTTACAAAAATATTGCTGTAATATAAACCTGCTTTCTTTTTTGTAAGTTCTGTTAATTCAAGGTATTGGCTTTCACTTAAAATTGTATCTTTTTTTAATATTTCTTCTAAATCCGTTTTTAGATTATTTACTTCACTTAATGTTAATTCTCTACCTTCTATACTTCGGGGTATCTGAATGTAGATAAACCTGCCGATAATTCCACTTAATACCACAGCTACCATACTCCAGAAACTGATTGCTACAATACCTCCAAATTTGAAGGATGTATGAAAAAGCACCAAAACCGGTCCTAATGTGCATAGAAAAATATGAAACTCAAGCCAGTGTTTTAATAAGCCAAATCGTGAAAATGTTCTGAATCTTTTTCTTAGCATATAAACCATTACGCCAATCAACATAAATGCTGAGCCAAAAATACCAAAAGCGTGACCAAATAATCCGCTTGGCTTTAATAATTTGAAATCGTGATGAAAGAATCTTTCTTCTTCAACAGTTTTGTAAAATGATGATCCACAGTAGCTTAAATAAATAAAAACAGCTATAACAATGAATGTTAGTGTAAGTAGGAATAATCTGTGTGCAGTTTTCGACATATAGAAAGCTATTGTTTATTAATGGAATAAGATAGCAAATAAATTTTCATTGTAAAATTAATAAAAATAATTACATAAACAATAATAAAAAAACATTTAATTGTTTGTTATTTTTAAATGTTGTGAGTTTATTGGTTTAGTTATTGTTAAATTATTGGTATATAGTTTTTTAATTGTTCTGAAATAAGCTGATATTTGTGTTTTTTTGTCAACCTTTGCCGGGATAATACTATTTTGTGTTTGCATAAATTTATTTATACTCTTTGCATAAATTTCAAAGAATAAAATAATTAATTCTTATTTCTGTAAATATTCAGCTAAAAAGCTGATAATCATCAGATGAATATATTTAAAGATTAAATATAAATCGTTGTTATTCAAATAGTCATCGGTTGACTTATGGATATAAGGTTGATGAAAAATTTAATTGCTTTTATTTTAGTTACTTTTGTATTGAATAAATTGGAAGAAATGAAAAATAATACAGACACTTAATATGTAACTTTATAATATCATATTCTGTTTAAGCTAATTAAAAAACCATTTTAAAAAGTGCGGAGTCAGCACAATAAACTCTGACAATTAAAAAATGAAAAAAACAACAAATCACAAATGCAATAAAAGAAAATTTATGCAACTTTCTTTAAAGTTAATTGCAATTATGTTATTTTTCATAATAATTATTAGTTGCAAAAAGGATGATAATACGACGAATAATCCTATACAAGCATATAATCAATCTGATTTGTATGGTACATGGATTCGTCATAGCTTAGTTACAAGTAGTAATAATACAGGTTATTGGATTCATGGAAGCGAATCAATAAATGCTGCTACTACAACATTGAATGTAACTCTTGCAAACGGTTCTTGGGATACGACTTATGCTACACCAAGCATTCTTGTTTCTTCAAGTGGTGTTATTACTGCAACCTACGATGCTGCGGCTCATTCATTCTTAAATGTGAATAAGAATTTGATTGTTGGTACAACCAAACGCGGACAGTCTTATACCCTGATAGTTGATCAAAAAACAGTACCCGGAACAATTTACAGTGCAAGTGATTTGCAAGGAATCTGGCTGTCGCATTATTTAGTAACTGGTGGTGGCTTATGGAGTGGTTGGATCCATTCGAAATCAACAATAGATAATAATGGAAATTGTACAGTAAGTGAAGTTGTAAAAAGCGATGGAAATACAAATACTTCCAGCGCTGCATTTTCAATTTCATCAAGTGGAGTTATCTCGGTTAATGGACTTGCAACTTATAATGGCTTTTTAAGCCCTGATAAACAATTAATGCTAACAAACTTAACCGATGGAGGTGGTGGCAGTGGTCTTGCTGTTTCCCAAAAACTAGTGCCAGGAACAACTTACAGCAAAGCTGATTTGAATGGGAAATGGCAGTTTTATAACCTGTTGGTGGGTTCAGAGAATTGGACAGAACATGGAATTATGACTATTGACATAAATGGCAACGCTGTAATTTCCGATGTGGTTAAAGATAATGGGGATACATTTATAAATCCTGGTATCATACCAATGTCAATTACTTCAGATGGAGTACTTACTTTTGGTGCTGATTTTCATGGCTTCTTAGGTGCAGATAAAAAGACTATTTTTGCTACTATGGGTGATGATTCTGGTAATGCTTATTGTTTTTTGGTTATACTAAAAATGCCTTAAGTAAATTAATATCTATGGGTTTAATTCCCTGTCGTTCGCAGCGGGGAGATTCATTGTTTTTTGCAACCTATGTTTAGATATGGAAAGTTGAAAAGAAAGTTGCCGCTTTGCTGAGATAATCATCTTTTTATTTCTGTTTTTCTAAGCCATATGTTGCTAATGTGTTCTACAGTTTCTTATAGCCGACTTCTGAAGATTGTTTTTTTTCTTCGTTGAAATACAATTGTTTAGATTATTCGTCTCAAAAAATCTAATTTTTAGAACACCTCTATATAGAATCACAATTTAATATTATAATTTCATTTATATTTGTTGTGTAGCGTGGTGAAAGTTTTTCTTGTCGCATTTTCCATGTTTTTTTCAAATCCTGACTTGCCTGTTTTAATTTCTGACTACCTGCTTTGGTATTTATTTCATCTATTACTTTCCATAATTTTTTATGTTTGGGATTGGTGTTTTCAAATATATTTACCTGCAAATTATCTTCATGCGAAAAATCCATAACAATTACACCTGCCTTTTTATATTGAAATCCTTCTTTATATATTTTCGAAAGTGCTATTTTGGCAAACTTTGTCAACTCAATACCTGAGTTGGTTGGAAATGGTAATTTTAAAACGATGTTGCGGTAATACTGAGGCAAATCCTTCCTGAATCCATTGGTGTGTAAAAACACCATCAGCGAATTGCAGGCCGAATGCTGTTTTCTGAGTTTTTCGGCACAACTGCCTGCAAATGTACTTACTCTTTCTGCTATTTCCTCATAGTTTGTGTATAATCGATCGAACGAACGTGTGGTTGCAATATTCTTTTTGGGTTGCACAGGTTCAAAGTCGAGAGTTTCATATCCTTGCAGGTCACTTTTTAATCGATAGCCAACGACTGACATGTGTTTTTTTATCCAACTGTCGGTCATTTGTGTAAAATCATATGCTGTATTGATATTTAAAGCTTTCAGCCTTTTTGCATGTTGGTAGCCTATACCCCATATATCACCAACGTTAAGCCATTTAAGAGCTTTTATTCTTTTTTCTTCAGTATCAATAATATATACATTTTTTGTTTGTTCCGGAAATTTTTTGGCAATTTTGTTGGCAACCTTCGACAAAGCTTTGGTGGGTGCAATTCCTATTGATATTGGAATACCAGTCCATTTGCTTACCTTGCATTGTATTTCTTCACTGTATTTTTTTAAATCGAAATTTTCAAAACCGTGAAAATCAAGAAAAGCTTCGTCTATACTATATATTTCTATATCAGGAGTGTATTCCGACAATAAACTCATTACACGGTGACTCATATCGCCATATAGTGCATAATTTGACGAAAATACATTAATCTTATTGTTTTCAATAATTTGTTTGTATTCAAAGGCTGGCGCTCCCATGGGAATTCCTAGTGCTTTAGCTTCATTGCTTCTGGCAATTACACAGCCATCATTATTTGATAATACTACAACTGGTTTTCCAACCAAATCGGGGCGAAATACCCGTTCGCAGGATGCATAAAAATTATTGCAGTCAACCAGTGCAAACATTTTATTTATATTTTTTTGATGATAAAGGTTACAATACCCCAAATAATAAAATTATTTTCTTCCGACACGATTATTGGTTTGTACTTTTCATTTTCAGCTACCAGCCACATGCTTTTTTTATCGGTTTTAATTCTTTTTACAGTAAATTCGCCATCAATAAAACATACTGCTATTTTGCCATTACAGGGTTCCAGTCCTTTATCTATAATTAAGATATCTCCATCATTAATATTTGCATCTTTCATCGATTCACCTTTTACCCTTCCCAGAAATGTGGAAGATTCGTGTTTTATGAGATATTTATTCAAATCTATACTCAGTTCGGCAAAATCCATGGCAGGTGAAGGAAAACCAGCCGAAATTCCTCCGCTTATAAAAGGAACTTCAATTTCGCTTTCCATACTGGCCGAATAAATATCTAATGTGTTTGATGTATGCAATTTAAGATTTTTCATTTGCAATTATTTTCAAATACAAAATTATAACAAATAACCTATAAATCTAATATTTTTGAATTTCTTATTCAATGATATATTATTTTAAGAATCAGCTTAATACGCTTTCTGAAAATAAATATTAGATGCTAAACAACAGATTACCTATGACTAAGCCTCCCTGTAAATTTACAGTAACACTTTTCCTTGTGGATATACCATCCTGTAAATTTACAGTAACACTTTTCCTTGTGGATATGCCACCCTGTAAATTTACAGGAGCACTTTTCCTTGTGGATATACCACCCTGTAAATTTACAGGGGCACTTTTCCTTGTGGATATACCACCCTGTAAATTTACAGGGGCACTTTTCCTTGTGGATATACCACCCTGTAAATATACAGGGACACTTTTCCTTGTGGATATGCCATACTGTAAATTTACAAGGCTACTTCGTCGTATTGCATATCAATCCTATAATACCAATTTGATTTATAGATTAGTTCATTTTTTAATGGTAAAATGCCGATCAGAAAAATCTTATAGTTTCAAACACGATAGTACAGAAAGTTCAGGAGATTATTATCTATTTCATTTTGGAATAAAATTGCATTTGGGTTTTTCCTTTCGATTTTTTACTACAGGTGGAATATCATACATCAATTTGATATTATATTTAATATGTAATTTAATAAATATCATTTGTTTACAATGTGTTATTATGATATATTATTGACAAGAAAACAGGTATTGACAAAATGGTGGCTGATTAAAATGTTAAATTTGATTATTGTGTTTAATTGATTGTATAATAATTAATTATTAGGTTTTGCTTCGGTTTTGATTGAAAAAATGATATAAACTTATTTTATTTTAAGTAAAAAAATTGTATATTTGTATCATTATTAGTTAAATTAATCAATATATTTTTGTATTTTATTGATTAAGAATACAGTTTTTGTATTTAATATTCTTAAACCGCCTACATATTAGCAGGCAATAGATATAGAGTACTGAAGGCAGGTTGAAATAATAATATTTCAAAACTGATTAAACAAGTTATGTCTCTGAAATGTTTTTGATTATAATTAATAATATTTTTGAATTAATAGAAAATTTCGACAGGAGTATAGCAGATAGATTAGGATTACAGGCATTTATTGATATTAACGCTATTCTAGTTATTAAAGTTTGTGTTTTGGTAATGCTTGTTTAAATTCACTATTAAACAATAATATATGAATAATTTAAGTCTTTATGGAATCAAAAGAAAACTATTGATTTCGATAATAATGGGTATATTAAGCCTGTTGTTTGCATCCTATGGTATTATTGCCAAAATGGGCAATGTAACTATTGATATTCCATGGTCCCTTCTTTTACCAATACTAGCTGCAATGGCTTTTGGATGGCAGTATGGTTTAATTGCCGGTTTAACAGGTGGAGCCCTTTTCCCCTTTTTACTTTGGGCAAATAATGGTTGGGCCAATGTATTTACTGCAATAGCTTTTCAATGCATCTATATTCTATGTGGCTTGCTTTTTGACTTAAGTTATTTTAAAAAGATTCAAAAATTCTATGTCCGTATTTTATTTGTAATTATTGCAAGCATTCTTCTGGTAAGTTTTTATTATATTTTTCAGTTTAATGCAGCTCTCGCATTAAACCCCTCTTTTTGGGAAAATAATACAATACAAAAACTGCCTAACGGTGTGCTTTATTCCTTTGCTATTAAAGATAGTATTAATATAATAATTCTTATTCTGATTTCGGAATCATTGCTGAGAATTCCTTTTGTATGTAAGTTGTTGGGTTTGCCAGCAGAAAAACAAATGCAGGCAAACAATAAAATTTTCGTTGTATCAATTCTAATTGCACTTATTATCTGGGGTTTATTTGCCGGATTAAGTTTAGCACTTTTAAGTCCAAAAGCATTAAACGATGAACACAATTCACTTGCATTTCTGGTAATTTTATTCTCTGGTATTTTTGTATCCCGAATACTTTTTTATTATAGTGAAATTCAATTTATTATTCAAGATCAACTAAATATTAGCGAAAAAAAATACCGTGAATTATTTAATGCAAACAAGGATGGAATAACAATCTTTCATTTAGATACAAATGGAAAAGTATCTAATTTCATCGAAATGAACAAATCTGCTGGAGAAATGATAGGGTACAGTAAAAATGAATTATTAGGAATGAACCCGGCAGATGTTGAAGTTGATGTTACTGATGTAAAAAGAGAACAGCGTATATATGATTTGCAAACCAATGGTTTTTCATGCTTTGAAACCATATTAAGACACAAAAATGGAAGCCATATTCCTGTTGAAATAACAGTTTTTGTGATTAATTATAATAACCAATCAGCATTAATGAACATTGCCAGAGATATAAGCGAACGCAAACTGGCAGAGTATGAATTAATTAAAGCCAAAGAAAAAGCTGAAGAAAGTGAAAGGGAAATGAATAGGGCTCAGCAAATTACTCATGTTGGGAGTTGGTATCTAGATTTGGAAACCAATAAAGTAACTTGGACAGAGGAATTGTATAAAATGTATGGTTTCGACCCTACACTTCCTGTTCCTCATTATACTCAGCACATGAAGTTATTTACCCCTGAAAGTTGGGAGACCTTATCAACTGCACTCTCAAGAACTGCCGAATCAGGAATCCCATACGATTTGGAGCTCAGAACTATTCGTGTTGACAAAACTAAGGGATGGATGTGGGTTAGAGGTGAAGTCAGAAAGGATTCCAAAGGAAGAACTATTGGTCTTTGGGGAGCCGCTCAGGATATTTCTGAACGCAAAAAGAACGAACAAGAACTAATTGTGGCCAAAGAAAAAGCCGAAGAAAGCGATCGTCTTAAAACCGCATTTCTGACGAATATGAGCCACGAAATCCGCACACCTATGAATGGTATATTAGGCTTTGCCGATTTGCTTAAAGAACCTGATCTTAGCGGTGATGAGCAACATGCATATATTGATATTATTGCGAAAAGTGGAAAACGAATGCTTAATATCATCAACGATATTATTGATATTTCGAAGATTGAAGCTGGTTTAATGAAAATTGAAATGCAGGAATCTAATATTAATGAACAAATTGAATATATTTACACATTCTTCAAACCTGAAGTTGAAGCAAAAGGATTAAAACTTTTCTTTAAAACAGAATTGCCGGAAAAAGAAGCTTTAATAACTACAGATCGTGAAAAACTGTATGCAATATTAATTAACTTAGTAAAAAATGCTATAAAATATACACCTTCAGGTTCAATAGAGTATGGGTATGTTTCGACAGGCTCAACAACAGCTTCGGAGAGTGAGGTGGTTGAGCGACTTGTACTGAGCGAAGTCGAAGTAAGCCGCCCCCCCGAACTGGAATTTTATGTAAAAGATACCGGAATTGGAATTCCCAAAAACAGACAACAAGCCATTTTTGAACGTTTTGTTCAAGCCGATATTGATGATGAAATGGCAAGACAAGGTGCCGGACTGGGATTGGCAATTACAAAATCTTATGTAGAAATGCTGGGTGGAAAAATATGGGTAGAAAGTGAAGAAGGCAAAGGTTCTTGCTTTTATTTTACATTACCTTATTACTCTAAACAATTAGAGGTAACTCATATAATTGATGATTCGCCGGAAATTAAAAGTGATTTGAAAAGTTTGCGAATTTTAATTGCAGAAGATGATGAAACTTCAGAAACGCTATTATCTATTATGCTGGTAACATATAGTAAGGATATACTAAAAGTGAAAAATGGTATTGATGCAGTTGAAATTTGTCGTCAAAACCCAGATATCGATCTGATAATGATGGATATAAGAATGCCAGAACTGGGTGGATATGAGGCATGTCGACAAATAAGGCAGTTTAATAACGATGTTATTATAATAGCACAAACTGCATTTGGTTTGGCTGGTGACAGAGAAAAAGCACTGGAGGCAGGATGTAATGATTATATTTCGAAACCGATTAAGAAAAATGATTTGCTGGAGTTGATGCAGAAGTATTTTAAAAAATAATTTATAGAAATAGTCAATTAAACAAAAGTATTATAGCTCATATATTAATTATATCAAAAACCATTTACTATGAACTTACATGATAAAAGCAAAGAGGATTTAATAATAGAATTACAGCAGCTTAAACAATCAAATGATGCATTAGAGCTTGCAATACAAACGGATCGTTTTAAATTTAAACAAGTTGAAGAAGCATTAAGATTTAGTGAAGAAAGATACCAATTGTTATTTAATAAAGCACCATTGGGTTATCAATCGCTTGATTTTGAAGGTTGTTTTATTGAAGTAAATCAGCAGTGGCTCGATACATTGGGTTATATACGTGAAGAAGTGATAGGCAAATGGTTTGGTGATTTTCTTACACCTGCCTATCAGGATGGTTTTCGAAAACGATTTCCGATTTTTAAAGAACGGGGCAAAATTCACAGTGAATTTGAGATGGTACATAAAAATGGTACTATTCTATTTATTGCTTTTGAAGGTAGAGTAGGATATGATTTAAACGGTGATTTTAAGCAAACACATTGTATTTTACAGGATATTACAGAAAATAAACAAATAGAAAAAGGACTAAGAGATAGTGAAGAAAAATACCGTTTACTTCATGAAAATGCCGGAATCGGGATTGGTTATTATAAGGTTGATGGAACCATAATTTCCTATAACAATATTGCCGCCAAAAATATGAATGGGTTGCCAGAAGATTTTAATGGAAAATCCATCTATGAAATTTTTTCCATTCCTATAGCTGAATTTTATCATGAAAGAATTAAAAAGGCAGCATTATCGGAAATACCTGTTGCTTATGAGGATGAAGTTAATTTAACAAAATCAATTAAATATTTTTTAAGTACTTATACGAGAATTGTTAATATAAATGGTGAAATTGAAGGTGTTCAAATTCTTTCGCAGGATATCACTGAACGCAAGTTGGCGGAAAATGAAATTTTAAAAATTAGTCATCACTACCAGTCAATTATTGAAAAAGCCCCGGATGGTATCGTGCTACTGGATGCTGAAGGGAACTTCAAATATATAAGTCCTGCCGCGAAAAAAATGTTTGGATATATACAAACGGATGACGTTTCCGGCAATCCTGCTGAATTTACTCATTCTGATGATTTACAAATGGTTGTTTCGGAGTTGGCTAAGTTAATTGAAAATCCGGATTATGTCCCAACTCTTAAATATCGTTTTATTGACAAGCAAGGCAACTGGCATTGGGTAGAAACTACATTCAGCAATTTGTTGGCTAATCCAAGTGTGGAATCTATCGTATTGAATTTTAAAGATATTACTGAACGAAAGTTATCCGATTCCATTTTTAAAGATATTATTGAAAAAAATCCTATGTCAATTCAGATATTGGATATGGAAGGTTATCCGACTCAGGTAAATTCGGCACATACCAAACTTTTTGGCGCAAAACCTCCTTCTGACTATTCTGTTTTAAAAGATCCTCAATTATTATTATTAGGGTTTGACAAATTGTTTGATCGGATTAAAAAAGGAGAAGTTGTTTACTTCCCTGATTCATATTATAATGTTCATGATGTCGATCCATCATTTCCAGATTCTCCTTCATGGATTAAAGCGCTTGGCTTCACATTAAATGATAATAATGGAAATCCCAATAAAATAGTTTTAATGCATGAAAACATTACTGAACGCAAAAATGCAGAAGCATTGTTGAATGATATCATAGAAAATAATCCAATGTCGATTCAAATTGTTGATAAAGATGGGCATACTTTGAGAGGGAATCCTGCATTTATTGAACTTTTTGGTTCTGTTCCGCCTCCTGAATTTTCAATTTTTGAGGATTTAAAAAGCAAAAGTCCTGAATTGGAAAATTTAGTTTTAAAGTTAAAAAATGGCGAGATTGTTCAATTACCTGATATTTATTTTAATGCACATGATGCTGTGGAAGAAGCACCTGATATTCCACTCTGGATACGGGCATTGATATTTCCTTTAAAAGATAGTGGAGGAAAGCCCGAGCGTTTTGTTTTTATGCATGAGAACATTACTGAACGGAAAATTGCAGAACATGAACTAATTAAAGCTAAAGAAAAAGCCGAAGAAAGCGAATTTAGATTAAAACTTGCAGCATTTTCTGGACAACTTGGAATTTGGGACTTGAATTTAAAAAATAATTATATGGTTTGGGACGAAAGAATGTTTGAACTATATGGAATTCAACATCAAACAGTTCCAATCAGTTTTGATGTATGGACTAATGGACTTCATCAGGAAGATAAACAAAGGGCAATAGATGAATGTTTTGCAGCATTAAAAGGTGAAAGAGTTTTTAATACAACATTCAGAGTTATTCATCCAAATGGGACTATTTTGTATTTAAAAGCAGATGGACTTGTTATTAGAGATGCTGATAATAAGCCAATTCGGATGATAGGTATTAATAAAGACATAACAAACACTAAACTTGCTGAAAAAGAATTAAAGCACGCCAAAGAAAATGCTGAAGAAAATGAACAAAGGTTATCTGCATTTATAAATTCTATTCCGGATATTATATGTTACAAGGATGGAGCTGGAAAATGGTTATTGGCAAATGAGTCAGATTTAGAATTGTTTTGTTTAAAAGGTGTTGACTATTTTGGAAAAACAGATATTGAATTATCTGAATACACTAATGAAATATATAAAAATGCTTTTATAAACTGTATGGTATCAGATGAAAAGGCCTGGGAAAATAAGACAATATCAAATGGAATTGAAATTATTCCAACAGTTACAGGTGAGAAAAGAATTTTTGAAGTATATAAAGTTCCTTCTTTTTATTCAAATGGTGAAAGAAAAGGCTTGGCTGTTATAGGACGCGATATTTCAATTTTGTATGAAACTCAAGAAAATCTGCTTATAGCCAAAGAAAAAGCTCAGGAGAGCGACCGTCTCAAATCAGCCTTTCTCGCAAATATGAGCCATGAAATACGTACACCAATGAATGGCATTTTAGGCTTTGCCGATTTACTGAATGATCCTGAATTAAGTGGTGAACAACAACAACAATATATCAAAATTATTGAAAAAAGTGGAGCACGTATGCTTAATATTATCAATGATATTATTGATATTTCCAAAATAGAAGCTGGTTTGATGAATTTAGATATTAAAGAAACTAATATCAACGAACAAATCGAATACATCTTTACTTTTTTCAAACTGGAAGTAGAAGCTAAAGGTATGCAATTAACTTTTAATACCAAATTGCCTAAAAATAAAGCTTTAATAACAACGGACAGAGAAAAACTGTATGCCATACTTACCAATTTGGTGAAAAATGCCATAAAATATAGCAAAGTAGGAAATATTGAATTGGGCTATAATCTCCTCAAAACAGATGTTGCTCAGTCTGTATTGGAATTTTATGTAAAAGATAGCGGAATTGGAATATCAAAAGACCGGCAACAAGCTATTTTTGAACGTTTTGTACAAGCTGATATTGAAGATGAAATGGCTAGACAGGGTGCAGGATTGGGATTAACCATCACAAAATCATATGTAGAAATGCTGGGTGGTAAAATTTGGGTTGAAAGTGAAGAGGGCATTGGAAGTTGTTTTTATTTTACATTGCCTTATATTGCATATAATGAAGAAATTACAAAAGTTTCTGATGATTTATTTGACAGCAGTAATTCTACTAAAAATCTAAAAATATTGATTGCTGAAGATGATGAAACCTCAGAAACACTATTATCTATTTTGCTTGTTACTTTTAGTAAAGATATACTTAAAGTAAAAAATGGAATTGATGCAATTGAAATATGCCGCCAAAATCCAGATATTGATCTGATAATGATGGATATCAGAATGCCGTTGCTTGGTGGTTATGAAGCCACCAAACTAATAAGGGAATTTAATAAAGATGTGAAAATTATTGCTCAGACTGCATACGGACTTTCAGGTGATAGGGAAAAAGCTTTGGAAGCCGGATGTAATGATTATATTTCAAAACCGATTAAGAAAAATCAATTGAAGGATATGATAGATAAGTATTTTAAAAAGTAAAAACTATGAATACAGATATTTTTAAACAAATAATTAGCGATGCACCTTTTGGCTTTGCATATCATGAAATTTTATTGAATGATAATGGTCAAGCTATTGACTATGTGTTTCTTGATGTAAATCCTGCATTTGAAAAATTAACAGGATTAAGAGCTGAAAATATAATAAATAAAAAAGTTACGGATGTAATACCTGATATTGTTAGTGATAAATTCAACTGGATTTCCTTTTATGGAGAAGTAGCGATAAATGGCGGAAATAAAGAATTTGAACAGTTTTCGGAGCTTCTGAATCGTTGGTATAATGTTCAGGTAAACTCTACCAAAAAGTATTATTTTTCAACTTTCTTTACGGATATTACTGATAAAAAGATTATTATCAGTCAGTCTAATCTGTTTTTAGGAAATGAAGAAAAAGATATTGATTATCAGCAGATAGTTGAGGGTATGAAAACTATTTCCGGTGCAAAATATCTTGCTTTTAATATTTTTGAAAAAAATGGTTTAGATTTTACAACAGTTGCTATATCGGGCATGAACGAACATTTACAAAAAGCGATACAAATGCTGGGTTTTGAAATTGTTGGTAAAAAATGGAAACATGATGCTAATAAAGCAGAAAAAACGAAAAACAAGATTATAACCCGATTTAATAATTTACAGGAATTAACAGGTGCAGTAATTTCAAAACCAATTATTTCTTTATTTGAAAAGACATATAGAATAGGAGAAATTGCTGTTGTAAAAATATTAAAAGGTGAAAAATCCTTAGGTGATTTTACATTAGTTATGGCTGAAGGAGAATCTTTAAAAAACGATATATCCATAGAGCTTTTTGCTCAGCAAGTGGGTCTATTTATAGATAGAAACAATATAGAAGAAGCACTTAAAATAAGCGAAGTTAAATACCGAAGTCTTGTAAATTTAATGCAGGTTGGAGTAATTATACAAGATTCACAAGCTAAAATACTATTTAGCAACCCCAAAGCAATTGAATATTTGGGAATTTCGGAAGATCAGCTTTTAGGGAGAACATCTTTTGATCCCGATTGGAATGTAATTCATGAAGATGGATCACCATTTCCCGGGAATAAACATCCTGTTCCACAAGCAATTGCAACACGTCTTCCGGTTCGGAATGTAATTATGGGAGTTTATCGACCGGCATTAAAAGATAGGGTTTGGCTTTTAGTAGATGCTGAACCTCAACTAAATATTGATGGAACTATACATCAAGTGGTTTGCTCTTTTATTGACATTACAGAACGAATTCTTGCTGAAGACATTTCGAGACAACTCAACGAAGTTCAATTATTTTTGGCTCAGCATAGTGGAAAAAAGGATGAGTTGAATTTCTTTGAATTGTTAGCTCAGTATCTTGCAAAAACAATGGAAGCAGATTTTGTGTGTATCGACAAACTGGAAGGGGATGGATTAAATGCCAAAACATTAGCTGTATGGCACGATGGCCAGTTCGAAGACAATATCGTTTATTCACTTAAAGATACTCCTTGTGGAGATGTGGTTGGAAAAGCAATCTGTTGTTTTCCTGCAAGTGTTTGTAAATTATTTCCTAATGATACGGTTCTTCAGGATCTGAAAGCAGAAAGTTATGTAGGAGTTACCTTATGGAGTCATACGGGTAAACCGATCGGGCTAATTGCAGTTATTAAAAGCAATCCGATTAAAAACCTTAAACTAGCTGAAGATTTATTAAAAATGGTTGCAGTTAGAGCTTCAGGTGAGCTCGAAAGAATGGAAACAGAACTTGTATTAAAGGCAAGCGAAGAAAAATATCGACTTTTACTGGAAAATTCAGGAATTGGAGTTGGTGTTTATACCTTAGAGGGTAGCATTTTATTATTTAACCAGAAAGCATTGGAAAATCTTGGTGGAAAAGCTGAAAACTTTATTGGCAAAAATTTGAAAGAAGTATTTGGCGAACCTACTGCATCTGCTTATTTATCAAGATTTGAAGAAGTTTTAAACAGTGAAACAAGTTTGGAATATGAGGATTTTGTTTCGCTGCCAACAGGGAATAAATGGTTTCTTTCAAATCATTCAAAAATCAAAAATGCTGAGGGTGAAATAATTGGTATTCAAGTATTAGCACATGATATAACTGAACGCAAACAGGCTGTACTTGAAATAGAAAAAAATCAAAAATTACTTGAAGATTCCCAACGAATCGGGAAAATCGGAGGTTGGGAATTAAATATTGATACTATGGAACTTAAATGGACCAAAGAAATGTATTATATTCACGAAGTTGATTTGGATTTCAACCTAAAAGTAGAAAAGCGATTAAATTTTTACACTCCAGAGTCCTTACCTTTAATAGACAAAGCCGTGCAAAACGCTATCAACAATGGAGAATCTTATGAAATTGATTCGGAAATTATTACGGCAAAAGGAAATCATAAATTTGTTAAATCAATTGGAAAGACAGATTTAATAAACCGAAGAATTTTTGGTCTTTTTCAGGATATAACCGAACGTAAACAAGCTGAAAACGAATTAAGGGCAAGCGAAACCAGATTCCGTAAATTATTACAGGAAGTAGAAACAGTTTCTGTTCAGGGTTATGCACCCGATGGTACTACACAATATTGGAATAAAGCTTCCGAAAACTTATATGGATATACAGCAGAGGAGGCTATTGGGAAAAATCTGGTAGATTTAATTATCCCTGCCGAAATGCGTGAAAATATTAGTCAGGCAATAATTGATATGGCAAAAACAGGAATTCCTGTTCCTGCCTCAGAATTATCACTAATGCGGAAAGATGGTTCGCAAGTATCCGTTTTTTCAACTCATACCATAGTTCAGATACCGGATAAATCACAAGAGTTATTTTGTATTGATATTGATTTAACGGAACTAAAAAAAGCTGAAATAGCAATTCAGAAAAGAGAAACACAAATCAATCAATTACTTCAAACTACCGATCAGGGTATTTATGGAATCGATATGAAGGGATGTTGCACTTTTATTAATAAATCAGGGCTTAAAGCATTGGGTTATCAGTTGGAAGAATGTTTGGGTAAAAACATGCACGATTTAATTCATCATCATAAGTTGGATAATTCAATATATAAAGTAGAAGATTGTCCTATTTTTATGGCAAAGGAAACAGGCAAAGGAAACAAAATCAGTAACGAGGTATTCTGGAAAAAAGATGGAACTTCTTTTTTTGTTGATTACTCTTCGTTCCCGATTATTGAAAATGGTGAAATTCAAGGTTCTGTCATCACTTTTTCTGATATAACCGAACGAAAAAAGATAGAGGAAAAACTTCGTGAAAGTGAAGAAAGATTTAGAGAAATGTCTGATCTTTTACCTCAGATTATTTTTGAAACAGACGAATCGGGAAATCTTACTTATGTAAATAAACAAGCATATTCAATTTTAAGATATCCTGCAAATTTTAACGTAAAAGGAATAAATACAATAAGTTTATATATACCTGAAGACCAAACAAGGGCAATTGAAAACGTCAAAAAGAGAATGAATGGCGAAAACGAAGGCAGTAATGAATATACAATGATTCGCTATGATGGTTCGTTGATGAATGTGCTGGTTTATTCCAATCCAATTATTAAAAATAACAAAACGGTAGGATTAAGGGGTATAATTATAGATGTAAGTAATATAAAACAGGCAGAATTAAAACTTCACGAAACCAATGCCTATCTTGAAAATCTGTTAAATTATGCAAATGCACCCATTATTGTTTGGGATCCATATTTGCACATAAGCAGATTTAATCATGCTTTTGAAACAATAACAGGACTGACTGAAAATGAAGTTCTTGGCAAATCAATCGAAGTCTTATTCCCTGTTGAAATGCGTGAAAAATCTATGGATTTAATCAGGAAAACCTCAACAGGAGAACGTTTGGAATCGGTAGAAATTGAAATCCAACATAAAGATCACAGTATAAAAACTGTTTTATGGAATTCTGCTACAATTTTTGATAATGAAAATAATAATCCAATAGCTACAATTGCTCAGGGGCATGATATTACTGAAAGGAAAATGGCAGAAGAAGCCTTACGTGAAAGCGAAAAGAAATATCGCTTTTTAACTGAAAATACTGCCGATGTGATTTGGGTTATAAATATTGCAACAGGCAAATTCATCTATATTAGCCCTTCGGTATTCCAGTTAAGAGGTTTTACTACCGAAGAAGCGTTGCTCGAAAAACTGGAAGACTCATTAACTCCCAATTCCTTGGCATTAGTAAATGAGGCCATTACTAAAGATATACATAAGTTTATTGCCCAACCCGAATTGCCAAATTATTATATTAATGAAATTCAACAATATTGCAAAAATGGAGAAATAATTTGGGTAGAAGTATCAACACAATTCCGTTATAGTCCAACAGGCGATATAGAAATAGTTGGAGTTAGCCGCAATATTGAAGAAAGGAAAAAGGCAGAAGCGAAAATTTTAGAGAGCGAAACAGAACTCCGTAAATTGAATGCTACCAAAGACAAATTCTTCTCTATCATCGCCCACGATCTTAAAAGTCCATTTAATTCTATTCTTGGGTTTAGTGATCTATTGGTGGAACAGATACATGAAAAAGACTATGAAAATATTGAAAAATATGCCGTAATAATTCAGCAATCCTCCAATAGAGCATTGGATTTGTTGATGAATTTGATGGAATGGTCGCAATCGCAAACCGGCAGGATGGAATTCAATCCAGAATATTTTGAACTACCTGAACTTATTAAGGAAACAGAACTATTATTAAACGGAGTCATCGAACAAAAATCAATTAGTCTATCTAAACTCATTCCAACTAATTTACCTGTTTTTGCAGATAAAAAAATGATGGCTACCGTATTAAGGAACCTGATTTCGAATGCTATAAAATTCACTCATCCGGGTGGAAAAATCAGCATTTCCGTTGAGGAAAAACCAGACGAACTGTTGGTTTCGGTTAGTGATACCGGAGTGGGAATTTCAAGAGACAATATTGAGAAATTATTTAGAATTGGAGAAACTTGCTCTACAAGCGGAACTATAAGCGAAACAGGAACTGGATTAGGTTTGATCCTTTGCAAAGAATTTGTTGAAAAACATGGTGGAAAAATATGGGTTGAAAGTGAAGAAGGAAAAGGAAGTACTTTCTATTTTACCATTCCTTTGAATATATCTTAGAACCTATAATCCTCAGAAGTTGGACTTTACAAAATATAAATAGATTTATGCCTTAATTCAGAAAAGCGAATTTGGTAAAATGTTTTTAAATAGCACTATGCCAAAATCCATAAATACTAATCATTTCCTCTTTTTTTACAGTAAGTGATGCTGCCCTGAAAAGCCACAAATTGATGTGAATTTTCTCGTTGGCTGGTTTTGGCTTAAAATCATGTTTGTAAGTCCATGATTGGTATGGTTTCCTGCTTTTTAAAGCATTGCGGTAATGACCTTCGTAGCTGGCAAAATAGATGCTGTCTTTTGTTCGTAATATAATATGTGTAGAATATTTTAAACTTGCAGGGTGTAAATATCTGTGCGATATATAATAATCCTGATTTTGATGAACCACATATTGCGAATTGGTGTCATTTTCGTTTCCCCATTTAGAAAACTCTAAATCAATTTCATTGTAATGGGGTTTTAGTTTGTTGTCGTAAGTAAATAAACCGAATACTGTATTTTTGTCGAGTTTGTCTATTCTTGATACTACAAAAAATTCATACAAACCATAGCCAAAATGTTGTTTTGAAATAATTTCGGCACATTGCCAGCGGTTGTTTTGTTGGTTTATTTTCAGATTCAGATGTCCGTCGATATCAACCCATACATTATCGGTTGATGATGAAAAATAATTATTTCCCGGCCCAACCCTTTTGGTTGTATTTTTAATATTCCATTCGTAGCCTGCAAATGTTAAGCTGTTTTTTGCATTTACATCGCCCTGTTTTATTTTGTCTTTTGGTGGTGCACAGGCATACAACAAAAGACAAAATAAAAAAAGGCTGACAATAATTCTTTTAGAACTACTCAAAAACATTTTAGTAATTATTTCCGTATTAAAAGTACAACATTTTCAACATGATGTGTATGTGGAAACATATCAACCGGTTGAATTTTATCTACTTTATATGTTTCGCTCATCAGGGCAATATCACGTGCCTGAGTAGCCGGATTGCAACTGATATAAACTATACGTTCGGGTGCAACTTTTATTATTTGCTCTACTACTTTGTCGTGCATGCCGGCACGTGGCGGATCGGTAATAATGATGTCGGGTTTGCCATTGATGCTTACAAACTCATCGGTTAAAACCTTTACCATATCACCTGCATAAAATATTGCATTGTCGATATTATTGTGAACAGAATTGCGATATGCATCCTCAATGGCTTCAGGAACATATTCTATACCAACTACTTTTTTTACACTTCCGGCTACAAAATTGGCAATGGTCCCTGTGCCGGTATATAAGTCGTAAACCACTTCATCTCCTTTGAAACCGGCAAAATCGGCAGCTACTTTGTATAAACGGTAAGCTTGTTCTGAATTGGTTTGGTAAAAAGATTTGGGTCCGATAATAAACTGAAGTTCTTTTTGATTATTGTAAGCCTGCATTTTTTCAATAATATGCGGATTACCTTTGTATAATCTTATTTCCAGATCGTTTATGGTGTCGTTTCGTTTGTTGTTTACAACATACATTAACGATGTGATTTCAGGGAATTTTTCGTAAATAAAATCTAAGAAGCGATGATTGTTTCTGGTGTTTTCATCCTTTACAATTAATATTACCATTAAATCGCCTGTAGTAGTGGTTCTGATAATCAGATTGCGAAGATAGCCTTCCCATTTGCGGGCATCAAAAAAGCTGAATTTGTTTTCGAGTGCATAAGCTTTAATGGCATTGCGGATGTCGTTTGAAGGATCTTTTTGCAGATAGCATTTGTTGATATCCAATACTCTGTCGAAAAGCTGTGGAATATGAAATCCCAAAGCATTCATATTAATTGAATCTCTGTCTATTTCGGAAGCAGCTTCGGCATCAAGCAACCAGCGTTTGCTCGAAAAAGTGTATTCTAATTTATTACGGTAATAAAAAATATTTTCGGATGCTATAATGGGTTTTATTGAAGATATATCTATTTTGCCGATACGTTGCAGATTGTCTTCTACTTGTTTTTGTTTGTAGAACAATTGGTCGTTGTAATTCATTCCCTGCCATTTGCAACCGCCACAAATACCAAAATGTTCGCATTTGGCTTCAACTCTTTTGTCGGAATATTTATGAATTTTTATGGCTTTGGCTTCGGCAAAGTTTTTTTTATTCTTTATTATTTTAAGGTCAACTATATCGCCGGGTACAACAAACGGAACAAAAATAACCATATCGTTTACCTTGGCAATGGCTTTGCCTTCGCTGCCGGCATCTATAATTTCAACATTTTCAATAATCTGAGGTTCTCTGTATTTTCTTTCCATTTGTTATAAGTGAATTTTAAAATTGAATGCAAAAGTAAGTGTTTAAATTGAATTTGACCGGGTTTTGTATTTGTTCTTTACTTTTTAAATACAAAATATACAGCCAGAATCAGGAAAACAAAGGCAATAAAATGATTGGTTCTGAAAGTTTCAGTTTTGAAGAACAAAACTGTAAATATAACAAAAACCACTAGTGTAATTACTTCCTGTATTACTTTTAATTGGAAAAGACTAAAAGGTCCGCCATTGCCTTTGTAACCTATTCTGTTTGCCGGAACCATCAGAAAGTATTCGAACAGGGCTATTCCCCAACTGATAAGTACAATGGTAATTAAGCCAAGGTTATCCATAAGTTTCATTTCTTTGAATTTAAGATGACCATACCAGGCAAATGTCATAAAAGTGTTTGATAGTATAAGCAAAAAGATGGTGTAAAATGCCTTCATTTTCTGTAAAAATATCGTGGTTTAAGATATTGAAATTAAGATAGCTAAAATCAATATCATTTGATTTATTCAGATGGCAAAATTACTTAAAAAAACCAAATTTGAACTGATGGAATAGTTTATTAGTGTTAGAAAACGGTAAAAGTAAATTTTGATATAACAGAGAGTTAGATTGGACAGTCTTTATATGTTATTAAACAAGACTGTTTGCTAATTGGTGATAGGGGAGGGTTGCTGATTTTGTTTTTTGTTAATGCCCTACGGGTAATATGTTTGATTCTGTGTTCATTTCTTCTATTGATATTGATGCCCTACGGGCAATTTGTTTTTGTATTTTGTTTGTTTTTATTGATGTTAAAGGCCTAGGGGTGATTGATATTTTGTGTTTTGTTTCTTTTTTTTTGCCCGTAGGACATTTATATCCATAGAAAAGCATAACATATAGATTATTGATTGTCCGTAGGACATAAACATATTTTATCATATTTCCTGCAAGTTAATTAAGGTAGGGGAGTTAACTCAATTATGTAGAGGATTTATTTAATATAATTTCATTTAATTCTATTGAATGAATTTATTCAAAAATTTAACTATGTTGGAATCATTCATAACTAGATACATTGTTAGTATAAATGAGAACCCAATAATCATTTTCTTTTCTTAATTTTATTGAATCGTATTTCTTATTTACCAAATGATGAATATATGTTTTATTATTGATAATTATCAAAATGTAATCTTTTAAGTTTTTATATTTAGTACAAATTTGCCCAGCTAAACCTTGAGAATCATTGGTTGTGATTGATTTAGAAAAGATTAATCTATTATTAAAATATACTAGAATAGAATCATTAATAAATCCTGTTTCAAAAGATATGCAAGTTCCTTTAAATGTTGTATCCTTATATATCCGCATTTTTTTAAATATTTCAGGAGATGCATTTTGTTCATATTCTATCCTGATCTTTTGTCTTTTACAATTTGATATATTCTGCCCATTCAATTTAAATTGACTTAAACAAATTATTAAAAATAAAAGTAAATATTTCATCTTAAAATTCTTAAACCTATTCATCATCCTGTTCTTGTTTATATTGTCCAACTTATTTTCTGCTTCAACTTTGCGGTGAGCTATTTGTTTTTCCTGCAAATTTAAATATTTTTTCATTTCAAAATCAGTTAGCTTGAGGCTTTTTTAGACTTTTGGAATTTCTAATTCGGTTTTGGATTTGTTGGGAGGGAACAAGACGTGGTTTTTTACGAAACGCTATATATTTTTGCATAGAAATGACATTTATTGATAAAAATACATCCAAAACAACCGTTGGTAACATTCCACCAAAAAAAGTAAGGCAAAAACAGTCGTCGGGAAGGTTTCTCCAAAAAAAGTAAGGCAAAAATGGTTGTCGGGAACATTCCACCAAAAAAAGTAAGGCCAAAACGGTCGTCAGGAATATTCCTCCAAAAAAAGTAAGGCCAAAACGGTTGTCGGGAAGGTTTCACCAAAAAAAGTAAGGCAAAAACGGTCGTCGGGAACATTCCTCCAAAAAAAGTAAGACAAAAACGACCGTCGGGAACATTCCACTAAAAAAAGTAAGACCAAAACAGTCGTCGGGAAGGTTTCTCGAAAAAAAGTAAGACCAAAACGTTCGTCAGGAACATTCCTCCAAAAAAAGTAAGACAAAAATGGCTGTCGTGATATTTCCTTTTTTGATTTTTAAATTTCTTATTGGCAATAAATGAAGATATCTAAAATATTTTATCACAAAACAATGTTCTGTTAAAATCCAGTATGGCTAATTTTCCCCAAAAGTATTCAAACTGCCATCGATGGTATCGTTTTTGTAATTAAAGTTATTGTTTTAATTATCACTAACTATTCCGGTAAATAAACTGCACCTCCACATTGAGTAAACTTCGTGTAGGCTATTAATGCGAATTTATAGTCTTTTATAAACAGGTTTAACAAACGTTGGAATTCTTTTTGCTTGGATTCTGAAGGATTGTCTTCTGTATTTCCTCGAAAAATGTATAAAAAATAATCAATCGAACCGTCATTGTTAAAGTAAACTTTGTTAAAACATGGCGTTTTCTTTTCCCATTTAAAATTATTTTTCGAAAGATAGCTGCCTAAATCCTTTAAAAGTTTGGTATAACTTTGTTGTAATTTTTCCTGTTCTGTATCGGTTTTGAATATTGCAAGAGCAGTATCACTATTAACTGCATTTTTATAAATACTATCTAAATGCTTGATAGATATGCCCTGCTTTTCAGTATCCTGAAAAGTTAATGCGATATGTTGCCCGTATGATAAATGAAATGAGATTAACATAATTAATGCTAAGTTAAATCTATTTATCAAATTTTTCTTTAATATTCCATATATTTTTGATACGGAGTTCTGTTTTTTTTCTATCATGATATTTTTTATTTAAAATTCTATTTTATAACTTAAAACCGGAAGAATAATGGAATATCCATTATTTTCTATCGTTCCTGTTTTGTAATAATAAGCAAAACCCTCATAATTTTTTGCTCCTAAGGCATTTTTAATCTGAAATGCCCATACGCTTGAATGTCTTTGTTTATTTATGCGGTATGTAAAAGTTAAATCAAGATATTTAACAGATGAAGTCTGCATTTCAAATGCTTTTGTTTCATCATAATAAACCGTTTTATCTCGTAAAGATTCTGCCATTAATACCGGGCTGATTCTATCACCACCTAAATAACTAAAACGACAATTTAATCCCAATAGCCTACTGTTTTTTAAATTAGATTCTTTGCCAATTAATATATTAGCGACATATCCTCTATTAAATTTTGTACTCCTCCATTTACCATCATCTCCTTTGTATTCTGATTTAAAAATCGATGTAGTTATCAAAAAGTAATAACCCTTATTTAAAAATCGCTCAAATGTTAAATCAATACCATAATTCTGACCTTTACAATTGTTTGCCAAAGAATCTCTGAATGCCCAATCCTGCGTAAAATTTATTAATGAATACGAACTACCCGGTATGCCCGGAATATTGTATAGATATTGATAATAAGGCTCAATTTTAAGTCTAATTATATTTGTGATTTGCCAATCGTATCCAACAATGAAATGTAATGCCTTTGATAAACCCAAGTCTCTGTTTGGATATTTTATATTACCATTGTTTTTATTGATAAAGTATATTTTTAATTCCTCTAATTGGCTATGTTTTCCAAATCCAAAACATATTGAATGTTTTGAAAACATTTGCCATTTTATGCTAAATCGCGGATCAATTGAAAAATCATTATTCAGGGCAAAATAATTAATATTAATTCCGGTATTGAAAGTAAATTTTTCCGTAACATCATATTTTGATTGAATATAATATTCTGAAAAACTACTATATCCGTTTTCTTTAACAAAATTCTGAAAGGTTTCAGGAACATTATTAATAGTGCTGTTCAAATTTAAATTATAAAACAAAGTATGATAATTAACACCTGTCTTTATTGTATTTCTTTTGCTAAACTTGTGATTTATATATGTACTAAAAACAATTTTACCTGAATTATCATTTAATAACCATTTTGGTCTTGCAATTAAATTATTATCAATACGGTTCATTTTTAACTTATTAAGTGTACCCGATGCGGCAATTGTTGCATTAATGTAGGTTTGTGTTCCTAAAAATAATTTATTAGTTATACCTACAGCACCCATATTTAATTTCCAATCTAAATCACTTCTGGAATTTTCACTTTCCAATTTGTAAGAATCGCTATTTAGCTGCCTTTTCAAATTGTCCAATGCACCAATACCCCATATAGATATACTACCAAATTTGTTTGGAAAATTAAGTTTAAAGCTCAAATCCTGATATATAGGTAGCCCTGAATTCGCAGGTAATAATGATTGTATTAAACCTAATGTAGAATAACGGTAATTGAACAAATAAGTAGCTTTGCTCCCTTTTTTAAAAGGACCTTCAGAAGCAATGTCAACACCTAATACACCTAATTGAATTGTATGTTCTCTTTTCTCGCTGTTTCCGGTTCTGAATTTAATGTCGAAAACACCTGCAAGAGCATTTCCATATTCGGAGGGAAAAGCTCCTGTAAAAAAATCGGAATTTGCCAACATTTGACTACTGAAAACTGTCACGATACCACCACCAGCTATATTTGCACCAGGAAAATGATTAGGGTTTGGGATATCAACACCTTCAAGCCTCCAAGAAACTCCTTTAGGGGAATTTCCTCTGATTACAATGGCATTATCATGTATATTTCCTGTAGTAATTCCAGCAAAAGCTGAAGCCATACGTGCAGGATCATCAACGCCACCGGCATAACGTCGGGTTTCTTCAACGGAAAATGAACGAGCACTTATTGATGCCATGGTATTAAATGGTTTGTCCTTTTGAGAAAAAGCATTAACTGTTACTTCTCCCATTTGAGTAATTGCTTGTTTTAAACCAGAGTTAAGAACTACCTCTTTACCTGAAGTTACCAATATTTCCGAAGTAATTGATGATTCATAGCTTAAATAGGTTATCTTTATACTATATCTGCCAATAGGAACTTTTTCAATTTTAAAATTACCATTTAAATCAGTTATTGTACCAATTAATGGATTTGAATCTAAGATAACAACTGTAGCTCCAATTAACGGAGACAGAGTTTCGCTATCAAAAACCTTTCCCTTTATTGTTTGTGAAACTGTTTGTGAAAAAACAATATTTGCAAAAAATACCAAAAACAAAATATATGTAATTATAGCTATTTTCATAAAACTTTTATTTATAATTCTACTTTCAAACAGAAATTAAACATTTACATATCTCTAAATTTTATAGTTCAACAAACAAATGTAATCTGCTAATTTGATTTTTTTGTTAATTCCTATTTGATTTCTCTATTTATAAGGCTTTTCTGTTTTGCCCCCTTTTTTTTGAATGGTTTCTACCATCCGTTTTTATTTATAAGAGGCTGTCTAAAAAGGCTTAAATTGGCAATTTTACAAAATTAAATGTATTGATATTCAATATATTATTAACTTTGATAACCCATGAAATTGACTTTTTAGACAGCCCCTTAAACTCTTAATTACTATTCAACCTATCTGGCTTGCATAAAAAATAAACTATTTTTAAAACTCTTATATGTTTTAAAACTAAGGATAAGCCAATGAATTCCAGAAAGAATAATTTACTGAGTTAAAATCTTTATAATAAACATTGAAATTCTGTATTGTATTGAAATTGGTAAACTGATAAGTAAATTTATAATCACATGTACAATAAGTATTAGGTTGATATTGATCCTTTAAATAAATGTTTACGTTAGCCTGATTAATTATAACCGAATCCACAGGTTCATTTGAACAGTTTTTATTAACAGTAACATGAAGTAATAATGTGTCGTTATTTACCTCGTAATAAATAGTGTCTGAAGTTTGATTAGCAGATTTACCAATAAAACAACCTCCCTTAGTTGTTTTAGCAAGATTGGGTGTTTTAGAAGATCGATAATCATTAATTTCATCTTTCTTGCAACATGCATAAACAACTAATAACGTAAGTGTTATTAATCCTAAAATTTGTTTTTTCTTTTTCATTATTTAATATTATTTGTTTATTTTCCTACTCTTATGGCTTTTCTGATTCGCCCTGTTTTTATAAATAGTAGCTGGACTCCACTTCATTTTTTTAGTGGCTGGTTTTTTTCTTTCATAATTTTTTCATAGTCATGTAAAGCCAGTTTTATACATGATATTATGATATCCGGGTCATCCTTTTGAATAATATGTCCTGAGCTCGAACAATAAAAGAATTTTCCATATTTAAGCGGATTAATTAATTCAATCCAACTTTTCATCTTTATATTATTGTTTATTCGAAACATTTTTTCCTGATCATATAGTGATGTTGTTGTTTCCTGATTTAAGGGATATCCACCAGCCATTATAAAATGAACTGGTACATCAGGCAATGGGTTTCGATTAATTAGTTCAAACCCCGATTTGCTAAATTCTCTTTGTGCTTTCATTTCTTCAACGACAAATTTGGGCCATTGAGCGATACTTTCATCAGCCCATTTCTCGTAAGTATCAAAAAGAGAATCGATCTGGTTTTCAGTTAATCCAATTTCCTGATATGGCAATCTTCCTCCGCCCGATTTTTTGACAAAATCGTGAGGGTCTACAAAAATTAGTCCACCTATTTCTTCGGGATAAAATGATGCAAAGCATCTTATATATGCGGCACCCCACGAATGTCCTACAAGGATGTAAGGTGGTTGCAGTCCCTTTGTGTGAAGTATTTGCCGAAGAACAACAGCAATATGATCGATGGTTGGAAGTTTGTTGTCATCCTCAGAACTTCCTATTCGGGGTCGGTTATAAACCAAAGTTGTATTTGCTTTTGAAACCTCCTGAATAATAGGAAGCCAATACTCAAAATCAGTACTCCTCCCATTTTCAAAAACAATGACTG
This sequence comes from Bacteroidales bacterium, assembly GCA_023251515.1. GTDB lineage: Bacteria > Bacteroidota > Bacteroidia > Bacteroidales > JACABE01 > JACABE01. The sequence continues at coordinate 38,827 of JAHEYQ010000038.1, forward strand.
GTTTTCCTTTTTTATTGTTGTCAATACCATCGATAAGCACTTCTATATTGAATCCGTTTACCGGAATCAATTCCAGATTAGGAAAGACTTTCTTCTTATTTGCCTGAACTGTCTCAATTAAAGATTCCCACCTGACATCAAAATGAAGAGATGTTAAATCGGGATCTGACTTTAAGTGACCGGAATTTGTATAATTCATTAATCTTGCAATATAATTTAAATTATAGTATGCACTGTCAAGGTTATTTGCCAAAGCCCATGAACAAGCAGCATTATAATGTTCGTTTGAAGTGGCTTTCCAGTCGTTTGCTTTAAATGCAAAAGAATAAGTTAAAGCAGAATTCTTAAAGTCCTTTAGATAGTAAAGTGAATCTGCGATTCTGATAAGGTCTGGATATTTTTGAGAAGTACTTTGACCAAATAAAAAAGCTGTAAAAAACATCAACTCTAAAAATAACATTTTCGTTTTCATATGTTTCATGCGATAATAATGATTTCTAATTTATTAAGATAAAGGATACTATTTATTACCAATATAATTTTTTGCAGCAACTATTTTGCAATTTCAAACGTTATAGGTAATCCAATATCCATGCTTACTAATTCACCATCCAATTTTCCTGCATTCCAATTAGGCATATTATTCACAATTCTTAATGCTTCTTTGTTTAAACATTTAGTACTTCCTTTAATAATTTTTGAAGCCGTAATTTTACCGTTTTTATTTACAGTTATATAAACAATTACTTTGCCGGTGCAATTATTTCCCAATGCTTCTTCCGGATATTTCAATTCTTTATTTATAAATGAATAAAGCGAGTTTGCTCCACCTTTAAACTCGGGAAGTATTTCATATGCAAAATACGTTGTTTCATTCCCATCTTTGTCAAAGCATTTGTCTTCATTAAGTTCTCCCATTTTATAAACACCTTGTCTTTTAGGATTTCCATTTTCCCAGAATGTAGTTAGTGAACCATTATATTTATCGTTTATATAATTTATAACACTTTTAATCTGACCACTCTCATACCAGTTGACAACGGTCTTACAATTTGATATACTTTTTTCGGAATTTAATATGATTTCCGATTTTATTTTGCCTGAAGCATAAAAGCTTTTTTTACTTTCTGCTTTTTTGCTGTTTTCATTGTTTTCAGGTATTTTCTGATTATATGCTGTATTGTTTTTATCAACTTTGGCATAATTTACATTCAAAATTCCTGTGTTTTGTCCATAAACAAAACTACTGAATAAGGCTATGGTAATCAGATGTACTTTTTTCATTTTTTTATTTGTTAAATTGTTATTTTATTGATATTAAATATGTTGAATTGATTTTGTTTACAGATTTTCAGGCATAGTTATGGCTTGCATCACTTACTTTGTAAATCATACCATGAGAAATATGCTAAAAAATCTGATTTTTTTTATTTTGTTTTTTCTACAGTGCTGTTTCCTGTTAAATCATGCGGCTGAATCTTAAATTTTTCATTCAACAAAAAGACAGCCAGGACGATAGTTGAGGCAAATGCGAGTAAAATTAATATCTGAACTACTGAGATTTTCTGTATATCATGCTTTTGTTTTACTTCGCAAACATCGCCCGGACAAAGTTGTATTTTGTCTTTGAAAAACAAAGGATAAAACATACAACCCAGACATATTCCGAATACGGCCTCAAAAAACAGGAATATCAGGCATATCAGACATATTATTCCTGTGATGGCACTGTACGCATTTACAATGATAAAGAACACAAACATAATTGCAGCCAGAATTACACCAATTATCCATGCAAATTTTTTCTGAGCTGCACCTACATATTCAGGCGTTTGATTACTTACTATCATTCTTGCCAGTATCAGCGTAGGCGAATATTTCGGGCTAACAAAAACCCTGATCATGAAATCCAACAGAAAGATACTGACAACATATTTGATAGGTACAAAGTTTCCATTAAATACGATAAACATCAGTGACAAAAAGGTTGCCAGAAACAAAATTCCGGCAGCAGCTCTTATTTCTCTTTCATTTAAAACAGGGACATTATAGCCCTCAACAATTTCTCCGAATCGTAATGATTTATTTGATTTGTTTTCCATTTTTTAATTGTAAAATTTTTTAAATTATTAATATTTAGCCGATAATATTATATTTACTCTTTCATTTTTCTGTTTATACTTTTTTCCTTTTCTTTACTTTCATTGGTATTATCCACCAATTTCATATTGTCAATATTTAATTCTTTTAAAACATAATCGTTCCATTTCTTCAACATTTTTTCATTTTCACCTACATCTACCTCATTAAAATATTTTTCTGAAATCACATCAAGTTGTTTTATATATACATCATACATTTTGGTAATATCAGAAATATTATTTGCGGTAGTTTCCAGTTTTTCCTGAAGTTTTCGTCTTTCAATTTCCCAAAGGTCAAAAAAGATATTCAGGAATGCATTGGTATAATTATTAGTTTCTAAATAGTAAAAGCTTGCTTCATTGTCAAATACTGTATATGTTTTGCATTGCAATGAGTTTCCTGTCTCGACTATGTCAAGCAATATCTGAGCTTTAAGTTTATAAAGATCACTTTTTATATGTGAATTTATTTCTTCTTTAGATAATGTTTTGAAATTTTCACCATTTCTGGATGGAATTACCCTTTTTAAAGAATCCCAATAAGGATAATAAAAAGCAAAATGTGCAATTTTTAAACTATAACCCGGAAGGTTTGCCAGAAATCCTGAGCTGTAATTTCCTTCACGGTAATTTTTAAGTTGTCCTTCGTTAGTTAATAATCCGTATTCCTTTTTTTGTTTTTCAGTAAGTAATACAATGTTTTCATTGTTCCATAACGTCTCATTATAAGGTATAAATGAAATTTTATAGCTATCATCTCTGCCAAACAAATTGTCAGTATAATCAAAATATGGAAGGATAAAAGCCTTGTCATAATCATAAAAGTACATAATACTTTTTGATTTGATAATGCTGTTTAGCCTTTTCTGCGTCAGAAACATACTGCTGTCTTTACGGCTTAGATATTTGATGCTGTAGTTGAACACAAAATGGTCGGGAAAGCATAAGTTCTGTTCTGTTTTGTAAGTATTTGTTATTTCAAAACAAACCTCTTTTATGGTATCTCTTGGAAAATTTGGCAAAAAAGGATGAATTTCAGTGTTTTCTGCTGTTAAATGAATTTTTATTAAATTGTAATTGCTGTCAATCCAGAGTTCGCCATCAAAGGATTTTTTGTTTTTAGCCTTGAATTTCAGATTATAAAGCCTGCCGTCATAAGAACCTTGTTCAATAATAAAATTCTTTGCCAAAGCCCTGCCGTTCATTTGCAGGGGAATAAGCGGATACATTCCGTTGTCTTTGGTTAATGACAATTCGGTAATTGCTTTGGAAGAACCCATGTTAATAAAATAATTATTATTAGATGCCAGCGCAATCCGACCATTTTTAAATCCCAGTTCTTTTACTGTATTGCCTTCAATATCCGCATTATAAAGACATTCGAGTAATTCTACCGGTTTTTCTTCCTGCATCTGAACTGAATCTAATTGTAATGCAATCCAGTTGCTATCAGTACTATATTCTCCCGAAAGTAGTTTAATACGTGTTTCGAGTCCGAAATATACTTTCGAAGTTGTTTCTGCTTCATTAGCCAGTAATTTGTGACGGCATTTATTCATCAGGTCATATAAATATTCATCATTAGAATGAATTACGACCTCTTTGAGCATAACTTCTTTTTTCTTCAGTAGAATTTCAGGTTTTTTAATCAGCAACGATGCTATAACTGATTGTGGTTCATAGCCCAGATAGGAAATATTTAATTTGTCTCCCGTACTGCTTAGTGTTATACTGAAAACCCCATCAATATTTGTAATTGCACCTTTTTTTGTGCCGTTTACGGCAATATTGCAAAAAGCCAGCGCTTCTTTTGTTTCTGAATCTCTTACCCTTGCACTTATTGTAATCTTCTCTTTTTTATCAGATTGCAATGTATTTTCTTTTAATTTGTAAAGCAGTATTTTGTTCTCTGATGCTTTGTATGCAATTTTTTGTTCTGCAAACAAAACTTCAAGTAATTTATCAATACAGATTTTTTGTTTTGCTATATTTACTTCATAATCAAGAGAAACTTCGCTTGAATAGGCAAAAACAATTTTTTCATCTTTGGTTATTTTGTCTAAAAAACTTTTGGCACTTCCTTTGTAATTTTTTACTTTAATCTGAATTTGAAGTATTTCTGTTTGAGCAGTACTAAGCTTTGTGCTGATAAATAGTAACAAAATGCTGATCAATATCTTAAACTTTAGATTTGAACCATTTATTTCAGAAGTAAATTTTCTGAATTGGCATTTATTTAATGATATTCTATGCATTTGCTTATTTATTATTGATTAGAAATACAATCTATACATCAGATTCGGAAAGAAGCCGAATGCCTTCTGATAGCCAACTTTGCTGCTTTGGTTTTCATCATAATATTCTGACATTCTTCCTTTATTGTCAGTAATATTCATCAAATCGAGAAAGATTTCATGTGTGGCTTTTAATCTGTTAAACTTATAACTCACAGATAAATTTATCTGGAAAAAATCATCAAATTTATTTTTATACGCATTTTTATAATCCCAGTAATTATCTTTTGAAGGATCAACTGAAATATTTCCCTGTGCATCTCTTAATAAAGGGATATATCTCGGGCCTCCCTGTAGAAAAGCTTTGGCATTTACAGCAAGAGTCTGGTTGTGCTTTCTGCCGAGATTTTTAATTTCCTTACCACACAAAATATTAATCAGAAAATTATTATTATATCGTGTATTCCGCCATACTCCTTCCAATGATTTGTATTTTGAATCGTAAAGTGATGCATTAATCAAAAAATAGTAATTGTTATCGAAAAATCGCTCTAATGTAATTTCAACTCCGTAGTTTTTACCAAAACCTTTGTTTACCAAAGCAACATATCTGTAATCAATACCTTCGTTAATAGTTGAATAAAAACTTGTATCATTGTTTTCAACCGGTATATCATATAAATGCTGATAGTAAAATTCAAATTTAGCCATTAATTTTTCGCTGAAACGTTTTTCGAAACCCAATACAAAATGATCGGCTTTAAGCAGGTCGAGGTCTTTATTCGGTTCTGTTAAACTGCCATTTGCATTCAGTATTTTTGTAAAATAGTTATGTATTCTTTCCATGGTACTATGCTTTCCATAACCTGCATGAACCGAAGTTGAATTGTTTAACTTCCAGTTTAATGCAATTCTTGGTTCAATAGTACTTTTGTTGTTTAACAATATGTTTGTATTGTGTAATCCGGCTACAAAAGATATGTTTTCGTTAAAACTATGTTTCCAGCTTACAAAACTATTTATTGAACTTGCATTGTCATTAAAATCTGTTACATCTAAAACTGTATCCGCTTCATTGTTATACAAGCTTTGTTTGTAATTATAGCAATACAAACTATACTTAAAACCTATCTGTATCTTGTTTTTAGTATTAATCTTATTGTTATAAGTAACAGCGGCACTGTAAGTCGAATTATTAATTCTGTTTTTAAAAATCTGCATTTTGTCGGTAATTGAATCTCTCAGAAATCTGCCTATATTGTCTGTTATTCTTATCGTATCAGATTCCAAAATATCATCTTTAATTCCATATCCCGAAAGGGATAGAGTTGTTTTAACAAAACTATTCTTATTTAAAGATAAAGTATGGTTCATACCAAGATTCAGAAGATAATTCGACTTATTAAAATCTTTGCTGATAAGTGCACTTTTGGTTGTACTGCCGGGAGTTGATAAATCGGAAGTACCCATATTATTCATTGTAACTCCGCTCAAACCTCCCAAACCGAAAAATGAAAAGATACCTGCCTTTTTTGCAGGTAACACTATTTTAAAGGTAGCATCCTGATAATCTAACATTCCGGGTACATCGACCAAGCCAAGTTTTTTAATCAATGTAATGGTAGAATATCTGTAATTTACGAGATATGATCCTGCATATCCTTTTTTAAAAGGTCCTTCAAGAGTTAAGTCAGTTCCCATAATACCTACACCTAAAGTAGATTCTGATTTTTCATTGTTTCCGTTTCTGAGCTTAACATCATAAATACCCGATAATACATCACCATATTCAGCCGAATATGCTCCGGTGTAAAAGTCGGAAGTTGCAAGCAAATTATTGTTAAGAGCAGTAAGTGCTCCGAAAGATGCATTCTGATCGTCCATGTGATATAAGCTGGATATTTCCACACCTTCCAGACGCCATTGCATATATTTGGGCGAATTGCCTCTTACAATAATATCACTGCTTCCATCAGCAGAAGAAGAAATACCTGCAAAACTAGAAATTACCCTCGCAGGATCGTCCATACCTCCTGTATATCTTTTGGTTTGTTCAAGCGAAATGCTATGTGAGCTTAATAAGGACATTTCGTTGGTTGATTCTCCTTTTTTTACATCAGGCTTTATTTCCAATGCTTTGAGTGTTACAACGGACTCCTGTATGCTGATATTCAGCACTACTTCCTTGCCAGAATTAACTTCTATATTATTTATAATTTTAGGTTCATAACCCATAAAACTGACTTTTAGAGAAATTCTACCTATCGGAATCCTTTCCAGTTTAAAATTTCCTTTCAAATCGCTCACTGTTCCAATCAGGGGATCGGTATCGGGAATAATAATACTTGCACCGATTACAGGCAATTTATTGTCGGCATCTGTAATACTTCCTCTTACCGATTGGGTTAAACTTCCGGGTGCAAAAGAATTTGTTTTTGAAGGATATAGCTGAATTCGATTGCCTTTTATTCTGCATGCGATTGGTTTTCCTTTGAGCAGTTTGTCCATAAAATCCTTTATTGACATTGCTTTTTTCTGAAAAATAACTTCATAATTTAGTGAAACTTCGCTTGAATAGGCAAATATAATATTTTCCTGCTGACTTATTTTATCGATAAGAGATTTTGCTATTCCTTTGTAGTCAGGAATATTTATTTTACGTTCAGCTAATTCAGTTTGTGAATGGGCTATCTGTAATGTGAAAAACAGACCGCAAAAAATAATAAACTTATTTAGTGTTGGGAATAAAATAGATTGTGTCATTTACGGTAACATTTTTGGTGTTAAATAAAAGATTTAATTCATCCAAAACAGCTTCCAGTTTCTGATTGTCAAATGTTGTAGTAAGTGTAGCTATGTTTTTTTGCTGATTTTTGAAAGCAAAAACACGCGAATAATGCTTTTGTAATAAATCAAAAGCTTCTGTTACAGGTGTTTCATTGAAATATAAAATACCTGTTTTCCATGCAAACTGATTCATGTCGGTATTTTTATCTTTTTCAATTTTCTGCAATACAGGATTATATTTTCCCTGTTCGCCAGCTTTCAGTTTTAAGCCTTCATCTTTATTTCCGGCATAAAAACTTACCAATCCACTAACTACAGACACTTTTACATTACCCGATAAATCTGAAAATACATTAAAGCTTGTACCCAATACTTGTGTGGTGGTTTGCTTGGTAGTTATCGTAAAAGGAAGTTTTTCGTTGCGTTGCACATCGAAAAATGCTTCACCTTTCAGTGTTATTTCCCTTTCTTTTTTACCGAAATTCTTCGAAAAACTGATTTCAGAATTTCCGCTCAGATAAACCTTTGAACCATCAGCAAGTGTATAAGCTTCGTGTAGTTTCATATCCTTACCCGAAATTGTAAGCTGCTGTGAATCGAAAACGATGGTTTTTGTAAGAAAACCCAGACCCAGAACAAGCAGAAATATGGCAGCATATCGCATATATCTGTTAAAGTACAGTTTTATTGCTGAATGCGGTTTAGCTTCCAGTTCAATATAATCGGGCACTTTTTTGTTTTCTGATACTTTCTGCATGATTGCCTGCCAGTTTTTTTGTTTGTTCAATGTATTGACAGATGCTAATTCGTAAACTTTTTTAAACTGTTCAAATTCCTTTGCATGCATTTCAGAAGTTTGTAGCCAGTTGTTAAAAAGCTTAATTTCATTATCATCAGCCCTGTTCTCAATTATTCTGAGCATCAGGATTTCGTCAATATGTTCATTTGCTTTTTTCATCGCTTTCTAAATCTATAACACTTGTTTTTTATTTTACCCTACACTTACCTTATAAAATTTATTATAATTGCCATTGTAATAAATAAATCTGTTAATTCTTTACGCATGAACTGCAATGCTTTTGATATGTATTTTTCTACAGTTTTTTGTGAAATATTCATTTTTATAGCAATTTCGTGATATTTGAGTTTGTCGTATTTACTATATATAATAGCTTCTTTCCAGTTCTCAGGAAGTTTATTTATTGCCAGCTGTAATCTGTTAGTATTTTCTTCTTCTGCTAAAGTTTCTTCTTCCGAATTATCTATATCATTATAAGTATTTGTAATTTCTTCGTTGTATTTCTTCTTGATTTTAATATGCCGCAGATAATTAAGACTTGAATTGTGAACTGCTCTGTAGAGATAGGATTTGAAGTCGGCAATATGCCCGCATTGCTCAAAATTCTGCCATATTTTAACAAAAACATCCTGAACAATCTCTTCGGACTGGCTGTAATCATTGGTTATTTTAAACGAATGAAACACCAGATTGTGAAAATGATTATCAAATAATTCTTTAATCTTCTGCTCTGAAGAAATTTTTATAAATTCCATAGCTATTTAAATGAACCAAAATGAATTATCGCACAAAAAATAGTATTATTTTTTCTTAAAGTATAAATGACTCTTACATTGCACACCCTAAAACTTTTATCGTCAAAAATAGCAAATATTATTGAATAATAATTTATTATTGCAAAAATACTTTTCATTTTAATGTCAGAATACTTATAATGTTTTATAATAATTATTTAGAACCGTAAAGGTTCCCATTTACCTTGCAGGGTTTTTTAAAAGGTAGAGCATTTTCCCTTGAAATATGAATTATTTTTAACTTCACATTGAAAAATGTATTTAGCCTCTTACTCAGTTTATTGCTTAGTTGGTTTCTTTTTTTAGTTGATCCTTGTATAACCAGATAGTTATAAGGCTGAATAATACTGCCGACCAGAATGAAAACATAGAATAAATAAGAGCCGGTTTTACCAAATCCTGATTATTTAATAATGTGCCACCAATCAGTAGCGCAAGTGTGGTATTGTGTAGCGAAACTTCTATGGCAATTGTAAAAGCATCTCGTATGGATAGATGGCTTACTTTGCCAATAATAATACTGAAAACAAAGCAGGCAACATTAAATATTAACGCATAAGGAAGAATTGTCCATACTTCGGCTGCTGTAATACCTGTACCTCCAAGTTGTTCTCCTGCAAAAAATTTAATCAGATAAACAGTTGCCAAAAGTATTATCAATCACTACTGAACGATTAAAATAAAAAAGGGGTTACTCCCTTAAAGTTTCACCCCAATGTTGTAAGTTTGTTATTGAGAAATAAACACAACATGAGCAAAAATACGGAAATAAATTTTGT
>JAHEYQ010000039.1 GCA_023251515.1 Bacteroidales bacterium
ACTTTTTTTCATGATACTGAATTTAAATTAGAAATAATTTAGGGAGGTGGTACTCCCTTTCAGTATCTTATACGTATATTTGCAAATAACTATTCCGCTTTTGCGGAATTTAGTACAACAATAATTTGTTAAAATATCTACTAAGTTATTAATTGTATGTGAAAAATAGTGTAAATTTGTATTTTAGTTTATAAACCATAAATAATTTATTTTACACAAAAATTAAACGTATGGAACCATATAATCATGCAATCACCTTTTTTAAAAGACAGAACATAAGCAAGTTGAATATCATTATTGCAAACAGGAGCGATTATTCAAAAATAATTGCTTTTACATTTACAGTTAGCATTTTTTTAATGCATTCAACTATTTTTGCTCAAAAGGCAACGCTTTTATTTTCAAAAAGCATGCTCAATAAAACACCCAAAATGATAGTTTTTGAATTATCAGATTCAACTGGCATGACCAATCCCACTTCAGAAAGTTTTAATCAATCTGACATGATTTATTTTTGGGCAAAACCACAAGATGGACAAGATTGGACGCTGAGTCGTAAAGATGCAGAGAAAAAACTTGTAGAATTAAAATTAGTTCAATCAATAAATTACATTCCAACTACTACACCTAAAATAATAATGAGTAATGATGATATTAAAGGTGTAATTATTTCATTTCCAAAATCTCAAATCAGTATCTTAAAAGAAATGAAGTTTAAACTTGAGGAAGTTGAATCAGAAAACATTTCAATACCGGAAAAATTATGGCCTAGATATAAAAAATATACAGATATAATTTCTGCTTCTCAGAATTTCTCAACAAATTCAGATTACATAAATGCTTTTAAAACAATTTCAAAATTATGGATTAAAGATACTTTATTATCTAAATTTTCTTTTTACAATTCGGCTAAGGATAGTCTTACAGATTATGCTGATAAAGTGATTAGTAAATCAAATTCTTTATTTGTAAAACGTTTTGAAAGTTATAAATCCAATATTACGGAACAAAATCTTAATCAGTTATTTATGCTTAAAGATTCTGTTTTGGAATCATTAATAGTTGTTGATACTTTTCTAAATTCAATTGGGAATGAAATAGATGCTGTAAGTCGCATAACAAATATTGAAAACAAGAAGCAATATATAAATTCAAGTATTACTCAAGCTAAATTATTATTCAGAAAGAAAAAATTATCAATTTTTGAAGAAAAAACATATCAGGATTATCAATTAAAAGTTTATAATGAAGCCATTGCCAAAATAATTACTACAGTTGATAAAATTAATAGAATTACATCTTTAGATTCAATAAATGCAGATAAAATCAGAAGTTATCCAAGTATTTATAAAGAACTTATTGATATGAACTGGCTAAATGATTTTAATTCAATATGTAAATTATTGAACGAAAACATTTCACAATTCGGTTATCTGTTTAATGATACTGCCATCAATAATTTTTCTCAAAACAAACTAAATGAACCACAACCATATCTTGCAATATTTAAAGCTTTTAATGCATTAGCTAAAAAGGATAAAAAAACTTTTCTGGAGTTGGTAAATCAAAGTATGTATGCCATAACAGATAAAGATTTGCTATCAAGCCTTGACTTATTTGTAGCCCTTGTAAATAATGATGTTGGCAGCAATGATGAATATTGGGATTTGCTTCAAAAAGGATATAATTCACAAATCAGCGGTTCGTTGCAGGACGCAAAATTGAGTTATGATAAAGCTGAAAAATTATCAAATTCAGGAGAAATTTTGTTTTTTCTGATGGCAGAAACCAATTTAAAACTTGGAGATAGATATAGTGCCGAAACTTTCTTTAAAAGAGCAATTTCAAGTAATCCACGCTTCATATTACCTAAACTTTATCAAATTGAATTTCTGATAGATGACAAAGATTACGAAACAGCGTTAACAATTGTAAATGAAGCACTAATTACAAGTCCTATCTGGTATTTTTATTACAAAAAAGCCTTACTTTTGGGACTAACACAAAAATTTACTGAAGCTAAAACGCTATTATTAAACAATTGCCTGACTTTAAATCCCTTGAATTATGATCAGTATCTGGTTTTAGGTGATGTTCACAATGCTTTGGGTGATGCTAAATCTGCAAGAGAATGTTACATGAAAGCAGGCAGTATCAAGCCATACGATAAAGGCTACAAAGAGAGAATGGAAACCTTGAAACAGACTCAGGATGCCAAAACAATAAAATAACTCAAGAAAATATTTTAGTTGCAGTATAAGTTTGGAAATTAAACATATACTGCAACTCTTATTTTTAGCACAATGCAATCCATTTAAAAAACTTAATGTAAATTTGTAAAAAATTTATAGACATATAAAAACATGCTTTTTTTAAAAAAGAATACACCTACATGGCTCATTTTCATTATTGATGCAATAATATGCTTGTTTTCAGTAATACTTGCTTTTTTGTTACGCTTTAATTTTGCAATTCCTCCACTTGCAATGGCTGATTTGCCCATAGTTATTGCTATTATAATGATAACAAGAATACTAAGTTTTATTCTTTCAGGTTCTTACACAGGAATTATCAGATACACTACCATAGATGACGCAATGCGGATTTTTCTGGTTTTATTAAGTGGAAGTGTACTTTTTATATTTGTAAATATTTTTACGTATTTTTACTTTCAGGGCTTATTTATCATCCCGTTCTCAATAATCATTATTGATTTTGTAGTTACAACATTGGTAATGACATCTTTCAGGATGTTAGTTAAAATTGCTTATGTTGAATTTCTCACTCCAAACCGCGAAAAAACCAATGTTGTTATTTTTGGAGCAGGAGAAGCAGGAGTAATTGCAAAAGGGGTTTTGGAACGTGATGCAGGAACTAAATATAAAGTGATTGCATTTTTTGAAGATGATGAAAAAAAAATAGGCAAAAAACTTGAAAATGTGCCAATTTATTCTGCCGACAAAATAATAGAAATCCTATCTACCAATACTGTTGCACATATGATTATTGCAGTACATCGCATTCATCACACACGCAAACAGGAAATTATAGAATTATGTCTGGCAAATAACACTAAGATATTAAATATTCCACCAGTTAGCAGATGGATAAATGGAGAATTGAGTTTTAAACAAATCAAAAAAATTAAAATAGATGATTTACTTGAAAGAGATGTAATTAATCTGGATAAACATAAAATAACTGCTGATTTATCTGATAAAACTATCTTAATAACAGGAGGTTGCGGTTCTATTGGAAGTGAACTTGTCAGACAAATTGCAGATTTCCCTCATAAAAAAATTATCATTATTGATCAGGCTGAATCTGCATTATATAATTTAGAAGTTGAATTGGGTGAAAAATACAAAAATGCTCATTTCGAATTTATTTTAGCGAATATACAGAACTATGGCAGAATTAACCGCATTTTTGAGCATTTTAAACCTGATTTGGTTTATCATGTTGCTGCCTATAAACATGTACCCGTTATGGAAGAAAACCCATATGAAGCAGTATATACAAATGTAAATGGGAGTAAAATCATTGCAGATCTGGCTCTGAAAATCAATTCTGAAAAATTTGTAATGGTTTCCACTGATAAAGCGGTTAATCCAACAAATGTGATGGGAGCATCAAAGCGTATTGCAGAAATGTATGTTCAAACATTAAATCAGAAAGGAAGAACAAAATTCATCACAACCCGCTTCGGAAACGTTTTAGGTTCAAATGGTTCAGTAATTCCACTATTTAATGAGCAAATTGCTAAAGGTGGTCCGGTAACAATTACACATCCTGAAATTACCCGTTACTTTATGACAATTCCTGAAGCTTGTCAGCTAATACTGGAAGCAGGATGCATGGGTAAAGGTGGAGAAATTTTTATATTCGACATGGGTGAATCAGTAAAAATAGTTGATCTGGCTAAGAAAATGATTAAGTTATCTAACCTTACTTTAGGTAAAGATATTCAGATAGTTTATACTGGCTTACGACCCGGCGAGAAACTTTATGAAGAACTTTTAAATAATAAAGAAAATACCTTGCCAACTTATCATCCCAAAATAATGATTGCAAAAGTACGTGAAAACAATGCATTTACAACAAATCAACAAATTGAACTATTAATCAAATTACTTGAATATCAGGATAATTATAAACTTGTACAACAAATGAAAGTTTTGGTACCTGAATACAAAAGTCAGAATTCTATTTACGAAAAACTTGATTAAATATGCTAATTACAAGAAAAAAGAAATAAAATTTATTGTAGGTAGCAATTCTATTTAGGGATGTTTTGCTTATTAAGTAGAAAGTAAATGTTGGTCTATTAAAGATATCGATATTCTTATAAATGAACTGAATTCTTAATAAAAAAGCCGGATTTAATCAAAATCCGGATTTTTAAAATTTTACCCAAAACATTAATATGGATTATTTTCATGAAAACGTTTTAATCTTTCTTCCAAAGCTGGAAATTGATTTCGATTTACTAATGAAACACAAGCTCTCATACCTTCTGTTTTCTCACTTCCTGTAATTGCTAAAGAAATTGCACTTACACCATAATAAAGCATTTCTTTAAGTAACTCTTCTCCAGTATAACCAGGATATGAATAAGTAAAATAAAAACCATCAGCTATCGGATTTTCCAAATCTTTGTCATAAACAATTTTAAATCCGTTTTCAGTAAACAATTTCTTCATAATATGGGCTTTTTCACCATATTCCATTACATCATTTCGGAAATTAAATTTACCATCATTTGCAGCTTTTAAAATTGCAGCTAAAGCATATTGTGCCGAATGTGCAGTACCTGAACTTAATGGATAAACCATTCCAAAAATCATTGCATTTCCAAAAATATCTGAATTAAATCTTTTGATTAGTTTTTCACTTTTCAAATTAAATAAAGAATCTGAGATAACCATCATCCCAATACGTTGACCAGCATAACTAAATGCTTTTGAACTTGAAATAAAAAGTAACCATTTATCGGTATATTTAGCAACAGTTGGTTGAAATGGAGCAACACCGGGCTGAGAATAGTCTTTACGGAAATCCATTGCAAAATATGCAAGATCTTCCATAATAATAACATTGTATTTATCAGCTAATTTAGCAATAATCTGTAATTCTTCATCTGTAAAGCAAATCCATGAAGGATTATTTGGATTAGAATATAACATACATGATATATTGCCTTTACTTAAATATGTTTCCAATTTATCTTGCAGTTTTTGCCCACGATAATTATAAACATCAAAACTTTCATATTTTAAATCTAAAACCTTATGCTGTTGTTTATGAACAGGAAATCCCGGATCAAGAAATAAAGTGGTATCTTTGCCTTCATGAAGATTGTTTAAAAGCAAAAAAGCGGCAAAACCACCTTGCATAGAACCAACCGTTGGAATACAACCGATTGGACTTACATCAACATCCAGAAACATTTTCACAAAACGTGAAATTTCATTTTTTAATGATGGAATTCCATGAATATCAGGATAAATTGCAGCGACGCCATTTTTCAAAGCTTCTATTTCCGCTTCAACTCCAATTTGTGCAGGCGGCAAACCTGGAACGCCCATTTCCATGCGAACAAACTTTTCTCCAGATTCATTTTCTATTTCATCTACCAGTTTCTTTATAACTCTTATAGATGCTTTACCCACATCATTTATATTATTCTCTTTAATTTTTTTGTCAACAATTTCTTTGTTTATTGGTGTATTATTCATGATTATTATGCTGTTATGTTTATTTTCTAATACATATATTATTGTTCAAAAATAGAAATTATTTATTAACTACACAATTTTTGTAACATAGTTTTTTAAACTTAACAAGATTTTAATTAAAAAAATAAAATGAAAGCAATTTATTTATTGTAAACAGAGTTTTTAAAACAATATTAAGGAAAAAGAAAAAATATTATTTAGAATCATTCTTTTTAATGAAACTTTCATTTTTTTAAGCATTTTTAATATTATTTTTTTTATTTTTGCGTTATCAAAATATTGGGAAAATATTAAAAGCAGAAGTAATTATTATAAAAAAATTACAAAAGCTTTTTAATCAACAAAATAACAATGCAAATTTGCCGCAAAGTAGCGAAAAAACAATTATTTAACACTAATTTTTTTGTTAGTCTAATGATTTATTCGTTATTTTACAGTCTCATTTGTGAGCTTTTACATAAATATGTATATTATGAGAAGTAAAATTTTTACGCTTTTACTGCTTTTATTTTGTGCGAATACATTGATTTTTGCACAACAAGAAGCTCAGTTTAGCCAGTTTATGTTTAATACAATGGCTATAAACCCTGGATATGCAGGGAGTAATGGAGCAATATGTTTAAATGCATTTGCCCGACAACAATGGTTAGGTTTTAAAGATCCGGACGGTACAAATACTGCTCCGCAAACCTTTTTATTCTCAATTGATGCACCCATTAAATTTCTTCACGGGGGTTTAGGTGCGGTGATTAGTAAAGATAAAATCGGCTTTGAAGACAATACCAACGTTAGATTAGCCTATGCTTACAGAGTTAATGTTGGAAATGGGTTTTTGGGGATAGGTGCTGAAGCTGCATTTCTTGATAAGAAAATTGATTTTACTAAATTTAAACCAATAGATACTGGTGATCCTTTATTGAATGGAAAAGGAAAAGAAAGCAATTTCTATACTGATTTTGCATTTGGAGTTTACTATAATGTTCCAGGTAAATTTTATACTGGAATTTCTGCATTAAATTTATCAGAACCAGAAGGTTTAAATTACAAATTAAAAAGAACATATTATATTTCAGGAGGTTATGAGTACGTTTTACCTAACAATCCTGATTTCGAAATAGATCCACATGTATTAATCAAAACAGATTTTGCTTCTGCTCAATATGATATTGCAGCTATTTTAAAATATCAGAACAAATTTTGGGGTGGTTTAAGTTATAGGGTTCAGGATGCAGTTACTATTTTAATAGGTATGAATTTAAAAGATTTCAAAATCGGATATTCTTATGATTTAACTACTTCCAATATGGGAGGTAGTGGAAAAAGCAGTGGATCACATGAATTATTCCTGAGATATTGCTTCAAAATCGAAATACCAAGAATTCCTAAAAGTTATAAAAACACTAGGTACTTATAATAAAATTGTAACAATAAGAAAAATATTTCGTTAAATCAATTCAATTAAAAAATACGAAAACGAATAACAAAATCGTTATGAATAATAAATCGAGATCCAATATGAGAAACATCTTTTTTTATTTAACCATTGTATTATTACTTGCAAGTTGCGGTAATTCAGGAAATGGCGAATTAATTGGTGTACAAGACAGACCAAGATTCTACCAACCGGATCCTTATGGTACACTTTTTATACCATTAGGTTCTTATACTATGGGTGCAGGAGATCAGGATATCTTTTATGCGAATGTTTATCAATCAAAAACAGTAACTGTTCCTTCATTTTATATGGATGAAACCGAAATTACAAATAACGAGTACCGTCAATTTGTAAATTGGGTAAAAGACTCAATCGCACATAATTTGTTAGGTGAAGGTGGAGTGGCTGAACATTTAATTGATCAGGATGAAAATGGGGAACCAATTGATCCTCCAATGGTAAATTGGGATACCGACATTGAATGGGATGCTCCTGAAAATAAAGAATTTCTTGAAGATATGTATCTTCCAGAACACGAAAGATTTTACAGAAGAAAACAAATCGATACCCGCAAATTGAATTTTGTATATTATTGGATTGATTTACAAGCTGCAGCTCAGAAAGACTATGCACAACCAGGAAATGCTGAAGCAGGATCTTTAATTAATCGTCCGCAAGGCTTAAAAGACCGCTCTGTATATATCAGAAAAGAAGTAATAAACGTTTATCCTGATACTTTATGCTGGATTCATGATTTTACATACTCATTCAACGAACCTATGACAAAATCTTATTTCTGGCATCCTGTATATGACAACTATCCTGTAGTTGGAGTAAGCTGGAAACAAGCAAAAGCTTTTTGTGTTTGGAGAACAAATCTAATGAATGGATTCTTGGAAAATATTGATGAACCATGGGTTAATGATTTTAGACTACCAAATGAAACAGAATGGGAATGGGCAGCAAGAGGCGGTGCTACTTTAAGTCCATATCCATGGGGTGGTCCTTATATTAGAAATAGTAACGGATGTTTCTTAGGAAACTACAAACCTTTAAGAGGAAATTATGTTGATGATGGTGGTCCTCAGACATTAATAGTAGGTCATTATGCGCCAAATGATTTTGGATTATATGATATGGCAGGAAATGTTGGAGAATGGTGTGCTGATGCTTTTGATGAATCTGCATATAACTTTGCACACGACTTCAGTATGTACTATAATTATGATGCAAAAGAAAATGATCAACCAGTTTTAAAACGCAAAGTTGTTAGAGGTGGTTCATGGAAAGATATTGGATATTTTATGCAGGTAACAGCCAGACAATATGAATACCAAGATACAGGTAAATCTTATATTGGATTCAGATGTGTTCAATCATATTTAGGACGTAAAAAAGGAGATAGTCCAAAAACATCATCAAATGTTTACAACTAAAATTTAAACAGAAAATTTTAATAATCAAAATAATAAATAATCAAATTAATCAACTTAATCAAAATTTATTTAAATAGTTATGGGTATAAATAATATTGTAAGAAGTAAAGGCTACAAACAGTTCATGGCCAAACTTTACGGTATCGGAGCTTCAGTTGTAATTATCGGAGCGTTATTTAAAATCAATCACTATCCAGGAGCTAATGGTATGCTTATCGTTGGTTTGGGTACAGAAGCATTAATTTTCTTTTTCTCAGCATTTGAGCCATTGCATGTGGAGTATGACTGGAGTTTGGTATATCCTGAATTAGGAGGTATGCTGGAAGAAGAAAACCGCAAAAAAGAAAAAGTAAAAAAGCCTACAGGCTTATCTACAACTCAGGAATTAGATAAAATGCTGGCAGATGCTAAAATCGGGCCTGAATTAATTGATAGTTTAGGAAAAGGTTTAAGAAATCTATCAGAAACTGCTGCTTCTTTAGTAACTGTAACTGATGCAGCAAAAGTTTCTGAATCATATGCAAGTACTTTAAAAACTTCTGCTGAAAAATTAGCATCATTAAATTCAGTTTATGAAATGCAATTAAAATCAGCAACGTCTCATATGGAAACTACCGCAAAGGTTCAAACAAATATGGAACAATTTGTTGGTCAATTACAAGAATCTTATGAGCATACTGTAAAATACAAAGAACAAGTAGATTCTATCACAAAGAAAGTTACTCAATTAAATAATGTTTACGGAAATATGCTTTCAGCAATGAGCATTGGTAACAAATAATTAATATTCAATTATTTACTAACAAATAAACATTAAGATATATGGGAGCAACAAATTGTCCGGAAACGCCGAGACAACGAATGATAGGCATGATGTATCTTGTTTTGACTGCATTGTTAGCCTTGAATGTGTCAGTAGAAATTATCAATTCTTTCATTATTGTAAATGAAAGCATGGAGACTACCAACAAAAACTTTTCAAGTAAAAATAATGGAACATATTCAATGTTCAGTCAAGCTTATCTAGAAAACAAAGAAAAAGTTGGACCTTATTGGGAAAAAGCTCAGAAAGCTCAAAAATTATCGAAAGATATGATAGACTATGTAAATGGTCTGAAATTTGAGATGATGAAACAAACTGAAGGTTTAGCAACTATAGAAGAAGCTAAAAAATTAACTTTAGCTGACATCAAAAGAAAAGACAACTATGATACTCCAACAACATTTTTTATTGGGCAATCACAGGATGGTTCAGCTGGTAAAGCTCGTGAATTGAAAGAACGAATTATCAAGTATAAAAGTGATATGAAAGCACTTTTGGACCCTAAAGATCGGGATAAAATTAATCTAGGTCTTGAGGTTGAAAAAGAAGATTATAAAGACAAAGATGGGAAAAAACAAAACTGGGAAATGCACAATTTTTATCATACCATTGTTGTAGCAACAGTTACCATTCTTAATAAGATTAACGCTGAAATATTAAATGCAGAATATGATGTTGTAAATCAATTATATTCTGCAGTTGATGCTGGTAAATTTACTTTCGATAAAATTGAAGCCAAAGTAATTCCTACATCTAATTATGTTTTATTGGGAGAGCAATATCAAGCTGAAATTTTTGTTGGTGCATTTGATACCAAATCAACTATTTCTGCTGAAATAAATGGAGCAACAATACAAGGTGATAGCGGTTTAGTTATGTACAAAGCTGCTGCTTCCTCTGAAGGTTTAAAAAAATATACCGGTCAGATTAATGTAAAAACTCCATTTGGAACAAAATCATATTCTTTTGAAAACGAATATATAGTTGCAAAACCAAGTGCTACTGTTTCTGCTGATAAAATGAATGTTTTCTACATTGGAGTTGAAAATCCCGTAACTGTATCAGTTCCAGGAATTGCTAACGAAAAAGTAAAACCTTCAATTGCAGGTGGTTCTATGAAACCAATTGGTGGTGGAAAATACATCGTTTCTGTATCTCAAAATGGCAAAGCAATAATTACTATCAATGCTGAATTTGATGGTAAAATGAGAGCAATGGGTAAATCAGAATTCCGAGTTAAACGTGTTCCAAACCCTGTTCCTCAAATTGGAGGTATTTCAGAAGGATTTATAGAAAAGGGTAAATTAGCTGCTGCTGGTGGTATTGTTGCAAAATTAATTGATTTTGATTTCGACTTAACTATGGTTGTTACTTCATTTACCATGCAAACAATAAAAGCTGGTGACTTATCACCAAAATTATTATCTAAAAGTAACAAATTCACTCCGGATATGTTATCTGCATTAAATCAAGCAAAACGTGGTCAAAAATTCTGGTTTGAAAATATTACTGCAAAAGCACCAGATGGAAACAGACAATTACCATCTATCAACTTAACTATTAAATAATTAATTTCATTAATAGGATTCATAATTTTAATTTAGCTCAAATGAAAAAAATAATTTTAGTCGTGTTGTTAATCTTTAATTTTGGAATAACAATAAATGCTTTCTCACAAGTTTTTGATAGTCCACCCAGAGATGGTGCATGGGACAAAACCAATACTAGAGATCGCAAGGCAATTCCTTATACTCCTGTTAGAGAAGCTGATGTGTCTTGGTACACTAAAGTTTGGAGAGTTATTGATTTCAGAGAAAAAATGAATCAACCTTTCTATTATCCGGATGAAGCAATCAGAGACAGAGTTAGCTTTATGCAAATGATAATGAATGGAATTAAAGAAGGTTCAATCAGTATGTATGATAATGATGAGTTTACAAAACCCATTACATTTGAAGAAATGATTGCACGTTATGAAAGAACAGATTCTAATACTTTTGAAGATCTTGATAATCCTGGTGAGTATAAAGACACTGTAATTAAAAAGAGTCTGGATCCTACTGATATCAAACAATTAAGAGTTAAGGAGGTTTGGTTTTTTGATAAACAACGTTCAGTAATGGATGTACGTATTTTAGGAATTTGTCCTCTATTACAGGAAAGAGACGATAAAGGTGATTTAAAACCTGGTTTTGCTCCTATGTTTTGGATTTATTTCCCTGATACCAGACCTATTTTTGCTAAAACAGAACTTTATAATCCAAAAAATGGTGCCGAAAGGAGATCTTATGATGATATATTTATGAAAAGATATTTTCAGAGTTATATTACTAAAGAGGATAATACTTTTGATAGAAAAATATCTGAATATAAAACAGGTTTAGATGCCTTATTAGAGGCAGAAACTATTAAAGATAAGATTTTCACTATTGAGCACGATATTTGGGAATTCTAAATAAAAAAAAGTCCGGTTTAAAACCGGACTTTTTTTTTATCTATTAGAAGGTAATGTGAACGAAATTTCTGTACCCTCTCCTACTTTCGATTTTATAAATATTTTCCCTCCATTACGTTCTACAAATTCTTTACATAATATCAGCCCTAAGCCTGTACCTCTTTCTTTATCAGTGCCTTCTGTTACAATTTTCTGATCTATTTTAAATATCTTTTTCATGATTTCATCAGAAATCCCAATACCATTATCTCTTACTGAAATAATATTAAATTTACCATCTTCTTTAGATAAAATTTTTATTTCACCATTTCTATTAGTAAACTTTATTGCATTCTGAATAAAATTCCGTAAAACCGTTTTAACCATGTTAATATCAGCATAAATCAAAGTATTAAATGGAATCATAGAAACCAATCTGATATTTTTACCATTTGCATTTTCCTTTAAAAGTAAAATAGTTTCATTTACGATACTACTTAAATCATAACTATCTGGTTTCCATCCTAAACTTCCAGTTTGAGCCCTTGACCATTCTAACAAATTTTCTAAAAGTTTATACGCTGTAACTGCTGAATTCTTAATTTGAGTAATAAAGAGTTTTCGTTCTTCATCATCCAATTGGTCATAATCATCACCCAAAAGATTTGAAAATCCGAGAATTCCATTAAATGGATTTTTCAAATCATGAGCTATAATTGAAAAAAACTTATCTTTAGTCGCATTTAATTCTTTCAACTCATTGGAATAAGCCTGTAATTTTTGTTCAGCTGTAATCTTTTCTGTAATATCTTCATAAGTAAACAGCTTTCCTTTAACATTCTTTTCTATTTTAAAAGGCAATGCATTTCGTCCTATTATTCTCCCATTCTTCAAATAAATGATATCAAAATTTGTTCTATCTAAATTCTTTATTAAATTTTCAGATATTTTAACGAACATATCTTTATCTCTAACCTGCTGAGTTATAAACTGAAATCTTTCATCGTCTGTATATATCAACTCAAAATTATCAGGTAAATTCCATAATTCTACAAACTTTTTGTTATATGTAATTAATTCTCTATTTGGTTTTATAACATTAATAGCAATATTAGTTGATTCTATAGTTGCTTGTAGAATTGAACGGGTATTTAAAAGATTTTCATTAATTTGAACATTATCAGTAATATCTCTTATAGTGGCAATAAACCCATTTATTTTACCTGTTTTGTCTCTTAATGTAGTTGCATTAACTCCACCGATAAATGTTGTATTATCTGCTCTATTGAAAATATAATCTATATGAAACTTTTGATGCCCGTTTATAATATTTTGTAAATTAGTTCTAACAATATGATGTTGTTCTTCTTTAATCCATTTATATATCCTCTGTCCTATAATTTCATCTTCACTTTTCTCATTAAATAATAATAAAGCTTTTTGACTAATAAAATTAATAATCCCCTCATTATCAAAGACTATTATTGAATCGGGGGAAGCAGTAATTAATTTTTCAAATAATTCTTTATTTTTTAATTTCTCGTCTTGTTCGTTTATAAATTCTGAAATATCAGTAAATGAGAGATATATGTGATTTTTCTCAGAATTGACTGCTAATTTACCTTGCAAAATGCAATGAATAGATTTCTTATCAGAGCTCAAAACTTTTATCTGAACCTTTGAAATTATCAACTTATTTCTGATAATGTCAATAATTTCTGAAAAATAATTTATATCTTGCTTATGAATGTACTTAAATATCTTTTGATTAATTACAGAAGTTTTAGAAATATTTAAGGTCTTACAAGCTGTAGAATTTATATTAATTATCCTGAAATCCTCATCTAGGATTATATAATTAACAGGAGAAATATCAAAAAAATCAAAATATTGCTCTTTTGTTTGATGTAGTTGATTTTCTAATTCATGAATTTTATTAGTAAGTTTATAAATTTTATCATTTAAGTTACTTATATTTAATTCATTTTGATTAATTTCATTATTGGTATTAAATTTTGTGTTCATATTATGTAATTTTTCAATAAATTGATAATAATAAATTTATTGTAAATAGGTTTTTAAGAGTAAGTTTAAATTTTTAAGTGATATGGGTTTATGAAGAATTTCATCACAATTATATTTTTTTGCAATATTAGCTTCATTCATATCAGAGAAGGCTGTTTGAGCAATAATAATCTGATTTACATTTTGATCTTTAATTAATTTTGCAGCTGTTGCACCATCCATAACAGGCATATTTATATCCATTAAAATCAAATCAATTTTATGGTTAGCAGCCATTTCCACAGCTTGTTTGCCATTTTTAGCCCAGATAATTTTAGCTTTTGTTCGTTTTAACGCTGTTTCAAGCAATAAATAATTAGATTCAATATCTTCTGCTATCAATATTGTTTTATTTGATAAATTAAGTGAAGCTGAGGAAATTGCAGGTTTTGCTTCTTCTAGCTTTGCAAACAATAGAGGTATGGTAAAATAAAAAGTTGATCCGATATTTTCAACAGATTCCACCCAGATTTTGCCTTTTAGTAATTCTACAATTTTCTTTGAAATAGATAATCCCAAACCCAATCCCTGATGCACTCTGATATTACCTTCAGTTGCTTGCCTGAAGCTATTAAAAATTATTTTCATTTTATCTTCTTCAATCCCCTTCCCTGTATCATGAATATAGATTAGAATTTCATTTTTTATTTTGTCAATTTCAAATCCAAAACTAATCTGACCCTTTTCTGTAAATTTTAATGCATTATTCAATAAATTATTAAGAATTTGTTTCAACTTACTATAATCAGATATAATTTTGTGATTTTCAGCAGGTTGATTTAAAATAAACTCTATTTGGTTTTTGTTATTTTCAGCTTTTACTTTTTGATAATATTCATACAAATCAACAAACAAATCATTGATTTTAAATTCATTATTATAAACTTCTATTGTACCGGTTTCAAATCGAGAAATATCAATGATATTGGTAATAATATTTAATAAATCAACAGTTCTGTTGCTAATAATATCAATATATTCGTTCCTCTCTTCTTCTGTAAGTGTATTGTCTTTCAAAAGATTAGAAAATCCAATAATGGCATTCATAGGAGTTCTTACTTCATGAGACATGTTTGACAAAAACACCGTTTTCAATCTATCCGACTCTTCCGCTTTTTCTCTTGCTATGATTAACTGTTCTTCATATTGTTTGCGTGAAATAACGCTGGCAATTTGACCTGATACAAATTCCAATAGGTTTAAATCTTTTTTGGAATATAAGTTTTTGTTTGTATAGCTCTGAACAACAATAACTCCAAAAATTTCATTATCTAATTTTAATGGAACACCCAACCATACTTTTGACTGACTTCCAATTAACTTCACAAGACCCATTTGCTCAAGCTTTTCAACATCTTTTTCTTTTACAAAAAGAGACTGACCTGAATTAATTACATAAGCACTTAATGTATCTTTCAACGGAACTTCTTCAAAACTATCTTTATCATCAACCATATAAGGCAGAGAAAGAGTATCACGTTGTTTATTGTAAAAACCTACAAAGAAATTAGTTGTATCAATAATTTCGCTTAGGCAATTTTGAATTTCCTTAAGTAAATGATTAATATTTTGAGTTTTAGCAGCAGCTTTTGAGATATTGAAAATAACTTCCTGAATATTTTCTGCTGTTTTACGTTCGGTAACATCTGTTATAAAACCTTCTATATAATCTAAATCTCCATTTGAATTAAAAATACCAATTGCTTGTTCAAATACCCATTTAATTTTTTTATCAGCTGTCAGAATTCTATACTGTAGCTGATAATTAGCTTTGGTTTTTAAACCTAATTGAGCATTTTCCCAAACCTGATCTCTGTCTTCTTCAAGAATAAGTTCATTATATGAAATCTTATTGTTATTTATCAGATCATCAACACTATAGCCTGTAAGTTGTTTGCCTCCTTCATTTACAAAAATCATTGTCCAATCTCTATCATTCAAACAACGGTAAACCATACCAGGAAGATTAGACATTAAAGTAGTTAACATTTTTTGATTTTCAATCAATTCATTTTCAAGCTTTTTAGTTAATGTAATATCTTCTTTTATAGCAAGAAAATTTATTAATTCTCCATTTTCGTTTTTTATTGGGCTAATAGTAGCAGATTCCCAATAAATTTCCCCTTTTTTATTTTTATTACAAAAAACTCCATTCCATTCCTTCCCAGATAGTATTGTATCCCACAATTCTTTATATTCTTCCTTGGATTTAAAATTGGTTTTTAATATCCTTGGATTCTTGCCCAATACTTCTTCAAAAGAATAACCGGAAATATCAATAAACTTTTTATTGACATATTCGATATTACCTTTAGTATCAGTAATAATAATTGAATTTGCACTTTGCTCTACTGCAAAAGATAATTTTTGTAATTGTTTTTCCATAATCTCATGAAAATAAAGTACTAAATTACAATATTTTTTTGAGAATAATTATTTTTTATAAAAAATTTATTTTCTTTTGATACCTATTACATTTGGCATTTTTCTAAATTCTTTATTTTTGTCATGTGCAAAGGTTCTGCTTACATAACTTCCAATTTTTTCAACTACAGTTTCTCCATTATTTAGATATAACGAAGATTCTGGTCCACCTTCCAGATACATAGCGGTTTGAATCTGGATAGGTGCTTTTAATAAGATTTTCGAAAACTCGTTTGGAGTAAATGGTGAACGGGTAAAAATAAACAAAACATTCCCTTTTTTATCTGTGCCCAAAACAACCATACTCGAACGCATTTTGCGCTTTTGTTTCCATAACATTGGTTTTGTCTGGCTATCAATCATGCGCATCGATTGACTGAATGACAAATATTTATCTTTGTAATTTTCCCAGTTTTCATTTTCGGTGTCTATAATTTTAAAGGGTGGTAATGTTTCGTCAACGGGATTGAAAGCTGCAATAGCTTTATAATTTTCTTTAAAATCAGGGTTATTGATATGATTGCTGTTTTTCATAAATCCAACATTGCTAATTCTGCTTTTTCCGCCATACATTCCGGCATTAATTGCAGCAATCATACCTTTTAATTCGCACCATTCTTTTACGGTACGTTGCAAACTATCATATTCGGAAGCGGCAACCAATTGAAAAGAGAAATATTTGGGATCAATTTTGAGAATTGTAATCTTTGAATCCCCGATTCTGGTAATTTTGGGAGCTTTAAGCTCGCTTAGGTATAATCCCTTTTCAATCGTTTTCCATTGAATTGCTTTAGGCGGATATTCTGCAAAACTTTGATAAACGAAACAAAACAAAATAAGTATAAGAATTGTATGTGGTTTAATGAATTTCATTTTTTCATCAAAATTACAAATTCAATAGAATAGAATATCTTAAAAGATTATAAAAATGAACAAAAAAAAAGACGAGTCAGACTCGTCTTTTTATATAAACATTTTAATGACTATAATTTAGCAATAATTGCATCAGCCATTTCTTTGGTTGAAGCTGCTCCTTGTTTAACAACTTCAGGAGTTCCGCGCATTTTTTTCATGTCGTAGCATTGAACTTTGCCTTCTTCAATAACTTCAGCAATCGCTTTTTGAATTTTGTTTGAAATTTCTTTTTCACCCAAATGGTCGAGCATCATACAAGCTGACATAATCATAGCTACCGGATTAACGATAGAAGTTTCGTAATCAGCATATTTAGGAGCCGAACCATGAGTAGGTTCAAATACCGCAACACCACCTTCGCCAAACTGAGCACTGCATGCAAATCCTAAACCACCGATTAATCCTGCAAAACCATCAGAAATAATATCGCCAAACATATTACCTGCTACGATTACATTATAATCTTCAGGATTTTTGGTAATCCACATCATTTGAGCATCAATATTGGTATCCCAAACTGCTATTTCCGGATATTCTTTTTTACTCATTTCCTGAGCTATTTTAAGCATCATACCCGATGTTTCGCGAATTACATTTGGTTTTTCGCAAACAGTAATACCTTTATAACCATTGGCTTTTGCATATTCAAAAGCAGCTTTAACGATTCTGGTTGTATATTTACGTGTAAAAATACGTGTTGAAACAGCTAAATCTTCGGTTGGGCACCAGCCAAAATTTTCTTTAAATTTAGGATGTGACATAAGTCCTTCATAAACCAATGCCGGAGGATTAGTCCACTCAACACCACCGTATAAACCTTCGGTATTCTGACGGAAAATCATTGCATCTACCAAGGGTTCTTCAATGGTATTGTTTGCACCGCGACGAATAAAATTTAAAGGATTTCCTTTAAAAGTTTTGCATGGACGCATACAAATATCCATACCAAAATGCTGACGCATTGCAACTATCGGGCTGTAATATACACAACCTTTGTCTTTTAATTCAGGTGCTAATTCGGCTGTAGCCTTATCTTTTGGTTTTGATGTAATTGCACCAAACAAACCAATTTTGTGTTTTTCTAATAATTCAATGGTTCTGTCGGGAAGCGGATTTCCTTCCTTACACCAGAATTCCCAGCCAATATCTCCTGTAACATATTCAGCATCAAATCCTGCTGCATCCAATACTCTGATTGCTTCATCAAGTACTACTTTGCCGATACCGTCTCCGGGCATCGCTACAATTGTTCTTTTTGCCATGTTTTTAAGTTTTTGTTTTTTGATAGATTTTCTAATTAAATCAGGCTTCAAAATTACAATAGATTTTCAGATTTGCAAACTCGAATTTATATTTTTTTCATGGTTTTGAAAAAAAAATAAAATTTAAGATTTTCAAAATAAAATGATTGTTTTTAAATGGATATTTGGCAAAGGTTTTTGGATTCCAGACTATGTTTTTTAGATGCTAGACCATGACTTTTTGGAGATAGATCAAGGCTTTTGGATGCTAGACCAAGGCTTTTGGATACTAGACCAAGGCTTTTTGATGCTAGACCATGACTTTTGGGAGATAGACCAAGACTTTTGGGAGATAGACCATGATTTTTGGATGCTAGACCTAAGTTTTTGGATACTATACCAAGATTTTTGGATGCTATACCTAGGCGTTTGGATGCAAGTATAAGCTATTTTGATAAAAGACGAAGGCATAAAAAAAACCACAAGCAATTTATTGTCTCGTGGTTTTTCAGTTATATAAGATAATGCTATTTGTTTTTAAAAGCCAGCTTGTTAACTTGTTTATATTCTGGGCTTGAGGCTCCGAATACCGATAAAATGTATTTTTTTACATCCAGAGCGGTGTCAACCAGTCCGGTTTTTGGGGTATATAAAACTTTATTGCGGGCAATGCGGGCATTGGTAAGGGGTT
The DNA here is from genome assembly GCA_023251515.1 of Bacteroidales bacterium. Lineage (GTDB taxonomy): Bacteria > Bacteroidota > Bacteroidia > Bacteroidales > JACABE01 > JACABE01. The sequence continues at coordinate 19,202 of JAHEYQ010000039.1, forward strand.
CGCCAATTTCTTTGGCTGCCTTGTTTTTTTCCTGCAAAACGGTGTAAACATCTTTTAATGTAGCTATTTTCAGATCGTCTTCATTTGGTGCATATTCGGTAACATTGGCAAGATATTTAATCAGCTTGTCGAAATTATCGAGACGATTGTCGTAACTTAATTGAGCAGTTGAAATTTCAATTACTTCTTTGCCTTGCTCTTTAAGGGCTTGTTTTTCTTCTTCTGTTTTTTTAGGAGTGGCTCTTTCTCCCTGAATTTTGCGGTTGATTGTATTAGCTCCATCCACAACCGCATCGCTTGCACCGCTAACTTTTAGTGCATTCATTACCCTTGTACTTAATTTTGATAGCGGCTTAAAGGCTTCTTCGCGTTTGGCAGCCGGAATGGTGTAGAGCGGAGCCAAATCGTTGATATCATTGATAGATTGATGTGCTACTGTAGAAATGCTTTCGAGATTTGTAACGCTTAAAGCAGGGTTTGATGGATTGTATTTGCCTGCGTGAAGTACAGCAATTTGGATTAATTCGTCGAAATTACTGACAGTTATAACATGTCCTGTTTCTGTGCTTGATGCCATAATTTTTGAGTTTTAAATTTAATGATAATTAATTTGAACACAAAATTATAAAAAGATTTTTGGGTAAACAAAATGTTTTTTGTTAAAATTTAAGATATACTTATTGTATTTTCAATTGTATCGATACAAAATTTTGTTCCTTCTAAAAAATCGAGACCCAGTAGCCCATTATAATCTGAAAATATTCCATGTGCTAGGAAGTCGTAAACCTGAATCTGAAACTTTTCTTTTGTCATCCCAAGCGACGAAAAGCTTTTAATTTCAAATACTTCGGTTTCAATAATGCCATTTGCAGTTTCAATTTCAACAGTTCCAACGTTGTCTTTCAGATCGTGACCAAGCAAATATAATGCATTACTGTCGATGGTTGTATTAGTAGCACCTGTATCAAATATCATTTTTAACTCATACTTATTATCAATTTCGATGTTTACAAGTATCAGTCCACTTTCTGGTTCTCTTTTAAACTTATATGTCATTTTGCAATGCGGTTGAAAATACCGGTTATTTTTCGGGAAGGTTTAAATGTTCCGGTATAAATTAATGTTATTTTGTCGTAATTTGTAGTTTTATCTCTGCCAATGTAACATACTTCCTTTTTATCTTTACTATGAAATAGTGGAATGCCCGACAAAATATCAATTTTGCTTTCGTCCATTACAGGATTTCCTATCAATACCCATTCGTCAGGAAAAAGGGCTTTAATTTCTGCAATATTTAGTAGTTGTCCCATTTTGTTTGAATTTGAAATACAATACAAAAATACATAATTATAATTGATGAATATATATTTAGCTACTAATTTCAAAAATAAACATCAAAAAAGCCGATAGCTGTTGGGCTATCGGCTTTTTTGATTGTAAAAATAGTAGATAATTTTTGTTTTATTTGTAATTATCCAAATCAATCAATTCAATTTCTGATATGTTTTTAAAATCATCAATATTAACTGTTGCTATTTTCGATACTTTGTTTGTTGCTAATATGGAAACAATCTCAACATCATAAACTCTGTTTCCCTTAGGCTGATAATTGTCGATTAACAACTCAAATGTTTTCAAACTTTCATTGCTTGGGTAAAGAATTGTAATATTGCTTTTTATTTCATTGTAAAAACCAATTACTTTTTCTTTATCTATCCCCAATTTTGAGCATACAGCAAAGTATTCCGATATATTTTTTGTAGTTGTAAACAAATCGTTAGATGTATCTTTCAGAAAAGAATCACACTTTAGGTGATGCTGTGAAGATTTGTCTAATGTATAGATAAAAATATTTGTATCAACACCTATCTTATTCATAAGCTAAATCTCTGATATTAATATTATCTAACTGATGATTAAGATCTACACTGCCAGAATAATTCCATATCCTTTTAGTTGGCTCGGCAATTGGAGTTTGATTGCTTGCAAATTGCAACCAGTTAATTAAACTCAGAATATATTCGGCATCCAATTTATTTTTATCAACAGTAATCACAAATTTATTTTCAACCTCTTTAATATCTAAATTATAAGTTCTCATGTAATTTATTTTTTACAAAAATACTACAAAATTTGATTTATTTTTTATTTCTGCTACTAATTTTATAATTGAGTATAAAAAAAATAGTTACCTCATTCCCAAGCCTTCGCCTAAAAGCAGAATGGAGTCTCTCTGAATAATTTTTATAGCATAATACAACGTAAACAGTATACTATTAAATTCCTATTCTCTAAGATATTACCCCTACTTCACCGAATATAAAATTTATACAAACTTATTTATACTCCCTAAATATTATAATGTGTAAAAGTTTTTAACAAAATTGGCGAAAGACAATAAAAAAAATGTTTTTAAAATATATTTTAAAGATATTTATTTGGATATTTTTTATTAATTTTGGATTGATTTTAATATTTATTCTTATGAGAAAATTTACATTCAGTTTGTTATTATTGGTTTTGGTTTCTGCTATAAATGCCCAAACCATCGGACATGATTTAACCATTTTTGCCGAAGAAGGCGAGAAATTTACATTGTTTATAAATGGACAGCAAATTAACGAACAACCTCAGTCGAGTGTAAGCGTTAAAGATATAAGCAGCAATACAGTACAATCAAAAATAGTATTTGAAAATACTGATATTACTGCTTTAGAAAAGAAATTTCTGTTGTTAGCAGAACCTGGTCCTGGCGATAAACGCCCTGTTAGTGTTGTTTATAAAATAAAAAAGAAGAAGGATGAATACAAACTTGCATTTGTAAACCGAAGTCCTAAAGTTTTGCAGCAAAATAATGTGATAATTCTCAACCGTTAAAGTTGATATAATTTCACATCTTCACCCGGCAAATCAAAAGTATAGTTGCGCAGGAAAGCTGCAGATTTTGCCATATTGGTGTACATTATTTCGTCATCATCAATAAATTTGACGTGTTTGCGATATTCTGCAACAAAATTTTCGATATAAGGAGATGATTTAGATGGACGACGAAATTCTAACGCCTGTGCTGCATTAAACAATTCGATAGACAAAATTCTTTCCAGATTTTCGAGAACTTTAAATGTTTTTGTAGCTGCATTAGCACCCATACTCACGTGGTCTTCCTGTCCTTGCGATGATTCAATAGAATCGACAGATGAAGGTGTGCAAAGCTGTTTGTTCTGGCTAACAATAGAAGCTGAAGTATATTGCGGAATCATAAATCCGCTGTTTAAGCCCGGATGAGCAACCAAAAAATGAGGTAAATTTCGTTTGCCTCCAATTAATTGGTAAGTACGTCTTTCGGAAATATTTCCAAGCTCAGCCATCGCAATTGCCAGATTATCTAATGCCAATGCAAGTGGTTGTCCGTGGAAATTGCCGGCAGAAATAATTAAATCTTCATCAGGGAATATGGTAGGATTATCAGTAACCGAATTAATTTCATTTTTAAATACATAAGAAACATAATTGATAGAATCTTTAGAAGCTCCATGTACCTGCGGAATACAGCGGAAAGAATAAGGATCCTGAACATGTTCTTTTTTACGGTTTATCAGCTCACTGCCTTCGAGTAAATTTTTAATACGTCTGGCTGTTTTAATCTGTCCTTTATGAGGTCTGATTAATTGGATAAGCTCATGAAAAGGCTCTATTCTGCCATCGAAAGCATCGAGAGATAAAGCTCCGATAATATCAGCCAAACGTGATAATTTGAATATTCTGAGGCAGCAATAAACGCCGTAAGCACTCATAAATTGCGTTCCATTTAAAAGAGCAAGACCTTCTTTAGATTGCAATTGTATGGGTTGCCAGTTGAATTTTTTAAGAACATCGGCAGCAGCTTGTTTTTTGCCTTCAAAATAAACTTCGCCCATACCCAATAAAGGCAGAGACATATGAGCAAGCGGAGATAAATCGCCCGAAGCACCCAAAGAGCCTTGTTGATAAACAACCGGAAGAATATCATTATTAAAAAAATCTATCAACCGCTGAACAGTAATCAGTTGAACACCCGAATGTCCATAAGAAACAGATTGAATCTTCAGCAACAGCATTATCTTTACAATTTCCTGAGGAACCTCATCGCCAAAACCGCAGGCATGCGACATTACCAGATTGGTTTGTAATTTATTAAGCTGGTCGTTAGAAATAACATGATTGCATAAAGAACCAAAACCTGTAGTAATTCCATAAATGGGTTCGGTTTGGGTTTTCATCTTATTATCGAGATAATCGCGGCATTTAATAATCGAATCTTTTGCTTGTTGCGATAGTTCAATGATTTGCTTATTGTTAAGAATATTTTCAATGTCTTCAAATCCAAGGATTTCTTTGCTGATATAATGAGTATTCATTTTTAAAATATGGTTTAAATTTTGCTGCAAAAGTAAGAAAAAAAGACTGAAGACTTCGGGTTGATATGATAATTTTCACATAAAAAAAAGGCTGCCTCATCACAAGACAGCCTAAGCACATGAAAACAAAATTTAATTATTTAACCGGATTAACGTTGTAATGATAGATTAAAGAATTATTTCTATAACCACTCAAATCGCTATACCAGTCAGATTTCGTTACGCCACCTGATTGAGCCCATGAAGCAAAATAGGTAAAAGCAGTTACAATATCATTTTTTTCTGAAGGATAATCAATTTCTATAGGAAGACTTATTGCCCAAGGCAAATTTGCAGATGTTTTATAATATTGTGAAGTTGCAGGATTAGAAACATCGCTAATAGTTCCTAATATCTGAAGATCAGCCAAACTAGTTGGTTGGTTATTTTTTGCATGTACCTCATGACCTCTGTTTGCAGTTCTGAACATAAAATAATTATAAGGTGCTGTTCCCAATAAGCTTGGGTCAATAGCAGAAGTAAACTTAATAACAACATTAAATAAATACGCATTTACTCTTGGTTTATTAATCTCGGTATTAACAAAAGAACCACTTTGAGATATCAAATGAGATGTTTTATCATATAGAATAACAACAGCTTTATCTTGTCCGTTTTCTAAACCATTAGTAGCAATAGAAACAGAAGAGCCTGTACTAAGTTGAGTTCCTGTAACTGAAAGAATCTGATTTGGATTTAATCCATCAAAACGCAAACCGAATCCATTAGAGATTGATCCGCCAACAGCTTTAATTTTGTATGAAGCTTTCACTTCCACTGCTTTATTAGCTGCATTCGTAATCTGATTAATTTTATAATTTACAACCATATCATTAAAATCATAATCACCCATTGCAGGCCATAAATCTTCAAACATTATTGTTCCATAGGTATTTGCACCCGGATAATAATTATTATATGCCTTGGTGGCATCATTAGGATAATCATCCTGAGCATCAGCAACGCCATCATTATCAGCATCAACAATTGCAATAAAACCAATACCCGGATTACAATCAGATGCAGGTATAAAATTAGTTGCAGTAGCATTAGAAGTATATACAGCTTGTCCGCCCTGAAGACTCATACCAGCAGGAGCAGTTGAAGATGTACCACTAACTTCAATTTTAGCTTTAACTATGGAACCCCACATATTTACAAAGCTTCCTGTAACTTTAACACTACTGGTATTATTTCCATCACCTTGAATAGTTCCATAGTATTCCATATCTTTTGTTAATAGCAAACTTGCATCTCTGAGTTTAACCAAAGCTCCAGTATTTCCAAAAAATTTGTTTCCAACAATAATTGAAGTTCCAGCAGCAGGTTCACTGGTCAAAGTTACATTATTAATCGACATATTATTATCAACCAATATTTTGCAACGATTATCCAAATCAATACTATTACAAGTAAAGTTTCCTTTTACATGAATATAATTATAGTTCGTTATTTTTTTATTCGCTTGAAAATCATTCTCAAAAACCCAGTCGCCATTATTAATTAATTGTGCAGTTGGTGATGATGAAGCGTTTGTTGTTACATTCTGAAATGATTTAAAATAAGCATAATTAGTAACAGCTCCGGTAATTGCACCATTCCACAAAGAAACTGTAAATGTACCATAGTTAGTAATAGATGCAGAAGTTCCACCCAAATTTAAGCTGTTAACCAAAGCTTCGCCATTTGTGTAAACATTAAATTGAGCAGTACCATTTATATCAATATTATTGTTTACTGTAAGTTTTGCATTTGGAAGTACTTCAATATTACAATTATTACCCATATAAGAAGAAGTAATAGTAGCATTTGAATTTATTTTTAAAGTACCACCGTTTGCCCAATGTTGCCATTGAATATCACCATTAAAATTATTGTTGATAACATAAGTTTGACCACCTGTAATCGTAATCGTTCCACTAGCTTGTGTAATAATTACATTTGCAGAAGTACCCGGGCCACTATTGGTTTGGTAAGGGATACTTTTTGGTGTACTGCTTTTTGTTTTTGCAAATACAACATTTATTGTTTGTTGCATTGCACTTACTTTTTGTATATCTGTACTACCGTCAGCACTGGTTTTAACAACATAAAGTTCGGAAACTGAAGTAGGAATACTGATAGATGTATTAAACGGAATTCCGGTTTTGGCACTTCCTTTTACAAAAGCTTGTTCTCCGTTGTAGGGATTTGATGTATAAACAGATATTACATCAAACAATTGACCACCCTGTGAAACTACATTTAGAGTTATATCTCTTGTGGTTTTCCAATTAAAATTTTGAGGAACCTGTAATTGCGTTGTTTTACTTACTATTGCAATAGGCTCTGGTTCTGAATCTTTTTTACAAGCTGCAAATACAAATAATACAATTAGTAATGCAAATAAATTTTGTTTTTTCATGGCTAAAATGTTTAAATATTAATACGTATATATGCCAAAAATTGTTCCAAAAATAAATTAAATCCTTTTTTTTTAAATAATCCGAAAACAAAATAAGCAATACATTAAATATCTGTTATTTACACATAAACCAAAACTAATTATAAATAAAAGTACCAAAAAAAACGTTCCATAAGGGGACAAAAAAAGTCCGTTATAAGAAACATAACGGACTTTAAAAGTAATTTATAAGATTCTTTATAAAACTTGAACAGCTTTAATAAGACCTTTTCCGATTTCGATAGCTTTTTCATTTTCGGGTATCAACTTATGATGACGAGCCGGCAATGATTTTTCTAAACCTTTGTGTATGAATTCAGGCTGAATTAAAGGTTTCAGTTTTAAGAAACCACCTAATACAATCATATTGAAAGTTTTCATCAATCCAAGTTTTCCGGCTTCCTCAGAAGCTTCTATCGTATAGATATTGATATCTTTACGTGTTGGATGATGTGTAATTCCGTTTGGATCATAAATTAATAAACCACCTGGTTTTACAGTTGATTCAAATTTATCCAATGATTGTTGATTAAGGATAATTGCAGTATCGTAGCTGTTAATAACTGGAGAACTAATTCTCTCATCACTAATTACAACTGCAACATTAGCAGTACCTCCACGCATTTCAGGGCCATAAGATGGCATCCAGCTAACTTCCTGATTTTGCATAATTCCCGAATATGCCAGAATTTTACCCATTGATAAAACACCTTGACCACCAAATCCGGCTATGATTATTTCTTCTGTCATAACTTCAATTTTTTTAAAATTATTTAATCAATTGACCATCTACTTTAATATCGCCTAATGGATAGAATGGGAACATATTCTCTTCCATCCATTTATTTGATTGTACCGGTGTCATTTTCCATCCTGAATTACAATTTGATACGATTTCAACAAAAGTTAAACCTTTGTTTTCTTTTTGTAAATCAAATGCTTTACGTACGGCTTTTTTAGTTTTACGAACATTACCTGGAGTATGAACAGCCTGACGGGTTACATAATGTACACCTGGCAATTGAGCAATTAACTCAGTAATTTTTAATGGATTACCCATAGTGGCAACATCACGTCCGTAAGGACAGGTAGATGCTTTCATATTTGGCAGGGTAGTTGGAGCCATTTGTCCGCCTGTCATACCATAAATACCGTTATTGATAAAGATAATGGTAATATTTTCGCCACGGTTGCAGGCATGAATAGTTTCAGCAGTACCTATAGCAGCCAAATCGCCATCACCCTGATAAGTGAAAACATATTTTTCGGGCATTAATCTTTTAACAGCAGTAGCCAAAGCAGGAGCTCTGCCGTGTGCAGCCTGTTGCATATCAATATTCATAAATTCGTATGCTAAAACCGAGCAACCAACAGGAGCAATACCGATGGTTTCGCTTTGAGCACTTAATTCTTCAATCACTTCCATCACAATACGATGTGCGGTTCCGTGTCCACAACCCGGACAATAGCTTAAAGCTTTATCAGTAAGCAATTTGGTTTTTGAATAAACCAAATTTTCAGGTTGTCTGATTTGTTCTTTTGTAATTATATCTGACATTGTATTAACCTCCTATGATTTTTTGTTCTAAAGCTGCAACAACTTCGTCAGGAGTTGGAATAATACCACCATAACGACCAAAATGTTCAACTTTTACTTTACATTCAACAGCTAATTTTACATCTTCAACCATTTGACCTAAACTCATTTCAACAGAAAGGATACCTTTAACCTGTTTTGCTAATTCAGCAAGAGGTTTTTTAGGGAATGGGAATAAAGTAATCGGACGTAATAAACCAACTTTGATACCTTTAGCTCTGGCAATGTCAACTGCTTTTTGGCTGATACGAGCACTTGAACCGTAAGCAACAATTAGATATTCTGCATCTTCTGTTTGGAATTCTTCAAAACGAACTTCGTTTTCTTCCATCAATTTGTATTTTTCAGAAAGATGAGTTACATGTTTTTCTTGTTTAGCTGAATCAAGATCTAATGAAGTAATAATATTTCTTTCTCTGTCATCAGTTTTGCCAAAAGTAGCCCAAGGCGTATTTTTTGCAATTTCTTCTTTAGTAAAACGAGGTTTAAACTCATCAAGTTCAACTTTTTCCATCATCTGACCAATAACGCCATCCGATAAAATCAAAACAGGATTTCTGTATTTGAAAGCCAAATCGAAACCTAAACCTGCAAAATCAGCCATTTCCTGAACAGATGCAGGAGCTAAAACAATAAGTCTGTAATCGCCATGACCACCACCTTTAACAGATTGGAAATAATCTGATTGTGAAGGCTGAATAGTTCCCAAACCAGGACCGCCACGTACTACATTAACAATTACACATGGTAATTCGGCACCAGCAATATAAGAAATACCTTCTTGCTTTAAGCTGATACCAGGACTTGATGAAGAAGTCATTACTCTTTTGCCACAACTGGCACCACCATATACCATATTGATTGCTGCTACTTCGCTTTCTGCTTGCAACACAACCATTCCTGTGGTTTTTTCTGGTTGTTGAGCCATCAAATATTCCATTATTTCCGATTGTGGAGTAATGGGATAGCCGAAATAACCATCACAGCCGGCACGAATCGCTGCTTCTGCAACGGCTTCGTTACCTTTCATTAATCTCAGTTCTTTCATTCCTTTGTATTTAAAACTGTTAAAAACGTTTTTTATAACTTTACTTTATATACGGTGATTACACCATCTGGACATACAATTGCACAATTTGCACAACCGATACAATCCTCATTTACAGATTCGGCATAATGATAGCCTTTTCCGTTTACATTTTTTGACATTGCAATTACATCACTTGGACATGCAGTTATGCATACTTCGCATCCCTTACATTTCTCAATATCAACTACTATGTCGCCTTTAACTTTTGCCATTTTTGAATGATTTAAGTTGAATATTCTTTAAAAAAAGTGTGTTTTTTTTCTGCAACGAAATTAGAGAAAATATCTGAATTATAAGCTTTTTTTCTGATATATTTTCAGAGTGAAGTTATATAAATGAGTTTTAAAATACAGTTTATCAATATACTGTGGTCGTATTTAAAAACATTCTTAATTATTTTTATGCAAAATTTAAAAAATAAATTGAGTTTTGATATTATTTTATTAACACTTGCACTACTTTGAATTGTTTTTTGCTTTCCTTAATAAATGCCAGATGAATGTTATTTGTAAAGCTTTATTTATGATATTATAAAAATCCTGCAAAACCTTTATTATATTTTGACAGGGTTTTTTATTGATTTAATCGTTAGATTAATGATGTATACTGTATCCCAGTTCCATTACAAATTTTACAGGTTTTCAATTATTTATGAATAATGCGGGTATAAAAAGAACATCAATTCGTTTGGTGTTTTATAGACATTATTAAAAAATATAAAAAAAGCACAAACACCTTTTAAATATTCAATTTTAACTAAAAACTAATTAGCAATTTTTAAATCTAATGTAATGAATGCTGAATTACCTGAACCTTGTATTGTAATAATTTTTGCAACACCTTTTTTATTTGGGAAATTGATATTTGTACTTGCAGTTTGAAAAGCAATAATATCTCCAACAGCTAAATTTTCAACACGAATATTAGTAGGTGATAATGAATTAATGTCGTTACTAGTACAAGTTGTGAAATTAAAACTATTTGTCTTCAATAATTTTGTATTATTAACAACGGACCATGTACTTGGTGAATTAGATGTAGTAAAATACATATTTAAAATTGATAAATCAGCTGGGGCTGAAATCGAGGCAGAATTAGAAGAAGTCCAATAAAGTATAAAATCAATCTTTGCTGAATTTATTTTTGCATTTGCTAATGTATAAACTATTCCGTTTATTGAACTAAAAGAACTACCATAAATACTGTTATTTGGAAAACCTAAGTAAATATTTGTATAATTTATTGGTAATGGATTAGAAGTAGTAAAAATTACTTCATTACCATAAGCAGTGCCATTACTATTTGTAGCATAGGCTCTAATATAATATATAGTATTAGCTAATAGTCCAGTCATATTGCTAATAAAGCTTCCTGTACCAGATCCATCAATAGTTTTAGTGTTAGCAATTGTTGGATAAGGAGATGTACTCCAGCATACACCCCGATTTAATATAGATGTTAAGCCATTATTACTTATATTTCCACCGCTTGTAGCTGAAGATGATGTAATTAGAGAAACATTAGTAGTTGTAAGAATTGGTAAAGTTATTAATGTTGTAAAACTTGTTTGAGAACCATAAGAAGTACCAACACTATTAGTTGCATAAGCTCTTACATAATAGGTTGTACCCGAATTCAGGTTCGTAAGATTGTTAATAAAACTATTATTTCCAGAGCTATCGATTGTCTTGTAATTATTAATAGTAGGGTATTGTGATGTATTCCAACACACACCTCTATATATAATATTTGCACCTCCATAACTAGTAATTTCACCTCCACATTTTGCTGAAGTTTCTGTAATATCAAGTAAAGGACTAGTGTTTATTCCAGGAAATGCTGGAGCAGAAGTTGTAAACTGTATCGTTTGTCCATAACCAGTTCCTAAAATATTAGTTGCATAAGCTCTTAAATAATATGTAGAATTTCCCAATAATCCTAAAGCATTACAACAAAAGCTACCTATACCAATACCATCAATTGTTTTATTATTTGCAATAGTAGGATTAGCTGAAGTACTCCAACAAATGCCTCTTGATATTATAGAATTACCTCCATCTGAAGTAATATTACCTCCAAAATTACAATAAAATGATGTCCCATTATTCCAATAATTTAAATCAGTATATAAATTACAAGCTACATTTAATGAGCATTTTTCTGCAATTGTGGTAAGCTGAGGAACATTAGCAGAACTTCCTCCTGTATTTGTTTGCCATACCGGAATATTTGAACTGTTTAATGTTAAAACCTGTCCCGTAGTACCCGGATGTAATATTACCCACGTTGTACCATTCCAATATTGCAAATCGCCGATTATAGTGCCTGACACTCCCGAGCTTGATGATGTGGAATTGACAATATATGGATTTGTATTTGTACCTGTCCCTGTTACTGTGATGTTTGTTCCTGCCTGAACTTTGGTTTCCGATCCATCGGTTGTTGGTTTATTTGTTAAGTCGTTATAATTTCCACTGAACCCGTTTTCAGATGTTTTGGCATGTAGTGCATAAGGAACGCTTAATAACTGACTTGTACCTGTAATAGAATAGTTTGTTCCTCCTGTTGGGTCGGTTTCGGTTTTAATAAAATACGGACCATTTGCCCAATTTATTGAAGCAAACGTACCTGATACAATATTTCCGCCACCTAATTCAATTGAAAGTAATCCATTGGTATTTGTTGTTGATATTTGTGTTTCAGCATAAACAATAGTTCCTGTTGCAGAACCTTGCAATATGCTTAATCTCAGTCCAACAGCATGGCTTGTTATAAGATTACCACTTGCATCACGAATTACAGCTTGATAGCTCATTTTTTGAGGTGCTTGAGCATAAACACATACTGAGAATAAAACAGCAATTAAAAATGTAAATGACTTTTTCATGTTTTGTTAGTTTTTGATTATTTTAAATATTTTAATTTCATTATTGCCTTGAATGATTTTAAGAAAATAAGTTGCAAAAACAAGATTTTTCATAACAATATTTGTTTCTTCACTTTCAATTCTATTATACGATATAAGCTTTCCGCTTATATCGTATAATTGGTATGTTATATTTTCAATTTTGTAGTTTTCAATTCTTAAATTAATACAATCACTGGTTGGATTGGGATAGACATCACAATTAAGATTAATACCACTGGCTTCTTTAATTCCATTTACTATAGAAATCTCAAAAGGCTGTTGTACCCCTTGTGCTACAGATACATTTGTGCCAGTGTTTGTGTTGTAAACAACCTGCCCAACTGAAAAGCTTACAGAGCCTCCGCTACCCAACGCATTTCCACCAGAAGTGAGTATAGCTTCTTGTGCATGCAAATTTGTCAAACTTATCATCCAACAAAGTAATGTAATCAGTATTATTTTCATATTTATTGATGTTTTTATAACTATACTATTTAGAATTTATAGCCATGAAATGTTAAGCTTATTTTTATTCTTTCACAAATTTGCTTTGCAATGTTTCTTTATCGGTTTGTAGTTTTACGATGTAAATCCCTTTGGAAAAGCTGCTGATATCTATCTGTGTTTGTGCTTCTGTAATATTTTGTTGTAGTAGTTGTTTGCCTTGTATATCGTAAAAGCTTACAGTAGCATTTTGAATTCCTTGTTGGCTTAAGTTAAGGTTAAGGGTAGAAGTAGCTGGATTAGGTGAAACTAAAATTTTACAATCAGAGCCAAAAAGATTATTAATACCTGTATTATCAAAATGCAATATATTGGAAGTATCAGAACTACAACCATTCAATGTGACAATCGTAAAATAATCACCAATTTGCTGTGGTAAATAAAACGCAGAAGTTGCATTGTTAATTATACCATTAATTAAACTATACCATTGGTTACCAATTATTACATCAGATAAAAGCGAATCTCCATTCTGAGTAATTACCGGAGTTTGAGGTAATGGATTTACTGTAATAGCCAATGTAGAATAATCACCATTTCCGCAAGTATTATTACCTTTAACTTTTAAGATTCCAGATGTAGCAGATGTCCCAAAGTTTACAATGATAGAATCAATACTATTTGTAACTGTTGTACCATTTGGTAATGTCCAAGTGTAAGAAGTTGCATTAGCAATTGTTGGTACTTTATAAACTACACTGCTTTGTCCCTGACAAACGCTTGCAAGTCCGCTTATTGTTCCGGCTGAAGCTGGTAATGGATTCACTGTAATTTTTAATGCAGAATAAAGACCATCTCCTATTGAATTATGTCCTTTTACTTTTATACTATCTGAAATAGCATTATTGCCAAAAGAAAGTGTAATACTGTTTGTTGTGCTTGTTCCGTTAATTCCATTTGGTAATGTCCAGATATAAGAAGTAGCATTTGATATTGGAGGTACTGTATAAACAACATTATTCTGACCTTGACAAACATTATTTGGTCCATTAATAATTCCGGCTTGAGAGGGAATTGCAATTCCACTTTGTATAACTGTAAGTGTTTTGGGTGTTATTCCCGATGCACTTACTGTGATAGTTGCTGTTCTGGAAAATGAAGTTGTATTGGCTGTTAAATTGGTAGTAATACTTCCGTTTCCATTACCTGAAGGTGTTACTGTACACCAGGATTGATTACTGCTTGCAGTCCATGACACATTTGAAGTTACTGCAAATTGTGCGATTCCTGATGTTGAACTTACATTTTGCGTTACCGGTGAAATATTAATAAATGAGCTGTCTTTTAAACTCAACCTTATCATCGTAGGATAAATTTGATTGTTTGACCAATAATTCCATTGATTTGTATTCAGATCCATATAAGCTATAGTGTTGTTGTTTTGTAAGGGTGTTGAGTAATCAACAGCAATCTTCACAGAATCGTTCCCGCTTAACACTCTTACCCCAGCCCAATATTCAGTATCTGGATATAAAATTACTGGTGATATTAATGGTAATGTAATTGATGGAGGATTAATTCCTGTTAAAGTTGGTATATTGGAAGTTGTTATATAGTAATTATTTGATTCAGCAACCAAAGTTTTATTTTGCCCGTTACCTTTATATAAAACAACCTTTACTTTTGAGTTTACTTTTGTTGGATTCCCAACAACAAAATTTATGCTTGAAGCGAATGTTGTTTGTTTTACTTTATACTTGCTGGCTAAAAGATACTGATTGCCACTTACCCATCTGTTTGTATAATAATTGTTGTAATCTCTGGATAAAAAATGATTGTTGTTTAAATATACTTTATAAGTATAGCTATACATTAACTGATTGATATTATTACTGCTTATGAATGATGATATAAGATATTCACCAACGGTATCGGGTAAATTTATATTATTTAATACAAGTGTGTCAGAAAATGAAGACAAAATTGTTTTGGGTATAGAATTATCATAAATGGTATTTGTATTTAATTCTTTTGCTTTAAGTTTCACGTTTGATTGTGTTTGACCACCGGTATTTGTAATTTTGGCTTCGAGTTTTATTGGTATATTCTGTTCAATAGGTATTTGTGTGTAGCCTTCGTAAAAAGACATATAATCAAAACTTAGTTCGTTATCAACAGATTCTAAAACAGATACATCGTCAATCATCCAGCCATAACCTCCTCCATATTGTCCTTGAGATGGACTTCCAAAAGCTGAAGGTCCGTAAAATCTGAATCTAATCCATACTTGAGATTTATTACCAGCCCATTGGCTAATATTATATTCTTTCCAGCCATAAGCATATTGGTTAGCTGCTATAGTTGGGTTTACATCAATAGAATACCAATTAACATTATCACTGCTTATTTCCAATAGCGAAGAATCTGCATTGTATGACTTATATAATTGATAAAATTTGATTTTTACATTCGGATGCCCTGATGTACTTATGGGCGTCGCTTTGCATAACTTTGAGTTTTCAATTCCATATATTCCATTTACTAAATTTGTAACTCCATCAAAATAATAAACACCATTCAATGGAGTAGCAGATCCCATATAATTACCAACATAGTATTTCCATGAACTTGATGCAAGTGATGTATCTGCTAATCTAACCCACTGTGTTGAGACTGTGGCATTAGAAGCGTTACTTACAATCCATTCAGTATTATTCGACATAGTTGAACTCCATAAAACAGCAAAATATCCATCCTGAATAAGTGTTAAAGTTAAAGGTGCTACACCTGTTGCACTTAGTGTTATTGTTGCTGTTCGTGGTGAAGCAACCGTATTTGCAATAAAGTTAGCTGTTAACACTCCGCTTCCATTGCCGGAAGGAGTTACCGTACACCATGTTTGATTGCTTGTAGCAGTCCATGCAACATTTGAAGATACTGCATATTGTGTACTTCCTGCTGTTGATGTAACATTCTGAGTAGTCGGACTAACATTCAGAACCGGATTGCTCGAATTTTCGGCATAAACTTTTATACATAAATCAATCTGAGAAGTCGTATTATTTCCAATGGCATACCAATTGCCATTGTTACCATTTGAACTTATCCAACATACACCGGATTCTATTTGTGGAACACTATAATTTGTAATATTCGTTTCTACTGGAATGGGATAATTGTAAGCAGGTGTTTCATACTTTATTTTAATATAAAAATCATCTCCTGTAGTTATCGGAATCTGATTGCTGAGATTAAAAGTATAGTAACCGGGATAAATACAGTTCTGAACAGGAATAGTGGCTAATAAATTTGATAATGTTCCATTGGTAAATGTATTATATACTTCAATTGTGATATTGGTATTTGATGCTACTGCATAAGTTCCTATACTTTTAAGCGGATAATTGCTTGTTGCAATATATTTTATTAAAGCATAAGCAACTGTGTTATTATAACCCCATGAATTTGTGTATCCTAATTTATCAATTGAATAAAGTGTTGAATTAGGATTGTAATTTTTTTTAATTGGGAAGTAACCTAAACTGCTAGTATTAATTTTTGAATCATTATATGAAATGTAGAAATACCCATTATTTCCCCAAGTAGAGCCCCAACTATTTTTTATCAACCAGGCACCTGTACCACCTGCTGTTATTTTATTATCGTCCCATCCAGCAATTGTAACAATATGATTTATACTGTTTGTACCATTAAAATAATAGGTATAATTTGATGAATTATAACAACTATCAACCCAATAAAAAGCAGTTTGTACAGCTCCATAATCCATTAATGCCTGTTTAATTTCATTTATATTATTTGGTAATAAACGCATATCTGTAATATAATTTACAGGAGAAATACTGCTTATGCAAGTATTAGGACTTTGCGAATAAGGGTCGTTAATTTCATATGCAGGACCCGACATTCTCGATAAATATGCTGTTGATTTATAAATATTCCCTCCGTCGCAAGGACCGGATACAAAACCATGACAATTCTTTAGATTATTTTCTGATAAATCGTAACTACCCAATCCTTGTTTAATCCATTGAGATTCTATGGCTGCCATGGAAGCAAATGTCCAGCAGGAGCCACAACTTCCCTGATCTTTTACTGAGGTAATCAACGAACTACCATTAGGTCCGGCTGTACTGAGGTCATAAGATGACGGAAATGTATTTGCAGATTTATTCTGAAAATAGGCATTATCAAAATGCACCGTATTGGGCGGAGGAGCATAACCGTAGTTTATATTATCACTACTTTTGTTTTGCATATATAACAAAAACTCTTCGGAAAGCGGAGCAAGAGAAGGCGTATTATTTACTGCTTGCTGTGAGAAAGTTTTAATAATGCCTGTCACTACAATTAAAATGACAATGGCAATTCTTTTATTAAATGCTGTTTGCATATGATCGTTCTTTTGTTGTTTATTTTGAATTGGTTTAAAATGTGATTAATGAATTTAAAATAAGAATCTCCGACATTATCATCAGAGATTCTTATTAAAAACTAATGACTATTTTGCATAAATCAGTTTGCCACTTACATATTTATTATCAATTTGTAATTTATAAAAATAAATACCATTGGCAGTTGATTTTGGAGTAAATACATATTTGTATTCCCCTTTTGCCTGATAGCCTTCGTGTAAGACTTCTATTACTCTGCCTGTAATATCTGAAATGCTTAATCTGATATATTTATTTTCAGTTAAAGTATATGATATTGTTGTGTTTATAGAAAATGGATTCGGAGAAACTAAAATTTTACAATCAGAGCCAAAAAGATTATTAATACCTGTATTATCAAAATGCAATATATTGGAAGTATCAGAACTACAACCATTCAATGTGACAATCGTAAAATAATCACCAATTTGCTGTGGTAAATAAAACGCAGAAGTTGCATTGTTAATTATGCCATTAGTTATACTATACCATTGGTTACCAATTATTATATCAGATAAGAGCGAATCTCCATTCTGAGTTATTATTGGGGTAGCTGGTTTAGGTAAAATATTAACAGTTATTGAATTCTTGTTACTTTCGCAGCCATTTGTATTTTGAGAAACATAATAAATTGTTGTTCCATGATTTAATGTTGATAAAGTAGGAGCAATACTATCACCGTTTCCATTTGCCATTGATGTGTACCATAATAAATCTGTTCCATTTGCTGTCAACAATATTGGTAACTGATATTGACATAGTGTAATGTTACTTACAACACTTGGCATTGATGATGAAGGATTAATGGTAAAATGAATAGTGTCTGACAATCCAATACAAGTTTGACTATGTGGCGTAACAATAATTGTAGCATTTACAGGATTTGCTGTGTTATTTATTGCAGTAAATGATGGAATATTGCCTAATCCGCTAGATGCTAATCCTATACCTGAATTATTATTTGTCCATGTATAAAACAAGCTGTTTCCTGAAAAAGTAATTGGGTTTGTAATTTTGCCATTACAATAAGCATAAGCAGATAAAGACTTGGTACTTGGATTTATTACGGGGCTTGCCTCAATACTTATTGTAAAAGTTTTAGGAGTACCCGAACAATTTCCCAATTGGGGTATAACTGTAATAGTTGCTGTAATCATCGACAATCCGTTATTAATTGCAGTAAACATTGAAATACTATCATTGCCTGAAGCAGCTAAACCAATAGTTGGATTACTATTTGTCCAGCTATACGTAGTTCCTGCCATATTACTTGCAAAATGAATAGTTGGGATTATTTCACCATTGCAGGTTGTTATTTGAGGAATTGTTAATACAGATGGTGAAGGTTTTATAATAAGATGTAATGCAAAAGCTGAACCCGCACAATTACCATTAAACGGAGTAACATTATAAGTAATAGTTTGGTTTGTATTTGTTGAATTTATAACCGAATCGCTTATAAAGTTTAAATTATTTCCTGTAGCAGAATAACCAGTAACAAGAGGAGAAGATGCAGAAGCAGTCCATGAATAAGTAATTCCTGTTGGACTATTTGTCGGAATAAATAAAAATTTATTTGAGTTACAAACTGTAATAGTTGAATCATTAATAACAGGAAGTTGAGTTACTGTTACTAATTTTGAACTTAAACCTCCACTACCACATGTATTATTTCCTTTAACGGTGATATTTCCTGAAACAGCGGAAGTTCCATAATTTACAACTATAGAATCAACACTGCTTGTACCTGTTGCACCGCTTGGCAAAGTCCAAGTGTAAGATGTTGCATTTGCAATTGATGGGATTTTGTACAATATACTGTTTTGTCCCTGACAAACCGATGAAAGACCTGTAATCTGCTGAGCAACATCCGGTAATGGATTAACAGTAATAGTCAATGTTGAAGAATCCCCATTTCCACAGGCATTAACACCCTTAACACTTATTTGCCCTGAAACTGCCGTATTACCAAAATTAAGCAGAATTGAATCTGCAATGCTATTGCCTGTAACACCATTTGGTAATGTCCATGTGTAGGAAGTTGCATTGGCAATTGATGGGATATTATACAATATACTGTTTTGTCCCTGACAAACCGATGAAAGACCTGTAATCTGCTGAGCAGTATCCGGTAATGGATTTACTGTAATAGTTAACGTATCGGAATAATCTCCAATACCGCATTCATTTGTACCTTTAACGTAAATGTGAGCTAAACCTGAATATCTCTTATCCCAATGTATGTTGGCAGATGAAGTGGTATCATTTGTAAATCCTGCCGCAGAAGGATAAATATTCCAGTTATATTTATTTGCAAAATCAGAATTACTTGTATAAACAATATTTGTATTTGCACAAACCGTATCCAACCCAACTGCTAATGTTGCTTTTACCGGAATATGACAAATAGTGGTAATTGCATCAAAAATAAATGGTGTATTTTCTATATTTCCGGCACTATCAATTGCAATACTATAGAAACGATAAGTGGTATCGACACCACCTATAAATATAGCTGATGTATCATGTGTTGTTTTCCACAGATAGCTGTTATTTCCGTTTTCTGACACATAAATTGCATAGTTGTAAATACCTGAACCGCTATCAGTACCATGCCAGTAAAGATTTATTGTATCTGACGTTTGATGTGGTGCTATAGGCTCAATAAAACTAAGCGGTTTGGTATTATCCATCGTATTTGTCCAAGTAGGTGTAGGTATTGGTGGATTATTATCGAAAAGAATCGTAGCCCTGTTATGGATATTTGTTCCATCTGACAAACTGTCTTTAAGATTAATAGTAAAAGCAACCGAACCCTGTCCTGAACCCATACTGTCATTTGGTGGTAAAAAGCCCGAAAATGGATCGATTGGCAAGTTAGAAGTAAGTGGATCTATTGATTTAAAATACCAGCGGGCAATACCATTTAGTGTATCTAAAGTTAACTGAACCCTTGTTCTCAGATTCATAGCCGGACGCATATCTACTTCCCATGTATGATTTTGAGCATTGTAAGGAGCCTGAACTATTCGATTACCTATTTTGATATAGCCTGCTTTAAAGCTCTCTATATCCAATAAGCTTTTGTTGATGGTATCTATTATCCATACTTCCTGTGCTGGTGCTGTTGCCGAATCCTTATTCTCAAAATTGATAATATAAGTAAAGTTAGTTTTTGCAGCGTTAAAGCTCAAACTACCCGAAGGTGAACGATAGCCTATTTTATCGTTGGGATCCCATGAATTAACTGCAGTAGGATGAATTTCATCTTCATTAGGTGGGAATGGATTACAGAAACCTCCTGCTAAAAAAGAACTTCCCATATCCATACAGTTTGTTACAATATCTAACCCTTTTAAAACATAAGTTATCCATTTTTTAGCTATCAATTTTTTAACATTTATAGGGAGGCAAGAAACAAAAGTTTCTTGATAAACCCTATAAAATCCTAAAGTTAGATCTTCTATTAATTTCTCTTTCTTATTTTGGTCAACATCACATGCAAGACCAAACATAAATTGAAATTTATTTTTTAAAAATTCATTTGCACAGTCAATAGCTTCATCTATTTCAGTTTGACTAACAGGAACTTCTGGATTTAATAAAAGCACTACACTTGATATACATTTATAGATATTTAAACCACAGCATAAAATATTAAATGAATTAATTGTATTATTGTTAATATTACTTGATTCAACAAAAGAAGGAACTCCTGTCTTTAATTTAAATGTTTCATTTGCAGTAATGGTTAATGTCATAACATAACTGCTATTTGGCTGTATTGATGCTATATAGAAATCATTTTTTAAGTAATACTTTGTTTGTGTAGAATCATAAAATTCAACAAAATGTTGTTTATCCACAAATGTATTACAATACATATATATTGTATCTATAAGACCTGATGATAACATTGTGGTATCAAAATCTGAAATTTGAGGTCGTTTCACATTATTACTTAACTTTATGAAAGAAATTGTATTTGGAGTATTATATTGAATATTTACCCCCAAAGGCACACCATAAGCAGGCATATTCCCATGATTTTCAACCTGTATGGTATAGGTTGTTGGTACCCCAACTCTAAATGCTGTTGGACCAAGAACTAAAACGCTTAATTGTATCGGAATATTTCCTTCTACTTCCAAACCATTGGTTATTATCATTGTTGTATCTCCAAAATCGAACTCAATATTATAAAAACCCAGAGCAATACTGTCGAAATTGAAATTGGCTTTCAAAGAGGATAATTCATTGCTTACTATGGTATCAGGTTGTATAATTGTAGTTCCTTTTGTAAGAGTTACTGTAGTACTTGGCGTAAATCCATTTCCGATAAAACTCATTAATACCATACCGTTATTCCCCACCTTATGTGGCGTATAATCCAATACTGCATATTTTGCTATATGGGTATAAGTAATGGCATATGTTCCTGAAGGAGCACTAAAACCGTGTACTAACGCGAAATAAGGACCATCCAGATTAGCTCGTATGCCTTTTCCATTGATACTTTCTGATGCCGTAATGGTCTTGATTTTTAAACCATAGGTATCAAAAATATCAATAATCAAGGCTTTATTTGTTTTAAAAATCAAACTATCGCCTTGCAATGCATTAAATGTAAAGAAATGCAGGGTGTCTTTTATTGGATTATTCTTAGTTTTTGTTACATTAGATAACAGTGTATCACAAATAACAGGCAATGTATAGCGATATTTCACTGTATCAACCAAAGATGAACTCCAAAGTCCTTTTGTATCTTTAAATTGCATATGTAGCAATGTTGGCGTTAGATATGTAATTTTAACACCGTTTACAGGGTCAGGATTAAAAACATAATCATTGGGCGTTACTTTTTGAACTGCTGTTACCGGGATTGTCACATTGTTTAATTGTAGCGGATTAGCAGGATTAACATTTACAGTTACCTGATTTGTATATAATGTATCAAACCAATATCTGTAAGCAGTTATCTTATTAGAAGTATCAGCAAATACCGGTTTTATAAAAAACTGATTAATGGATGAACTCCACAAGCCTGTATTGTCCTGATATCTCAGATGAAATGTATGCAAACCTTTGGGTAAAGTATTGGTATTAAATGAGGTTAACATTGTAATACTATCCTGTGGATTTACCGATTGAGAAACAGCCTGCGAATAATTATTATCGAACCAATATTCGTATCTGCAAATCTGATGATGCTGATTGGCATTTGATGGAATTTTGATAAAAAACTGATTTATAGCAGAACTCCATAAGCCTGTGTTATCACAAAAGCGAATATGAATACTATGCAAACCTGCTGGCAGCGTATTTGTTAGCAGAGAAGTACTGATAGCAATACTGTCTTGTGCTGTAACTGACTGTGTGATTTTTTGCGAATAATTATTATCGAACCAGTATTCGTATCTGCTGATTTGATGATGCTGATTGGTATATGATGGAATTTTGATAAAAAACTGATTTACCGGAGCACTCCAAAGTCCTTTTGTATCTTTAAAACGGAAATGTATGCTATGTAAACCCGATGGCAATACAGCCGTTGATACAGATGTGTTTATTTGTATTTCTGTGTTTTCAACTGCATTTACAGTGGTTTTGCCTGCAAAATTATCATCAAACCAATACTCATACTGCTTTATCTTGTTTTGGGCATTGCATAACCCGATAAAGCCTACAAATAGTAAAGCAATGAGAATTGTTTTTTTCATTTTTTAATTTATTAGATTTATCTATCTTGTGCTTTAACTGATACGTTAATTTGCAGATTTCCGTTCACATCTGTTTGTGTTGCAATATTTCTGTTGGTTATTTGCGGATTGGAAGCTGCTCCTTTTTCTTTAAACGGAGTTGTACCTCCATAAATACCTACCTGAGTGCCATCAGTACCTAAATATTGAGAAGGGTTTTGTAAATGGTAGTTATGAGAATAATCTATTGTATTTCCGGTTTGATTTACAAAAATACTTGATAGAGGAACTCCAAAATAGTTATTTATAGATGTGTTACCTGTAAAGTCATAATTATTAGAATTATAATGAAAAGTATTATTGGAAATATAATTTCCTGAATTACCATAAAAAGTCATCTGTGATGAAAAAATATTATTTTTTATTAAAGAATTATATACATAGTTAATAAGAAAATAATTCGGATGGTTATTTCCTAAAATAATATTACCTTCAATTAAAGCATTACTAATATTTATTAAACCACTATTTATTATACAATGTTTGATTAATATATTATTCCCATAATTACTAAAGGTAATATAATGCTCAATAAAACACTCTTCAAATGAACAATAATTTTTACTTGCTGAAACAGATGCTTCATAGGCAATTACATTACCAAGTCTGCATCTAATTATACTAACATAATTAATTGAATTATTTACTGCATAATTAATATCTCCATTTATAAATAAACCTTCTAATCTTAAGCTATCGGCACCTGCATTTATGCTTAGTCCGCTCATAATGGTAGTTCTTTTGGGTACATTGGCAGAATCGGGGAAATGACCAGAACCATATACTTTAACACCTTTGCTGATAGATGTTGGTGCTGTAAAAAATCCGGCAGAAAGTACTAATGTATCCCCATTTACTGCGGCTCCCAAAGCATCCGAAAAAGAGCTTTGTCCGTAATATACCTGTGTTGTCCCGTTGTGTTGCAGGGTAGTAACAGGATTTTGTGCATTCACTTTAATAAGGCATACAATGCCTAAAATTAAAAAAGATAAAATTGTTTTTTTCATGATTTTGTGATTTTTATTTGTTTGTTATTTGAATTAATTTCTTATTGTTTTCCGGTCGTTGAGCTTGTCGAAACGGCATTCTTTATTCTTTCACAAACTTCCCCTGCATTACTTCATTGCCATTAAGCACTTTGATGATATATATTCCTTTTGCAAGCTTTTGTATATCTATTTCGGTTTGCGATTGGCGGATGTTTTGTTGAAGTAATTGCTGTCCTTGTATGTTGTAGATGGAAACTGTAGTGTTTTGCAGATTTGTTTGTCGGGTATTTACAAATAGTTTATTGTTTGCTGGGTTTGGATAAATATGAATTTGAGCTTTTGTATTATTAATTTCATTTACTAAAGTAAATAAATCGCTGCAATTATGAACCAGATTAGTATTGTAATAATTACGGATATGTTGTACATATTGTTTAAGTGTGTTTACACTTAATGTGCTTATTGTGTCGCTGTAATTACGGGCAAAAGTATATACCATATCAATACATATACTGCTGTCCTTTTGCAAACTATAAGGACCAGTTGAGCCTACTCCTCTTCTGTCGGAAGGAGCATTGTGTGCAGTAAGTTCATTCCAGCCTGCAGTATCAGTAGGGTTGCTCGGAAACATAAATCTTGCAGGAATATTCGTTGCATTTGTTCCAGAACCATGTCCATCTCCTCCATAAGTCATAGTTTTATTATCTCTCCAGATACTTCTCATGTAATTATAATAATCAATTGCTAAATCGGGTTCACCTGTGGTACCAGCACTATTATTATAAAACACAAATGAATTCATAGGTTTATTTAAAAATGTAACACCTTGTGCCGGTGGATATGCACCATAAGAGTAATATTGTCCTGCTCCATCAATATTACGTCCGTTATAACCGTAATACATAAATAAAGTAGTATCACAACCTATAAAGTCATCATATCCATAACCTATATCAAAGTCGGTAAACGAACCAATATATAAGCTATCGTAATTATTTTGCGAACGGTTATAAATGCGGTAGTTAATAAATATAGAATTATTTAAGGCAGTATCTGTAAGATTATTAAAAGCATAAGCCATCCCATGAATTTCAATATTTAATTTAATACCACTTGATTCTATATGATTTCTATCGTCATTAAAAATAAAATACAAAGCCTGATCGCCTCTAATAATAGGATAATCGCCATTTTGTGGATCGTAATAACCATTGCTGTTAGCATCTACATAAGGAGCTAAATATTGAGCTTGCCCATAATTAGCGTTTCCATTACCAGGCCAAGTGGCAATTTCATTTGGTGTTATATACCCTGAACTATTATAATGAGTTTTATGGTAATCTATTTCTGATTTTGAAACTTTCCAGATATGATTCCATTTCTCTTTTTCTAAATTATATATATTTATATCGTTTGATATCGGACCAGATTGATAATCTCTGTGTTCAATCGTATCATTAATATCATTAGAACGATAACGCTCAGCAGCTAAATGTAAAATTCCATTATTATCTTTTGCCCCTATCCATAAATTTCCAGCAAAAATTGTTTTAGTCAGGCTATCTTTTGGAGTATTAAAATAATTAGCATCATAAGTAGAATAATCATTAAATAAATAGCCTGAAGAAGATATGCCCGCTTTTACATTATTTATATCCAGCGTGGCATATTTATCATGAAATATGCCATTAGATAATTTTAATGAATATAAATTAGTAGAATTTCCAACATAATAATTTTCCATCGAAGCACAAACAAACCATATTGTATCATTTTGATTGTGTTCTAAAAACATTGACGTTGTTAGATTGGGCATTTTAAAAAGACTTATTTTATTATTATTATTATTTATTTTAATCAAAAATGAATAATATGCACCAGAATAAAAACCATTCCCACCATTTCTGTATGCTGTACAAAAATAAATATTCCCACTTGCATCTTTAGTGAAATCGAAAATTTTAGTTTTCATAATATTATTGTCAGCTCCTTTTGGATGGTATATTATATTCTGAAGTTCAGGATATAATTGAAATAGTGGTTTTAAAATATTGTTTTCTAAAAGAAAAGCTCCTTTGTTATTGCTTCCTACAAACAATCTGTTGTTACTTGAACATAAAGCTGTGATATTATTACTTAATAAGCCAGAATTTATAGTATCGTAGGTTGTCCAGTTAGTTCCGGTTAGTTTCGATAAACCCTGCGTAGTTCCAAACCACATATCGCCGTTTGCTGTCTGCTCTATTGCCTGAATATTATTATTACAAAGCTGAGAATTGCTTGTGTTGTAATTTGTCCATGTATTTCCTGTAAGTTTAGAAACACCTTTATTTGTTCCTATCCATAGCGTATTGTTACTAAAAAATAAAGTATTAATAACATTGCTTAAAATTTGTGAATTTGTTGTGTCAAATACGCTCCAATTTCCATTATTATATTTCGCAATTCCTTTTTTAGTTCCAACATAAACAATATTGCCATTTACGGCAATAGAAGTTACATTTTTCGAAGGTAATCCATTAGTATCATTATACAGTTTCCAGTTTGACCCATCGAATTTTTGAACTGCTCCCTTTCCCGGAAATAAACTTCCTATCCATTTATTTCCTGAAGCATCAATAGCAATGGAAGTTTTATTCGGGGAATTTATTCCTGTTTGCTTTCCCCAGTTAGTAACGCCAAAACCAGATGAAGAAGGTTGGCAATTTACTGAAAAGTTAATGCTTAAAAAAAGCAATAAAAAAAATGAAGTAATAATGTTTTTTCTCATTTTATGTGATTTTTATTTGGTTTCTGATTTTAAAAAACCTCTGACAGTATGAATTCAACATACTGTCAGAGCTTGGTGTATTGTTATTTTACTTATTGCATATTGTTGTTTTCGTCTTCATCCCCACCTTTTCCGCCTCTACGCTTAGCCAGCACCAGTTTTACGTTTTCTATACGTTGGTTGAGGGCGGTTACAAAATCTATGTAGTTGGTGTCGCCGTTGAGGAGAATTTGGGCATTAATGCGGTTTACTATTTCTTTGTACTGTGCATCTATTTCGGTGCGTACTTTCTTCATTCGCAGGCTGGTTTTGCTGCTTTCTTCGGTGTAACGTTCGTTTTTTATATCCACAAACTTATTGTTGGCATTTTGCAGTTCGTCCACCCATT
>JAHEYQ010000040.1 GCA_023251515.1 Bacteroidales bacterium
ATAAACTGTTGCCAAACCACTTCTATTCCAATTTAATGTATTGAAAATAAGCATAGAAGTTTGTTTTTCTTTTTTAAATAAACTTTGAAGCAAGCCCATAGTTTCTTCACCAATTGATGCTACTCTCCTATTGGCTTCCCAAGCATAAGAATCTTTTAAAGCACGCTGTTCCATTGTACCTTGAGAAAGTGGCTCTCTAACACTTTCGGAATAACCGGTTGTATGTTCCGTATAAAATAGCATTGCTTCCTGAGCTTCTTTAATATTATTTTTGGTTTTATCAGAAATTTTTAAGCCAGATAATTCAGCCATTGCCAATCCTGAAGTGTTAGCGTTAAAAGTTGCAGAAGCATTGCGGCAAACTGCAACTTCACGGGCAGAAGCACCCAAACCATCAGCCCACCAATCGGGCCAATAACCTTTAATTAGCGGTATGTTTTCCGAATATTTTGCTTCCATTTTCTCCATGAATGAAGTGGATGTAGAAGTTGTCAACTTTGGATATTCGTAAATATCATTCCATTGTTTTATTAAATCAGACAATGTTGTTGAAGGAGGTGAATTATCAGTTAAATATCCTGAATGCTGTATGGAAATTTCATTATAAGGATAGTTCTTCTTATCCAAATCAATTAGATAGCTTAACATTTTATTGCTAAACTTATTAATATCAGCAGATTGAATTTCAAAGACCGTATTTCCTGTCATATAATGTTCGGCTCTGAAAGTCAGCATTCTTTTTCCTGATGGTGATTCCCACCAAAAAAGACTTGGTTTATCAAAACAAATTAAAGCACGATGTCCATGTGTTCCCATGTTTAAGTACTTTACATTCATTGAATTAAAATAATCATTTAAACACCAGCCAATACCATTTACATCATTTTGCATAGCCAATTTAACATCAATACCTGCATTTTTAATTCTTCCTAATGCATCAAGGGATGCTGCCATTTGTGATTCATCAGGTAATTCAGAAAAATTAAAATACATTGCAGTAACTTCTATTCTCCCTTCTTTTACTCTTTTTTTCAAACGTTCAATCTGAATTTGAGGACGTGTTTTCAGATATTCATCTACCGCCCATGAGGCTTCGCAAACCCATTTGAATTTGGCATTTTCAGGATAATTATCTGTAGCATCACAATAATCAAGTGCATAATCAATATATCTTAAATGTTCGGCTAAAATCTCAGTTTGAGAACGTGTATATCCAATATCTGTGTGGCTATGCTGTACAAAATTGACTTCCCATTTCTTAACCGGTTCTAATGTAATATCATTATCTTCTGATTTACCATCAATTTCTGAACGAATTTTGATTTGTGTGGTTTTGGATACCGGATTAAGTTTCATACGGATATAATTGTGTCCGAAAACTAATTTCTGAGTTAATATCAAATTGTTATCAACATAAAATTTTGCTGATGTTTCTTTTCCGAAATAAAAAACACTTGCAGTTGCCAGTTGCTTTAGTTGATTTCCTTCTTTAAGTAATGCTGGTAAAGCTTTGATCTGCAATGTATTCTTAATTTGTTTGCGATAAGTCATATACCATGAAGTGAGCGAAGATTTTCCTCCACTTACTTTCAATTTTACTTTTTCACCAGATTTTATTTTTTTCTTTGGTATCCTCAATTGCATATATCCATGGTGATCACCATATTGATCAGTCCAAATGGTATTAAATTTAAGTAAGGATGATTTATTTGATGATATTTCCCAGTTTGGATTTCCATCTGAATAAAAAACAAAAATATCTCCGGTTGAAGCTTGCAGTTTAAATTCTGCTTTGCCCGGACTGGAGCCTATTGCTGCAATCCACATAAATGAAAGATATTCTTTATTTTCTGGTATATTATTAACAATATCAGTCTCCCATTCCATATAATCAGTTCCATCGGTTGCTCTTATTAAAATACTTTCTTTTAAATCGGGTATAAAAGAATGGTATTGAAAATCGGTTCCGGTAATTTTTTTATCATATCCATTAATCAAGTAATCTGATGGATTTATAAAACTTTGAGATTTAATGTAATAAAAACTAGTGAACACTAAGATTGCAAAAAGTAAAGCTTTTTTCATTTTGAATTATAAATTATTATCAGCAAAGATATTAAGTTATTATTCATATTAAATTTATTTAAGAGAAATTTAATAAAATGATTTAAGCATGTTCATGGGTTTATTATTTTCAAATCTTCTATCTTATTTTTGAGTTCATCAAGTAAATCGTTGGTTTTAATATTTTCAGATTTGATAATGATTTTTGATAAATTATAAAATTGTTCTCTCACACTAAGTTGTTTAATGATAAAGAGTTTTAATTCATCATGTGTAAGATTTTTAAGAAGGGGTCGTTGCTTTTTTGAATGTATTAATCGATCGAAAATGGAGTTGGGATGTAGTTTTAAAAAGACAGATATTCCCTGTTTATTGATTAATTGCATATTATCAAAAAAACAAGGTGTACCACCTCCGGTTGAAATTATTGTATTTTCGGTTTGTAAAGATTCTATTAAAACAAGTCTTTCTAATTCTCTGAATCTTACTTCGCCAAACCTGTCAAAAAAATCAGTAATTGCTATTTTGTATTTCGATTCAAATGCTTCGTCAGTATCAATAAATTCCATACCAAGTCTGTAGGCAAGTTTTCTTCCTATTGTTGATTTGCCACTCGACATATAACCTATTAATATGATATTCATCAGTGTATATTACAAAATTTTATTTCCATTTATTTTTCAATCTTTTCTTTTTATTGTTATTCACACCCGAATTGTGTGGTTTATTATTTGTACCACTTGAGCTTTTGTATTCTTTATTTTTTGTCTTTATAAAAAAATTGAATTTATAAGCAACTCCAAATGACATATAACCAAAGCCTTCCAATTCGGTGCTTGTAGATTTATACGCATCAAGTTTATCGGTATTAAGATAATTTAATGTTGTTTCAAAATTTACAAGCCAGTATTTATTAATATTGTATGCAACTCCTAATCCAATTTTACCCATTGATTCGGTTGTTAATTTGGTTTTGCTTGTTCCATTATTGGTATATCCAATTTCCGAAAGAAATTTATTTGTTCCGATTTCTTTATTAACCGCATTAAAACTCGTTAAACCCAAGCCTGCAATTGCATAATATCTAAATTTCGGATTATCTTTTCTATGCATAAATAAATCTATGAAATTCAAGGTTAATTCTCCTTCCAATGAATACAATTCGCCTTCAAAATACATATTCATTTTTTCGTTGCTACCTGAAAGTTTACCGTATTTGAAATGACCTCTAGTAGATATTAATGGTGTTATTGTTTTAGAAAGTACAAAATCGCCCATCAATCGTTTCTGATCGTAATAAAAACTACTGAAGGGTGTATTATTCCAAAATCTTCCTTTGTTATCATTTACATCTCCAAAGAAATATGATGTTCCAATATTAAAACCAACCTCCCAACCTTTGGTTATGGGATAGTTTATGTGAAATTGAGAATATGAATTAGTTGAAATTAGAAAAAGAGGAATAAATAATGATAGATAAAGATATTTTTTTAAAGTCATTTTTAGTAATTAAATTATCGTTTCCATTTATTATGTAATTTTCTTTTTCTTTTATTTTCAAATCCTGAATTATGTGGCTTGTTGTTTGTACCGCTTGATTTTTTCCAATTATTATTTCGAGTATGAATATTTAAATCAAATTTATAGGCTATGCCAAACGACATATAACCATAACCTTCGAGTAATGTATTGGATGATACCATTGCATCCAATTTATCTGTTAATAAATAATTTAGCGATGATTCGAAATTAAGTTTCCAATATTTATCAATATGATACGCAACTCCCAAGCCCAATTTTATTGTAGCTGAGCTATTATTGGATGTTTTGGTATTTCCATAATTGGAATATCCGATTGAGCTTACGAATTTATCTGTTGATATCTGACGCCTTACTGAATTATAACTACTAAAGCCAACACCAGTAAATGCATAATATTTAAATTTACGGCTCTCGGGACGTTTCATAAAATAATCGAGATAATGAAAGTGAACATCTAAACCAAAAGTCATTACATGTCCGTTGAAATAGGTATTCAGTTCGTCGCTGCTGCCCGAAAGACTTCCGAATACAAAGTGAGAACGTAAATGTAAATATGGATTGATAATTTTCCCTACCGATATGTCTCCCATCAGATTTTTTTGCTCGAAATAAAAACCGCTTAATGGTGTACTACGCCATATTCTGCCTTTGTTATCGTTTACATCGCCATAAAAATATGATAAACCCAAATTAAAACCTACATCCCAACCTTTTCCAAATGGATATGCATAGGAATACTGAGCTTTTGCTTTATTCAAACCCAATATTAATACCATGATAATTAAGGATGTATATTTAAATTGTTTACTCATCTGATATTCTCAAAATCTTATTCAAAATTAATTGAATTATTTATACTTACAAACATTTATCAACGTAAAATGTTTGTCTTTATTTTTTTATGGCAAACCATATGGTTTTGAATAATTTGAATCGTTTATAAATTCATAATCTGTCAAAGTATTTAAAAATGCCTTTAACTGTTTTTTCTCATTTACTGTTAACTGAACTCCACCATTATGTGCCTGATGCATAAGTGAATTTGTGTAAGATGTAAGCAAAACACCTTCGCTATAAAAATCGATAACTTCATCAATGTTTTTAAATCTGCCATCGTGCATATAAGGAGCTGTTAGCATGATATTGCGTAAAGTAGGTGCTTTATAAGCTCCTTTGTCTGAATTGAGATGTGTAACTGAATAACGGTCTTTTGAATCATCAAAAACACTATCTTTCCCATTGTTATAATATAAATTGGTAGTAAACAGAGGATTGCCTCCTCCACCATGACAATGAAAACAATCGGCTCCGGCTTCGGTGGTAAACAATACATAACCTTGTAATTCTTCGCTTGTGAGATTGGTTTCTCCTCTCAGATATTTATCGAATTTGCTGTTGGATGAAATAAGGGTTCTGACAAATTGTGCTATTGCTTTGCTTATACGTTCGTAATTAACTTCTTCTGTTCCGAAAGCGGCTTTGAACATTGGCGGATACATGGGTATTGATGCAATTGTATTTACAGTGCGGTCAATACTTCCGTTTATTTCGTGCGGAGCTGCTATTGCCATCCATACCAATGATTCGAGATTTTTATAATGATATTGAGGTAATGAGGGTACTCCATACAATGTGCTTCCCATTTGATTATTATCCTGATTGATAAATCCGCTCCAAAGATAGCCGGTTTTATTAAAAACCAGATTAACCAAAGCCATATTGTAATGTGGTGTGGCAATTCCGCTTAGTCCAAAGGTTTTGCCTCCCGGAAAGCGGGGATTATTGATTCCGACTTCAAAAGCATTTGATTGCACATGGCAGGTGGCACATGTCATTTGAGAATCGGGATTTAAACGTCCTGATAATCTGCCGTCGTAAAATAAATATCTGCCCAAACGAACGCCTTCTACCGTCATCGGATTATCGGAAGGAATATTGAGCGCTGTGGGAAAGAATTTTGGTATTTTGATTTGATATGGTGTAGTTTGAAAATGAGTTTGTTCTGATACTTTATCTTTTACACAGGATGTAAAGGATATTATCAAAAGTAAAAAAATCACTATTGTCCGACAAAAATATATAGATTCATCGCTTCGCTCTGAATGACATTTCATTAAGTGTATTTCTATTGGAGATGTGGTCAGAAAGCTGCGAAGCCGCTTTCTGACCACATCTCCAAATATAAATAATTGATTGTCATTTCGAACGAAGTGAGAAATCTCAATAATATTACTGTGATAAAATTTCATCGGACAATAGTGTAAAATAATAGATTTTTCAAAACTTTTTATCATCTGTAATTTGTATTCTGACTGTATTTTTTAAGCTTTTTTTATTAAACCTGACAGGATTTAAAAACATGTCAGGTTTAAATTTCTAATTACTTTAAAGATTCATTGTTGCTGATAGCATAAAACCTCTCGGAATTTGTGTTTCCAGCACCCAACGTTTGCCATTGTCGATTTTTGGTGGAAAAGTAAATTCGGATAACTGAAAGCCCAAATCAAGCAGATTATAAACTGTTAGATTAACATCGAATAATTTATCTGCAAAATAAAATTTATAACGGGCACGGATTTCTGTATTATAAAAACAATCTTCGCGACGTGAAAGTTGTCCGGTAAAAGGATTATCTCCTTTTACATTGCTGTTCCAAATGGCTATCTGATTGTTACTTATTGCTGTTCCGAATGAATTTAATGATTGTCCGTCTTTGTATTTATACTGAAAAGCAAAACTTAATTTATCCGTTACATTATACGAAATCAATAGTCTGCCGATATAAGAGCGGTCGGCATCGAGGCGACCGGTATAGTAAAAATAAGTATTTGGATTTGCCATCGACTCTGATAATACCGATAGATTGTTGTGCAATACGCCATTACCCATCGATCCAAAACCTACCAGCATATATGCAGTAAATGAAGCTGATAAATAAAGACGATGACTCTGATACTCATATTTCAGATTTAATCCGGAATAAAAAGGATTGCTATATAAAAAAGAATTATCGCCAGTCCCCTGCTGCATCAGTTCTGAATAGTTATTTACAGTTGAATAATATACAGAGCCCGGATTTAAGTAATACACCGGACGTATATCGGGTGCCTCGGTTTTGTATATATTTATATTCTCATTTATATAATAACCAATTTCCGAAGCCGGTTTGCTGTAAGTAATTCCCCATAAATCTCTGTACTGACGATACTGGCCTGTAATGGTAAATAAACTGCGTTTTCCGGCTCTGATTTCTATCGGCACATCAAAATAAATTTCGTTTGGTTGTTTTAAATTGCTGCTGAGCGAATGATATTTGCCACCTGTTGTTGTAAACAAATTACCTTTTTCATTTGCCTGAAATGCTTTATCATTATTGGCATCGTTCCAGAAATATACATTGGCACTCATATAATCGGGTGAATAAAATCGAATATATTCGGCATCGAATGGCAATTGCTTTTTGCCTATCAGAACTGATATTTTTATTTTGGGCAGTATCTGAAATCCTGCATTTACAGCCATTTGCCACGATGGATTTACATACGAATTTTCTTTTACCAGAAATCCATCGAAGCTTAAATTGGCTTCGGCTTTCAGATTTAGTATTTTATTTAACAGCAATTGTTCGTATTTGATGCCGGCCTGATTGTCGAGCAAGGCTCCGGCAAATGCATTGTGCTGCCACTGATAATAATAATGTGATGAATAATCGCTTGCAGTTGATTGATAATAAACAGAATTATAACTTCTGGATTGTGACGGACTAAATATCATTAAACCATTATTAAAATCTGCCTTTAAGCTGAAATATTTCCCCAACTGTTTTTTATGCTTATGATTTGCAGATATTTCAAAACTATTGCCATCAGCATACCAGGGTTCTAATCCTTCGCCTTCCACATCCACAAAATTGCGACTGAAGTTGGGCTGATTGTGTTTTATATTTTTGAATGAGAAATTAATTCCGCTGATGTATTTATCGCTTTTGCTTCCGTACAACGACAAATTGACATTTTTCAAACGTGCTGTTTCGTTTTGTGCATAATAATATTCGCTGAACAACTGATCGCGGTCGGAAATGCTCAGCAGATAGCCGTTTTTGTCGAACAAAGTTTTGCTGATAAGTGGCAGATTTCCGTTAATATGAAACTGTATATAATTCTCAACATAATAAGAATCAGCACCATCATAATTAAAACCAATATGCGAACGCTGACCCGAATTAAGATAGATATTCTGATACAAATTGCCATATTTTGTAGGGATTACATTATGCAGCATCAGCAAGGCATTATCTCTTACCTTGCGGCGATATTCAATAGGTTTCAGCAGCCGCTGATAAGGAGATACGTGTCCGGTAACCTGATTGATAATATAATCGGCATTGGAAAGCCTGTCGCCAAGGCTGCCGTGATTCCATTGCAGCAATACTTTTTCTTCTAAATCCTGAGTGGTATTAAATTTAATCTCGTTGTTGTAAATATCAATTTCCACATCGGTATCGAACATATAAGGTTTATGCAGGGCATTGCCCGGGAAAAACATATCGTTGATATTAAAGCCGTTGTAGGTGTATTGATTCCATTTGTAACTGCCTCCCATTATTGAAAAGGTGTAGGGATTGGGCTGAGAATAATCGCCGGTGGTTTCGAGTTGATGGATGGTGAAATCGTAGTAATTGTCAACAAAATGTTCAAAGTTGTTGTGCAAATACCATTTTGAAAAAAATTCGGAAGTAAAGTTCTTTTTGGGATAATTAAGTGCAGTATCAGCTTTTTGAGCAATAGCAAACAAATTAATTATCAGAAAAATATTCAGCAGGATTATTTTCTTCATTGTGATATTTATGTTTACAAAGTGCAAAAATACAAAAAAAGACGGAAGTTGAGAGAAGTGTTTAGGGAACAGAAACATTACATAGATGAAAAAAATCTAGAAACCAAACCTGACAGATTTTCAAAATCTGTCAGGTTTAAGCTGTATTGGCAATTTGATTGTTTTTGTAATTTATTGTTTTTATTGATATTGATGCCCTACGGGCAAATTAATTCTCAAATCTGCAATCGTTAATTGTTATTCTTAAATATACTTTTGAAAAAAATAAGTTGTATCAATATTGTTTTTGCGTAACAACCATTCAAGCTCTGTTAATGTCTTAGCTCCGATACTTTTATAACTTAGCATTCTTGCCTTATTTATCTTATTAATATATATTTCTTTATTGGCTTCATATAATAATGCATTTTTAACTTTAAACGACATGTCATTTTTATTAGTTTCTATAAAATCAAGAATTTTTAATTCAGCATTTTCAAATTCTATTTTTTTATCTAAAACAATCTTTTCAAGTTCTATATATTCTTGCTTTGATAAACTTTCTAAAAATTTTTCAATATCCATAATCTTTATTTGCTATATTTTAATTATTTACTTCCTTAAAAAACCCAGTTCGTAAACCATAGGTTGCAGTTTTTCTGTTAGTGCTTTGTAGGCTTCCTCGAATGCTTTGAAACTTACAGGCGGATAATCGCTGCTCGAATTTCTTGACTGTAATGCTTTACGTATCTGATACCAACCTACATCGGCACGGTTTAGTTTCAGTTCGTCTCTCACGCTTCTTACATCGGTATGTTCGAAAAAGGCTTGCCACAATTTTTTGCCTGCTTCCAATACGGCTTTTGCTTCTTCAGAAAAATATTTATCTGCCATGTATTGCACCATAAAATCGGACTCAAACCTGTCGGGGGCATTTACTTCTGCCTCGGTATAGGGTATAAAATGATTAACGATGCTCCATTTTTTGCCGTTCCATTCCAGATCGTTGGCACTGGCGGTGAGGTTTTTCCCGTGAAATAACATCCAAATCAGGCAGTCCGTTTTAAATTCTTCCGTAAGTGGTTCTATAGGTTGTAAAAATTGGTCATTATGATTTATCCATGTATGTTTAATCAACTGACGAACAGAAAAAATAACAGAAGATTTCCATAAATTTTCAGATGTTACAAAAAATCCACCATCATGTCCAACCTTATATACTGAAGAAAACAAAGTGGTTTTTTGTTCAGAATGTTGTAAGTCATTACTGTCACAAAGCATATATGCAATCGCATTATCAGACCATGGAGTTGTTGTTGTTATTGTTGAAGGAGAAACAGCATTTTTAAGAGCAACAACTTCTTTCTTGTTTGGCTTTGGTCTTACTATCCATCCATTTAAAAAAGTACTATTTGGGTAATTATAAAAAGTCTTTTCACCAATTGGATTTACATTTCTATCTAATACTTCAACATCTATTTCTAAAATAGTTTTTTTTAAATTTTGATTCGTTTTCCAAACTAAAAAGCCAATCGGGAAATTTCCTTTTAATCCATCAAAAGCTTTACTATTTACAACAAAACCACCTAAATATTCAGCATTCCAAATTTGTCTAAATTTTTCAAAGTTTGTTGCATTTATATATTTAAGTGTACTGAACATTGCTATAGTAGCATTAGGAATTTCTTGTGCAATTCTTGCCACAAATTGTGTAAACAATTCATTACTAGCTTTACCGTAATTTTCCATTGATGAATTAGCAAATTTTGTCTTGGCAACTTTTTCTTTATTTCCTCCGCCAATTCCTACACCAGATTCCGCATACGGAGGGTTCATCAATACCAATAATTTTTTTTCATCGGCAATAGCTTTGCGTAAGCTTTCGGGAACTTTTTCAGAAAGTGAATAATCTATTTCACCGAAATCGTTAATATCATCATTCAGGTAATCGTACTGAAAACGGGTGGCTGCTACACAGGTTTTGGTGGCTTTCATTACATCCACATCTGCCTGATCGAGCGTGCTCATATAAATATTGC
Organism: Bacteroidales bacterium; assembly: GCA_023251515.1. Taxonomy (GTDB): domain Bacteria; phylum Bacteroidota; class Bacteroidia; order Bacteroidales; family JACABE01; genus JACABE01. The sequence goes on from JAHEYQ010000040.1 coordinate 10,461, forward strand.
GGGGGTTGCTGTGCTTAATTTCCAGATTGCCCACTCCGCAACACATATCCCATACGATATATTCTTTCTGCCAGTTCATGCCCAGTGTTTCGGTAAGTTTATCATAGGCTTTGTCAACCACATTAAGAGGTGTGTAATAAGCTCCTTTAAAACTGCGTTCGTCCACAGGTATCAGACTGTCGCGGCGTTCGAGCAAATAATTGCGATATTCTGCCTTAGGTGGTTTGTGATAGATAGCCCAAAACTGACGGTAGCCTTCTTTGTTGCCCAGTTCGTAAATTTTACCGCCCAGACTGAAAACGGGTGCATTGTTTTTGTGCAGCAGTTCGGCAGGCAGGTTGTCGTGGGTAGAAACGGTGCCATCGTGCATAATATCGGCAAAAAACAGCAGGGCATAATCTTCTTCGTCTATTCCCTTTATTTCGCGACCAATCATCAATACCCATTTGTCGAAAACCTGTTTGAGGTTGTCGGGGGTAATCTGGGTGCGGATAATATCGCCGTTTTTGATGGCGTTTTTAATGGTATTGATAAATTCTTCTTCGTGGGTTTCTATTTTAAACGAAACAAAATGAGTACCTATATGTGCCGAAATTGCATCTAAAGCTTCTGATGTGTAGCTGCTTGCCGATTTGCCCCATTTGATGGTTTTCTTTTCGAGAAAGGGGAGTACATCGGCACTTTTCATAATGGCTGCTTTCTGGGTATCGATAACACATAAAAACGGAGGAATATTTTCTCCTTTGTTGAGGGCATCCTGCACATAATGCATCAGCTGGGTAAACATGGCATAGGTGGAGTGTTTGCCGCTGTCTTTGGCTTCAAACCAAATTTCTTTGGTTTGTATGTCGATAAGGTTTTTCTGATATTCTTTTAACCCCAGTGCTTTGATATAGGCATCTTTAACATCTTCTTCGCTGCTGGCTTTTTTTAGTTTTTCGTAAAGGCTCATTATTGTATGGTTTAATTTCTGTAGCTGCGTTTGTTGGTGCAAATATAATTATTTTTTTATCATGTTAATGCCCTACGGGCAATCTCTTTTTTTTGTGTACACTGTTTCTATTGATATTGATGCCCTACGGGCAATTGGGGTATTTATTTGATACAAGAGAGGGAGAGAGGCTCTCTCTCTTAGCTATTTGAGGCAGGGCTGACTACTCGATTATGTGCTGTAATTTTATTATTCAATTTCAAATTCTAAATATGAAAACTCTTGAGTCAAGTCTAAAATTTCTCCAATCTGAGTTGCAACTGCACACACTTTAAAACTAAATTCTTTTTTATATCTTTTATTATTCAGGTCTTTATATTCAATTTTTAGCTTAGGTTTTGGGAAATTAAAATCATTAAACTCAAAAATATTAAAATTATCTCCTTGATTATCTATTAGGTTATTTTTAAAAATTAAATATAAGTAATGTGAAAACAAAATAATTTCTGGAACTGCATGAAAGTGACTATGCTTCTGAATATTAATCGGTGCGATGTAATCAATAATTTGATTGTAAATATTCGCATTCGCTGAATAATGGAAACTGTCATCTTTTGAATAATTTAGAAAATATATATTCAATTTTTTGTGAAAATCAAATGAATACTGGTTAGGCAATGAACTGTTAATAAGCTTAATTGCTTTTACTGTATTAAATTGCCATTCACATTTTATATATTTTGCTATACCTAATCCTAAATTATCAACTTTGTATTTTGGTGATATATCAAACTCAATTTGATTATAGTTATTTGAATAATCATTATAATCACAAACCTTATAATTAAGTAATTCATCGACTCCTTTTTGTAATGGATTTTTTGAGATTGAAACCAAAAAAGATTTTATTAGAATTTCAGGTTTGTACAGAGATAATCTTTGCTTTTTAACCTCATTTAATGTAAAAACGGCAATAAGTGCGGATATAAATGTCCCAATCCCTGAGAGAATTGCTATAAAGTCCTTATATTTTATCAAATATTCGATCATGTGTCTTTGTCATTATAACTCATACTGAATAAACATCTCCAATTGCATATATTTCCACTTTATAAAGATAATGGCAACTAAGATTATTATTCATTTTATTGATTATTAATTTATTTTTTCTACAAATTTAATTATTTTATTTGATAAATATGTTTGCTTTTTTTGCCCGTAGGGCATTTATATCAATAGAAAAATATAACAAATAGATTATTGATTGTCCGTAGGACATAAACATATTTTCGATTTTTAAGGTTTATGCCCTACGGGCAATATTTTGTTTTTTGTGTACATTGTTTTTATTGATATTTATGCCCTACGGGCAATTTATTTTTTGTTTTCCTCTAAGTTTTTTTGCCCGTAGGGCATTTATATCCATAGAAAAGCATAACAAATAGATTATTGATTGTCCGTAGGACATATACATATTTGATTTAAGGTTAATGCCCTACGGGCAATATTTTGTTTTTGTAATTCATTGTTTTTATTGATATTGATGCCCTACGGGCAAATCAATTTTCTTTAAACTTCTTTGCTTTTTGCCCGTAGGGCATTTATATCCATAGAAAAGCATAACATAATGATTATTGATTGTCCGTAGGACATAAACATATTTGATTTAAGGTTAATGCCCTACGGGCAATATTTTGTTTTTGTAATTCATTGTTTTTATTGATATTGATGCCCTATGGGCAAGTTGTTTTCTGTTTTCGTCTAAGTTTTTTTGCCCGTAGGGCATATATATCCATAGAAAAGCATAACATATAGATTATTGATTGTCCGTAGGACATAAACATATTTGATTTAAGGTTAATGCCCTACGGGCAATCTTTCTTTTTATGATTTATTGTTTCTATTGATATTGATGCCCTACGGGCAAGATGTATTTGTTTTGTTTGTTAGCTTCAAATTTTTTTTGCCCGTAGGGCAATTATATCCATAGAAAAGCATAACGTAATGATTATTGATTGTCCGTAGGACATAAACATATTTGATTTAAGGTTAATGCCCTACGGGCAATATTTTGTTTTTGTAATTCATTGTTTCTATTGATATTGATGCCCTACGGGCAATTTGTTTTTTGTTTTCTTCTATTTTTTTTGCCCATAGGGCATTTATATCCATAGAAAAGCATAACGTAATGATTATTGATTGTCCGTAGGACATATACATATTTGATTTAAGGTTTATGCCCTACGGGCAATATTTTGTTTTTGTAATTGATTGTTTTTATTGAGATTGATGCCCTACGGGCAAATTAATTCTCAAATCTGCAATCGTTATTCTCAAATTTAAATATTACATAAAAAACCCGTCGGGAGCTATCGCACCCAACGGGTTGAGGTATTGATTAAGCTTTTTGCATTTCGAAGTCGGCAATAGTTTCGTCTCCGGCTATTACTTTCTGGTTGGTAAGTGTAGCGGTTTGATAATCTATAATACTTATTTCTACTGTGTAAGTTCCGGCGGGCAGGCTGTCGAACAGATATTCGCCATCGCTGTCGGTTTCGGTTTTGTAGTCGGTGCCTGTCAGCTTAACGGTGGCACCTGCTATGGGTATTTCGTCAGCTTTGTCGCTAACCATTCCTGTCAAATTTCCGGCTTCTTCTTCAGTTACTTCGCCATTGCTCTTTTTGGCATGGCGTTTGGGCATGCTGTTGCGGGCGGCAACGTATGCATTGTAAGCCTCAGGATTTGTATTTCGCAAAATCAGCATCAGTTTATCAAAACTATCACTCAAAATTGCTTTGCCTTCTCTAATTAATTTTGCAATAACTTTGGTTTGTTCGCTTCTTTGGTTTACTGCTACTTTATTAACCTGAGTTTTTGCATTGTAGTTGTCAATCAGTGCTTTTAGTTCATCGAGTACATTGGTTGTAATGCCATAATCAGCCAAATCGGGCAGATTTTCTTTGGCTTTCACGTAAACTTTATCACAAATTATGCCCACTTGGTCGTCAGGCATCCTGTTTAAAGTTGTAATTGAATAATTTACATCAGCATCCAATGCTTTCAGATTTTTAGCAATGGCAAATGCTGACACCAATTGCCCTACTACAAAGGTTTCGTCAGTCATTTTCTGACGACGTTGCATTTTTTCTTCGGTAATTCCGGTAATGTTGGTACTTTGTTTCTGTACAGCATTACCAAGTTCGAAAATTACCTCCTTAAGCCTTATTCTGGCACTTTTTAGTGGTAAAATGGGATCGATTACCAATGCATGATTTTCTGTTTCAATGTCAACTATTTTGAACATTGATAAATGATTTTCTTCAAATCTTTTCATAAAATATAGATTTATTTAATAATAATTGTTTTGTCGATTTTAAGCCCGACAAGGCTATCTTTGAATCTTGCAGAGCAAGCTTGTGAGATCGGTATAGGTTTGCTGATTTGTGCACATACAGCATTGCTTTATGCACAGAGTCAATTGCTTTGTGCACAGCCTTCGTTGCTTTGCGCACAGTGCTCATTGTTGTATGCACAGACCAAATTGTTTGATGTAAAGAGCTTATTGTTTTATGCACAGCTTTCATTGTTTGGTGCATAGCATGCATTGTTTGGTGTAAAGAGCTTATTGTTTTGTGCACAGCCTTCATTGTTTTGTGCACAGCGTTCTTTGCTATTGTAATACAGTACATTACAATAGTAGCAAATCTTAGTATATTGATGCTAAAAATAGATAATAAGAGGATATTTATGTTTTGAGGCATAATCGCAAAAAGTTTTATTAATTATATATATGTTAATTTCAATCATGCCGCTAAATTATAAATTATTTTTAAAATCCAAATGGTTTTTGAATATTTTTTTGTTAAAAAACATAAGATTTATTTGAAAATTAAAATCATTAAATATAATTGATTAAGATAGCCTTAATATTCATGACCTAAAGGCAAAGGATTTAATTCCGTTATTTATCTTTTCTATTGATATTGAGCCCTACGGGCAAATTGTTTTGTGTTTCCTTATATGTTTTTTGCCCGTAGGGCATTTATATCCATAGAAAAACATAACATGATGATTAATTGTCCGTAGGACATATACATATTTGATTTAAGGTTAATGCCCTACGGGCAATATTATGGTTTGTGTTTATTGTTTCTATTGATATTTATGCCCTATGGGCAAATTTAGTTCTAAAATCTGCAATCCTTAATCGCAAACTATATTTTACATATTACATTTACATCATCAATTTTACATCCTGTTTATGCCCTAAAGGCAATTCTCTCTAAATTCAGAAATTATAAAATCATCTACTCAATTATTCTCTCATTCAATAATCAATTTCCGCCATTCAGCATTAATTATAATGCTGATTATATGGAATTGCTGTAATTTTGCTTTCTGATTAAAATCTAATATGATACTCAAATATCTCAAAAAAAACTTTTCAGCTTATCATAAACCGGGCGGACAGAAAGAACTGTTGGGCTTGGCTTTGCCTATGATTATAGCTACTGCCAGTGATGGCGTTATGACTTTTACCGATCGTTTGTTTCTGGCTAAAGTGGGTTCCGAACAAATGAACGCATCTTTGGCAGGAGGTACATCTATTCAGATGCTCACATTTTTCTTTATCGGACTTATTGGCTACACTACTGCTCTTACAGCCCAGTATCTTGGTGCAAATGAAAAACACAATTCTTCCCTCACTACCTTTCAGGCAATTATAATCAGTTTGCTTGCCTGGCCCCTGATTATTGCTTTTAAGCCATTACTGGGAATGATGTTCACATGGTTGAATACGCCACAGGCTCAAATCAGTTATCAGATTGAATATATTTCGGTGCTTGCTTACGGTGTTATTTTTATGCTGCTCAGGCATACATTAAGTTGCTATTTTGTTGGTATTGGGCGTACTAAAATTGTTATGGTGGCTACGGTTTCAGCCATGTTATGCAATGTATTGCTCGATTATGTACTAATTTTCGGTAAATTCGGAATCAAGCCTATGGGAATAAGTGGTGCAGCCATTGCCACCGTTTCCGGTTCGGTTGTTGCAGTAATTATTTTACTCATTGCATATTGCAGCAAACAGAATTTCAGGGAGTTTTATATTGGTAAATCATTTCATTTTTCATCAGTAATAATGAAAAAATTGCTCTATTACGGCTCACCGGCAGGTTTTGAAATGCTTTTAAATTTTATTGCTTTTTTCTTTATGATTGCCATGTTTCAATCTAAAGGAGATGTGGAATCTACGGCTACTACTATTATGTTTAACTGGGATCTGGTGTCGTTTATACCACTTATCGGAATCGAAACGAGTGTAACCAGTCTGGTAGGCAGATATATGGGAGCAGGTAAACCACATTTTGCCCATAGGGCTGCATTATCAGGAATAAAAACCGGAATTTTTTATTCTGTATTAATACTCATCTTATTTATATTTATTCCAAAATCATTGGTTCTGGTTTTTCAACCTGATATCGACTCAAATATTTTTGAAAAAGCATTACCGATAGCCGTAAATATGATACAAATCGCATCATTATATGTACTTGCAGAAACTGTAATTGTGGCAATAGTAGGAGCTTTAAGAGGTGCCGGCGATACACATTTCACAATGATAGCTTCTGTAGCAGCACATTGGACCTTTGTACCGGTATTATACCTTTGTCTCCATGTTTTTAATTTGTCGGTTCCATTCAGCTGGTTTATACTTGTAGTGTTTTTCCTTATTTTCACATTAGTTTTGGTTAAACGCTTCAAAAGCGGAAAATGGAAAAAGATTAAAGTTATTTCATAAAAACGATTATAAACCAATGAGATTTATAAATATGTTCATTTTAATGTGGAATAATTCCTATCAGAAATATGTTATAGTTTAAGTAATAAAATAAACAAGCCTTTTACATATTTCAGTTCAATATAAATATAAACTTATATGTATCAATTTTGACATAATTTTTAGAAATCAAAAATCTACATCGTTTATTTATAAATTATACCAGATTGATTAATAAACAAATTCATAAATGGATTGTAAAATATTTAAGCAAATTGCACTTATAACATATACTACTCCCCTATCATTGCAATAAAATCAGCTTCGGTTATAATCGGAATATTGAGTTCTTCGGCTTTGTTTCGTTTTTCCGGACCCATTTTGTCGCCGGCAAGTACATAGTTTGTTTTCGAAGAAATTGAGCCAACATTCTTGCCTCCGTTGAGTTCTATCAGTTTTTTTATTTCATCCCGCGAGTATTTTTCAAATACCCCACTCACCACAAAACTAGCTCCCTGCAATTTATTACTTAAATTTGCTCCGGTATTTTCTGGCATTTCAAATTGCAAAGCTTTTGTCTTTAATCTTTCAATAATTTCAATGTTTTTAGCTTCTTTGAAATGAGCAAGTAAACTCTCGGCTATTTTATCTCCTATTTCGTCAACCGTAATTAAATCGTCGTAAGTAGCCATCATCAGATTGTCGATATTCTTATAATGAAATGCCAGCTTTTTGGCAACAGTTTCGCCCACAAACCTAATGCCCAGGGCAAACAATAATCTTTCGAAACCGATATTTTTAGATGCGTCAATGCCTTTGAGTATATTTTCTACTGTTTTTTGACGGAAACTAATGGTTTTCGATTTGCCTTCATCCGAAATCAAAGTCTTTTCGAGCCCTATTAAATTCTGATAATCCAAATCATACAAATCGGCAATACTTTTAACCAATTTATTATCGAACAAAACCTCAATTTTGCCTTCGCCAAGGCTATCAATATTCATAGCTTTGCGATGTATAAAGTGATGAAGTTTACCTTTAATCTGCGGAGGACATTCGTTTTCGTTTAAGCAATAATAAGCAGCTTCGCCATCCTTTCTGAAGAGTTTGCTTCCACATTCGGGACAATTTTCAATAAAACTGAACGGAAACATTTCGTTACCTCTTTTGCTTTCGTCCACACCCACAATTTTAGGAATAATTTCGCCACCTTTTTCCACAAAAACGGTATCGCCCAGGCGGATATCCATATTGCTAATAAAGTCGGAATTATGTAACGAAGCACGTTTAACCACAGTTCCAGCCAATTGTACCGGTTTCAGATTGGCTACCGGAGTAACCGCTCCTGTGCGTCCCACCTGAAAATCGACCGACAACAAAGTTGTAGCCACACGCTCAGCTTTAAACTTATATGAAATTGCCCATCTTGGCGATTTAGCCGTAAAGCCCAACTCCTGCCACAAATGATAATCATTCACTTTAATTACAATCCCATCAATATCAAAAGGCAAGTCTTTACGGGCTTCGTCCCAAAAGTTTATAAAATCAAATACTTCTTCAATACGATTGCATTTTACTATATAGTTCGGAATTTTAAAACCCCATTCGCGGGCCTTTATCAAATTTTCGTAATGAGACGAAAACGGCAGGTTATCACCCAAAAGAAAATACAAAAAACAATCTAACGGACGACGGGCAACTTCTTTGGAGTCCTGCATTTTCAAACTCCCCGATGCAGCATTGCGTGGGTTGGCAAAAGCATCCTCTCCCATTTCCAGCCTTTCGGCATTCATCTTTTCGAAGCCTGCATGCGGCAAAATAATTTCGCCACGTATTTCAAACTCATCAGGATAATCACCTTTAAGCTTCAAGGGAATACTTTTTATGGTTCGCACGTTAGCAGTAACATCATCGCCCTGTATGCCATCGCCACGTGTAACAGCCTGTTGCAATTCGCCGTTAACATAAGTCAACCCAATAGCAACACCATCATATTTAAGTTCACATACATAATCAAAATCAAGGTTTGGCAATAATTTTCTGATTCGGTTATCGAAATCCTTCAATTCTTCTTCCGAATAGGTATTGGCCAATGAAAGCATAGGCGATTTGTGTTTCACCTGAACAAAAGATTTAATAATATCACCACCAACCCTTTGCGTTGGCGAATGCGACATCAATAACTGTGGATACTGGTTCTCCAGATCCGATAATTCTTTCAGCAACACATCAAACTCATAATCCGAAATTACAGGTTTGTCCAACACATAATAATTGTAATTATGAATATTCAATTGTTCAACCAATTGCTCCACTCTGAGTTTTGCACTTTCAAAGTCCATCTTATTTAGTCAGTTTTTATTTTTTGCGGATAAAAATCTTTATTCCTGTATATAGTTATCACCTGATTGGCATTTATCGGATTAAGCTTACAGAGCAATTTATCAATAAAACCGGGTTCAATAGTAGTTTCGTATTCAATATTCGGAAAATACTTTTTCATATTTGCTACTCTATCATCTAGTTTTTTATCTTCTTCAAACAAAATAAAACGTGGAACCCAGTCAGGATTTTTAACAACCCAATAATTGTAAACAGAATCGACACTGCAAGTTGCATTAACATCATAAGCCAGTATCCAGTGACCCAGATAAAACTCAGCAGGCAGTTTGGTACTCGATGCATTCAAATTTTCTACCATTAAATAATACGATTGATCATATTTGAGTTTATCAGGTTCATTTTTTAAATATCTTGAAAGATAAACCATCGATTCTACCCTTGCTTTTTTAGAATAATGAGTAGAAATAAAAGGCATTACAATAAAATTAAGCGACCAGAAAATAATCCAGCTTACTTTGATAAAACTTTTTCTTCGTTTCCAGAATTCCGATTCTCTTACAAGCAATTCCCAACCCAAAACACCCGCAATTATAAAAAAAGGAATCACTGTCAGCACAAAACGTTCCTGTTTATTTGGAAAGCTACTGTGAAAAAGCAAAAAAACAAAAGTTGGCAAAAACAATAAAAGATATTTTTTCCATATTCTTACAAAACCAGTAAAAAGAAATAGACTTACCGGTGGCAGCAAAATACCGCCAATAAGCAGAAGATAAGTGTACCAGCTCGAAACTATATAATCATTTGAATGATCGATATTATACTGAATGTAAACTAACATTTCGGCAAAGGGATGTCCCCAAAGAATCCAGTCAATTATGCCCTGCAATATAAAAACACTTGTAATAAAACCCAAAGCCATAATCAGGATAGGCCTCCATTGCATTCTCAATATCATTACGATGCCAATTCCCACAATAAATAATGCTACCTGAAAACGTATTGAAAACGCCATTCCTAACAATATTCCGGCCCAAAAGAATTCTTTCGCAAACACATTCAGTTTATCTTTTTTATTAACAAGCCATACAGCCCACATCAAAAACGGAATAGCCACTACTTCTGCCAGATTTCTTACGCTTATCCACGGAAAAAACCATAACAAAGCCAATAACAAGCCTGCCTTGGTTGCAATTTTTTTATCAGAAGCCTTTTCAATAATTTTAAAAGCAAAATAAACCACAAGCAAACTCCAGAGTGCATGAATAAGTCTGATGAAAAACATTTTAATTTGCGGATTATCAATCCCCAACCAATTAATTACAGTAAGAAAAATATAATTGAGCCCTACATAAAAAAAACTATGCCCACTCGGACCAGCATTTCCATCACTCATTGGCAGCCAATTATTATAATCTGTACCATCAACCCACGATTGTGCTGCTTCTATAATGAGATAATGATCGTCGTGCATACCGAAACCTTTTGCAAAAACAACAGCTACAAAACGCGATAAAAAAGCCAGAAGCAAAATACAAAGCAATGTCTTTTCTTCCCAATATTTTTTAAGTAAATCCATTAATTTATGATTAAGTTATTTAATTTATCAATATTCGATTTCCAGCTATAATTTTCTTTTATAAAAGCAAAGGCATTGTTAGCTAAATTATCATATAAATCAGAATCTTTCAACAAATTACAAATACAATCAGCCAATTCATCAGCCGTATTTCCAAGCAGAATCTCTTTATTTAAACCCGCATGTAGCGCATTATTAGATAAAGAAGTAGTAATACAGGGTATTTGCATCGACATGGCTTCCAGTAATTTATTCTGCAATCCTGTACCTATCCTCATGGGAGCAATAAATACTTTCGATTGAGCATAATACAATCTGATATCTTCAACCCAACCGGTAATAGTAACATAATCAGATTTCAATGCGACTAAAGCCTGATGCGGATTTGCTCCGGCAATCGCCACTTTTAGTTTACCGCATTTTTTTTCGGCAAGAGGTATAATTTCTTTAAGCAAAAACAAAGCCGCATCCACATTTGGCGGATAAGCCATATTTCCTGTAAATACAACATCAAACTCTTTGCGGCAATCTATTGGTTTAAAAAAATCAAAATCAACACCATTCGAAATAATTTCAATTAATTTATTTTCATTGTGAGGTATCAAATCCCTGTCGGTTTCCGAAATAATAATCTTATTATCAAACAAATCAAAAACCTTTTTCTCATAGTTTATCAGTCGCTTGTATTCTGAATTTAATATAGATTTTAAATAAAACGGCGAAACAGACAGCCTCCGTTTTACTCCATAAGAAAACACATCCTGATAATCGAGGGTTTTCTTACAGTTCAAATCAATACAATATTCTGCCATTCGCAACAACTGACAAAAAACATGATCAGGTTTAATCTCATTAAAGTAATTTTCTAATATTTTTTTTATCGAAGGCTTATAAAAGTAAGCAACCTGAAACGGCAATGAAGAAAACATAGCTTTCATCAGATTTACAGCAATCTGATATTTATTCAGATTTACAATTCTGATTGATTTACAATAAGATTTTACTGCACTGTATGATTTTTCGCTAACTTTTTGTTCAGTCAAGCAAAACAAATGAATTTCATGATATTCTGCAAGTAAACGCAAAAAATGAAATGCCCTCAGTTTATCACCTTTGTCTAAAGGATAAGGAAAACGCGAAAGGACAATCAATAATTTCATAACAATCTAATTATTTATTAATTGATTATAAAAATCCAAAAGTTTTTCTATGATTTTTTTATTATCATGTTCGGTTTCTATCAGAAAACGTGCATTTTCGGCAATTTTCTTGCGGAGATTACCATCAGAAACGGCCTCAATAACTGCAAACTTAAAATCTTCAGCAGTATTGGCAATCAGAATATTTTCTTTATGCGAATAATTAATACCTTCAGCACCTATTTTGGTTGTAATCACAACCTTACCCAATGCCATTGCTTCAATTATCTTTATCCTTACACCACTTCCAGAGAAAAGCGGAACTATCATTATCCCTTTCGATTGAATAAAATCTTTGGCATTCTCTACTTCGCCTAGTATTTCAATGTTTTGCAATTTAAGTTTGGTAAACGAATTTGGCATCTTTCTACCAGCAAGCGAAAGTGTAGCTTCGGGCAATTCATCTATTATCAAATGCCATACATTATGCAAAAACCACTTTATTCCTGATTGATTAGGCATCCAGTTCATTGCACCGATATGAAAAAGGCAAACATTTTCCTGAGCAAACTTATATGTATATTCTTCTATATCAATTCCAAAAGCTATGTTTGTTATTGGAACTACGCAAGCATTCTTTTTAAAGAAATTTCCATCTTTTTTGCTGATTGTAGCAATGCCATCAAATTTATTTAAAGCCTCAAGTTCATAATTTTTGAGGGTTTTCGATAGATGTTTCAAGTATAAACGTCTGAGCGGAAACTTACATTCTTTGGCAACACGTTCCCAAATTAAATGCTCAATATTATGAGATCTTAAAACTATTTTAGCATCCGAATACTTTCTGATTTCTTCAATATAAGGAGTTAAAAACAGGGTTTCAAGCTGAATTATATCGTATTTATCAAGAAGGAGAATATCTATAATTTTCTCAGTAAATGCAGAAGAAATAAAGCGTTCAACATGATAAGACTTGTTTGAAAAAATATTCAAAAAAGCATCTAAAGGTTTTACTTTTAAATCAACAAAAACGGTTTCATAATCAGTAGATTTCAAATACCAATCGGGAAGATTTTCTTTTGTTGTATTATTTTTAAAACTACTTACTGCCAATACTTTAACTGTATGTCCGGCATTTAATAATCCCATTGTAATATTATGCATTGCAATAGAACCGCCTTCGTGAGGAGGATAAGGAGGTTTGTTGCATATTTGTAATATTTTCATTATCGCTTTTTAGAAAAAAATCGTTTAAAAAATCGTTTCCATGCATCACCGTCAAAAACAGGCGAATCAGTAGTTGCTTTAAAAGTTAGAACAATCCCTAACGGCAGAAATACAAGCGAAGACAACCACATTCCCTGTACAGCTTCCATTACACCTTCTCTTGATGATTTTTCACCAATCATCGACAAAATATGGAATATCACAAAAAACAAAACTGACATTACAACAGGCAAACCAAATCCACCTTTGCGGATAATGGCTCCAAGCGGTGCCCCTATAAAAAACAATATCAGACAAGCTATTGAAAGTGTAAATTTTCGATGCCATTCAATATCATAACGTCTGATATATTCATCACGCTCATCAAAATCTATTTTCCAGAAATCAATATCGCTTTTCACACTCATTGTTACATTGTTTATCGTTTCAAAAATCTTTATTTTATCTTCTTTTGTTGTTGATGACAAAAGATTTTCTTTTAATTTGGGCAAAGTATCTGTTTTGAGAACTAATGCAGTATCATATTGAGAAATAAGATGATAAAATCTGTTTTTGAAAGAATTAAAAAAATCATTTTTCTTTAAATTTAATTCTTTTACCAACGTATCTTCGGCTTTTATCAATTGCTTTAAATTAAGCATTTGAAAGTGATTTTTAAACAATTCCTCATTGGTTTTTGAAAAAGCAAAAGCTGACAAATCAAATCTGCGGTACTCCTCCTTAAAAGTAGTTCTTGAAAGAGGCCTTTTTAACATATTTTCCTGCGAACTTAAATCTTCTTCATAATTTGAGCCATCATATAAAGTAAAAACCAAAAAGCGATTATCAGGTGTTAATTCCATTTTTCCCGATTTAGCAATGGTCAGGTTTGTGTTACCCATACGTTTGGTATGATTGTAAATCATTACATTATGCAATGTTTTTCCATCACTATCCTTTTTCCCTATTTTAATTATAAAACCATCAATTCCATTATAAAAAACACCTTCCTGAATATTTACAGCAGGTTTTTTCGATTGCACATCATATAACAAAGATCTGAATTTCAGATTGGCATAAGGCATTACATTGTTTGAAAAATAAAAGGCAATAGCACTGATTATTATTGACATAACAATTAATGGTTTCATAACTGTACGCAACGAAATACCTGCCGCTTTAATTGCAGTTAATTCATATTTTTCGCCTAAGTTTCCAAAAGTCATTAATGATGAAAGCAAAATAGCCAAAGGCAAAGCCAAAGGAACAAAAGTAGCAGAAGCATAAAACATCAATTGAGCTATGATATACCATTCCAAACCTTTGCCCACGAAATCATCAATATATTTCCACAAAAACTGCATTAAAAGGATAAACAAAGCAATGAAAAAAGTCATTACCAGTGGTCCGAAATAGAGTTTTATTATCAGTTGATATATTTTTTTCACTTAATGAATTTTATAGTGCAAACCTACAAAAAAAATATGAATTAAGTCTTTTATCAAATATTAAAATTTGTTATATATTATACCAAAATGATTTATAAACGAATTCATTCCTTAATGGTATAATGCCGATCAGAAATATGTTATAGTTTCAAGAGCGATAGTCCCGAAACTTCGGAAGACTATTCGCTTTCATTTCGGCATTAGAGTTTTAAACAAAAAACGCCCATCAGATGATGAGCGTTTTTTGTTTAAAGTTAGTAGCAACAACTAGAAAATATATCTGATTCCAAATTGAGCCAACCATCTTGAACCTGAACTACTGATACTTGCAACATCAATATCACCTGGTTTGCGGAAAGTAAACTGAGGTGTTACTCCATCATTATTTTTGAATCCTTCAAACTTAACCAATGGATATGTGCCGTTTGTTATGTAATAACTACGTCCCCATTCATGATTAAGTAAATTAGCAAAATTCTGAATATCGAATGATAGTTGCAAAGTATTTTTCTTTCCGGCAATAAAGAAATAAAAATCCTGTGAAAAACGAATATCAATATCATGATCAAAAGGTAAACGTGCACCATTACGTTCAGCATATTTTCCTTTACGTGATTTCAGATATTCATCATTATTGATAAATTGTTCAAGATTAGCCCATTGTTGAGCAGCAGTAACAGTAACACCACTTACAGTATAATCTTTCAATTCTATTTGAGTTTGGTTTGCAGGTACAAAAATCAAATCCTGATCATTTTTATAATCTTCGTTTGTCATTTTGTATCCATCTTCATAAACATAAGAATATCTGTTACCTGATTGTCCATTGTAGTAAATACCTATTGAGCTGGCAAAGTATTTTTTATATTCTTTTTTGTATGAAATAAAAGCTACGACTCTTGAACCCATATCAAAATTGGTATAAGCCAGGTCAAGACGATTTCGTCCATTTACATTTGCTGTATAACGCCATTGCGATGAATTCTGAGACGAAGTACCATCATTTAAACCTTTTGAATGTCCTAAAGTATAGGCAATACTTCCGGCAAAACCTTTTGATATAGGTTTTTCTAATTGAACTGTAAAGTTATAACTATAACCTTCACTTGTGTTTTTTGCCAAATAAATACCGGTATAAGCGTTTTCTA
Source organism: Bacteroidales bacterium (assembly GCA_023251515.1). Taxonomy (GTDB): domain Bacteria; phylum Bacteroidota; class Bacteroidia; order Bacteroidales; family JACABE01; genus JACABE01. The sequence goes on from JAHEYQ010000040.1 coordinate 26,034, forward strand.
TCAAATTAGGAGAAATATTTCCCTGATAAATCGGACGAAAATCAGCACCACCATTTAAAGTTTTTACTGATGGTTTCATATTTACATTAAAATAATTAATATTGTTGATTGTTTTTGTGTATATAGCTTCAACAGAACCAATTAAACCCCACCAAGGCAATTTTTTATCCAAACCTAAACTTGCTCTTAAAACCTGTGGAAATTTAAAATCCTGTGAAAACAAATTGATTTCACCTGAAGGAATTGATAAAGAAGAACCAAAATCAGAAGCAACATATTGATTATTCCAATCAGGACGCAAAACAGCCTGTTTTCCAGAGATTCCACCAACTATCATACCGCAATTTGTATAAGCACCTGCTGGCCAAACTAAAGGAACACGACTGGTAAAAATACCAATTCCTCCACGTAATTGCAATGATTTATCACCATTAATATCATAATTGAAACCAATTCGAGGCGAGAACATGATTTGTGATTTTGGCATTTGACCGGATTTTGCACCTTCCAAATTATAGCCGGCAGCAGAAATTTTAGCCAAAGTAGTATCAAATCCGTTAATTGCAATTGGGTCATCCTGAAATACAGGGATATCAACACGTAAACCAGCAGTAATTTTAAAACGGCTATTCATTTCATATTCATCCTGAGCATAAAAACCAAGTTGCATTGCTTTAAAATCAGCTGCTGCAGCAGTACCATCTCCTGTAACATTGTCAACCAATGAATAACTTCTCGAATAAGTAGCATTTTTATTCTGTAAGAAATCTAATACACTATTATATTGATAATTACCAAAATTATCACGTATAAACAAATTATACATTTTGTAAAACTCATTATGTGTTCCGAATGTAAATGTGTGTTTTCCTTTATATATTTCTAAATTATCAGTTAGTGTGAAAATATCTTGTTTTAATGAATTTGCTGAAGAATATCTTTCAGAACCAAAAACAATATATCCCGAACCATCTTTAATGCTAACATACGGGAAATTAGACCCATTAGGATTTCTGTCATCATTCACTGTGGTATAACCCAAAATCAGATTGTTTGCAAATCGATTTCCAAAATTACTTTTCAATTCAATTGCTGTTGAGTTAGTTGTCGAAACAAAATTTACCCAATTATTATAAAAAACAATCTGTGTTTTCCCTTGCGATTGATAAGGATAGATAGCTTCTCCTTTGGTATAACTGTGACGGATAGTAAGTTTGTGGTTTTTATTAATATTATAATCAATTCTGAATAAAAATTTATCACTATACGTTTTATTGATAGAATTTTCAAAAGTTCCAGGATCATAACCATATGATTTAATTTTATTTACAAGCAAATCAATTGTATCTCTTTTGTTTTTCATATTGCCTTCATAAGTAGCAAAATTATAAGGATTTGGCGTTTCATTGCGTTGTTGTTCTGCATTGAAAAAGAAGAACAATTTGTTTTTAATAATCGGGCCACCAACACTTATACCATATGATTTGTTAGAAAACGGATCGTACTTGGTTTGTAATGAATCAGGTGAAGTGCCTGCAAAATTTTCATTCCTAAAGAAATAATATCCTGTTCCCTTAAATTCATTTGTACCGCTTTTGGTAACAGCATTAATTCCGGCACCTGCAAAACCACTTTGTTTGATATCATAGGGTGCAACTGAAACCTGAAATTGCTCAATCGCATCCATTGAAATCGGAGAAATACCGGTTTGACCACCGTTTGTACCAGAGGAAGTTAACCCAAACACATCATTATTTACTGCTCCGTCAATAAAAATAGAATTGTAACGGTTATTAACACCGGCAACACTTACACCACCTCCATAATTAGAAGCTTGTGGGGTCAAACGTGTAAAATCAGAAAGATCTCTTGAAATTGATGGCATTGCTTTAATTTCATTGGCACCAATATAGGTTTCCGCACCAGTTCTGTTTCCGTCAAAAATATCGTTTTTTCGGGCTGTAACTTCTACGCCTGTTAATACGGTTGATTTTTCAGCCATTTTAACACTTAGTTTGAATGCCTGACCTAAAGATAAATAAATGTTATTTGTAAGATTTTCTTTGAATCCGACAAAAGTAACAGTAATAGTGTAAGGGCCACCTACATTCATATTTGCCATTCTGAAAAATCCTTTCATATCAGTGGTTGTGGCAAATTTTGAACCTGTTGGATTATGAACAGCAACCACTGTTGCACCCGGCAAGGTTTCATTATTAGTTCCATAAACAACTCCATTCATTGACGAAGTTGTAAGCTGCGCCTTGACTATATTTGCTGAAGCAAAGATTAAAATCATGGCTAAAAAAATAAATGTTCTTCTCATAAAAAGTTTGTATTAATTAATAATTAAATGCAAATTACGTATTTTATTATTACCAAATAGTAAATTCAATATTTTTTTTTCAACAAGTTTTCAACATTTTTTAATTTTAGTACAATATAAATATCAACATAATTTATTAAATTTAACATTATATATGTCAGCAATATATATAGTTTTATTAAATTAATAGATTAAGATTACAATTAAAATAAATACGCCAAACAAAAGAATTAGATTTAATTTATTTAATAATTATCAGTAATTTTACCTTTTAATTTATTTTAAAATAAAAATGAAACAAAGAAAAAAAATTGCTATTTATCAGGTTTTTACCCGCCTTTTCGGCAATGCATTAAACACTAACAAACCATGGGGAAGTATTGAGGAAAATGGTATTGGTAAATTTAATGGTTTCTCATTAAAAGCTTTACAGAAAATTAAAGAATTAGGTGTTACTCACATCTGGTTTACAGGTGTTTTGCATCATGCATTAATAAATGATTATACAAAATGGGGAATTTCGAATGATTTTCCTGAGATAGTAAAAGGCAGAGCAGGTTCTCCTTATGCAATTAAAGATTATTACAATGTAAATCCTGATTTGGCCGAAAATCCTGCAGAAAGGCTTAATGAATTCCTGGATTTAATTAAACGAACACATCAAATCGGTTTAAAACTAATTATTGATATTGTACCCAATCATGTTGCCAGAAATTACATGAGTATCAGCAAACCAAAAGGAATTTCTGATTTTGGAAGCAATGATGACAAAAGTATTGTATATCATCGAAATAATAACTTTTATTATAATCCGGGAGAATATTTCAAAGCACCGGAATGGCTAAATGGATATCAAGTTTTGGGCGGAGATTCAAATATAAATTCAAATGAAAATTTTGTTGAATTTCCGGCAAAATGGACAGGAAATGGCTCGCGATTGTCACAACCTCATTTTTATGATTGGTACGAAACTGTAAAACTAAATTATGGTATCAGCCCAGAAAATGTGAAAGATTTTGATAGTTTACCGGAAAATTTCAGATGCAAAACAAATGCTGAACATTTTCATTTCTGGAAAAATAAAGACATACCGGATACTTGGAAGAAAATGAGAGAAATTGCTTTATACTGGCAGAATATGGGAGTTGATGGATTCAGATATGATATGGCAGAATTGGTTCCGGTGGAATTCTGGAGTTATCTGAATTCGTGCCTGAAAATGATAAATCCTGAGTTTTTGCTTTTGGCCGAAGTTTATAATCCGGCTGATTACAGAAATTTTATTTATAATGGGAAAATGGATTATTTGTACGATAAAGTTGAGTTGTATGATACACTGAAAGCAATTATAAGAGGTGAAGAAAATACTGACAGAATAATTCATATTCAAAATAATCTGTCAGACATTGAGCATCATATGTTGCATTTTCTCGAAAATCATGATGAACAACGAATTGCAAGCCCCGAATTTGCCGGAAATCCTTTTGATGCTTTGCCTGCTATGGTTTTATCTGCATGTATAAGCACCTCTCCTACTATGATTTATTTCGGACAGGAAGTTGGTGAACCTGCTGCCGAAAATGCAGGATTTGGTTCTTCATCCAGAACTTCAATTTTTGATTATATTGGAGTTCCTAATCATCAACGATGGATGAACAATAATAAATTTGATGGCGGACAGCTTTCGGATGAAGAATTAAAGCTCAGAGAATATTACAAAAGCTTGCTAAACTTCACATTAAACAGCACAGCAATAATTGGCAAATATCAGGAAATTCATGGACACAACAGAGCTTATACTCATTGGTACAACAATCATGTTTTCAGCTTTTGCCGATATTCAGACTCTGAGAAACTGATAATTATTTGCAATTTTCATCACACTGATACTTTTGGTTTTGATCTTGAAATTCCATCTTATCTGATAACTTTATGGAAAATGACCGATGGTGATTATTTATTAACAGATCAATTGTTTGGCAATTACCATACAAATATGAGTATAAGAAATGCTTTGGGTAAAACCAGAATTACTATTGCTGCTTTAGAATCTTTTATTTTAAAAGTGATTTAATTATACTATTAAATCACTTTTGAATATTTAAAGGATAATAAACCAGATATTAATAAGCCTAACAATCTAAAATCTAATTAATTTTAGAACATTTAATTAAAAAAGATATTACAATCTTTTTATGAATATAAATATCCAGATAATATTCATTAATCTTTAATTTCACAATAATTGATGAAATTGAAAATAATAAAAGGAAAGATATACAAATATATTAAGTATCATATGCTGCAAATTTTCATTGGTTTACCATTTTCATGAATTGCAGCAAAAGTAAATTTACCTTCTATAACTTTTTCTCTACCATCTGAAAACAAATATTCAAGAAAAATTTCAACTTTAACGTCTATTTTAACGACTCCAACTTCAACCACTCTACCAATAATTTCAACAATACTGCCATAAGGTACTGCATGTCTGAAATTTATCTTATCAGATGACACAGTTACAACTTTTTGTCTTGTGAACCTTGTTGCTGTTATATAAGCAACTTCATCCATCCATTGCAGAGCAATACCTCCAAATAATGTATTGTGTGCATTTAATACTCCAGGAATCACTACCTTAAACTGTCGTGTTTCTGATTTATTTATTTTTTCTTCAATATTCATTTTTTACTGCAAAATTAACAAAAAATATTTGTATTATGAACGTAGGTTCATTACTTTTGCAAAAAAAATCATTAGTGTTCGATAAAAAAATATAGATTCTTCGCTACGCTCAGAATGACACCTTCTTATAGATATGTATAGGGGAGTGTGGTTTGAAAGCGGCTTCGCCGCTTTCAAACCACACTCCAAATCATAAATTACTGATTGTCATTCTGAGCGTAGCGAAGAATCTTAATTAAATTTATGTTTTAAAAGTTTATCGGACAATAGTGAAAAAAAATAATTATATGCCACGGCCATTTAGAAACCGAAAAATAATTAATCCGCCACAAATGAATGGTTTTAAACCATTTGGCATGCCATTTTGTGAAAATAAAAGTATAAAACTTCATTTTGATGAATACGAAAGTATTAAAATGATTAATTATCAGAATTTATCTCAAGATGAAGCCGCTGAGCAAATGAATATTTCAAGGCCTACATTTACAAGAGTTTACAATACTGCATTAAAAAAAATCGCAAAAGCATTTGTAGAATGCTTATCTATAGAAATTGAAGGAGGAAATGTTGAATTTGAAAAAGATTGGTTTAAATGTAAAAAATGTTTTAAGCTTTTTGAAGGCATTGAAAATCATATAAAATGCAAAAATTGCACATCATTTAATAATAACGAATTAAAAAACTTAAATAAAATCAATTAATATGAATATTGAAAAAACAGGATTTAGTACAAAATTAATTCACGCAGGCGAAATTGAAGATCAATACAGATCAGCAACTGTACCAATTTATCAAACATCTACTTTTGCATTTAAAAGTGCAGATGAAGGTGCAAAATGTTTTGCAGGCGAAAGCAACGGTTACATCTATACCCGTATAGGAAATCCGACTATTGACGCTTTAGAACGACAGATTGCTGTTTTGGAAAACGGTTTTGGAGCAATTGCAGTTAGTTCTGGGATGGCTGCTGTTAATGTTGTTTATCAAGCTTTGTTGGCTTCAGGCGATCACATGGTTAGCACTGACGCAGTTTATGGCCCTTCAAGAGCTATCATGGAAAATCATTATCCGAAATATGGCATTGAAAGTACATATATTAATACCACCGATTCTTCTGAAATAGAAAAATCAATTAAACCTAATACTAAAGTTTTATTTATTGAAACTCCTGCAAATCCAACAATGGATATTACTGATATAGCTGCATGTGCCGAAATCGCTCACAAACATGGTGCTTTGCTGGTTGTTGACAATACATTTTGTAGCCCCTATTTACAAAATCCATTGGATTTAGGAGCAGATATCGTATTTCATTCCATGACTAAATTTATAAATGGACATGCTGATATTGTTGCAGGTATTGTTATCGCCAAAGATGAAGCTTTATATAAAAAACTACGTGGAATGATGGTAAATCTGGGTTGCAATATGGATCCACATCAGGCCTATATGGTTTTAAGAGGCGTTAAAACATTAAGTGTAAGAATAGATAGAGCAACTGAAAATGCAGATAAAGTAGCTGAATTTTTAGAAAATCACCCAAAAGTAGCGTGGATCAAATATCCTGGATTAAAATCGCATCCACAATATGAATTGGGTAAACGACAAATGAAAGCTAATGGTTCTATGATTAGTTTTGGTTTAAAATCAGGATTTGAAGGTGCTAAAAAACTAATGGACAATGTTCATCTGGCATTATTGGCTGTTTCATTGGGTGGAGTGGAAACCTTAATTCAGCATCCTGCATCGATGACACATTCAAAAGTAAGTAAAGAAGGAAAATTAAAAGCCGGTATTACAGATGATTTAATCAGATTTGCCGTTGGGATTGAAGATGCAACTGATATTATTGAAGATTTGCGTCAGGGATTAGAAAAAGTTTAGAATATATACCATTTCTTGATAAAACTGACCGATAATAATGCTCCTAAGGAAGGGAGAAAACTTGAATTATATGAGTTAAACGAATCAGAAACTGTATGAAAACGCGATATTGGTGAAGCCAAACGCAGACATTCAGCTGGTAGTATTGAAAAAGGAATACGTTTGAATAATAATAACAAATAAATTAAAACCAAAAAAAATGAAAATAGCCGTTCCAACAAGAAGTAATTCAGTGGATGATCATTTCGGACATTGCGAAATGTACACAATTTATACTATTTATGAAAATAAGATTTTCAATAAAGAAACACTTCCTTCACCACAGGGTTGTGGATGTAAATCAAATATTGCTTCAGTTTTACGTGAAAAAGGAGTGAAAATAATGCTAGCTGGCAATATGGGTGCTGGTGCCATGAATGTTCTTAATATGCAAGGAATTGAAGTAGTAAGAGGATGTTCAGGAAATATAGATAATCTGATAGAACTTTACATTAAGGGCAATATTGAAGATTCAGGAATTGGATGTAGCCATCATAAAAATGAAGGAGAGCATCAATGTAATCATTAAAAGAAATTATAAAAATGACCTATAGTATTAATCAATTATTCTGTATTCTTGGATTACTAATTTCCATTAACACATCATCACAAACAGCTCCGTTTAACATTTCGCTTGAACCAATAATTATTCAGGGAATTGATGGATTGCAATCTTATGCTTTCGGACAATATGATGGTAAATGGTTAATAATTGGTGGAAGAACCGATGGACTTCACCGTAAACAACCTTTTGCAAGTTTTGATATAGAAGGTCATAATTCACAATTAATTGTAATTGATCCGATAAGCAAACAGAAATGGTCTGCATCAATATCTTCTTTATCTCAAAATATTCAGGATCAACTCAAATCAACTAATATGGAATTTTATCAAAAGGGAAACTATTTATACCTTTTGGGTGGTTATGGATATAGTTCAATTGCTGATGATCATACAACTTTTAATAAGCTGACCGCCATTGATGTACCATCAACAATTAATGCGATAATTAGCAATTCAGGTTTTGAATCTTATTTCAGACAAATAACAGATGATCAGTTTCAGGTAACAGGCGGAAGATTAGAAAAAATTAACAATACTTTTTATTTAGTTGGAGGACAGAAGTTTATTGGGAGATATAATCCAATGGGACCAAATCATGGACCCGGCTTTGAACAGGAATATTCAAACCAAATCAGAAAATTCAACCTCTTTGATGATGGTACAACAATTACAATCAAACATTTACCTGCTTTTACTGATGAAACAAATTTACACAGAAGGGATTACAATTTATCTGCTCAGATAATGCCAGATGGTCAGGAGGGTTTAACTGCATTCTCAGGTGTTTTTCAAGTAAATATGGATTTGCCTTATTTAAATTGTGTAAATATTGATAGTAATGGTTATAATGTAAATAACGAATTTTCACAATATTACAATCATTATCATTGTGCACATCTGGCTATCTATTCTGCCAGTAAAAATGAAATGAATACTGTGTTTTTTGGAGGTATTGCTCAATATTATGATAAATCAGGATTATTGGTTCAAGATAATAATGTGCCTTTTGTAAAAACAATAGCAAGAGTTTCAAGAGATGCAAAAGGTAAAATGGCTGAGTATAAGCTTACTGTTGAAATGCCAGATTTTTTAGGAGCTGGGTCAGAATTTATACCTATCGATAATTTACCTAAATATTCTAATGGTGTAATTAAAATGGATGATTTAACTTCTGATTCAACAATTGTGGGTTATATTTTTGGAGGAATTAGTAGTTCTGCTGCTAATATTTTTTGGATAAATGATGGAAATCAGAGTAATGCAAGTAGTCAGATATACAAAGTACTTTTGTATAAGACATCAATACTACAACACAGCCTAAATGAACAAAGTATCGGCACATTAAAAATTATGGCATACCCAGTTACAAATGAAGGTAACTTTGTTGTAAAATATAATTTAATAAAACCAACAAATGTAAAACTATCTATTTATACAAGTAAAGGCAAAAAAATTGAAGATATAATAATGAAAAACAAACCTTCAGGTGAAAATTTTTATAAGAAGAAATTAAAAATTACTGATAATGAAGAATATATTCTTTCAATAGAAACAGAATACGAAAAAGCAAAACAAAAGATTCTAATTGAACAATAATTATTTTAATTTTAATTCGTTATGAAAGCAAGTAATATTTTTTATTGAATATTTTATAAATAAATGTGATGAAAATAATAAAAACACAATGGATTTTAGTATTAGGAATATTAATTTTTACTAACTGCAAGAAAAACGAGAGTCCTGTTCTAATTACAGAAACCGGAACTTTCAAGATAAATTTCAAACATAGTATTGACAATCAGCCTGTAGAATTAAACCAGAATATTTATATAAATGAAGCAGGAAATCATTATGAAGTAAATGATATTATGTATTTTATATCGGATGTAAAATTGCATCCCCACAATGGAAATGCATTTATTATCGATAAAAATACTATTGCTCATTATGTTGATTTTAGCATTCCTTCTACATTCACCTGGTCATTTTCTGATGCAATTCCTGTTGGAGTATATGATTCTATTTCATTTATCTTTGGTATCAATAAAGATAAAAACATTTCAAATTCGTTTGTTAATCCACCCGAATCAAATATGTTCTGGCCAGAAATTCTGGGTGGTGGTTATCATTATATGAAAATTAACGGCAAATGGCTGAATCAACAAAATACCTCTGTTGCTTTTAACTTCCATTTCGGTATCGGACAGAATTATAGTGATACCATTACTCATAATGTAAATACCATTACGTCCTATGTACAGAATTATTTCAGTGTAAGTTTGCCATTATCATCTTTTCAGATTACAAAAAATCAAGCCACTTCCATAAATCTGGAAATGGCTATTGATAAATGGTTTAAAACTCCACATGTATGGAATCATAACTATTGGGGAAGTAGTATTATGCAAAATCAAAGTGCTTTGCAGACCATTAAAGAAAATGGTTTTGATGTGTTTAGTATCAAATGATTAATTGTTGTACAATTTGCTTCTCTGTTCTTTTATTCTGTCGTCTGAAATATAATCATCATATTCTGTACGCTTATCAATCATTCCGTTTGGTCCCATTTCTATAACACGGTCGCAAACTGTTTGAATAAATTCGTGGTCATGAGATGACATCAGAATATTACCTTTAAATTTAATAAGTGTATTGTTAAAAGCCTGAATAGACTCAAGATCAAGATGATTTGTAGGTGTATCGAGCAACATTACATTTGCATTGCGAAGCATCATACGTGCAATCATGCAACGTACTTTTTCGCCTCCTGAAAGTACATTTGCATTCTTATAAATTTCATCGCCCGAAAACAACATTTTTCCTAAAAATCCTCTCAGATACATATCTGAAGTGTCTTCAGAAAATTGTCCTAACCAGTCTGTCAGCGAAATAGGTTTTTGAAAAAGATGTTCGTTTTCCAATGGCAGATATGCTTTTTTAATGGTTTGTCCCCATTCAAAAGATCCGCTATCGGGTTCTATATGTCCTTTCAGTATTTCAAACAGATAAGTCATTGCTCTGGTGTCTTTTGACAAGAAAATAATTTTATCATCTTTATGAACACTAAATGATAAATTTTTGAACAACATCACACCATCAACACTTTTTGAAAGATTGGTAACTTCAAGTATGGTGTTTCCGGGTTCGCGTTCGGGTGTAAAAATAATTCCCGGATATTTGCGGGTTGAAGGTTTTATTTCTTCAATATTAAGCTTTTCTATCATCTTTTTACGACTGGTAGTTTGCTTTGATTTTGAAGCATTGGCACTAAAACGTGCAATAAATTCCTGTAATTCTTTTTTGCGATCTTCAGCCTTTTTGTTTTGTGTCAATTGCTGACGCAAAGCCAGTTGACTGGATTCGTACCAAAAAGTATAATTACCTGAAAACATCTGTATTTTACTGAAATCAATATCAACAATATGAGTACAAATGGTATCGAGAAAATGTCGGTCGTGTGAAACCACCAAAACTGTATTTTCGTAGTTTGAAAGATAATTTTCGAGCCATTGAACGGTATCTAAATCCAAATCATTGGTAGGTTCATCGAGCAGCAAATTATCGGGTTTACCAAAAAGTGCCTGAGCCAAAAGTACTTTTACCTTTTGTTTTCCGCTCATTTCTTTCATCTTCTTGGTGTGAAATTCTTCTTTAATACCCAAACCGCTCAACAAACTGGCTGCATTGCTTTCGGCATTCCAGCCGTCCATTTCGGCAAAACGACTTTCGAGTTCCGATGCTTTGATACCATCTTCTTCCGAAAAATCGGGTTTTGCATAAATTTCATCTTTTTCTTTCATTATTACACTTAGTTCGCTATGGCCCATCAATACAGTATCAATTACAGTAAATTCATCGAACTCGAAGTGATTTTGTTTTAAAACCGAAAGCCTTTCGGAAGAACCAAAGCTAACATTGCCTCTTGTGGATTCCTGTGCACCATACAAAACTTTAAGAAAAGTTGATTTTCCGGCTCCGTTGGCTCCTATTATTCCATAGCAATTGCCGGGTGTAAATTTCAGATTAACATCCTGAAACAATATTCGTTTACCAAATTGCACGCTTACATCAGATACTGTAATCATTTAAAAAAGTGTTATTTATGAGATTTATTACTACGCTTGTAAAAAGTGTGCAAAGGTATGAAAAGGATTATGATTTAATGCTATATAATTGATTTTATTTCTCTTAAATCAATACGGTTTTGGCTAAAGCCAAACTAATCAAGGATTTTGAATAAAATCAATTTACAGAAACTGCTGCCGGATTCTGTAAAAACAATTTGGTAAGACTTGTATAAAGGTTTGGCAATATTTGTTGAAGTTGTTTTGGATTCTCAAAGAAATGTTCTACAACTACTGCAAAAAACTCCATATCGTTGGTAAAGGCATATTCGCGGAAAAAATCGTCGTTTCTCATTATATCTTTTGCATATTCGGCCTGAATATCGTATTCAACTGTATAGCGCCTGAAAGAAGTGATATTTACTTCGTTTTGCTGATAAATTATAAGTGCATGTGCAAATTCGTGAAAACCCAGATTTATATTATCCTCTGTGTTTTCGAAACCATAAAGAAATTTGTCCCATGCCAGAGACATAACTCCGTAGGCACTGGTTCCGCCATACATATAACTGTTGAACAATCGGGAATAAAACTGCTGGGGATAAACACGGAAGATAGTGAAATTCTCGAATCTGTATTGCCGTAATCCGAAAGTGATTTTTACAGCTGTAGCAGCTATCATTAATATCATTTTACCATCAATTTTCAATTCTTCCATACCAATAAATTGTTTATCTTTGATAAATGTTTTTACTCTGTAGCCGAAAATTATCTTTTTGTCTGCACTTAAATTATTATAATAAGAAAAATTGTTTTTCAACAATTCTTCCTCTTCATAAGTTAATGAAGGGTTTTTTTGATTCAGATAAGCATATTTGGGTTCTTTGTTTTGCTTAAAGCGGTATATATCTAAATAATCGAATATTAATGAAAAGAATGTAGTGTCGTCGGAAAAAAAATAAAATTTAGCTCCAAAAATAAAGATAATAAATATAAATACCAATAACTCCATATCTTATAAAAATATTTCTTTTAATAAAACAACAAAGACAAGCAATAAAATACTCAATATTATTTTCAGCAAATAATTCCCTTTATGTATATAAACAGGATGTGAATTATCCTCTAAATCTGCTTGTTTGCTTTGCATTTCTGAAATGATTTTAATTCGTTTTATTATTTTCTAATGATGTATTTTGAGTTGCAAATATATTTATTTTTTGCTTAGGTTGATGGTTTATTTTGCTTGCCCGTAGGGCATTTATATCCATAGAAAAACATAACGTAATTATTTATAATTGTCCGTAGGACATAAACATATTTATTTAAGGTTAATGCCCTACGGGCAATACGATTGTTTTTGTGTTCGTTGTTTTTATTGATATTGATGCCCTACGGGAAATGTCATTGATTTATTTGCTTCTAAGTTCATACTGTTTAAAGGTATCATTTGAAAAAATTATTCAGCATCCTCATCATAAGCAGCATCCACAGGTTTAGATTCGGGAGAGCCTTTTTGTCTAAGCCAGATAGAAAGTAAAACTATAGTTGCGACTGCAAGGAATTCACTTTGCCAGTTTTGAAATGACTCAAACCAAAACCGTGAATTACCAATATATTGAGAAGCCTTTGCCAGAGGCATATTTTTCATTAACTGCTCTTCATTAAAACTTTTCAAACTTCCCAAAAAATGCATAGAAAATGAAAAAAAGAATAAGATAAATAAAGCAATAGTAAGCGAATAGTTATATATTTTTAACAAAAGCCCACCTCTTTTTACCGGCCATGGCGCTTTGGGATGTATCTTTGGTTCTCTATCTACTGCTTCCTTTTTGTTTAGGCTTTTAGATTCCGAAGAACCCTTTTGTCTGAGATAAATTGTAAGAAAAACATAAAATGCCATCTGTAAAAATTCACTTTCCCAGTTTTCGAAAGTAGCTTGAATAAAATGACCGCTCTTAGCATATTCAATTATTGAAAGTGGAGGAAACCCATTTTCTTGTCTTTCCTCATCCAATGTTTTCATTCCAGCTATAAATTGACCAGCCCAAAATATCAGCATTAAAGCAAGCAATACTATGCTTAAGCTGTTTTTGTAGATGAAAGAATGTTTTTTATTCATTTTATTTTCTTTAATACCTTTGCAATTATCATTAATTCACAGTCTTGCCTACAACAAATAAAATCTCCAATTGCATACATTTCCACTTTATAAAGATATTTGCAACTAAGATTATTATTCATTTTTTTTGATTATTAATTTATTTTTATACAAATATACTATTTATTTAACCAAACCTAACAGGTTTTTAAAATCTGTCAGGTTTAAGGTCTAAAGGCAGCTTAATTTTTTTGTATGCTTCTTTGTCCGTAGGACATAAAACATATTTTATTTAAGGTTAATGCCCTACGGGCAATGTATTTGTTTTGTAATTGATTGTTTCTATTGATATTGATGCCTTACGGGCAAATTAAATCTCAAATCTGCAATCGTTAATCGTTATTCTTAAATTTAATTTTTGCATAAAAAACCCGTCGGGAGCTTCGCACCCAACGGGTTGAGGTTTTGTTTATGCTTTCTGCATTTCGAAGTCGGCTATTGTTTCGTCTCCGATTATAACTTTAAACTGACTTATTTCGATAAATGCTTGCAGAACACAATTCCCATTTGGGAATAGACCTTAGAAACGTTGCAGAGTACAATTCCCATTTGGGAATAGACCTTAGAAACGTTGCAGAGTACTACTCACGTTTGTGACTAAGGCTTCGCAACGTTGCAGAGTACTACTCACGTTTGTGACTAAGGCTTCGCAACGTTGCAGAGTACTACTCACGTTTGTGACTAAGGCTTCGCAACGTTGCAGAGCACTACTCACGTTTGTGACTAAGGCTTCGCAACGTTGCAGAGCACTACTCACGTTTGTGACTAAGCCTTAGAAACGTTGCAGAGCACTACTCACTTTTATGACTAAGGCTTTGCATGTTTGCAGAGCATAATTCCCATTTGGGAATAGACCTTAGAAACGTTGCAGAGCACAATTCCCATTTGGGAATAGACCTTAGAAACGTTGCAGAGTACAATTCCCATTTGGGAATAGGCCTTAGAAACGTTGCAGAGTACAATTCCCATTTGGGAATAGGCCTTAGAAACGTTGCAGAACACAATTCCCATTTGGGAATAGACCTTAGAAACGTTGCAGAGTACAATTCCCATTTGGGAATAGGCCTTCGCAAGCTGTTTTTGCTCAATTTATGAAAAATACAAATCAGCGGATCTTTCTTTTCGACCCAATGCCCAACCTCCCGAAAAATCGGAAAAGGCTTTCCCCCGAAATGTGAATTGTGGTTCTCCGAATAATTGTTATCTAACTGTCGCCACTCTGCAACTATTTATTTTTAATCTAAATGGCTGTTGTAATACTTCGGAAAATTGCTAATGAAAATTTGCGAATTACAATCTGCTTTTTAAGTATTATTTGCTAAAATACTTTTGAATAAGCAGCAATAATTCATCTTTATTAATGGGTTTTGAGATATAATCATTACAACCCGCTTCAATAGCTTTCTCTCTGTCTCCGGCTAATCCATAAGCTGTTTGGGCAATAATTATAATATCTTTATCAAAAGCTCTTATTTGCTTTGTAGCTTCATATCCATTCATTAACGGCATATTTATATCCATTAATATTAAATCAATATCAGTATTTGATTTTAATTTTTCTATCGCTTCCGCCCCGTTAGCAGCATGCAAAACAAGATGTTTCTTTTTATTTAAGTGTAATGTAATTAGTTCGGCAGATACATCATCGTCTTCAGCAATTAATATTTTTATTTTCTTTATAGCCCTAATTTCTTCTGCTTCATTTGCTGCAATATTATCAACAGTTTGGTAAGATATCGGAATAGTAAAATAAAATGTTGAACCTTTTCCTTTTTCGCTTTCCAGCCATATATTACCACCCAGTATTTCTACATAAGCTTTAGAAATTGCCAAACCCAAACCTGAGCCCTGAAATGCTCTCGGATTCTTAATATCAGCTTTAACAAATCTTTCGAAAACAGCTTGGTGCCTGTCTTCAGGAATTCCTATACCCGTATCTTTTACAAAACACTCCAATACAGTTTCACCGCTAATTGAGCTTTTAGAACTACAGCCAAATTCAATACTACCATAATCGGTAAATTTAATAGCATTCTTAATAAGATTAACAATAACTCCAAACAATTTTTCTTTATCAGTATTAATAACAGCATCTGTAGCTGACAATTTATTATTGATAAAAATGTGTAATCCTTTTTGTTCGGCTTCGGGTTTAAAGAAAGTATAAATATATTCTAATTGATCAATAATATTTATTTCTTCAATATGTGTTTCAACCACGCCCGATTCTATTCTGGAAACACAAATAATATCATTAATTGTATTAAGCATACGGTCTCCGCTTTTCTGAATAATATCAACATATTTTTGTTGTTCAGCTCCGCTTAGTCCGGGTTCTTTAAGCAGATTGGCAAACCCCAGAATGCCATTCATAGGCGTACGTATTTCATGACTCATATTGGCCAGAAATGCAGATTTAAGACGATTGCTTTCTTCGGCTTTTTCTTTTGCTGCTTTTAGGTCTTTTTCAATTTGTTTACGAATAGTAATATCAGAAATAATATGAACAGCTCCTGATAAATTATCGTTTTCATCAAAAATAGGATCAACTATTACTTCATAAACAGAATTATTAGCCTCAATTTCCATCGATTCGCGTTTTTTGCTTATCTGCATTTGTTTGAATGGGCAGCCTGTTACAGCACAGTTTGTATGATGAACAAAAGTAAAACATTCTTTACAAGTTATGTCAATACCTGGTATATTTATAAAATCCAAAAAAGCTTTATTGCTTTGTACTATTCTCTGCGAATTATCAAGTATTGTGATTCCATCTTTAATGGCATCAAAAGTTTTACGCCAATAATCTGAAGCTTGTTTAATTTTATTTTCGGCTTCTTTTAAAATTGCTCTTTCGTTAACTTCATTAATTGCACGTTTTACAACAAAACTTAATCTTTCTAATCTATCTTTCAAAACATAATCGGTAGCACCTTTTTTCAGAAGTTCAATAGCAATTTCTTCGCCAATAGTTCCCGAAATACAAATAAAAGGTGTATCAGGACAAAGATTATTACAAACCTCCAAAGCATCAAATGCATTAAAATCAGGTAATTTGAAATCGGAAAAGATTAAATCGTATTTGTTTTTTTCTAACAACGACCTAAATACTTCCGCTTTATCGGTATGAGTAATATTAAAATTAAAACCTGCTTTTAGCATCTCATTTTTAATAATAGCAAAATCCCTTTCAGAATCTTCAATCGAAAGTATTTCTAATAGATTATTGTTAAAATCATTCATAACTATTAATCGTTAAATGGAATTTCATTAATTAAAGCCCAAAATATACCAACTTGCTTTATTGTTTCCAGAAAATCTTTAAAATCAACGGGTTTTACAACATAAGCATTCACACCCAATTCGTAGCACAACTTCAGATCAGGATCTTCTCTGGAAGAAGTAAGCATTACAATTGGTATTGTTTTAAGTTCAGCAGAATTCTTTACTATCTTTAATACTTCTATTCCATTCAAACGAGGCATTTTAATATCCAGAAGAATCACAACAGGGTTCTCTTTTTTTCTATCTGTATATTTACCTTCGTATTGTAAATATTCTAAAGCCTCAACACCATCTCTGACTAAAGTTACTTTATTGCCTAAATTGGTTGAAGTTAGTGCCTGAATCGTTAATTCAGCATCGTTTAAATTATCTTCAACCAGTAAAATTGTATTTAAATTGCTCATAAAATTTACTCCTTATTTTTGTAATGTAAAATAAAACTCAGCTCCATTATTTAATTCGGCTTCTGCCCATGTTCTTCCATCATGCCGGAGAATAATGCGACGAACATTTGCCAAGCCAATACCTGTTCCTTCAAATTCTTCAGATAAATGCATGCGTTGAAACACACCAAATAAATTTTGTGCATATTTCATATCGAACCCCACACCATTATCTTTAATACTAAAAATATACTCCTCTTTTTCTTCTTTAAACTTAATTTGAATAATCGCTTTTTCTCTGGTTTGTGAATATTTAAGAGCATTATCAATTAAGTTAACCCAAACCAAACGCAAAAGGTTATAATCAGCATAAACATTTGGCAAATCTGCTATTATCCATTCAATATCTCTATCTTTCAGGTGCTCTTTTGATTGTTTCAACACATCATCAACAATCTCATTCATGCTAAAAACAGACTTATTCATTTCAGTTCTTCCATTTCTTGAAAACTTTAAAAGATCATCAATTAGAATTCCCATTTTTTTTGTAGAATCCTTAATAACATCAATATAATGTATTGATGTTTCAGATAAATTATCAGGTTCGTCTCCTTTAAGCATATCAGCAAAACCACTAATATGACGTAATGGAGCACGAAGATCATGAGAAACAGAATAGCTAAATGCTTCCAACTCTTTGTTAGCTGCCTCTAACTGAGAAGTACGCTGATTAACACGTTGTTCAAGCGTTTCGTTAAGCTTTTTTATTTCTATTTCTGCTTTTCTGCTTTCAGTAATATTTACACCAATTGATGCAATTCCATTTATTTTGCCATTATGATCTTTTAAAATCGTATTATTCCACGAAATCATTTTAAGATTACCATCTCTGGTAATAATTTCATTTTCATAATGCTCAACAATATTTCCGGCTTCTAAAGATTTCTTAAATATCTGTAGTTGAATATCAGTTCTTACATCCATTGGAATAAAAGTATCAAACCAACTCTGATTTAAGATTTCATCCTTTTTCCATCCTGTTAGATTTAATAAATAATCGTTACACAAAATAATATTTCCTTCAATATCAAGAATTACACCAATAAGTGATACCGTTTCCAAAACTGTCCTAAACTGAGTTTCACTTTGTCTTAAAGCTTCTTCCGCTTTTTTTCTTTCTGTTATATCAAGAAAACTGATCAGGATTTCTTTATTTTCGCCTAAACTATTATAAACCGGAGTACCATTAACATTTAGCCAAACTACATTGTTGTTTTCGGGTATAACTACACCCATTGTATAATTATTAAAAGCCTTTTTAGTGGCAATTACTTTATTCACAGGGTATTCTTCCAAATTAAGAGACAAACTGTTTTCATGAATAAATTTCCATCTGGAATCTATGGCAAGTTTTCCTTTTAATTGATCTTCACTTAAACCTAATAATTCAGAAGCTCTATTATTATTAGCTATTATTGAAGAATCCAGTGCATGAACAACAATTCCGGCATCAAGATTAGTTATTAAACTTTGATATCTGATTAAACTGTCATTCAAAGCTTCTTCTGCATGTTTCCGTATGGTTTTGTCTTGAATATTTGTAATAAAATAAAGAGGTTTCCCATCAACATCTCTTTGAAGAAAAGTACTTATATCAATCCAAACACAATGACCATCTTTGTGAACATACCTCTTCTCCCATCGTCTGGAAGTATATTCTCCTCTGATAATTGAATTTATAATCTCCTGATCTCGCACTACATCATCAGGATGAGTGATACTTTGCCATTTAAATGATTTGAATTCTTCATCTGAATAACCTAATATTTCCTTAAACGTATTATTGGTTTTTAAAACACCATTAATCTCAGTAATAGATATACCTACAGTTGAATACTCAAATATATTTCTGAAATATTGTTCGCTTAACGATAAAGCATTTTCAGCTTTCTTGCGTTCTTCTATTTCTTCGATTAATAATTTATTTGTGATTACAAGTTCAGCAGTTCTTTCTTTAATCTTTTGCTCTACTTT
>JAHEYQ010000041.1 GCA_023251515.1 Bacteroidales bacterium
ATTGAGCCCTCACTGTTTGAGGCAGAACAATCTGCTGGCTCATCATTACCCGAAAATGATTTTGTAAACTTATATCAGTATTAATAAAAAATGTCAACTTTTTTTAGGACGAGACACAGTGCTAATTTCTTTTTTCTGTGCTTTGTATTTCATGTATTTTACAGTTACTCAATTAATCAATTACTCATTTAATAATGGTAAGGCTTCCCTTATAATCTTTTTCTCTCCCATTCCGCTTGCTCTTTGCTTTGAGTACATAAAAGTAAACGCCATCGGCGCAGTTGTTACAGCTGAAATCGTTCTGGTAGTTGGTGGTTTCGTAGATAATATTGCCCCAGCGGTTGTATATTTGCAGGGCTATATCGTAGGTTTCGGCATTTTGGATTACGAAATTATCGTTCTGGCTATCGCCATTGGGAGTGATTACATTGGGGATGGTTAGAGGAGGATTGCAAATATTATTATCTCCGGCGCTTATTACAATGGTATCAGTTGAAGTAATATCATAATCGGCTACATAAGCACGCACCCAGTAAGTGCCGGGCTGTTTTACCTCATAGGTAGCAGCATGGCTGCTGTCTTGCCAGGTGTAAATGGCATTGGGTAAATCTGGATTTAGTATAATACCTTCGCCCTCGCATAACGTAGTATCTTCTCCTAAGTTTATATCAAAGCTGCACTCGCAGACTGAGACGTCGTCGATAAAATAATAGGGATCCATTATACCAACCAAATCTATATAATTGCTATGTAAATTATCTCTGAAATTACCAATAACCAGATACTTTTCTCCTCCATTAGCTATAAAACTACCATTAACCTTTACCCAATTGACTGTATCGGTTATTATTCCCTTATGGTTTTCTATTTGAGGATTGGTTGAAAACAAACCCGGTTGAGTGCCAATTGTATCAAAATTCCACAATGTATCAACAGAAAAAAACATTCCTATATTTTCTACTGCTCCTTTGCAATAATTGCTTAGTGAAGTATATAATTCACCACAATATCTTTTTTCTCTTCTTAAACTATTTGTTAATTTGCCTTGTAAGTATTCTCTGTAATTATCGTTTATCCATGAACCATATAATGTTATTCCTATCATAGCATTTCCAGTTCTTGGATGTTGAAAACTAAGAGGAATAGTGATATATTGATTTGATGAACAATAATTATAATAATCAGAAGACCCCCCCCCCCTAAACAATCTGACCATGGATATGCATAAGTAATTTGAGTCATCCCATCAGGACATTGAGTGTAGAACTCAAATGAAGGGTTAACAACTAAGTTTGCAGTTAATAATCTTTGTGCAAAAGAAATATTAATTGAAAATAATAAAAACAATATGTATAATATTATTTTTTTCATTATTAAAAACAGTGTGTAAGTTTTTATACTTACACACTGTAAAATTATAAAATATTATTTAATAATGGTAAATTTTGATTTAAATGTTTCGGTATTGGTGCGAACCGATATAAAATAGATACCATTTTTAAGCTTGGCAGTATTTAACTGATATTGGGCTTGGGTTTGGCTTATAGTTTCTGTAAGCACTTTTGCCCCTGTATGATTATAAACATCAACCACAAAACCACCTTCTATGGCATTGGCAAAAGATAAAGTGATGTTATTGGAAGCAGGATTGGGGAATACACTCAGCATTTCCGTTTCGGCTATTCCTCCATCTCCTTTGCTGAACTGCACATTCGGATTGCTATAGTCAATATCTATCCCTAACATATAGCGTGCTATATAAACACCTTCGCCACCTTCCCATGCTGTATAATTGGTCGCAATATCATATAAAGTCTGATATTGAGCAGGCGTTAATTCGTAGCTGTCGCGGGCAAAGGTATTAAGATAGATATCGTTTACAACACGTTGGTTATAGGCTATTAAAGTTGAATCGATAATCTGACCGTTTTTAACCAAAGCCTGATCGATATTGCCTTCGGCTATTAAGGTTTCCAATGCATCGAACTTACCTAAATTGCCGTTGCTTTCGTTATTAAAGAAATCCTGATACATATAATCGTCAGCACCTCCCATAGTCATCATCCATGTATTTTCTTTTAAAGTCTGATACAATACATAGCGATTGTATTCGCGGAATTGCACGTTCAGATCGGGATACTCTAGTTCGTCGCGTACGATGGCTCCAAATTTCTCCTCACGTTCTTCCAATGTCATTTCTTTAATAGAAGATGGCGGGCAATTTTGATTGCAAGTAGTAGTAGCATCATTATCGGCTATATATGGAAATATTCGATTTTGTGTTGGATTTGGGCTATAATTTTCTGGATGGTATGAATACGACGTATTATAAACATACCATTTTATTCCATTAGATAAATTATCGTTTAATTTCCACAATTTTCGTTCAACTGGCTGATACTGATAATAACCAGAATAATTAGCAGAGGGTGTCCATTGGTTATCTGTTCTTATTTTTTCAGTACCCTGATTTGTTATACTGGCATGTTGGTTGAAAAGAAAGCCATAATAGTCGGATTCGAGAGTATTACAGTAAAATTGGGTTAAATCGGAACAACCATATACATTGATACCTGCACCCATAAATTTTACATGGTTTTGCTGTATTTCGCCATTAAGTGTAGATTCAACAGATATTCCATGTTTCATACCGGTAAGAGCTGTAGTGGTGTTTTTGTCGATATTATTGCATTTTACAAATACAGATGGGCAATTCTGAACAGCCAATCCTTTTATAGCATCATTGGTAATTTTTACAGTATTATTGTTTATGTCAACATAAAAAGCTTTCATATTTGATAAACGCTGCGATTTGCAATTACCCACAAAAATTCCGGTATATCTTGATTTTACGCTATTGCTATAAACGCTTAAATTAATTAAACCGGGCTGAGTTTTCCAAACCCTAATACCCATATATGGGTAAGTACCATTAGAGCAGTTTTCAACAATATTGTTATTGATTACACTATAGTTTAGCGGGTCGAGTACATCTATAGCATTTGTAACTGCTCTTACAATATTAGAACTAATAATTGCTTTTTCGTTATAAACCTTAATGCCATTTACACAGTTATCGAAAGTATTTGTATAGCCAATTTCAACTTTTTTCGGAGTTAAATTGGTTGAGAGAGAATGTCCACTATGAATAGCTGTGGGCTTACATATCAATAATGGATTGGTAAGGCTTTGGCATTGATATGGAACAGTAGAATAATCATTGATATTTGTAAAATGATTGCTGTAAATTTTTATATAAGAATTTAAACCATAAATACCACAAAATAAATTATTGAAATAATTACCAGCACCACCTGTTGTACTATTACCAATAGGAATATTGTCAGCATTGTCTATTTGAATACCGTATCGGCTGTATCCGCCCAGATATGGTTTTTTTAGAGGTCCTCCCTCAAAATGATTGAAAGAAATTGCTATATTGGATATTAGAGGCAGATAATTTTTAATACTCATACTGGAAGCATTTTTATTAAACCAAACACCAACTATATTCAGATTAGCATTATTTGTGGCAACAATTCCATTTATTGAGTTTTCAATAGTTGTATATACAGAACCACCTGAAGGTGAATTTGCCGTTAGTGTTGAATTGCTACTACTCAAATAAATACCATCCCACATAATATCGCAACATCTGTTAGTTGTTAAAGTTGTGCCATTAATAATATTAAGATTAGCACCAGGTTCAACAATGATTTTTGCATAAGGAGATAATAATATACCACAATTATCAAATGTTACATTTCCTGTTATATGTAAATCACCATTAATATCAATCGACTGATTTGCAAAACTTGTAGTTAAATTGGAAACATTATTTAAGCTAATAATGCCTAATTTACAACATTTATAAATATTGATAACTGATGAAATACTTGAAACACCAGGCGAAGAAGCAGTAACTGTTAAAGTGTTTTCGCAATCAGTTAAATCTTTCCATTCAACTGTAATATTTGCTGTCCCATCACCAGCCAAAATGGAGCCAGCATTTTGCGGTGAAATAACCCAATTGTAGATTACACAATTTTGTGGGTTTGAAACTGAATAATTTGTAATGATAGTACAATTATTGGCATTTCCTGTAATAATGGGTTTGTTTATTTGCGATAAAGGATTTACAGTTACAGGATTTACAATAGTACTAGTATTTGTACAACCCGGGCGTGAACTGTTAAACGTTACCGATAAAGTAACATTATATGTCCCTTGCAAAGAATAAACATGATTAGAAACAGGACTTGTACTGACAGCTGACTGGTTTCCATCCCCATAATTCCACTGATAAGTACAATTTGAAATATAGTTAGGATTTGTAATACATGTACTTGCTGTAAATGTAGGCGACAAACAATAGGTGGTGGTTGTAAATTGCGGTTGCAAGGTAACATTTCCATTGTAAGTTGTAAATGACGAACCACTTGAGTTTTCAGCATAAATATGTATCCAGTAAGTAGGGAAGGCGCAATCAATTTCTACACCTAATAACCAAGGATAATAGTTTACTTCAATAAATTTTTCCCACGTGAAAAAATTATAACTTGTAGTATATAAATCAATCTGTGGGTTAAATATTAAGGTAGTTCCAACACAAAGTGTTTGATTTGCAGTAATATTTATCAGATTAGAAATAGGTAGGCTTTTTGCTTTGTTATTGCCTTTGTAAAAAGTTAAAAATGATTTTTTAATACTTCTTCCATTATTTTTCACTTTTAACAAATAGGTATTACCTATTACTAAATTACCATAATGTAATGAGATACCTGTTTTGTATGCAATCTGAAAATAATTATTGCAGTTGTTAGGTGCATAAAACAAAGTCATTTGATTTACAAAACCTGTATCTGATATAAGATTTTGCATCCCAAAGTTAATTGACGTATCTGTTGCAATAAATTTAACCCAATATACAGTATCTGTTATGGGAATCTCATTTCGTTTAATTGAATCCGTTGGACTAATTAACACTGCTGTTTGGCAAGTGCCCTGCCCCATAGTTTTGCTGCTTAATCCGATTATTGCCAGCAGCATGATTAAAAAAATTTTCTTTATATTGTTTATTGTTTTTTTTCGCATAAAATATTATTTTTTATAATCAGCAATCAGTGTTTTTTGTTTTTTAGTGATACTGTTGCTGAAAAAGTGAATAAATTGTTTA
Organism: Bacteroidales bacterium; assembly: GCA_023251515.1. GTDB lineage: Bacteria > Bacteroidota > Bacteroidia > Bacteroidales > JACABE01 > JACABE01. The sequence continues at coordinate 5,177 of JAHEYQ010000041.1, forward strand.
ATGTGAATCTGTAAGCGGTTGCTTTTCGGCAACTACCTACAAATTAATACTGCCAGGCAGCTGTGCTCGCTTAACAGTTTTATACAGCTAATTAACTTAGAATTAGATGCTATCAATTTTTATTTATAATACTTTTGCAATGCCTCTTTTTTAATAGTTTGTTTAAAGTTTCGCTGGCGAGCAAATCGGAGACCGGATTATTTTAAGGGAGGCTTTTTTATTGCCTTCTCATAGCAGCTTTGGGTTGCAAGCCCCTGCTGCTTTGTATCTGGATCATGTGTCTTTAAACCTACGCTCTGTTTTTATTTATTGTTTTATACTATGTATTATATTGCTTATATATTTGCTTGTCTGCTTATTGTTATAATCAGTATAGTGCTTATTCTGATTATATATGCCGTTTATTCCCGCCAAACATGGTGGCAATAGTGTAAAAGTGCTGTCGATAGTCTGTCCGGATACTGTTGATATAGGGTAAAGATGATATTGATAGTAGGTAGAACAGGTATTGATATAGGGTAAATGTGCTGTCGATAGTCTGTCCGGATACTGTTGATATAGGGTAAGAATGATATTGATACCGGGTAGAGCAGGTATTGATACCGGGTAAGAATGACATTGATACTGGGTAGAACTGGTATTGATACCGGGTAAGAATGACATTGATACTGGGTAGAACTGGTATTGATACCGGGTAAGAATGACATTGATACTGGGTAAAGCAGGTATTGATACCGGGTAAGAATGACATTGATAGTAGGTAGAAGTATATTTCATTGGTATGCTGCGGTAGTTAGCAGTAGGATAGCTATGACTATTCCTGTCTTTCAACACAATATAATTATATTCTTCATTGCTATTCATAGCATTTTTATTTTTTCAATATTCTTACCAAAATCATCCGATGACATATTAAACAATTGATATTATGCTTTGTAATTTCACGGCATTTTGCAATTATAGTCATCGGATGATTTTTTAGGTTTGACTCTTATCAGAAATAATACTCCGATCAGATAGTTTGAGCAGTATCGTTTTTGGCTTTTCCGCCTCCGGGATAGCGTTTTTTAAGGTCTTTATAAATATCTTCGGCATCAGGCACGCCTTGTTTGGCAGCTGCTTTTACCGAATTGTAAAAAACATTGGCAGCAGCCAAAGCTTCGGTACCGGCAAGCATGGCGGTATCCTCCATTTTGTTGAGCAAAGTGCTGAATGCCCTTACCAATTCAATTAAATCGCGATAAAAATTAAAGTCTTTCTGCATTTCGGCATTATCCATATAGTTTGGAATAAGCGAAGGATTATGGTTGCAGTAATCAATAATTTTTTCGAGAAAACCTCTGTCTTTATCGCCCAGCTTTTGTTTGTTTTTTTGCTCGGCAATGTTAACACTAATCAGGAAAGGAAGTAAATCTTCAATTTTTTGTTTAAATACTAATATTTCTTCCTTTTTTGCTTGTCCGATGGTTTCGGAAACTTCATTTTTTACTTTCATGGTTAAAAGTTTTTTTAATTAATTAATTTATTTTTACTATATATTGAAAGCATCAGGCAAAATCGGAAAACGATTTTTGCCTGATGCTAAATATATTCAAGAATATTATTTGAGTTTTTGTAAGATTTCGGTTGCTCTTTCTTTGTAGTAAGGGTATAAATCTTTGATGCGGGTAAATTGTTTTTTTGCATTATCAGTATCTTCGGTTTTCAGATAAGCCAGCCCCAGATACCATTCGGCTTCCTGTTGCAGCTCGCTTTGGCTGTCGGTAGCAGTTTTTTGCAAGTTAACAATGGCATTGGCAGCGTCATCAGTTTCGAGCAAAGCCAATCCTTTGTAATAGAAAATACTTGAACGGGTATCGCCTTTGGCCAGCAATTTGTCGCAGCTTGCAATACAGGCTTTGTAATCTTTTTGGTTAAACAGAGCCAATACGCTCATAAACAAATCTTCGCTCTGATTTCCGCTTCCGCTACGTTGCACACTGGGTGCATCGTAGGGTATTTTATATTCGGCATATAAACCCGATGGCGAATTGTTATTAGAAACAATGGCAAAGTATGAAGCCGTTCCAATAACCATAGTAGCCATCGCCGCTGCCGCATACCACACTATCGGACGTGTTTTCGGACGATCTGCCTTAGGCATAAAAGCAAATTTCCGGCTACAAATATTTACTTTTCCACCCTTTTCCATGGTTTTCAAATAGGAAGCATGGGCTTTTTCCAGATTTTTAATAAATAAATTTTCTTCAAGCAATTCTTTAATTGCCCCATCTACTTCTTTATGAAACAAAAGCTCTTCATACAAATCGGGATTGGTTTTTAATTCCGATTCAAAATGCTTTATTTCCTCATCCGACATTTCCTTGTCGAGATATCTTTGTACTAATTTTCTCTTTTCAATACTCATTGTTAAGCTCCTTATATTTCGGGTGAATACTAATTAAATCGAATAATTTTTGTTTGCATCTGCGTTTTCTTTCTATTGTTACATTTTCATCAGCAAATTTCATAGCCATTTTTATTTCTTCATTATTCTTGCCATCTATAGTCATTGCAATTATTTTTCTGCAATCAATACTAAGCTTTAAATAGCACGATTTATAAACTTTTTTTCTGGCTTCATGTAGTTTTTCATTTTTTGTGATTTGTTCCTTATTGTCTATTTCTTCTTGCAACTCCGAAACTTCATCAAAATTAATTTCATCCAATGGAATTTGCCATTTGTTTTTTTTGTCATTTTTAATTCTGTTATTCCATATAAATTTCCCAGTATTTACTATAAAAGTGAAAGGTTGATATTCGGTTTCAAAAGTAGATTTTTTACTCTTTCTGAAAAACAATATCATCGCCTCCTGCATCACATCTTCAGCATCCACTTCGCTACCACTATTTTTTCTCACATAATCTAAAATAAATCCAAAACAATTAATGTAAGTAAACTTAATTATTTCTTCATCATTTTTCCTAAACCCCTCTATAATTTCTGCCGAAGAATATGTCTTCTTCATTGTCCCTTTCTGTTATATAATGTACAAAACCCGAAAATATGGCAAAAAAAAATGCATTTTTTTTTCAAAAACGCTGTAACTTACATTGTATCAGCAATAAAAAAATTGTTAATTTCCGTTAACAATTTTTGGAAAATCTTAATTTACTGCTTGTTTTTTTACTGTTTTTTTTCAGAAAACGAAGTATAAAAACAAAATATTTTCAGTGTTTTTTTCTGCTTTTATTTATTAAAAAAAATATTTTTCTGATTGTAAAATTACAAAAAAACTCATTTAAAAAAACTTTGTTTATAATGATATTTACTAAATTTTAGAAAGAGTTAATATAGAAGTAATAATAAAATCACTAATTTTGTGCTTTGCAGCCTTATACAAACAGAAATATGTAGGCTGACTTATATCAGGCAGGTAGTAAAATTCATTCTAATACAAAAACGCAATGGCTTTTAAACATTTACAAGACTTCATACAAAAACTCGAATCGGAAGGCGAACTGATACGAATCACTGAAAAAGTATCGCCAAACTTAGAAATAGCAGAAATTACCGATCGGATATCAAAAAACGGAGGCAAAGCTCTGCTTTTCGAAAACATCGGCACTGCCTTTCCATTGCTTATCAATTCGATGGGTAGCAACAAACGCATGTGTATGGCATTGGGTGTAAATAATCTGGATGAAATCGGAATGGAAATTGAAAAAATATTTCAACAACTTACCGAACCACACAACAGCATCAGCGATAAATTAAAAATACTGCCAACTTTAGGAAATATAGCTTCTTGGATGCCCAAAGTAAAAAAAGGAAAAGGCGATTGTCAGCAAATTATTAATCACAATCCCGATTTAGCCCTTTTGCCGGTGCTTACCAGCTGGAAACACGATGGCGGCCCTTTTATAACATTACCTTTGGTAAATACTAAAGATCCTCTTACCGGAAAACGAAATATGGGCATGTATCGCATGCAGGTATTCAATAGCAATACTACCGGAATGCACTGGCATTTGCACAAAAATTCAGCCCGTCATTATCATGAATATAAAAAAATAGGCCAACGCATGCCTGTAAGTGTTGTTTTGGGTGGCGATCCGGCATACACTTATGCTGCCACTGCTCCCCTACCCGACAATGTGGACGAATACATGCTTGCAGGCTTTTTGCGAAAGAAAAAAGTAGAACTGGTAAAATGTATCACCAACAATATTGAAGTTCCTAATGATGCTGATTTTGTAATTGAAGGATATGTAGACCCATTGGAAGATCTCGTTATCGAAGGTCCATTCGGCGACCATACCGGATATTATTCGCTACAGGATTTTTACCCGCGTTTTCATGTTACTTGCATTACGCATCGCAAAAATGCAGTATTTCCTGCAACCATAGTTGGAATACCTCCACAGGAAGACGCTTATATAGGCAAAGCAACCGAACGCATTTTCCTTAGCCCGATTCGCTTAGCTATGCTACCCGAAATATTGGATATGGCTATGCCGGTTGAAGGTGTTTTTCACAATATCGTTATAATAAAAATAAAAAGCGACTATCCCGGACATGCCATTAAGGTAATGAATGCATTATGGGGAGCCGGGCAAATGATGTTCAACAAAATAATGATTTGTGTTGATGGCGATATCAATATACACAATTACACCGAAGTTATAAATGCAATTGTAAAAAATGCCCATCCCATTGATGATTTTTACTTTAATCGCGGACCTATGGATGTACTCGATCATTCAAGCACCCGTTTTGCCGTTGGCAGCAAATTAGGTATTGATGCCACTTTGAAAACGGAATTGCAACAAACTGATATTAATACTTTTGATGAGAACATACTAAATACTTTTGGAGAAATAAAGAATTACAAAAGTTTACAAAATCAGAATTTACCAATATTATTGCTGGCTATCGAAAAAAATCAGAAACAACACATACGCAAACTTATACAGCAAATTTCAGACAAAAATGCTTTAGTTGGGTTTAAATACATAATTTGTATGGACAGTAATGTAAACCTGGATGAATTTTCGGATGTAGTATGGCTGTTTGCCAACAATATAGATCCCGAAAGAGATATGTTTTATGCAGTAAATAATGAAGGCAAAAAGCTTAGCAAACTGATAATTGATGGCAGCCGCAAAACGCTGAAATATGATGATTTTCAACGCCCATGGCCCAATGTAGTTGTAGTTGACGATGATACCATAAGGCTGGTTGACAGCAAATGGGAAAAATACGAATTGGGGGAATTTATCAAATCACCCTCTTTAAAATACAAATCCTTGCTTTTCAAAGGTGGTGCAGTAGCTGAGGAAGAATAGATGAATTTGTTTTTAGTTTGAGTGGGTTTGAAATTAATGATTTGATATTATTATTTTACTTTTCCATTTTACACTTTTGTTAATCGATTAGCAGCAAAAAACTTAAAACTGTCCACCGAATTATAATCACACCAAATCATAGCAAACCATCCGCAAGCTTGTTATGATGCTCCACATTTTAGGGAAAACCACAATTCGGTCGTCGGGGAACATTCCCAATGTGGGGAACGTTACTTTTCGGTCGTCGGGAATGATTCCCAATGTGGGGAACGTTACTTTTCGGTCGTCGGGAATGATTCCCAATGTGGGGAACGATACTTTTCAGCCGTCGGGGAACATTCCCAATGTGGGGAATGTTACTTTTCGGTCGTCGGGAGACATTCCCCAGGTGGGGAACCTTACTTTCCGTCCGGCGACAGACATTCCCTTAATTTAGGTGGAAATTTGGGTACAAAAAAAGCCACCGGAAATAATCCCGATGGCTTTTCTTATGAATTGTCAAAATTTATTTCCCGAAATCAGGAGAAAACTCTTTCATATATTCTTCAATTTTTTCTACCATATAAGTTGGACCCGCAAAGAAAGGTGAACGCTGATGAATATCGGTAGGTTGTATTTCAAGTATCCTGCCAAATCCATGAGAGGCTTTGCCACCAGCTTGTTCGGCTATAAAAGCCATAGGATTACATTCGTACAACAACCTGAGTTTTCCCGATGGATTTTTCATGGTTCCCGGATATAGGAAAATACCACCTTTTATCAGATTGCGATGAAAATCAGCCACCATTGAACCGATATAGCGGGTAATGTAAGGGCGATTTGTTTCAGGATCATCTGCATGGCAATATTTTAGGTATTCTCTGATAGCTTCAGGGAAATAGATTGAATTGGATTCGTTTATGGAATATATTGTACCGGCTTCAGGATATTTCATATCTGGATGCGAACGGATAAATAAACCAACTGAAGGATCAAGTGTAAAACCGTTTACACCTCTGCCTGTGGTATAAACAAGCATAGTTGAAGAACCATAAATAATATAACCCGCAGCTACAATTTCTGTCCCTTTTTGTAACAAATCTTCAACTCTTCCTTTTCCAACCATCGAAAGCCGGCGGTAAACAGAAAAAACAGTACCTATAGAAACATTTGATTCAATATTGGATGAGCCATCCAACGGATCAATGGCAACTACATATTTACCTGATTGTGAAACGTCATTATCGAAAGCAATAATTTTTTCATCTTCTTCAGAGGCAATGGCACAACATTCGCCACCAGAACGTAAAGCAGCAATAAATTGCTCATTAGCATATACATCTAATTTCTTCTGAGCTTCGCCCTGCACATTTACTTCATCGTTATAACCCATTACATTGGTTAATCCGGCTCTGTTAACTTCGCGGTTTACAAATTTGGCTGCAATACCCAAATCGTTTAATAAACGTGTTAAGTTGCCGCTGGCACTTGGGTATTTGGCTTGTTCTTCTATGATAAATTCCGTTAGTGTTTTCATTTAAATTTTGATTTTTAATACAGAATAATAACAACAATAAACTATTTTTTGTTGCAAAGTGTATATTTTTTTATTACAAAATATTAAATAATGTAGCTACAGTATTAAAAAATCCAATACAAATTATTGATTTTCTATACTTTTAACTTTTTTGTTATAGATAGGTAAAATAAAAATATAAAATGCAAATACAGCTATAAAAACAATTAGTGTACATACAATAAATGTGAAGGTAAGTGAAAATTGTTCAGCCAGATAGCCTGATAAAACAGCTCCAAAACCAATTCCGATATCAACAGCTGTAAAAAATGTGGAATTTGCTACACCTCTTTGCCTGACATTTACAATATTGTTTATCATTGCCTGAAATACCGGAAAAATAATTCCAAAACCAACACCTATAAAAAGAGCTGAAACATAAAAACCAGGCGCATTTTTAATAAATGAAAGTATAAATAATCCCGAAATCAAAAACAAAAAGCCAAGAAAACAAATGTTCTTTGGTCCATATTTATCGAAAATTTTACCGGCAGTTAACCTCGACAAAGCCAGCCCAACAGCGTAAATCAGAAAAAACAAACCCGAATTTTCTATTTTTATTTCTTTGGCATATAACGATACAAATATTATAACACCTCCATAAGAAACGCAAACCATTAATATAATCAGCGAAACAGGAACCGAAGATAACTCAATCAGTTTCGACCACTCAAACTTTGGAGAACTGCTTTTGTGATTGAATTTTGGAAATTTCACCATCGATGCCATAATAAAACCCGACAACGAAAGCAATGAAGCAACAAAAAACATGCTGTCGAAATGATTGTTTCCGGCAATAATTGTTCCCAAATACGGCCCAAGTGCCAAGCCAATAGTCATTGCAATACCAAAATATCCCAAACCTTCTCCTCTCCGCTTTTCAGGAATAATATCAACTATTACAGTTGATGAACTTGTAGTACTGATACCCCATGCCAAACCATGAATAAAACGCAGAATAATAACCTGACTTAAAGTAACTGCAAAGGAAAAAGCACCGAAAATCAATGAAAAAACAAAAAAAGAAATCAAAAAAATAAGACTTCTGCCATAAGAATCTACAAAATAACCAGCAAAGGGTCTAATTAGCAATGCAGCAAGCGTATATACCGCAAACACTATCCCAATCTGGCTTTTGCCGGCATGCATTGCTTTTTCTAAAAATACAGGCAAGCATGGTATCAGAAAATAAAAAGCAACAGACATCAGTAAGTTTGCAAAACACATCAGTATAAAATTCCTTGTCCAGAGTCTGTCTTCTATTTGCATCTGATTTCTATGTTAAAAGTAATTTTTAGAAGTCCCGTTAGTTTAAATTTTTTGTAATATTGCAATTCAATATCAATTGGCAAAATTAAAGATTATTGCCAATTAATCAACTTGATTTTTATCAGAAATAAATTGTATAAATATTAAAATTCAGACAATATAATAGCTTAAAAAACACACTATGAAAGAAATCTGGGAATCGAGATATGCTGAAAACGAATTTGTTTATGGCAAAGAACCTAATGAGTTCTTCAAAAATTTTATTGACAATACCAAACCCGGAAAAATTCTGTTACCAGCTGAAGGCGAAGGCAGAAATGCAGTTTATGCCGCACTTAAAGGTTGGGATGTTTATGCCTTCGACCAAAGTGTAAATGCAAAAAACAAAGCCCTTAAATTAGCTTCAATACATGGTGTTACAATAAAATACATCGTTTGTGATTATTCTGAATTAAGTTATGCTGACGAAAGTTTTGATGCCATCGGAATTATATATTTCCATTTGCCTGAAAATGAAAAAGCAACTGCTTTCAATCGGATTTTTAAATACTTAAAACCACAAGGAAATCTTATACTTGAAGTTTTTGACAAAGAACAAATCATCAACAAATCCGGCGGACCAAAAGATATTGATTTGTTGTACGATATCCATGAAATGGAAATACTTTTTCATTCCTTTGGCAAAAAAACTATTAAGAAGGAATACATAAAGCTTAACGAAGGCAAACTACATCAGGGTGAAGCAATTGTTATCAGAATTGAAGCTGAAAAATAAAAGTTTTGAGTTACTTAAAATAAAATAGTGTCCTGAACATATTTTTTTGTAATTTTGGACTATAAATAAAGAAATATGCAAAAATTAAAATATATCTTTTTTGTAATTATAATTAGCTTAATATCTGTTGCATTAAATGCTCAGAATGCCGATTATTCAAATAACACCAAAAATAACGAAGTTGCCGTTAAAGAAATCAAGCAATGTTTGAAAGGAAAAATCAAATATCCGTTTTTTATGCAGATATACAAACTCGAAGGCAGAGTTTTTGTAATTCTGAAAATTGATAATAAAGGTAAAGTTGAAAATATCAGCACTGAAACCGATTATTTTGGCAAAACATATAGCCTTGAGCATTTTACCAACAAAAGCAGAACAGAACGATTAAGACAGAAGATTGAAAAAAGAATTCTTCCATTATTTAAGCAATGTATGCAAAACATAAGTTTTGGAATACCCAAAAATGAAAACGAAAGAATAATTAAAATTCCGGTTTCGTTCGGAACATATGATGATTTGGATGATTACGGAATAAGCGACGATTACGATGATTATGATTACAATGAAGAATTAGATTATCATTATTTTGAGTATGATTAATCAACTAATTAAAATCAGAGATAACTCTCCAAAGTCTGATTACTCATATAATCTCTGAATTCAATTGTAAGTTTATTTATAATACCACCCATCAGGCATTTATCAAATGCACAAACAGTGCGATCCATGGGGCAGCCTCTGTCAACTATCTGACCTTCTATAGATTCATAAATATTTAAAAGTGTAATTTCATTGGCAGGTTTATTCAAAACAAAACCACCGGCAGGACCTCTGGTTGACTTAATGTAGTTATCTTTAACCAATCTCTGCATTACCTTAGCAAGATGATTTCTTGAGGCACCGGTTGAATCTGCAATAAAATTTACATTTATAATTTGTTTTGATCTTCCTATCAGAACCATTGCATGTATTGCCAATGAAGCAGCTTCAGATAATTGTATAACTTTTGCCATTTGAATTATTTATACCACAAAATTACTCTTTTTTTTCAACATAGCCCAAATTTCATTTTTACAAAATTTAAAATGTATTGAATCTTAGTATATTCTGCAAAAACTGAATTAATTTTAAAATAAAAAACCCGATTGAAAATTCAACCGGGTCTTAATTTTATGAAAAGAGAGAATTAATTATAAACCTGCATATCCCAGCCGTTTACAAATAAGTATTTACATTGTGCTGCTGCATCAGGATTCTTTTTCCAAATAACAGCTGTAACAAAAAGTTTCGATTTATTCCAACGAGGATTAATATAAATCCCGCAATTATAACTAATTAATGTATTTGCAGGAGTTGATGCCAATGTTGTAATTTTTTTCCCGTAAGCATTATTAGGTTCATTACCCATTCTTACAACATTATTATGTTTATAATCAGCGCCACCGCTTGATTGTTTATAACCTGCCGGAGCTGTAGTACCTCCATCAATACCATGTTCAGCTATATAAAACGATACATAATAATCGCCGGTAACATTCTTGAAAAACTTAACTTTGGAAGTAATTCTCATGGTATCACCATCTAAATTTGTTGAAAATTTTACCTGTGCTTCAAGTGGTTTCTTTAAAAGCGTATCAATATAAGGCTGCATATTATTATGATCAACTTTTTTATCTCCGATATGGAATGATGGAATACCACCACCTGTCGGGCGAGAGCCTTCATAAGAAAACAAAAGCGGACTTTGCATTGAATCCTGTGGGTAATTACAGTGAAAGGCCAGTGCAATTAATTTTCCTGAATTATTTTTCTTCATTAAGCTGAAATTTTGAGCTCCACTTCCTCCACAAATACCGCAAGTGGTGGAAGTTACTTCACCCATAAAAGCTCGTTGTTGCATATCAGGTATTAAATCACCTTCTTTTTTTACTTCTTCGTATTTATCGCATGAATAAATAATTGCAATAAGTGAGAGGGTCAGAATTAAGCTAAATTTTCTTAACATATTAAAAAATTATTTGTTTTATAGTTTTGTAAAGACAACTCATCATAAAAAATAGTTGTCTGAAAAAGGTAAATTAATTTAATTTTTACTAAATAGAATAATAATGAAAAAAATTTTACCAATTATCTTATTGCTAATGTTTACAGATATTTTGTCAGCACAAATGTCGTATATTCCTTATAAATCATGCATTAAAACAGGTATAGATGTAGATGATAACAACACGAATACCGAAGTTGACAAAAGAAGAAGAAGAAGAGGAAGAAGAGGTAAAAAATCAATGTTAGCTGTTGGTGGAAGTATGGCTACAATGAAAATATTTGAATCAAGTTTTGATGACAAATTCAGAATTGGTTTAGGGGCAAATGCATGGTTAAATCTCAGTACTTCAAATGCAATTAATGCAAATTTATCTTATTTTTTCCCTACAAGCCAGGAAGTTGGTGATATTAAAAATACTTCATCTTATTTTTTAATAAATGTACATTTTCAACAATTTATTGTTGGTGATAATTCAGAAGATTTCGGGCTTTATGGTTTAGGGGGAATAGGTTATATAGTAAATTTCAACAAAACAGAAACTCCGGCTTATGATATAAGTGCCCGTTATACCAACATCAATCTTGATTTGGGTGTGGGTGCTCAGTTTAATCTGAATTTCGGATTTTTATTTGCCGAATTGCAAGGTAGTTTGGGATTAATGAAATATGAAATCCCCTTAAATCCGGCTGATGGTGTAAAAGTTCCATCATATATCAATTTCAGAACCGGAATAAAAATACCATTACAGTTTTAAAACTATTCTTTTGTCTGCCAAAATCATATTTTCATTGTTTAAAACAGACGTTTAAACTAAAAATTTATAAGAATTTGCATGAGATTTGTGTTTATATCATTAAAATTAATATTTTTGCAAATAATTAAATAATTCGGAAATTTATAATTAAGGAAATAAAAAAATGAAAAACGCTTTAAAAACATTGGTGATTGTATTGGCAATCACAATCGCATTTTCTGGTTCAGTTTTAGCTCAGAAAAAGGGAAAACCTTTTAAAGGAACTGTAACTTATGCATTAACATATTCGGGAGATGGCATAGAACCTGCTGAATTGGCTAAATATCCAAAAGAAAGCACAATTAAAGTTTATGAAAACAGAACTTTAACCGAACAAGGACCAGCTTCATTTATTACAAATGGTGATTTGAAATTGGTTTATACTGTAATTGACTTATCATCAATGGGTGCAAAAAAATATCTTATCACTCAAAAAGCAGAAGAAGTTGAAAAAGATAACAAAGGTACTCAATACAAATATTCGGAAGAAGGAAAAGAAATTTTGGGCTTTAAAACCAAAAAAGTAGAAATTACTCCACCTGTAAAAGAAGATGAAGAAGAAGATGCAGCCGGTTCGATGAAAATAACTGCTTATTATACTGAAGATATGGGTGGCGAAGAAGTAAACTTTGGCAACCAGATGTTTCATGGTGTTAAAGGTTTTGTTTTAGAATATGAATTAGTTACACCAAAAGTAACCATTAAAGCTACAGCAAAAACCATTGAAAAAGGCAAAGTAAAAGAAACCGATTTTATGGTTCCTTCTGATTGCAGCGAAGTAACAAAAGAGCAATTTGAAGAAGAAATTAAAGCATTACAAGGTGGTGGAGAATAATATTTTCAACTACTTTAAAAAGCCTTTTTGTTGAATAACGAAAAGGCTTTTTTTATGAAATTTTGACTGAAAAGATATCGAAAAAATATTTAATTTTGTAGTTGATAGCAAAACCAAACCGCATACATGTCAAATAAGAACAATATCAGCAAAAAGAACGCTTTTAAAAACAAACTGGAAGTAGAACCCGAAAAGGGTAAAAAGAAAAAAAATAACTCAAAACCCTTTGAAGGTTTGGGAAACTTTTTTTCGGATAATAAAATGCACAAAGTTGTAGGTGTTTTCTTAGCATTGTTTGCTTTATTTTTATTTTTCTCTTTTCTGTCTTTTATTTTCACGTGGTGGCTCGATTACGATAAATTAGCCGAAGCCGATTTTTCTTCTATATTATTTGACGAAACCCTTGAAATTAATAACTGGACAGGCAGATTGGGAGCTGCACTTGCTTTTTTATTTATTAAAAAATGGTTTGGTATAGCTTCGCTGGTTTTTATATTTCTATTTCTTGTTACAGGTTTAAAGCTTCTCAAATTAAGTATAATAAAGCTATCAACTTCAATTAAATATTCTGTATTTATTTTATTATTCACTTCTATAACTTTGGGTTTTTTCTTTAAATCCGGTAATTTAAGTATTTACAGCGGAATTTTCGGTTACGAATCAAGCATGTGGCTCGAAGGATTGCTTGGGAAAATAGGTACCGGCATTCTGTTGGTTTTTGCCTTATCGGCATTTATTATCATTGTATTTAATACAAATTTCAATTTTAAGGATTTCCAATCCACAAAAAAGAATACAGACGATGATATTATTAATCCGAAAACCGGTAATTCTTTAAAAGATGAAACTTCTACAAACGAAGAAATTGAAGTGGACGAAGATGATGATTATGATGAACCCGGTAGTCTTGATTTTGAGGTTTTTGAAAGACCTACCGAAAAGCCAAAGATAAAAACTGCCAACAAAGTTGAAAAAGAAGTTCTGTTTACAGTAGAAACGCCCGAAGAAGTTATTTCTGATATCATTATTAATAACAAAACGGAAGATATTACACCCGAAATAATTGAAGAAGATGAAGTTGTGATGAAGCACAACAGCATCGACAGCGAATACGATCCGCGTTTGGATTTGAGTTCTTATCAGTTTCCAACCCTTAATCTGATGGCTGATTATAACGAAAATCCAACTTCGGTTCAGAACGATGAATTGATATCAAATAAAAACCGCATTGTTGAAACTTTAAGAAATTATGCCATCGAGATAGTTCAGATTAAAGCTACCATAGGACCTACGGTTACTTTATACGAAATTGTTCCGGCACCGGGTATCAGAATTTCGAAGATAAAAAACCTGGAAGATGATATTGCATTAAGTTTGTCGGCTTTGGGTATTCGTATTATAGCTCCTATCCCCGGCAAGGGAACCATCGGGATTGAAGTGCCTAACAAAAACCCGCAGATTGTTTCGATGAAAACCATGCTGAGCAGCGAGAAATTTCAGAATTCGAAAATGGAATTGCCTATTGCCATTGGCAAAACCATTGCCAACGAACCATATATTGCCGATTTGGCTAAGATGCCTCACTTGCTGATGGCGGGTGCTACAGGTCAGGGGAAATCTGTTGGATTAAATGCCATTATAGCTTCTTTGCTTTATAAAAAACATCCGGCTGAGATTAAATTTGTGATGGTTGACCCTAAGAAGGTTGAGTTGTCGCTTTTTACCAAGATAGAACGCCATTTCCTAGCCAAATTGCCCGATTCGGAAGATGCCATTATTACTGATACCCGCAAAGTGGTAAGAACGCTAAATTCGTTAACCATCGAGATGGATCAGCGTTATGATTTGCTAAAGGATGCTCAGGTGAAAAACATCAGAGAATACAATGCTAAATTTATTTCGAGAAGACTAAATCCAAATGATGGTCATCGCTTTTTGCCTTATATTATTTTGGTTGTTGATGAGTTTGCCGACCTGATTATGACTGCCGGTAAAGAAATAGAAACACCTATTGCACGTTTGGCTCAATTGGCCAGAGCTATTGGTATCCATTTGATTATTGCAACCCAGCGTCCGTCTGTAAATATTATTACAGGTACCATTAAAGCCAACTTTCCGGCTCGTATTGCATTCAGGGTTACATCCAAGATTGACTCGCGTACCATTTTAGATACCGGAGGGGCTGATCAGTTAATAGGAAGGGGCGATTTGTTGCTGTCAACCGGAAATGATTTAATCCGTCTACAATGTGCTTTTATTGATACGCCCGAAATTGAAAGTATAGTGGATTTTATTGGCTCACAGCGTGGTTATACTACACCGTTTAACCTGCCCGAATATCTGGACGAAGATAGCGAACCCAACAAAGAATTTGATCCATCATCAAAAGATGAATTGTTTGAAGATGCAGCCCGTATTATTGTGGCTCATCAGCATGGGTCAACGTCGTTATTGCAACGAAAACTTAAACTGGGCTACAACAGAGCCGGACGTATTATAGATCAGCTGGAGGCTGCCGGTATTGTGGGACCATTTGAAGGCAGCAAAGCCCGCGAAGTAAAATATAAAGACGAAATTAGTCTGGAACAGTTTTTGAGAGAGAATCATTAATAATTTATCAAATATCTAATAAAAATGAAAAAACTGAATCTTATCGGTTTGATAATAAGTTTGTTTATTATAAGCAATGCCAATGCTCAGATTACGGATGCCAAAGCAAATGAAACACTTAATAAACTTTCGGCTAAAATGAAATCGTTTGTAAACTACAAAATTGAATTTGTATATACATTGGAAAACAAAGCCGAAAAAATAAAACAAAGTAAAAACGGAACTGCTATTATTAAAGGCGACAAATACTCGTTGAATGTTTCGGGACAGCGGATTATATGCGATGGTAAAACAGTTTGGACTTACATACCTGATGCTGATGAGGTACAGATTAATAATGTAAATCTGAAAGATGACGATGCATTAAACCCAAGTAAATTGTTTTCGACTTACGAAAAAAACTACAAAGCCAAACTGATTAAAGAAGTTAATCAGGCTGGGGTATTGACTCAGATTATTGATTTAACCCCCATAAAAGGCAAAGCTTTTTTTAAAGTAAGGCTTACAATAGATAAAACCAAAATGCAGATAGTAAGTACCGAGATTTATAATAAAAACGGCAGTACCTATATGTATAAAGTAAATAAGTTTTTGAGCAATCTGAAGATTTCGGATGCCGAATTTACATTTAAAGCAAGCGATTTTCCGGGAGTGGAAATCAACGATATGCGTTAGTTATAAAGTATTGAAAAAAGCCCGTAGGTAAGTAATTGAACTACACCCCAGAAGTTAGACAAAAAACTTTTGAGGTGTTTTTTTATGGAAATTTAATCTAAATCCGGCAAAAGATTTTTTGCATTGCCCATTTCAAAACCGAGCAAAGGGCAAAAGATTATTCGGATACTCTTTTCAAAACTGAACAATGAGCAAAAGATTTTTCGGATGCCCATTTCAAAACTGAACAATGAGCAAAACATTTTTACGGAGCCTATTTCAAAACTGAACAATGGGCAAAACATTTTTCGGATGCCCATTTCAAAACCAAACAATGAGCAAAAGATTTTTCGGATGCTCATTTCAAAACCAAACAATGGGCAAAACATTTTTCAGATGCTCATTTCAATGTCGTACAATGGGCATCAATAAGTTGTTATGGCTATTTTTAAAGCATTATTATTTGAACATACTTAGGTTTTTTGTTTAGCCATTTTGTACAAAATAAGTGCGATGCCGATGCTATTTTGTGTGGCTTTGTACAAAATAAGTCCGCCTTAGGACATAATAAGTCCGCCTTAGGACATAATAAGTACCAAGCCAGAGAAAATAAGTGTGGCTTGGCACAAAATAAGTCCGCGTTTGTACTTCTGAAGTACAAAGAGCTACATAATAAGTGCGGCTTTGTACTTCCGAAGAGCAATTTCCTCTTCTGAAGAGGAATATATTTAGCAAATACACTTAATAATTACAAATATTTATTCTTATTTAACAAATCACAAAAACATGAAATAGAGGTAGTACATGAATTATTTTTTTGTAATTTTAGCCAATAAATTAAATAAATAAATGGAGTTTTATTTACCAATCAATATCTTGTTTGTAGAACAACGCAGCACAGCCAATTACTTTACACCTTATAAGTTCTCGGCAAAGGAGAAAGATGAGGAGACTTCAAACAACCCCACCTCCGCCTCCCCTAAAAGGGGAGGAACTACGGAACAGCAACTTATAGACATTTGTCATTTTATTTATTTTTATTTTTTTGTAAAATGCATATAGTTAGTCGAACAGAAAATTTTTATTTTGGTGCATCAGAAGAAATAATAAAACGAGCACGTATATTGCGTAAAACCATGACCAAAGCCGAAATAAAACTCTGGAATTATTTGAATAAAAAACAAATAAACAATATCAGATTTCGTCGTCAGCATCCCATAGCTAAGTTTATTGTTGATTTTTATTCACATCAATTAAAATTAGTGATAGAAATAGACGGAAGTATTCATAATGAAGAAATACAACAAGAAAGAGATGAAAACAGAACTTATGAACTTGAAAAACTTGGATTAAAAGTTATTAGGTTTGAAAACAGTAAGGTGTTAAATAATATTTCAGAAGTTTTAAAGCAGATAGATCATATTGTATCAATCAATTCAGAAAAAATGTATTAATTTTACATTAAAAATCAGGCAAATGCTACCAAGCATCAATATAACATATAAGTACTCTGTATTGTACTGATATAAATTGACAAAAAACATATAAAAACAAATAAAAAGCAATAAACAAATGAAAAGAAAATTATCAATTTACTCATTTATACTAATGAGTTTCGTATTAATAACTTGGGGATGCAGCAAGAGCGATGACAATAATACCCCGAATACTGCTACCGTTACAGATATTGATGGGAATATATATCATACAGTTACCATTGGCACACAAACATGGATGGTAGAAAACCTGAAGGTTACCAAATTCAGAAACGGTGTTGCTATTCCTAATATTACAGATGGTCAGCAATGGAGAAGTGCAACTACATCTGCTTATTGCAACTACAATAACAATTTAGCAAACGTAGCAACCTATGGGAGACTTTACAATTGGTATGCAGTAAACGATAGCAATAAAATATGTCCTCCCGGCTGGCATATTCCAACATATCAGGAATGGGCAACATTAATGAACTTTTTGGGAGGAGAGAATGTAGCTGGCGACAAACTAAAAGAAAAAGGTCCGGCACATTGGGGCATTTCCAATACTTCAGCTACTAACGAAAATGGATTTACAGCTTTACCAGCCGGAACAAGAAGTTTTGAATATGCAACAACCGACTTTTCCAATCAAGGCGGCGAAACCTTTTGGTGGACTTCATCTGTACATAACGCCACTATAGCCTGGCATAGCAGCATCAATTGTTTAATGCCAGTAATATCAATAAATTGTCAGCTTAATAAGAAAAATGGTTTTTCATTACGATGTATTAAAGATTAAACGTTAGTAGAACCTTCTAAAAATACGCTAAGATTAATGATTATTAATTTTGTGTAAAATTAATATTTTTTGATTGTTTTTGCATGAACAATTAAAACCCGATGTTGTTATAATATGCGATTTCGACAGAATAATTTATAATTCAAATAATATATAATTTAAAAAAAGAAAAATAAAATGACAAGAAATTCAGGTGTAACAACTTTTATGGGAAATCCTTTAACCTTATTGGGAAATATGGTAAAAGCAGGTGACAAAGCTTATGATTTTACTGCAATAGGCGAAGGATTGAAACCGGTTAAATTAAGTGATTATGATGGCAAAGTGAGAATTATTTCATTGGTTCCTTCGGTTGATACAGGTGTGTGTGCGGCTCAAACCCGTAAGTTTAATGTAGAAGCAGCTAACTTGGGCGATGTTGTAATTTTGACTATTTCATGCGATTTGCCATTTGCTTTGGGTCGTTTTTGCGCTGCCGAAGGTATTGATAAAGTAATTACTTTATCAGATCATAAAGATACTGATTTTGGTTTAAACTATGGTTTTCTGATTGAAGAATTACGTTTATTGAACCGCGGTATTGTGGTTGTTGACAAGCAAGGAACAGTAGCCTATGTTGAATACGTAAAAGAAAACACCGAACATCCTGATTACGATAAAGCTATAGCAGAAGCTAAAAAACTGCTATAATGTGTGTTTAAATTGTTTAAAACGTAAAGCCGACTTAATTAAATAAGTCGGCTTTTTTGTTTTGCCATTAAACGTATTTCTGAAGATAATGTGCCAATTAGTAGATTAAATTAACAACACATGAAATTCAAATATCCTTTTGAAAATATATTTATTGATTGTACGAATAGAAATATTGACTGTGTGAATGAAAATATTGATTGTGCGAATGAAAATATCGACTGTACGAATAAATATATTAAAAAAAAGAAATGAATATTTATACTTTGTTAACTTTTAATAATAGATTAATTTGTTCAAATTATTATACTTACATTTTTTTAAAGTAAAGCATTGATTAATATTTTATTTTTATAACTTTGTAAAAGTATTTGAAAATGATGTTATTTGGCGAATTTTATTTTACAAAAGGGAATCAGCAAAAAAATCATTTAAATAAACAATAAAAATTACAACTATGTAAGAAAGTTTGAGTCTATAAATTAATTATATTTTGAAAAACAACTTATGAAAAACACACTTATAATCTTATTGCTTTTATTATCACTTGCAGCTAATGCAGTTAATAACAAAACCGATAAAACCAAAGAAGTCAAAGCACGGGAATGGATTAAAAACCAGCCTCTGGAGTTTGTAGAGAACAAAGGGCAGTTTATGCGAACTGATGGCAAAGCTGCGGATGAAGTTCTTTTTAAAACTTCATTTGGTGGTTGCGATATTTATATTACCGACAAGGGCTTGAGCTATGTTTTTGTAAGATATAAAGAAAATGAAGAAGAGGAGCTGATGAGAAAAGCTGGATTAAAAGATATAAAACGTTTAAAAAACACTGAAAAACTTAAAGAAGAGAAAAAAACGCTAAAATATTACAGGCTGGATATGAATCTGGAAGGTGCCAGTATCAGCAAAAGCAATATTATTAAAGAAGACGAAAGCAAGCAGGGACATTATAATTATTTCTATGCCCATTGCCATGAAGGAATTTACGATGTAAAAGCATATAGTAAGATTACCATCAAAAATATTTATAAGGGTATCGACTGGGTCATTTATACCAATTCTGACTCAAAAGAACATCCCTTGAAATATGATTTTGTGGTACATCCTGAAGCTGATTATAAAGATATTAAGATAAAGTATTCAAATACCGGAAATATCACTCTGCTTGATAATGACACAAAAATAAAAATTAAAACCCTTGGCGGAACTATTGAGGAAGGTAAACTATGCTCTTATATTGAGGATACAAATCATATTATTTACAGCAAATATATTCAGGATAAGGAATCAACAGTAATGTTTGATATTGCCGGATACGACAAAAGTAAAACTTTGGTGATAGATCCGCTGGTTTGGGCTACTTATTATGGAGGAAGCACAAGTTGGGATGGATTTACTTCTTTGTGCCGCGACAGTGCTGATAATATTTATGTGATTGGTTATGCTACCACATCCGATTTCCCGACAATGAATATGACCGGAGCTTTCTGGCAAAGCAGTATTGTTGCTTCAAACGACGTAACAATTGTGAAATTTAATAATCAGGGGGTAAGACTCTGGGCTACTTTTTATGGTGGAAGCATGGTTGATATGGGTAGATGTGCTGTAATCGACTCACAAAATAATTTATATGTTTCAGGTGAAACAAGTTCATCTAACCTTCCAATGCAGAATATGTCAGGGGCATATAATCAGCAAACCTTTGGAGGTGCATCTGATGGGTATATTCTTAAATTTAATCCCCAAGGTATCAGGCAATGGGCTACTTATTATGGCGGATCTTCTAATGAGTTTTTTACAGAAATAATTAGCGATTCACAAAATAAAATATACCTTACAGGCTATGGTAATTCGGCAAATTTTCCGGTTCAGCAACTTACCAACGCTTATTGGCAACCTAATTCGGCAGGTGATTTTGAATCATATATATTAAGATTCAGCAATCAAGGTGTAAGAGAGTGGGCTACTTATTATGGTGGCAGCGATTATGATATGGGAAATGCTATTTGTATTGACCATTTAAACAATTTATACTTTGTTGGAGGAACGTATTCGCAAAATTTCCCCACACAACAAATGGCAGGAGCGTATTGGCAAGCCAATAGCGGAGGAAATACCAATGCTTTTATTGTTAAGTTTAATCCACAGGGTGTGAGGCAATGGGCTACTTATTATGGAGGCAATCAGGGTGAAAATGCCACTTCGGTTAGTGTCGATAGTCAGAACAATATCTTTATTACCGGAAAATCTTATTCTGCGAATTTGCCTTTACAAAATCTGGCAGGGGCTTATAATCAATCAACAATAGGTGGTGATAGGGATATGTTAATACTGAAATTCAACAATCAGGGTGTAAGAAAATGGGCTACTTATTATGGTGGAAGCGATGATGAATGTAATAGTGATGTTGTGTGCACTGTCGATTTGCAGGATAACTTATACATTACCGGTGGTTCGATGTCGGCTAACTTTCCTTTGCAACAGCTTCAGAATGAATACTGGCAACCTAATCTTTTGGGTATGATTGATAATGTTATACTAAAATTTAATAATCAGGGGGTAAGACAATGGGCTACTTATTATGGAAGTATAGGCAACGATTGGGGTACAGCTATTGTTGCCGATAGCCATAATGACATCTATTTTATCGGCGAATGGAATGAAGTAAATAGTTACACTGTTGATTATGGTAACGGAGCTTATTACAACAATAACTTTACTGGCGGAGATGATAGTTTTATTCTTAAAATAAGCCCATGCAATAGTTTGAAACCAAATGCTGTAACTACAAACAGAAATAACTTTTGCACAAACGATGCCGGAACAATTACTTTAACGGCAGTAGGTGGAATTGGTGATACCTTACGCTGGTTTACGGGCGGATGCGGTGTTAACAGTATTGGAATCAATACTCCGCTTACTATTGCTTCTCCGGCACAAACTACTACTTATTATGCTCGTTGGGAAAGCCAATGCGATACATCTGCCTGCGATAGTGTGATTGTAAATGTAAAACCAATTGTTTTTGATACATTGAATATCTCAATTTGCGAGGGAGATACATTTAATATTGGAAATCATTTTTATACAATAACAGGTAATTATAAAGATACATTGATTTCTGCTCTGGCTTGCGATAGTATTGTTATTACACATTTAACTGTTAAACCCAAAAAGACAACAACAATTAATCCATCGATCTGCGAGGGTGAGGTTTATCAATTGGGAAATCAATTTTATACCATAACTGGTTTGTATTCTGATACACTTTCTACGGTTTCGGGTTGCGATAGTATTATTTTATGCAATCTAAAGGTAAATCAGTTTCCGCATGTGAATCTGGGCAACGATACTATGATATGCGAAGGTTATCAGGTGTTTTTGAATGCAACTACACCCAATGCTACTTATTACTGGCAGGATGGCTCTTCAAATGCTTTTTATACTGTTACAAAACAAGGTTTATACTGGGTTAAAGTTGCTATAAGCAATTGTATTGGCAGCGATAGCATAAGTGTAAATGTTGAAAACTGTAATTCTATCTATATACCCAATGCATTTGTGCCGGTGGGTGGCAACAAAATATTTAAACCTGTTGGCAATGTTACTTCATATACTGATTATTATCTGGCAATATATAATCGTTGGGGGCAATTGATATTTGAAACCAAAGACTTTGAAATTGGCTGGGATGGAACTTATATGAATAAAATTGTTCAGCCCGGTGTATATGTGTATTATATGAAAATTTCTTTTGCCGGTACTGGCAAAGCTATTGAGAAAAAAGGTATAGTAACGCTTGTGGAATAAGCTGATTGCTGAATACCTAATCCCTCTCTATCCTTATAGCTCCCGAAAAGCCGATGCGGATGCCGAAACTCTGGTACTTGCCGTTTTCGAAACTGGTGATGGCTTGTATTTTCATAAACTTAAAGATATTATCTAAGCCATATCCCAGCTCTACGTAATGGGCTGAGGTTTCGGTTTTGAGATAATTGAAGATGATGTTTTCGCGTACGCCCAACAAATTGAGCCACATATTCTGCGTAAGCAAAAACTTACGGAAACTTAGCTGGGTTTGTGCTCCCCAATAGTTTTTGGCTGTGCTGTAGCGGTAATAATCGAGCATATAATAGGCTGTGGCTGGCTCTGATATCTGAAGGAATGTTTGGTTTCCGCCAAAATGCTTGTAGTCGATAATGCTTGATGCCTTATTGTGGAAAGTGCTTCCGGCAAAGAGGTTGAATTCGAAATCGCGTCTTACACCGTTGAAGTGGTGGCTAAGCGAGGCTTCGAGGCGTTGGTAATCGGCCTGACTTTCCAGAAAATCTTTTATACCGGTAGTGTAGTTTAGTTTTATTTTGGGCGATTGCTCATCGTTTACCCTTAGCTGACCGTTATTCTTATAATATTTTACAAGAGGTTTGTAGGTAAGTTGCAGATTAAAGGTAGATGCTTTGCGGATGGCAATGGAGTTGTTTTGCGATTCGTTTATTGTCGGTGCATTGGATGTATAGTTCTTTGTTTTGTTGTTTATCCATATTTCGGTAGTTGTATTGGTAAGTTCTTTGCGGTTTGCCCATTCGAAGCCGGCTTTGAGGTGGATATTCGACCGCAAAGGGTAGCTTATTTGTATGGAAGCATAGTCTTTCTGATAGATTTTCATAAAGTTATTGTTCCATAGCAAGGTGGCAAAGCTGTTGATAATAGGGAAAATGGGTTCGTCGGCATTATATTGGTTGATGTAATGTCCGCCTTCGGTCTGTATATTGGCTCGTTGGCCATACTTATTGGTTTTTAGCCTGTAGCGGATGTGGGTATTGTAATATAAATCTTTGCTGCTAAACCCATATCTGATGGTTTGGGTAAGTTTAAGTACATCGTTACCCTTGTTTTTGAATATAAATTCGACAGGAAGGTTGAAATTATAACCTTCTACGGTATTGAAATTGAAATGTGCCAGTGGCGATGGATAATGAATATCAAAAGATTTGCTGATACGAAGGGTTTTGCCAAATATTAATCCGCCAAAGGTTTTGCCCACAAAGGCAAAGTTGCCGGCAGTATCCGATTTGCGTGCTTCGTGTATGCTGTCGTTTTTCTTGTTAAAGCCGGGACGCTTTTCCAAATCTGTAAGCGGAACCGGACGGATAGAATCCCAATAGGATGTTTTTTGTCGGTAGGCCAAAGTATCGATAGTAATAGAATAATCTGACATTACTTCGGGTTCGTCTTTTTTCTGCTTGGCTGCTTTTTCGCGCTTTTCCATTTCTTTCATGGCTTTCTTAAGGTCTTTAAGCGAAAACCTTACGGCGGTATCTTCGGTTTTGGAAGTATCGGCTATTTGTGGTAAACCTTTGAGGCGTTTTTCTTCTTTAAGTGCGGCGGCATATTCTTTTTCGAGCTTTTCGTCTATAACTATCAATTTCTTCTTATCGAGTTTATCGTTTAGTTCTACTTTGTAATCGCTAACGGTAGCAAAGTATTTGTAGTTAACCTTTACACCCAGCACACGGCCATTGATATCGTAATTATGACTAATGGGCAGCCAGGCATTTTCTCTGACGGGTGCAAATATTTGTGCTATATTGGTTTTGAAACCCATATTGTAAACATCGAGGTTGAGGCTATGTATTGCCCATAAATCTTTGATTATATAAAGGTAACCGTTGAACAGATCGGGACCTTTTGAGCGTGGAAACACTTTGATTTTGTATATCTCGTAACCCTGATCGGGGAAACTGCCTTCGAGCTTAAAGCGGTATAAACCAAAGGCTGATGACGAAAAAAGCGGCGAAGCATAAAAACTACCGTTGATATATTGATTTACACCCATTCTGCCCGAATCGCTGTCGTTAGAACGTGCCGATAATACCTTTTGGCGGTAGGTGTTTGGATATTCGTAATCGAGCTGATTGAGCGATTCGGAGGTATTTACCTCAACAGAATCAATACCTTCCGATTTTGCCATTTTGTAAACAAGTTTAGGAACATCGAGTTTAAAAAAGCCTTTGATATACACCAATGCACTGTACGATTTTACCTGCATCTGATGGTATTTGCTCTTAGCAATGGCCTTGCGCATAATGGTATAAGCCGGATCTTCGGCTGAAGCTACTATATTTACTTCCTTAAGGTTGATAGATTGGTTTTGCAACTTAATATGAATGGTTTGCATTTCGTTGCCTATGTTTATGATGCGACTTTCGCTTTTGCAGCCCAGATACTGAAAGTTGAGATGATAAGTGCCGGGCTTAAGCCTGTATTCGTAATATCCATCCAAATTGCAAACCGTACCGCTGTGTATTTCATGTATATAAAGGGTAGCATAAGGCAAGGTTTTGTTATCCCCATCTTTAATAACACCCTTTACGCCACCCTGAGCCAGCGCAATAAAAGGCAAAGCACAATATAATATAAGAAGTAATTTTTTAATCATCACAAGCTAAGTTTAAAAATAAATAAACGATTGAAAGTAGTAATTTGTTACATGACAAAACAATTTAAGTGTCATCTTATTACTTATACCTTGAATATGGATTAATTCTATAAATAATTGTTGATATATTTTATCACTAGTGTCCGACAAAAAATATGTAGATTCATCGCTTCGCTCTGAATGACATTTCATTAAGTGTATTTTTGTTGGGGGTGGGGGTCAGAAAGCGGCTTCGCCGCTTTCTGACCCCCACCCCAAATATAAACAATTGATTGTCATTTCGAAGGAAGTGAGAAATCCCAATAATATTACTGTAATAAAAGTTTATCGGACAATAGTGATATTTTATTAATATTTCTTCTTTTCCTGATGAAATACCCTTCCAACTATATTTATTATTTAACAAAGAAAGCATGGGTATTCAATGTTTACATTTATATAAATCTTTTTAAATATTAAAAGAAGCAAATGTTTCATCCCGTCTATACGGGGAATTATCGCTTACCACCATTTTTGCTAAAATTAAGTAATATTGAATGGCTTGCCGCCTGCCTGCCGGTAGCAAGCGTTACAAACCGTAACGAAACAATCTTTATCCTTCTTATATAATATTATCGTCGTTACTCGTGTAACGCTTAAAACCCTCCCTTATATTCAATATTACTTAATTTCTTAACGCAAAATGGTGGAAGGCGAATCCGCCGCGAATAAAGGACTGACCTCAAATCATTAACGCTACAAAACAAGCAATTAAAAATATAGGGTGGCATTGTGAGCAATCCACGAGTTTCGGCGACAAATATTTATTAATTGCCGAATACATATTCCGAAACGGCTTGGATTGCGGCAAGCATTTTTAATTGCGTAGGTTTTGAAGTTAATGATTTGAAGTCTTGAATTTTTGGTTCTTTTTTTTTAAGAAAAAAGAACTTTATAAATTATGATTTTAAACATTCTACAATGATGCTTAATCCATAACTCTAATTATTTAAAAGCAAAACGGAATATAATTAAATATATCTCATCCACAAATGTTAACAGAATATAAATATTAAGCATTTCAAGACGGAAATACGTTAGTCTGAATGTTTGACTACCGTATTTCAACGCGGAAACACTGTAGTCTGAATGTTTGACTAACGTATTTCAATACGGAAACACACTAGTCTGAATGTTTGACTACCGTATTTCAACACGGAAACACACTAGTCTGAATGTTTGACTACCGTATTTCAACACGGAAATATACTAGTCTGAATGTTTGACTACCGTATTTCAACACGGAAACACGCTAGTCTGAATCTTTGACTACTGTATTTCAACACGGAAATATACTAGTCTGAATATTTGACTAAGGCAAAACAAAAGATTTTTACCTTAGTCAAATAATTGATAATTAATATATAATTTATGTATATAGCTATTTGTTTAAAAATATTATAAAAAAAATGAAAAAAAATATACACTTTGCTTTTTTTGATATTATATTTGCAATTCGAATTGAATATATTTAGTAATTAAAATTAAAAAGTATGAATCATGTAGTTAATTATGCTAATTATCCAACTACCGGAATAAAAGTAGGAAGAGAAGTATATGCCGATTATGTAAAGCGGCATATCAACCATTTAAAGTCAGCAAATCGACCTGCATTTGCAACAATTATCAGCGAAACAGAAGTGCTTTATAACGACTTATTCGGTGTAATTTCGCTTCGCGAGCAAAACTACAATCAGCGTATAAGTCTTACGCAAAACGTTAAAACAATCCGCAACGAGTTTAATAAGGGAATAGATGAACTCGAAGAAGTAGTTATTTATAAATTTCATAAAAACTCAGCAGTTTACAACGAGTTTTTTAACAACGGTATTACATACTATAAAAAAGCCAATCTGTCAGAAATACTAGTAAGGATGCAATTGGCCGAAAGTTTGGCAATAAAATATGAAGCCGATATAGGAAATACTTATGCCGAAGGACTTAAAGCAACACGCATAAAGTTCGAAACCGAAATAAACGCCCAGCAAATAGCTGCCGGTGAAGTTAGCAACGTAATACCTGACTACGAGGCCAAACGCCTTGCAATGGACAAACAATTACTCAAGAACGTATGT
Organism: Bacteroidales bacterium; assembly: GCA_023251515.1. GTDB lineage: Bacteria > Bacteroidota > Bacteroidia > Bacteroidales > JACABE01 > JACABE01. The sequence goes on from JAHEYQ010000041.1 coordinate 32,563, forward strand.
GTTATTATTATAGAACATATCGACAGTCCATGGACAGTAGCTACATATTTTGATGAATATATGATATTTCCGAAAGTAAAAAAGGAAGTTAATACACAAGGATATCTGCTCGATATACCGGTACTAAGCAAAAAAGTAGCCGACATTAGTTTTTCGGTTGACGATAGTCTGCTGATAAACAATAACGGTATTGTCAAACTATATTGCTACTCAGCCGCCACAGCCGATGCCGCCGAGCCAGCCAATATGATAGAAATACAACCCGACGACCAGATAGAAATATCGGCACTCAGCCTTGGTGCACCCGCCAATAAGTTTCTGATCTTCGTAAACAAAGACGCAAACAATCAGGCACAAGCCGAAATAATACTGCTATAATAAATCAAAGCAACAGCCTCCAGCAAAAACAATTGCCCGAGGCTGTTGCCTTTTAAAATAATAATGTATTTTTGTAGAGAAAATAAAAGGTGTAGCAGGAAATAAGTTGGCAGTAATTTTAACGACAGACAAAGTGACGAAACAGAAATCAAATTTTAATTGGTATTTCCTTTTAGCAGGTATTTTAATCATGTATTTTGTTTTAACTAATAATCTATCAATTAAGCATTCAAGTTTAGAGAAAATTATAGTAGAGCTAGACAAGGATATAACTAATGTGAAAGGTCGAAGAAGTTCTGTTGATTATAAATTTTGGACAAAGGAATATAAAAACCAATTTAATATTCTGAACGGAAGTATAACCCGCGGAAAACACAAAGCAATAGCAGATTTAAAAGGTGGACAACTAGTTGAACTATACATTACGACAGCAGATTTGAAAAATCTATCTGAAGGAAAAGAAGATGTTGATATAATAGGCCTTAGTCAAAATGGAATTCCTCTAATGACGACAGACGAATTTTATCATAACCGTGACTTATACAAACTTCGACTGAAGATATTTTCTGTATTTATAGCATTGATGTTAATATTGAATGGCTTGACAAATATTCCAAAGAAGATTAATTATATAATTGTTGGGACTTTTATTGGAACCATAATTACAATGAGAATTCTTGAAATAGATATTTATTAAAAAAAACTATGCCCAATCGAGCACCCTCCCCTGCCAGTAATTAGCAATGCAGTGAGAGAATGATAAAAGGGAAAAATGTATGAAAAATAAACATAAACTATTAAACAAATAAAATATATGGAAAAAGTAAGTTGTTCAAAATGTGGTGCATCTAATGCATCTAATGCAAAATATTGTTCAAGTTGTGGATATGAATTACCTAGTATTACTACTGAAATCTTTAGTGATAATGTACAACAGGATAAATCACCAAAACCCGACAATAAAAAGAAATATATAGGAATAATTTTTGGAGTTGTTTTCTTCTTTATTGCATATTATGGAATCCAACAATTATTCTTCAAATCAGGCACAATAGATAAAGATATGATGAATGTTGCAAGTGAATTAAATACATCATGTCCAATAATGGTAGATTCAGAAACACGTTTAGATAATGCTATTGCACTTCCAGATAAAGTTTTTCAATATAATTATACTTTAGTAAATATTAATAAAAGTGAAGTTGATACCACCAGTTTAAAAAATTATCTTGAGCCAAATATAATTAACCAAGTCAAAACAAATCCACAAATGCAATATCAACGAGAACATAAATGGAATCTCAATTATTTATATAAAGACAAAAACGGATTATATGTACTTCTGGTTAAGGTAACACCAGATAAATATACAGAATAACAAAAATCACTTCAGCAAATCAAACACCCCTCCCCTGCCAGTAATTAGCTATGCAGTAAGAGAATGATAAAAGGGACAAATGTATATTTGCAGAATAAATAATAATGGAAAAACCAAACAAAACCAATGCAAATCAGAAAAGGTTATGGGGTTTTCCGGATATATAAATAAGTGGCAAGCCAAAAAGACATAGACACAGCAATTTATGACCAAGAAAAAACAAGAGATAAGGAAACCGCCTGTATGGATAATGATTGCAATTTTCCTTTCAGCTATAACTGGGATTTTGACCGCAGTTATCGGTATTAATAAAATTCAAAACTACTACCATCCATATTGGTTCGGACTTATTTTTGGTGGAGTAGGATTAGTGATTGGTATTTGGACTGCTATAAAAATAAAGCCAATTATTGCAGTGAATAATCGGTTGAAAAATGATTATTTTTTGCCAATCATGTATATATCAAGTGGATTCTTTGGACTATTCCTCATGACAGGTTCATTTTTAAATCAAAGTTTATCAACTATTGACAAGCGCGATAATTTTCCTGTGATTGACAAATACCGACAAGAAAGTGGTTATCGACAACCTGAGATTAATTCTTTGGTAGTAAATATAAATGGTGAATCTCATACATTAACTTGCAGCTATGATTATTGGTATAAGACATCAGTCGGTGATCGCATCAATTTATGTTTACACAGGAGTAAATTAGGGTTTGATTTTATAACCGTGACAAATGATAAAAAAGTGGATAAAGATAATGACAAATGAAGGCCAGCAGCAAATCAAACACCCCCCTGCCAGTAATTAGCTATGCAGTGAGAGAATGATAAAAGGGAAAAATGTATATTTATAGAATAAATAATAATGGAAAAACCAAACAAAGCCAATGCAAATCAGAAAGGGGTTATGGGGGTTTTCCGGATATAAACAATTTAGCTATTATAATATAAAACATGAGCATAGAAGCAAAAACAAAGCGTTTACTTTTAGCCCGTTCGGGAGGTTTTTGTGGCAACCCAAATTGCAACACTGACCTCTATCCATTATTTGAAAGTCGAGAGATTACAAATGTTGAGGAGTTAGCACACATCATCGGACAAAGTGAAGATGGACCAAGAGGCAAAGACGATTTATCAGTAGAAGAAAGAGACGACTATGAAAACATAATTTTGCTTTGCCCGACTTGCCATACAAAAGTTGACAAGTTCCCACACTTATATCTTGTAGCGACAGTTAGAAACTGGAAACAAACACATGAAGAAAGAATTGTTGCATTTTTTAATATTCCAAAGTTTAACTCAAGAGAATTAGCAAGAAAAGAAATTGCAAAACTTCAACTCAACAACAAAATGGTGTTTGACACTTATGGACCTTATTCAAAACAAGCTGAAGAAAACTATCTTGAAACCGAAAAAATTTGGGAACAAAAATCAATAGGGACAATCATTCCAAACAATAGAAGAATAAATGCAATCCTTGAACGCAACTACGACCTGCTTACAGAAGGTGAAAAATATTTATTTGAAGTTTGGAAACAACACAAAGAAAGTTTTGAGTTTAATAAACTATCAGGAGACAAGACATCGGCTCTTGTAATTTATCCAACAGCATTTAATACAATCCTAAACAATGAGTAGAATTAAAAATCGAGAAAAGCCACTTAAATCGAGTGTAACGTATTTTGAAAAAGTTATTAGCGGACATACTGCCGTTGAAAGTTTAAAGGAAGTTTCAGAAAATGTTTATGAAATAAAAAGAACAGGTGGACGACCAACAATTAGAGTTTTGGTTGCAGATATATATGTTGTAAGTGAAGCTGACATCTTTGAAATTGTGACAACCAATTACGACTTAACCTGTATTTTACTAATTGGCTTTTACAATCGTTATTCTGGAGACGCAAAAAGAAGAGCATTAGATGAAAACATTGGACTATTTAGTATGAAGGAATTTTTTGGAGCAATAAATTACAATGGACAAAAACTAATTAACTATGAACCTAAAACAAAAGATAACAAATAATTTACCATCCACTCCTGTTGGAGTTGAAGTATTCTTGTTTGGCTCGATTCTAACATCGGAATGCGTCAACGACATTGACTTGGCAATAATATATGACAAATCAAAACTTGGACTTAAAGAAGCTGTTGAGTTGCGAAGTTTTTTAAGAAAACACATTGGTGGGTTCACCGACATTTACTCGGAAATTGTTTTGCTATCACGCCAAGAAAATGACGAAATGGAGTTTACTCAAAATATTCGCACTGAAAAAATAATTTAATATTTGACAAATCGCTTTGACCGAATAGAACGCCAGCAGCAAATCAAACACCCTCCCCTGCCAATAATTAACTATTTCAAGCCAATAAATTAAACATTTGCGTTCTTTGGCGCCTTTACGTGAAATATAAACTTAATATCACTAAAAACAAAAAGAGGTTGCCTTCCCAAACAACCTCCCTAAAACAAATTAAAATAAAAAAATTACTTCAAAACAAATAAGTACTAACCGCATTTAGAATAACCGCAATGTTTGCAGGTTAAGCAGCCTTCCTTATAAATCAAACCACCTTTGGCACCACATTCAGGGCACGAAGCCTCAGCCGAAGCCTCAGTACCATCAGGTATATATTTCTTAAGCGCTCTTACCACACCATTCTTCCAGGTATTTATCGAGTCAATCTCCAGATTCAGATTAGAAATCAATTCAACAGCCGAAGTCAAAGGCATACCATGACGCAAAATACCCGAAATCAACTTGGCATAATTCCAATACTCAATATTAAACGATCTCGACAAACCTTCAATTGTAACCTTGTAGCCCTCTTTATCTTCAAACTGAAAATCATAACGAGCCTTTTCATTTCCTTCTTTATTACGAATTACCGAACCTTTGGTAACCCATGGCGGCAAATAAAAACCATCAGCCTTACCCGTAAATACTTCATACGGACGATTATTCAGCAAACCAACCACAGCTATCCATTTCTCATAATCATTCTGAAAACGAACTACCTCAGCCTCCAGTTTCTTAGGACGTTGTGGCGCTTTGGTTTCTTTAAATTCCTGTATATCTTCTTTGGCATCAGAATGCGAAACCAACACACCCGTACGCGAACCATCTCTGTAAATCGTAATACCCTTGCAACCACACTCCCATGCAGTCTGATAAATATTACTTACCAGTTCTTCGGTAGTATTTTTAGGAACATTCACCGTAACACTAATTGAATGATCAACCCATTTCTGAACAGCACCCTGCATTTTCACTTTGCTCACCCAATCAATATCATTGGAAGTAGCCTGAAAATAAGGAGATTTCTTTACAATTTCGTCAAGTTCAGCTTCATTATAAAGCTTCACTTCATCCACATTGTAATTATTAACCTTAAGCCATTTCAGAAACTTAGGATGGAAAACATTGTATTCTTCCCACGAATCGCCAATATCATCAACAAAAGAAACCTTCACATTTCTATCATTCGGATTTACTTTACGGCGACGTTTGTATGAAACCATAAACACAGGCTCAATACCCGAAGTAGTTTGTGTACAAATACTTACACTACCAGTAGGAGCTATAGTAAGCAAAGCAATATTTCTTCTGCCATTTTTAGCCATATCCTGATACACATCAGGAGCAGCCTCTTTCAATCGCATTACAAAAGGATTGTTTTTTTCTCTCTGCACATCATAAAGCGGAAAACAACCTCTTTCTTTAGCCATTGTAATAGACGAACGATAAGCCTCAATAGCAAGCATTTTATGCACTTCTACAGAAAAGTTGGTAGCAATATCAGTACCATATTTACAACCCAAAGCAGCCAGCATATCGCCTTCGGCAGTAATACCAAAACCGGTACGTCTGCCCTCCAGAGCTTTCATTTTTATATTAAGCCACAAATTTCTTTCTACGCGTTTTATTTCTTCTTCTTCCGGATCAACCTCTATCTTTTCCAGAATCTTTTCAATCTTTTCAAGTTCCAGATCAATAATATCATCCATCATACGTTGAGCCATATTGGCATGTTTTACAAACAATTCGGAGTTAAAACTTGCCTGAGCAGTAAATGGATTTTCAACATAACTATACAAATTGATAGCCAACAAACGGCAACTATCATAAGGACACAACGGAATTTCGCCGCATGGATTGGTAGAAACGGTTTTAAAACCCAAATCATCATAACAATCAGGAATAGATTCGTTTCTGATGGTATCCCAGAACAAAATACCGGGCTCAGCAGATTGCCATGCATTATGTATAATTTTATTCCACAACTGGCGTGCATCTATATCCTGATAAAATGTTGGTGTATCAGAATCAATCGGATACTGTTGACGATACATTTTGTTTTCGATAACAGCCTTCATAAATTCATCATCAATTTTCACCGAAACATTGGCACCCGTAACCTTACCTTCTTCCAGTTTTGCATCAATAAATTTTTCCGAATCAGGATGTTTAACCGAAATACTCAACATCAAAGCACCTCTGCGTCCATCCTGAGCTACTTCGCGTGTCGAATTTGAATATCTTTCCATAAAAGGAACAATACCGGTAGAAGTTAAAGCACTGTTTTTAACAGGACTACCAGCCGGACGGATATGAGACAAATCGTGTCCTACACCTCCCCTACGCTTCATAAGCTGCACCTGTTCCTGATCTATTTTCATGATACCGCCATAGGAATCGGAATTGCCATTATTTCCAATAACAAAACAATTTGACAATGATGCAACCTGAAAATTATTACCAATTCCGGCCATAGGGCTACCCTGAGGAATAATGTATTTAAAATCTTTCAAAAGATCATAAATTTCAGTTTCCGACATCGGATTAGGATATTTTTTTTCTATCCTTGCAATTTCGCTTGCAATACGACGATGCATTTCATCCGGAGTAAGCTCATAAATATTTCCGTCACTGTCTTTAAGTGCATATTTGTTCATCCAAACGCTTGCAGCCAATGTATCACCATGAAAATAATCAGTAGCAGATTTCATTACTTGTTCGTGTGAATACTTTTCGTACACTTTGTTGCTTTTTGTATTGTCAGTCATTGATATTGTATTGATAGAATGATTATTGTCGTCATTAAATATGTCGGGAGTTATCCTTTTTTCATATAAACCAGAATACATATCATCCTTTTTATCACGCAAAGTGCTGGATTCCAATTCAGAAAAAAGAGTATTACCCATAATATAAAATTGTTTGTTATAAAAATAAAAAAAATATTATTGAAGTTCAAGTGAATAATCACTCCAAAATGAGATTGTAAATTTAAGATAGAAATAGATAATACACAAAAAGAGTAATTAACAAAGCATACTGAAAAATGGTTTAAACCCAATAATATCAACAAAATTGATTGTTAATAAATTTTTTTCATCGTTAAAAATTTATCAAATTTCATTTTGCCATATAATTTTTTTTCCAAAGCCCAATCTGTTGTCTGTCATTTTTATAAAGTTGGGAGTTATTCCCCAGAGTGTGGTTTTAGCAAGTATTGCAATAGGAAATCTTCTGATATAAGCCTTTTGAGCTACCGATAACTCCTGTCCTTCAAGCTCCTTAATAATTCCGGTAAACTGAATCCCACGTATTTTACCAACTATACTGGTTTCAAGGGCTATGGCACCAGCAACAGCTTGTTGTTGCTCAACATCCTGAATATGACGTGTGCTTTTGTCTGAAGTAAAAACAAATAGATTAATTTCGGGTAAATAAACATAAAAACAAGTAGAAGTATAAGGAATATTATCACGTGAGGTTGCCAATGTAAATATGTGATGTTCGATAATAAAATCTAAAACTCTTTGTTCTATCTGATTCATTTTACAGTATTTAATTCAAAATCTAATATACAATCTTCAATCATTTTTAAAATTCTAAACATTGAAAACTATTAAAATAATATTGTTAAGATTGCAGCAAAGTTAATGTTAATCTACTTTTTAAAAAACATATTAACAGCAATTAACATCAGGGCTACAGCAAATACTTTTTTCATTTTATCGGGAGCAACGTTTAAAGCAATTTTAGAACCGAAGTAACCTCCAACAAAAAAAGCAATTGCAATTATTGCAGCATATTTAAAATTTAACTGACCAGCTTTATAATAATTCATAACAGCCAACAATCCTACCGGAGGCAACATTACAGCCAAACTTGTACCTTGTGCTGATTGCATGCTTAAACCTAAAAAATAGACCATAGCAGGAATCATTATAACTCCGCCACCCAATCCTACCATGCCTCCAAATACACCGGCTGACAATCCTATTGCCAGTAATATCAAAATTGTACCAATATTCATTTCCATTTATTTAAAATATTAAAAATCTAAATTTAAAGAAAAGTAAAAAACATAAGGTTTAACTACCCCATTTTCAATACCCCAGGCCCAATCGGCCCGCATAAAATAACCCAGCAAACGACTTCTTAATCCAAAGCCCATACCCCCAACCAGAGGATCAATCTCTTTTTCCAGTTTTATACTTATCGGATTTCCGGGTATCTTTTTCACAAAAAGAGAATTATCTTTATCCCAAGGACTTACACCAGTCCAGGCAGTGCCTATATCACCAAACCCTATAATTTGAAAATTATTAAAGAAATCAGATTTTATGGGCTTTTTCGAAAAATACTTAAATACAGGGAAACGCAATTCGCTGTTTACCACCGCAAAACTATTTCCATTTCTTATATTCTGAGTAAAACCACGCAAATTGGTAGCCAAAGTTTGATAAGTATAATTCTGATCTGTAGCAATATTAATATCTGTATTAAATTTGGGAAACAACCAGTTATCAACTCCACCCATATAATAAATCAGTTTGTTTTTTCCGAATGAAGTACTTGCAGCAAAGCGGTTTGCCCAAATAAACGACTTATGAATCTTCTGATAATTACGATAATCGAATCCCAAAACAAACAAATTACGGTTTTCTTTATCTATGGATTGATAATATTCGCCCCAAAATTTATAACGTGTTCCATAATAAAGATTTAAACCAATATTTCGTGTATTATCAAAAATAAACTCACCTTTCAATCCTGCCCAATTCGTAACAATATCAGGTTTAATGAGATTATTTAAATCTCTGGTCGATAGAAAAACCTCTCTATCATTACGCAAATAAGCAGTTCCCCGAGCACTCATCACCGTATTGAAAGGCCATTTTAAAATATAATAAACAGAATGAGTATATTGGCGCGAATCATAAGTTACTGTGTAGTTATCCAAAGACTGTCGATGAAAAATAATCTGACGGTCGAGCCTGTGTTTGAGGTTTTCGTAGCTTAATAAATATTCAAAATTGTCGAAATTAAACGAAAATCTTAATCCTCCAATAATTCTGTAATCTTCCATTAAATCGCTTAAACCGAGTTTAAACAAAAAATTAAACCCTGGATTTAAATATATTGGAGAACCTCCTCCTGAAAACTGCTGATAATTGGCATTTAAAAAACTAAAATCTATTTGCGTTGTAATTTCATTTACAGAATATTCTACATCATAATTCCTTTGTTTTTCCAATACAAAAGGATTTTCTGCAACTACAGTATCTCCATTTTCATTTATTTTCAATGCACCCTGCTTAAAGTAATCAGTTTCAGTTTCATAATTTCCGTTGACATTTTTATTCAAATCATCATAATAAACATTTCTGAGCCTTTTCTTTTTTACAATTGGCTCAGTCTTAACTTTCGGAATACTATCTTTTTTACTGATTTTATCGGCTAAGATATTAAAATACAATGTTTTTTCAAGATTAAGTTTTTTCAGATTATTTCTCGGAATCAAATCATAAGAATACATTTTATAAATACCACCAGTATAAATAATTTCATTTATTTTTTTGTTGAAAGAATTTACATCCTGCTCTAAAATACCTCTGTTATAATTAGTTATTGGATAATATTTAGTAATATATCTGTAATGAACAGCAGTATCAACATGACTTACAACACTATCGAAAGTAGCTATATATCTGTTATTTATCCCATTTTCGTTACTTATAAAGCTAATTGATGAATTATCATATTCCATTGGAAAAATTTCATTAGCAAAAGGAGTTTTGGTGATTCTCCTCAAAATCGGTTTTCGGGGATTATAATCCAGAATAAATAAATCTTTATTGTTACTTAATTCTTTTACAAAACTTTCACCAAAACGCAGGGTATCATTAGATCTGTTTGAACTAAAAATAATTTGCTTGGATTTATTTATAAATCTCGGATTATCATCATCAAAATAATCTTTTGTCAGTTGTTCGGAAGAACGTGAAGCCATATTATACACATAAATATCTGATTGTCCGTTTTGTATAGCCGACATTACAATTAATTGTCCATTGTGTGAATAAGAAAAGTCGAGAATTCTTGAAAAATACTGAAGCAAAATTTTTTCAAATTTATTTTCTTTTAAATTATATAAATACAGATAGTTAAGTCCTTTTTTTTCGGTAATAATTGCCAAAATTTCGCCACTCGGATGCCATGAAATTAGAGGATAAGAATAATCTGTTTTCTCATCAAGCTTATAACCTGACTTCATTATTCGTTTGCTTTTGCGTCTTTCTGTATTATAAATCCATACTTTATATTGTCCCATTTCATTTGTAACATAGGCTAAATGATTCCCATCATTGCTCGAACACAAATGCTGATAAACTCTTGAAGCTTTTGCTTTTTTTAAAACAGTGGCATTATCAGGTAATTCTTTGTCATCATTTTCCCGATATTTTACACTGTAATACATTATCCAATCTTTGATAATATCTTTGAATGTCATACCCAAAACATATTGAAAACCAGTCTCTATATTACGACTAACCCGAGTCATATAAACGATGGAAGCAATATTTTTTTCTCCATATTTTTCGGCAATAAAACGCCAGAATGAATGACCGGCATAAACCGCATCATTACCGGTTAATAAATTAAATTTCTGATATTTACCTACTGAAAATCCATCCTTTACAATATTATCCAAATCGGTATTCCATTCTTCTGAAATATAAGAAGTTAAACCTTTTGAATACCATTCAGGAAGATTAAAAATTACATTATTTTTAATTTGAGAAGTTATACTGCTGCCAAACATCATTTGGTTAAAAACGATATCAGCAATTCCACCTCGTATTTGTTTCTGAAAATCAGCATAACCACCATTAAAATACAAGAAAACTTTGTTCCCCGAAATTCGGGTTAAACCTCCGGTATTATAACTTTCATTATTTATATAACCGATATTACTTTGCTTAAAGTCAGATAGTTTATTATAAATAATAATTTGCATTTTATCATCAGTTTCAAATTCGAGTTTGGCTTCTATTTCTTTAAGATATTTACTGGTATATTCAGAGGTAAACTTTGCAAGTTCCTTACCACCAAGGTTAAAATAAACATCAAATTTTTCATAACGATAAAAAGTCCAAAAAAATTCATCATACTGAACTCTGTTTTTGCCAAAATCCAACTGCATCCCACTGTAAAACTGAGCAGAAGAATTAAAAGACAAAACAAATAAAAACAATACAATAATTATTTTTAAATATCTAAATTTATGTTCATTACATCGATTCAACTTCATTTTAAATAATGATAATGCTACTAAAAAATCAAAGTGCTAAGTTAGTATTTTTAAAAATACAAAAAGCAAACAAAATAGTTATAACAAACAGTTGGTGATTTTTATTATGTTTGAGCAGAAATTTCATCAAATTATAATTGTATTAAAATAAAAAAAGGAGGCTGATAAAAGCAATCAACCTCCTTTTTATCAGTAATTAAACTGTATTATTTTAATCCTCTGCGTTTTAACAATGGATCAATTGAAGGCTCCTGTCCACGGAATTTTTTGTATTGTACCATTCCTTCATCATCGCCACATTCCTGTAAGCAATTTTTGCGGAATTTAGCAGCCAGATCTTTATTATAAATATCGCCGGAAGTTTTGAAAGCGTTAAAAGCATCAGCGTCCAAAACAGCAGCCCACAAATACACATAATAACCTGCACTATAACCACCATCCCAAATATGAGAGAAATAGGTAGAACGGTAACGAGGAATAATTTCAGGAATTAAACCGATTTTTGCCATAGCAGTTTTTTCAAATTCCTGAACATCAATATCTTTCACATCCGTAATTGTATGGAATGACATATCAAGTAATGAGGCAGCAATATATTCACCAGTTTCAAAACCTTGATTAAATTGTCCGCTTTTCTGAATTTTTTCAATTAATGCTTCAGGAATTACTTCTCCTGTTTTGTAATGTTTTGCATAAACCCGAAGTACTTCAGGTTCGCCAGCCCAATTTTCGAGCACTTGAGATGGAAGTTCAACATAATCCTGAGGAACATTACCAGCAGTGCGGTTATATTTTCCTTCGGTAAATAAGGCATGCAAACCATGTCCGAATTCATGGAAAAGTGTTGTAGTTTCATCCCATGTCAGTAAAGCAGGAATATCGCCGTTTGGTTTGGTAAAATTACAATTGATTGAAACGATTGGATCAACTTTTTTACCATTTTCCCAACCAGCACTTTGAAAACTAGTACACCATGCGCCACCACGTTTAGAATC
>JAHEYQ010000042.1 GCA_023251515.1 Bacteroidales bacterium
CCCCGAACAAGGCTATGAAACCAACACCTGCGGAAATGGAGAAGTTCATGTCGCGCAGCCACGGTGCAACCACCCCTCCAATGGCAGCCATAGGCACGGCTGAATAAATGAGCACGGTTTGCTTGAGCGAATGGAAGGTGAAAAACAGCAACACGAAAATAAGCAAAAGAGCCACAGGTACGGCAATAGCCAATCGTTCTCGAGCTGCAATAAGGTTCTCGAACTGCCCGCCGAAAGTAGTGTAATACCCCACAGGCAAGGTTAGGTTACCGTCGAGTTTTGAACGGGCATCATTCACCACGCTTTCCACATCACGTCCTCGTACGTTGAATCCGATGGTTAAACGGCGTTTTGTGTTTTCGCGCGACACTTGGGCAGGGCCGGTTTTAATCTCAATACTTGCCAATTGGTCGAGCGAAATTAAGCGACCATCGGGCAGGGAGATACTAAGGTTTTTAACGTCCGAAATATCACGGCGGTTGGCTTGGTCGAGTCGTACCACGAGGTCGAAACGTTTTTCCTCGTCGAATACTACTCCTGCCGAACTACCTGCAAAGGCTGCCTTTAAAATATTGTTTATATCCGTAACTGAAACACCATACTGTGCCATACGCGGCCGGTTGTACTCGACCTGTATTTGAGCCAAGCCAGTTACTTTTTCGACGTTAATGTCGGTTACGCCTTCGATGTTTTGAATATACGCTTCTATTTGAGAGGCTTTGAGGGCAAGAGTGTCGAGGTTATCTCCAAACAATTTAATAGCCACATCCTGACGCGAACCCGTCATTAACTCATTAAAACGAAGTTGTATAGGTTGCGAGAACTCGAATTTAACCCCAGCCAAAACAGCCAGTTTTTCTTCCATTTTCTCAACCAGTTCTTCGCGGGTTTCGGCGGTTGTCCATTCGCTTTTGGGTTTGAGGGTTATAATATAATCGCCAGTTTCCATAGGTGTAGGGTCGGTAGGGATTTCACCCGGACCAATTTTAGCAACCAGATGCTTTATTTCAGGAAAATTATCACGTAAAATGATATTGGCTCGTTTCACTTCTTCCACGGTGTTTGCGGGTGAACCACCCTGCAAGGTAATTACCAATCCTGCAAGGTCGCCTTCTTCAAGTTGAGGGATAAACTCGCCTCCCAAACGGGTAAACAGGAACAAGCTTCCAATAAAAAGAACCACAGACGTAATAACTATTGCCAATTTACGGCGAAGTGCAAAAGCAATGATTGGATTAAATGCCTTGTGGAAGAAATCCATAATCTTATCGGAAATATTCCGTTTGTGTTCGGTATTCTTGCTAAGGAATAAAGACGAAATCATGGGAACCCAAGTGAGCGACAAAATAAATGCCCCAAGAATTGCAAAACTAACTACTTGCCCCATTGGTTTGAACATTTTACCTTCAATACCTACTAAAACAAGTATTGGTATATATACAATTAGGATGATAATCTCGCCAAAAGCTGCTGCTGTACGTATTTTACTTGAAGCCTGAAATACTTCTTCATCCATTTGCAGTTGCGTGAGCCTTTTTATACCTGTATGATGGCTTTTGCTCATAGTAATGCGGTGTACAATACTCTCCACGATAATTACCGCCCCATCCACAATTAAACCGAAGTCGATAGCTCCAAGGCTCATAAGGTTGCCCGAAACACCAAAAAGCTGCATCATTCCAATAGCAAAAAGCATAGCGAGCGGTATTACCGAGGCTACAATTAAACCTGCTCTGAAATTTCCAAGCAATAAGACTAGTATAAAAATAACAATCAAAGCTCCTTCAAGTAGGTTACGAGTAACTGTGCCAATGGCACGGTCAACCAAATCAGTGCGGTCGAGGTATGGGGTTATTTCGATACCTGCGGGAAGCGATTTTTGAATAGATGTGATTTTTTCCTTAACCTGCCCAATAACTTCGTTGGCGTTTGCCCCTTTGAGCATCATCACGACTCCTCCCACGGCTTCTGTTGTATCAGAAACCAATGCTCCGTAACGGATTGCGTGTCCGAACTGGACAGTTGCCACATCACGCACCAAAACAGGAATGCCGTTTACGGTTTTTACAACAATATTTTCGATGTCATCGAGTGATTTAACCAATCCAATGCCACGTATAAAATAGGCTTCGGGCATTTTATCAATGTAGGCACTTCCTGTATTCTCGTTGTTATTTTCGAGAGCTTTGAAAATATCGGTCAACGAAAGATTCATAGACCTTAAACGTTCGGGCTTAACGGCTATTTCGTATTGTTTTACAAATCCGCCATAACTATTTACATCGGCAACACCAGGCGTTCCAAGCATTTGGCGGCGTACAATCCAATCCTGATACGTGCGTAAGTCCATTGGCGTAAACTTATCCTTATACCCGTCTTTTATTTCGAGGGTGTATTGGAAAATCTCGCCCAAACCTGTTGAAATGGGAGCCATTTCAATTTTTGCCAATCCCTGTGGAATTTGGTCTTCGGCTTCTCTGAGCCGTTCACCAATTTGCTGTCGTGCCCAGTAAATATCGACATTGTCTTTAAAAACTACGGTAACAACCGACAAGCCTAATCGGGAAATGGAGCGAAGCTCCAATACATCGGGGATATTAGCTACTGAAACTTCAACAGGTGCAGTAATAAAACTCTCTACCTCCTGAACTGCCAACGATGGTGCACGGGAAATGACCTGTACCTGATTGTTTGTAATATCGGGAACTGCATCAATAGGCAGATGAACAAGCGAATATGTACCCCATGCAACCAATGCAAGAGTAAATAATCCGATAATTATCTTGTTCTTTATCGAAAATCGAATGATATGTTCTATCATAGTATTGTAAAATTATAAATTGTTTGATTTTGTTAAAGTACTTTGAGTTATTTGTGTACTTATGTGTGCAATGATTTAAATGCAATGCACGCGATAACTTATAAGTACTTTAAGTGCTTATAAGTATTGATTAATACTTCAGAAAATCAAATAAGGAATTGAGAGATATGTGTTAATACTTCCTGCCCGCAAAGGTGGGGGGGAGAACTTGTATTA
Source organism: Bacteroidales bacterium (assembly GCA_023251515.1). Taxonomy (GTDB): domain Bacteria; phylum Bacteroidota; class Bacteroidia; order Bacteroidales; family JACABE01; genus JACABE01. Next base: position 3,038 of record JAHEYQ010000042.1, read on the forward strand.
GTATATAAAAATGTATTGAAAACAAGAGAATTGACAGGTTTTGTAATGCTGATGTTTACTGCTGATTGAGGATTGATTTTGAATTGATAACGGGAGAAATCGTAATTATCGGTAACTTTAAAAAAACCTTTGGTGTTTGAACAGCATTTGTGATTATTAGATATGCTGCAATTGCTTTCATCCGCTGAGTTTTCTTCGGAGCCACAGCAACATCCACAGTTTTCTGTTTTTTCGTGATCGCATTGGTAATCGGAAGTAAACAGATGAAACTCGCTGGTATGATTATCGGAACAATGATGAATAACAAAACTGATTCCGGAAGAAGAAGCCAGAATCAGAATAACTGCCATGAAGCTGATTATATATGTTGTTATTTTTTTCATCGTTGCAAAAGTAATATTTTTTATTTAATATTATATAGAAATAAAAATTAAAAATTCTTAAATATGATATTGTTTATTTAAAATTAATAAAATAGTTGATTAGGTTCTGTTTATAAATATTATGGGTATAAAAACATTACTTTGTTTACCTTAGAGTACTCAAATAGTTCAATTTAATTAACCTCTAATTGAAAAGGGGATTATTAAAATTCAGTCCTTAGGATTGATGCTGATTTTATTAATTGTTTTTTGCAGCAAAAGCTTTAAACATAGCCATTGATTATAGTTTGTGACTTTTAATATTAACTAAACAGAGTGTAAAAAACAAATGATTTTATAATGAAAGATGGATTTAAAGATTGTTAAGGAAAATTAAAAAAACAACAGTTCTATAAGCCGGGTTCTGTTTCCCAACGAATCGGGACTTCTACCATTTATCTAAATCTAACGTCACCGTTAGCCTCTAACGACCTACCCCCCGGCATCGGACGAGCAGCCCTTATTATCCGGTATATTTGGTCTTTCAACCCATAAGGTTTACCCCCGCAAACTGTTGCCAATCTGCGATGTGAGCTCTTACCTCACATTTTCACCCTTACCACATAATGTGGCGGTTATTTTCTGTGGCACTCTCTGTAAAACGATTTTCATCGCTTCCCTTCCCGTTAGGAAGTATGGCGCTCTGCGTTGCCCGGACTTTCCTCTCTCTTGCTATGCAGCAAAACAGCGATAGAACGAACTGTTGTTTCGGCGGCAAAGTTAGTAAATTATAATGAATACTTCGGATTTGATAAATGCCGACAGACTAAGGAAATAAAAAAAAAGTATAGCGAATTATTTTTATTTCCTTAGTCTGTCGGTGTCAGAAGTATTTGATGCTATTTTTTTGCAACCTTTATTTTTTATTTTTAAATCAGATATTTATTATCAGTTTATTATCTGTTTTTTGCTTCCAAAGCAGGCAGGCTGTATGAGCCATCCGTATTTTTAACAAATGGAATTCTATAATCATCAATGTTTTCAGCAATCCATGCATCTTTCATTTTCCAGTCTCTGAATGTATCATTAGAAATCAGGAAGCATTTATTTTTTTTGACATTTTCTATCAGATACTCATCTGCCGAAGTTTTTGCAGGAGCTTCCACATAACTTACTTCTTTTTTCAAACTATGAATCAGATGAACATCTTCAACAATTTTACATAATGAAGCATCCACTATTACTTCAATATTCTTATATCTCATTTGCTTCAATTGTTTTGCCAAAGCAATAATATTGGCATAATAGGGTCTTATATTTGCTGTTCGTTGCATAGATGAAAAAGCTACATTACTGCCATCAATATAAATTGTAGATGTATTAATCAGTGAAATTTCAAAATAGTCACCATCGGGATCATAAAAGCCATAATCTTTAATATCTTCATTTTCATATAAAAAATTGGCAATTTGCTCATCTGAAGTTAGTTTACACAAATACCATTCTGGTAGAATTTTATTGCCATTTTCATCTATATTTATTTTATATTTTTCTTTTTCGGTTTCTATAATTTCTTTTAATTTTTTTAGTGAAATTTTCTTGCAATTTTCGCATTGTTTCAGAGCTTCAATAAGCTGTATTCCATCAAAACCATAATTTTTTTTGTTATATGATCTAAAAAAGTTAAATTGGTTATATTCGGCTTTATTTTTAATTTTAAGATGTCGGGCTTCCTGAAATTCTCTGATGTTTTCAAAACCAAGACTTATGGCTTCTTCAAACTCTCTTCCGTAGGTAAAACCCATTTGTTTGGCTTCATCGGCGGTAATTTTATTGGAAAATCCAAAAAAGAAAGCTTTTGAAAAGTCGCCGAAATCTTTAAAACCACCATTTACAGCATACAAATATAATTTTGTGGCGTTATCGTAGTTTGAAATATCAAAATCTTCGGGAATTATTTTATTGTACTTGTCAAGCTTTGATTTAAAATCTTCGTAATTATCTGTAAAACCGAGTTTTTGCGCCTTTTTAAATGCATTTCTGTCGGAAATACCCGATGATTTAAATTCGATATATTCTTTATAATCAACATAGCCGCCTTGTTTAGCTTTGTAATATTCTTCCGGATTTTCAAATCCTTTGTCAGATGCATCTTCATAATCATCAATGTTTTGAAAGGTTTTGCCGCTGATTTTGTATTCAATGCCATCGTGTATCATCAGAAAATCACGATTTATTAATTCAGATTCATTTGTTTCTTTTACGAAAACTATATTCTGTTTTAATAATTCTGTCAGTTTTATAAAATCTTTAATACTGATTAGTTCTACTTTTTTAAACCCATCTGATTGAATTATTTTGAAATGTTCTAATTTTAGTTTTTGCATAATTTAAAAGTTGTTTATTTTGTTATTTTATTTAAGTCGTTAAATTGCATATAAAAAACCATTTGATAGCTATTTAAATCTTCTGTCTTGGCTATTAATTCTTTTAAACTTTGTGCTACAAATGGCAGCAAAGTATTATCTTTTTCATAATAGTCTATCAAAGTATTTGCTGTACAAAAAGCAATTTTAAAACAAAGTTTATTTGTATTATCTCCAGAATTAATTATTTTCTGAATAAATAAATTATTGTCGATTAACTCTTGTGCTTTCTTCTTTTCGTTAGAAATTGTTTTATTAAAATCTAAGATTATTTTCTCTAAATCATTTGTTGATCGTATTTTGGGAAGTTGTTTGTTAAAGTCATTAAGCAAACCCCATAATGATTGAATCTTAGGTAATATCTGATTTCTGCAGATTTTTATGTGTTCAATACTTAGATTGATATTTTCGGGAATATTTAATAATGAAATTGAATAAAAATCGGCTGTTGTTTCGTCATCTTCTGTATATAAATCTGTATCTATTTCAGCTATTCTGAAGTATTCAGATAAATATACAAGATTGATAAAGAAATATTTATCATGATTTATTATAGCATCATGAATATATTCTATAAGACAATCTTCTTGGGTAATTTCTTCATAATATTCATTTAAAAGAAAATTTCCCCAAAGTATATCTTTATCAAATAAATCATAATATCCAGCTATATTAAACAAATTGAGCATATTAAGATTTATTTCTTTTAAATTATTTCTGTAATTAGCTATAAGTTGATTGAATTTCTGAATTGCAATTAATTCAGGTTTTGATTTGCTTTTCTTTTTTTTCAGAAAAGCAACTTTATCACACAATTTGGTAGTTTTTTCGATAAATTTTTTCTTAATGTCTTCATTACCATCAGATATTTGAGCCATAGCATTAATAATAAATTTTTCGTTAAACGAATTAATGTCATGTGTCATTTCGAAAAAAGATCCCAAATTTGAATGAAACAACATATAATCATTCAAAATATAATTTGTTTTTAAGGCAAGTCCTTCATAATAATATTTATCAATATTTAAATCTCTGCTAATGTATTGTAATCTCATATTCTTAATTTTAAAATATTTATATTCAATTAATTGGTTTTAAATAAAAAACAATGATAAACTGATTGGGATTACAAAACTGTTCAATCTGTTTTTTAAGGTTGCTTGCTACAAAACTTAAAATTGTATTGTTTTTTTCATAATAATCAATAATTGTAAGATAATTGCAAATTGCCATTTCGTAGCTGTAAACAATGTTGTTTTCATTTGAATTTATTATTTTCCGGAAATAGATATTTTCGTCAATTAGATGCTGAATATCAGTTAAATCAGGATTAATATCGTTTCTGAAACTTGTTATTTCATTTATTAATTCTGAATGCGATGTTAAATCTTCAATTTTTTTATTGAACGAATTTATTTTTTCAGAAATAGTATTGGATATAATAGAAAACTGATTTCTGATAAGTTTCATTTGTTCAGCAGTTAAATCCAGATTTCCGGTAAATTTGAATAATGATAAGCTATAGAAATCAAAAGTCTCGGTATTGCTTATTTCTGAATTATTAATGTCTGATTGTTTTATTTTAAATTTATCTGATAAATCTTTGTAATAAAGGAAAAAGTTAGTATCTGAATTAAAAAACGAGTAACAGAAAAAATTCATCATTATATCTTCTTCATTTGTATTTATGATATTAGCTTCCTCGTATAAATTTATCACATAACCTTTTATAATTTGGTTGTCAAAAAGCTGTGTTAAATTATTTAAATTGCAATTTGCCAACATAGAATCAGCCCATTTTCTACAGATATTTTTTGATTCTTCTGCAAATTTATTCCATTTCTGTATTTCTATCAATTGTGCTTTCGATTTATTTTTTGTATTTCTAAGCCTTTTGATATACTTTAAATTATTTTCAAGCACTTCTAAATTTTCAAGCCTTTTGTTACTTTCTGATATTATTGTATTTGCAAATCTTAAAGAGGACTCATTATCATATTTGTTTGTGAATAAATAAATATAAAATCCTACTGACGAATAATGATGGCTCGATTGGGCAAAAAGATAATTGGTTCTTAAAACAAGTCCTTCGTGTGAAATTTCTCCAAGATCAATATTTCTGGTTAAATACTGTAGATTCATATCCTTTAAATTTGTATTAGTTAATTTTAAATATTATTTTTTTTTATAATGCATTAATTTTAAATTGAATTTATATTAATTTAAGCAAAACCTTTCTGTCATTAGATTATATATCAAAATTAGTAAAAAAAATGATTTTTAATAATAAAAAACGAAAAATATATTCTTTTTGTTTAAATGCAGATATACAGCGTTTTGTAAATATTCCATAAGTATAGCTATTTGGTTTCTAAACATCAATTGTATGTTGGTTTTAAAAAAAATGCTGATTTATACTAAATTTTGCAAAACCGTTTTTTTTAACCAATTTTACTTTCATAATAATCCTATCTCCATTTTTGCAATATGTTTTCCAAAATCACAATATATTGTTTTTATCCCAAATTAATAAATAAGAGATATGAATAGTAGAACTTACTGATATAGTTGGATTAAGCCCGATTTAGTTATTGTTTTAAATTATCATAAATAATTTAGTTACAATGCCGCACGTGCGGCATTCGATTGCTTATATTCTAATAAGCAATTTGGGTTTAAATTCTTGTTAGCAAGTAGGTATTATGTAAAAATTCCTGCTTTTTCTCCTGTTCTTGTTTTTTACGATAATAATAAAATAAGAAGCTAAGTCTTGGGGAATTTGGAGAGAATAATAAATTGCATGAGTAATGGCAGATTGCGTGGTAGTTTCCTGTCAAACCGTTATGGAGTTTGTGTGGGCTAAAAACCTTAAAATTTACCACATCACCTGCCAATACTTATACAAAATGTTGGGCTTAGTTGTTATTTACCGGTTCAACAGCTAAATAATTCCAAAGTGGGTCATGAATTTTCATGCGTTTATCAATTAGTATATCATCATCACCTCGAAAAGCATATCTTATCCTTTCTCCAGTGTTTCCAATTATACCAACCTTATATAATTGTGAAAGGATATCTGCTAATCTATATTTGGTTAATAATGCATCAACTTCAGAATACATTTGCTTTCTTTCATCTGAGTGTACTGTAATTTCATGAAATGAGAAAGGACATTTTACTCCATAAAATAGTTTTCTAATGCCTTCAATATCGTCTTCTGTATATTTTGAGCGTAATTCTTCGGTATGTTCTACCCAACTCTGTGTAGAGTATTCTTTACGTATTGAGTCAAAGACTGCATGAGAGAATGTTGTCTCATTTGGAAACTGATTTTGTGCTATTGATAACATTCTAACAATATCTCGCGGACGATACCAAGTTTGATGTAATATGTATTCTTGAACAGGCTTAGTATTAAAACTTTTTGTAAAATACTTTTCCCATATTTCAGAAACAGGTTGTGTAATTTCTATACCCAATGCCTTTTCACTTGAATTAATTTTCTTATTTACAATATTCAGCAAAGGATGTTGGCTAATGATCCCTGATTGATGCCAATTCAATGTTGTTCCAAAATCAGATACAATCTTGTTTATTTCTTTACCAGATGATGGTATAGCTGTTAATACTTCACTTCTAATACCAGTTATAAAATATATTGGATAATTATTTTTTCGACATAAGGTATTCAGAGAGTTTATGGCTATAAGTAAATCCCTTATTAAGCGAACATCTTTGTTATATTGTTTTTGTTTACCTAGAGTAAGCTCTAACTCATCAATAAATATATAAAATCTTACTTTACTAGGTTTCATTTCCGTAAATAATGAATCTGCTTGACGTACAATAGAACTGAATTTAACTTGCCGTGCACCTTGATTTATCCATTCGAAATCTAAGCCAAGCTTTCCTTTAATAAAATCAAAATCTGCTTCAAGTTCAACATTTCCTTTTTTTAATTTTGGTAAATATCGTGTTATACCTGATACTTCATCACCAACCTTAGGTGCTAAGACACAACCTTTATACTTTTCAAAATTTTTATCCTTTTCAAATGGGCTAGCTAAATCAATCATTTTTATTAAATGTCGATGTAGAAACCATCGCCAAATATTTACAAAATCTTCCTCGCTATCAGGAATCTCATCTCTATCAGCTATAGTTGCATTAACTGCCTTTGAAAAGTCTTTTTTATCTTCTTCAGTAAACTCACTTTTAAAAAGAATAAATGAGGTTTTTGCACTACTTTCCCTTTCTGCTTTTAATGCAATATACTGTAATAAAGCTGTTTTTCCTGTCCCTTTAAGACCAGAAATAATATATTTATTGCCCAATAAGTATGAATCTAGTATTATGTTGTCTGGAACTAAATAACTATCAAGAAATCTATCTCGTTCAACTTTTGTATTCTCAAGTATTTCATTTTTAGCATCTACCTTTCCGGTAAAAAGGTCTTTCAGTCGTAATTGATTTATCATAATTTCTTCATTTATAATGTTTATTGATGTTTTTCGATACGGAATGTTTCCTGCAATTAATCCCAACAATTATGCAAACACAACTCAAGTTTAATAAATGCAATAGAATTGCGTCTATTTTCTGTTTAGCTGTATTTATTATCATTGCTTTCACTATTTATTATTATATTGCGTTTATTATTTTTATTTGTAATGCAAATTTACATTTTGTTATTATTTTTTCCCTGCCAGCTAATTAATGGCAGGGCAGGCTATTCGATTATAGGCTGGGCTTTCTTGGAATCGTAATATCCTCATTTTATTATTTTGGTTTACCCAACCAATTATCGCAAGTATCTTCATAAGGAATTTTCAAATCAGTCAACCAATTCTTTATATACTTTGGATTGTGGCTATTAGGCGTTGGATATACATCATCAATTCTAACTTGTATTGGAGTTCTAACGCAATCGCCAGTGATAATCGCATGTTGTTGTGGAATAATTGGCAGTTGGTCTAAGATATCTGCATTCGCACTTGACACTAATCCTTTAATATACTTTTGGTCTTCAGGATTTTGAAGGCGATGAATAATAAATGAATTACATTGAGATAAAACTGTTTTTGATAATTCAGAAGGTCTTTGGCTACAAACAACTAATGAAATACCATATTTCCGTCCTTCTCGGGCTATGCGCTCAAAAACAGTTTTTGCTACCGATTCAGTTTTTTCTGCAATATAATTTTGAGCCTCCTCTAACACAATTACAATGGGGAATTCCCCTCTTTGTTCAGGCAAAAAGTGTGATACAAATTCAATAATTAAACGGCCTAATAAAGCGGTTACGGTTTCTAATACCTCAAAAGGTAATTGAGATACATCTACAATTGTTATTTGGTTTGTTTTTTCCTTATTCAGAGATGTACCAGTGTCATTATAGTTCTTTATGAAACTTTTGTTTTCTTCCTGTTTATAAAACCTATTAAAGTCTCCTAAAACAAATGCAATAAAATGAGCTAAAACCTCTTTATTATGAGTGTTGGAGTCTTTCAACATAAGTGGAATTGCCATACGCTTATCATTAAGGAAACTTCTCATTCGCAGTCGTAATGTTGAAACGAATTCGGCTATTCTATTATTACCAGTAGATTCTTGGGCAATTGCGGCATCTATAAATTTGGCACAAAGTTCTTGGTAGTTAAACCAAGTTGGCATATCAATATTTTGTTCACTTATTAAGGATTCATTCTGATTCTCTGACTCCATTGTTCTGACAATTGTTTCTAGTTTTGCTAAAACAGGTTCGAGTTCACTCGCAGTTGGTATCTTATAATCGTTCGCCCCATTAATGTAAATTTCAGAAAGGGCATCACTTACAATAGTGCCATCGCTTAAGATTATATTTCTCCCTTTCAAATCATCAATACTGTCTTTGTAATTTTTAATTTTCCAATAGTCACTTCCCGAGTTCTGAATATGATTTATAAGATCTTCAAATTTCTGAATGACAATTCGACTATATGTATGAGGTTTTGCTGTTGCAATATCATTTTTTGCCAGTCCAATGGCACGATTCAATACTGGAGCCTGTGTAGCTTCGCTTGGATTAAAAAGATATTTAACATCTTCCCAATTCATAAACCAATAAGGCACCTGAACTTTTTCATCACCGCCATAGTAATAGGCATTAATTAATTTCAGTTCCTCTTGAATTTCTAATCCAAACGAAGATAGGTTTTCAGGTAAAAATGCGTCTTTATATTCCCCGTTGGTATCAAATATTACAAAGTGTGCATTTTCAAGTTTCTTACCATTGTAATCATATTTAAATAGATTACGAATTATTGAAGCGAAGGTACAAGACTTTCCAGAACCAGTATTTCCTAATATGGCCGCATGTTTGACAAAGAATTGGTCAGAGCAAATTTTAACCTTATAATTTGAAAACGCAGGAGATGTTCCTATGGGTAGATAAAAATCCTTTTCATAATCTAATTCTTTAGTATCCTGCTTGTCATCAAAAATATGTATGAGATCTTTTTCTGTAACATACCAGACTGGATTATCTAATGTCGGGAAATTATAAACTCCTTGAATGAACTTTTCTTTGTTGCCTTCTTTTGCAATTGTGCCAAGCATTGTCGCAGATATATATCTTGCAGAAGTTGGTAGGGTAATATTTGTTGAATTTCTATCAAATTCAATTTCTTCTTTCATCGTTACACGAGAAATTAAGGCAACGACCCTATCTGAACCAACAGGTATAATTAAATATGAATTAATTCGGGCAATCTCATAAATATCATTTACTCCACTAGTATATGAGCCCCTTAAATCTTCATCGATTTTAATGAATACTCTAAAGTTATCAACTGATAGAACTCTTCCAATTACTTTATTTGATATTGCCATACAGTCTTGTTATTTCATTAAAATGGTAAATCATCAGTATTTTCCTCTTCAGCTTTCTTCGGTTCTTCATCTCTCACAATAGATTGTGAATTATCACTAGGCTCTAAAGCCAAACTTGATTCTGCATTTGGAGCTGAAGTTTTCTCATATAGTTTTTCCAGGGTGTTTGCAATCACTTCATTTTCCTCTTCCTCATATAAATCAGGCATTACATTATCAATGAATCCAATAAATGTAGACTGATTACTATCTGCTTCATCAATAATTATTATTCTTTTGTCATTCAATTTTCTAAGTTCTTCAATCGGAGAATTTGTGTCTTTTGTCGGAGAAAAATTTGCAATAATTAGGGTGAAGGATGGAATTGAAAGTGCTTGTTTGATTATATCATTTATATGTTCATCATAAAATGAATAACCAATGCAAAACAATACAGATTGAGGTTGATTTATCGTTTGCGAAAACTGTCTAAACAGTTCCGAATATGGCAAATCCAATGTAAACGATTTTTTGCTGACACAGGGATAAACCATTAATTCGTTATCATCTCCAACTTTAAATTCATTATTTAAGGGTATTTCCTTAATCCCATAAGTATTGCTCACATTAGGCTTTGTGGCTAACCAAGATAAGGAACCGTGGATTTTATAATATTTAAGTACCTTTTCTGCTCGATGTACTTTGCCTGTCACACTCTGACCAGGATAGTACAAATCATAGTCGTAAACTTCTGGTCTAAAACAACGATTATGGACTCCCATAAAACCATTTATATAATGGATACCTAAATTATCAAGAGCATAATCGAATGCCATATCATAATTGGTAGTAAATAAATTTGCTCGTTTTAAATTATTAGGTCTTTGAAGTAATCTTTTTATAAATGTTTCATGAAAGTGGTATCGATTTTTATTGAGCCTCTCATCATCTGTAATATTTAATTTTGTTTTCTCTGTGTTACAATTATCAAACAACCATTTCTGCATCGTTTTTATTGACTTGTCAATTTCTGAAATTGATTCTCCTTTTTTTCCTTTTATAAATCTATCTGCTTGTAGACAATTCATTAAATCTTCAAAAGATGGATTTTTACCTTCCCCAAAATATGTGTCAATGTCATTCTTGCAAAGCTGCTTTAGTTCAGCTGGTATGATTCTTATAACAGGTGCTCCCAAATGCCAACTAGTTCCAGCTCCTGCCAATACACTTACATTCTCAAGTCCGAGATATTTTTTTACTCGAAGTTTATTTTCTTTTGTTGAGTCTGTCATATTTCAATTCATTTTTTAAGTCTACTAATGGTTGTGGATGTCTTCATAGCCTTGCTTCTAACGAATATATAATCCTCTTCCCATAAGTTTATTTCAGATTTAGCTCTATTAAATAATGTTTTCACTATAAATTCTTGTATTGCGTTTATTATTTTACAAATTTACATTAATATTTTTAAAACAAACAAGATTCTCTGCAAAATTTTTACAGAGAATCCTGTATTAATCAGTTTTATATCAGTGCTATTTCCACTTCTGCTTGCTGGGTTGTGTCTTTGTTTACAAAAATCAGAAACTTATTGGCAGGTGCTCCCAGTTGGGCAGCGGTAATTTCGAGCTCGTCGCCGGCGGCTATTTCGGTTAGCTGGGCAGGCTGAGGTGCATCGGCGGCTACTGCGGCATAAAAATAAATTGCCTGATTGCCGTTGTTTATTATCAGCAGATTGTCGGCTATATTAAATACAAAATCAGCAGCTTTTGAGGAGGCGGGAGCTATGCTAAGGGTATAAGTATCAGGGTCTGTATTATCTGCCTGGTGGTGGCGGAAGTTTACTATACGAAAATCGTAGTATGAATTTGCTTTGTTACGGTTGTCAATACAAGCAAGCAAAATTGTAAGGGCATTTTTATACAACTGCATCGATACTTCTTTCCAATATGCCTCTGTTTCGGGCGAACTATCTTTTAGCGTTTGTTTTGAAGCATCGCGATTTATATTGAGTTCGTTCCAGCTTATTCCTAATTCTTTAAATTTTAGAACAAACTCATTGCCCAGGCTTGCTTCATATTTTATAGCAAACGCTGTTAAATACACCAGCAAATTAGATATTTCACTCTGATTGGCATTGGTATATTCTTTCAAACCATTAGGGAAACATTCTTTGTAGATTAACGAAAATTTTTCGTGCTTATAAATTACGGCACTTTCAATTTTCCGTGCCAAAGCCGTAAAGTCAGCAAGCAATTCGTTCACTTGCAAGGTATAAGTTTTACTTATGCCATCTGCTTGTTTTCGAATACTGATTAACTCAAACCATTTGTTTTTGAAAACTTCAGTCTCTGCCAGAGGACTATCAAGCAGGCCATTAATGGTATTGTTTTTTAGTCTGTTGTAATGATTGTTCAGAAACATGGACTTCCTGTCTAATGAAGCCGTAATGTTTTCAAACGAATTTCTGATAATACTGTCTAAATTCATAAGATTATTTTTATTAATACATTGTTTAACTAATTAATATATAGATATTTTTAATATAAAAATATTCAGATTTTACTAAAAGGCAGTCGGAAGTACATTCTTCAACTTTAAAATGGGCAAACGACCAGTCGGAAATACATTCTTCAACTTTAAAATGGGCAAACGACGAGTCGGATATACATTCTTCAACTTTAAAATGGGCAAACGACGTGTCGGAAGCTCATTTGGTAACCGCTGAAAGGGCAAACGACGAGTCGGAAGCTCATTTGGTAACCGCTGAAAGGGCAAACGACGAGTCGGAAGCTCATTTGGCAACTGCTGAAAGGACAAACGACTGCTCGGAAGCACATTTGGTAGCTGCTGAAAGGGCTTAGCAAAAAACTTATGCCGGAAACTGCCTGAAAATGTGTCAGCTAAATCAGAAAAGGGCAAATGATCTACCGGAAAAGCCCTTTTCAGATTAGCTTATACATCTTTAAATAAAGATGTAATAATATAAGAACGAACACATCTGCTCAATAGTTAATAAAGAACGCGGCAGATGAGGCTGCAAATATACATCGGCAAAAAAGCGAATGCAAGAAATAAGTGACGAAGCAAAAAAAACCTCTGTAACTTGCTGAGTGGTAATACCAAAAAAATGACGAAGCATTTCGTCACTTTTTCATCACTTTTTTATTTTCAGGAGGTAGTTTGGCATATAATTTGATAAGACGGGAGCTTTTTTTTAACCGCAAAGACGCAAAGAAAAAAAACCTTTTTATATTTTCCCTCACAAAAACCCCTCGGGAACTATCGTACCCAAGGGGTTGAAGAATTTTTTTTCCACGAAAACTATTTTTTCCTGATATAGGTTGACAAAAAAAAATCTTGGCTACAACGCACTAACATAGCGGATTACGGAAAGTCAGGCACTTCCCCTTTCAGGGGAAGCGGGGTTGGGGTTGGTTAAAGACACAAAGAAAAAAAACTCATTTATTATTTTTCCTATCCAAAAACCCCTCGGGAACTATCGTACCCAAGGGGTTGACGAATATTTTTCCATAAAAACTATCTTTTCCTGATATAGGTTGACAAAAAAAATCTTGGCTACAACGCACTAACATAGCGGATTACGGAAAGTCAGGCACTTCCCATTTCAGGGGAAGCGGGGTTGGGGTTGGTTAAAGACACAAAGAAAATTATATTAGGAAATCTGGCAGATTTTTCAATGCTACTTCTCAAATCTGCATTCGTTAATCGTTATTCTAAAATCAAATTTTCCATTATTTTTAACCACAAAGACACAAAGAAAAATCTGCATTTAATATTTCCCCTCTCCAAAACCCCTCGGGAACTATCGTACCCAAGGGGTTGGGAAAATCTAACTCCGTGTTACTCTGTGCTTCCTCTGTGAAACTCTGTGTAATAAAAAACTTCAAAAATCAAAAATTTATAATCGCAAATTATTTTTCAATAACCCAATAACCCAATAACTAAATAACTAAATAACCAATAACTTAGAGAGTGTAAAATAGTTTGTGCAAAAAAAAAGCTACCAACAAGGGTAGCCTTTTCAATCATAATAAACCAAATAATCAAAACGTTTAATTAATAATCAACTTTTTAATCAACGTATTTTTTTCGCTATCAAAATTTACAAAATATATACCTTTTGCTATTTCTGAAGTTTTTAATTCCAGATTATATTTACCACTGTTTTGTTTGCCTTTGCTTATTTTTAGAATTTCTTTTCCGCTTAAATCTGTCAGGTATATATTAATAGTAGTAGTTTCCTTAAGTACATATGAAATTGTCAGAATCTCAGATGCCGGATTTGGCGACAGCATCAGCTTATATTCGTCTGATTCAGGATTGTTTATATCGCTGCTGATATAGTTTATAATATTTGAAGGATTGCTCCAGCAGCCATTTTGAAATATTTTTACATAATAAGCACCGGTATTGTATGGAATATAGCTTTGATAAACAGCTCCGTTAATAATTCCAAAATTTGTACTGAACCATTGATTATTAAGAGAAGTGTTAGAATATAAAGTATCAGCAATTTGTGTAATTACAGCAGCCTGTGGGCTTTGGCTTACGTTTAATGTACTTGAAATAATAGGAGTTGAACTTCCGCATTCGTTTTCGGCAAAAACAGTAAAAACCCCGGATGTTGTATAATCGTTAAAATCAACATAAACAATATTTGAATTACCATTGATAGTGGCTCCGTTGCCACTGTAAATCCATGAATATGTTAAAGCATTTTGCAGGGGAGTAACTGAAACTTCCACGTTATTAGAGCCTTTGCATGCATACATGGGGGTTGATATTATCCCCCCGTTTGAAGAAGGAACATCTTTTATTTTCACGTAAATTGAATCAATTGCATGTGTCGGATTACTTGTGCAATTATCATAAACATCAATATAATACCAACCGCTGCTTGTTGGCGAAATAGGATTCTGATTGGTGTTTGTTCCGTTTGACCAATTATATAATACATCGTTATAACTGCAATCTATCAATACATTGTCTATTCCCCATGCATCATATCCAGTAGAAGAGGTAGCAAGCTGAGCCCAACGAAAACTCGTATTTGCCGTTTTGATATTTTGAGGTATTGTAACACTATACTTATTCCAAAAATATAAACTACTTTGTATTTGTAAATATGATGTAGATTCTGGTATCCAATATCCACCTGTTCCGGGTGAAGTTGTTGTATAAGGTGGTGTTGGCGAAAGATTGCCAATCGGTTTTTGATTAGGTCCTGAAAAATCAGTCCAGCTTGCTCCGTTATTTATTGAGTATTGCAAATGTACACCTTCATTTGAAGCATCAGGGTCTTCACAGCTTCCGGCATCAGAAGTAATGCCATACATCATCCAGAAATTTATTTTGCAGTTGTTGTTGTTATTTAGATAGGGTGTTAAATCAAACGATTGTGAAATAAGAGTTCTTTCGTTTGAAACAGTTGTACCTACCCATGCAAATGCACCATCAGGTCCTGCTTGTCCGGGAACTCCATTGTTACAGCTTATTGGTGGTAATCCTCCAACAAACGGACATTGACAGGGATTATTGAAAACAGGATTAGCTAAAGTTGATGACCATCCATTTCCCAATGATTGATTGTTGAAATCGTTTTGCATAATTACAGCACCGCAATTGGTATCCAAACAATTGGCGTCAGCATAAAGCAATGTCATACTTCCTGAACAAATTTCAACAGTATCGGTAAAAGCATTTCCCTGATACAAAGCTTTGGCAGTAACACTGCATTGAGAGTAACTTAAGTGATTTGTTGTTATAATAATGCAGATAATCAGTAAGTAATGTATTTTCTTTTTCATGTATTATTGTTTTAAATCGTGATATTTGAAATACAATTATATATCAGATGCTAAGTTAATAAAAAGGTTGTAATAGAAATGAAAAATTTCTCATTTTATTTTCTCAGCTATTATCAGTAATTTTGACAAATATTTTTATACTATGCAAATTAAAGAAAACATTTCATTAAAAGCTTTCA
The DNA here is from genome assembly GCA_023251515.1 of Bacteroidales bacterium. Classification (GTDB taxonomy): domain Bacteria; phylum Bacteroidota; class Bacteroidia; order Bacteroidales; family JACABE01; genus JACABE01. Next base: position 18,685 of record JAHEYQ010000042.1, read on the forward strand.
ATACCTTTGGCATTGAAGCAAAAGCAAAATACTTTACCGAAGTAAATAATATTACTGAAATTAATTCAATTATTAAAAATCCGATTTTTAAAGGGAGTAATTTTTTGTTGCTTGGAGGTGGAAGCAATATTTTGTTAACCAAAGATTTTGATGGAATTGTTGTGAAAATCAACAATAAAGGAATTGAAATAGAAAAGGTTGATTCTGAATTTGTGTATTTAAAAGTACAGGCTGGCGAAGTTTGGGAAGAGTTTGTAAACCACTGTGTACATAATAATTGGGGTGGTGTTGAAAATTTAACTTTAATACCCGGCAATGTGGGAACATGCCCTGTGCAAAATATAGGAGCTTATGGTGTTGAGGTAAAAGATGTAATTCAGAGTGTTGAAGCTATTGATATTGTAAATGGCGAAACCATTGTATTCAGTAACGAAGAATGCAAGTTCGGATATAGAAGCAGTATTTTTAAAAATGAAGCCAAAGATAAATATATTATTACTGCCGTTAATTTCAGATTGACAAAGAAACCCGTTTTTATAACACATTATGGCGATGTAAATAAAGAACTGGAATTTATGAATGTAAAACCAAGTATTTTTCATATCAGCAAAGCCATAGAAGCCATTCGTCGTCGCAAATTACCCGATCCCAAGCTCAAAGGCAATGCCGGAAGTTTCTTTAAAAATCCAAGTATAAGTACTGCAAAATATGAAGAACTGGCTGCAGAATTTCCACGTTTACGTGCATTTCCATCGGGCGATGGTTATAAACTTGCTGCCGGCTGGCTTATTGAAAAAAGCGGCTGGAAGGGCAAAAGTCTGGGGAATGCAGTAGTACATCATAAACAGGCTTTGGTGCTTATAAATAAAGAAAACGCTAGCGGAAAAGAAATTCTGGCTTTAGCAAAAGCAATTCAACTCGAAGTATTTAATTTGTTTGGTGTTGATCTGGAAATGGAAGTAAATGTAATTTAACTCCTTCCTTCATTTTATAGTATCTTTGTGAAAATTAGTCTGATATGGATTCTGTAAACAATGAAAATAAAGAAAAAACATTAATTTTTTCGAGTTTTGAAGAACAGGAAACTGATAATTACAGATATTGGAATTCGTTAAGTCCGGAAGAAAGGCTTAATGAACACTTAAAAATGATTTGCCGGATTTATAATTACGATCCTGAGAAAAATGACGGATATGCTAACGAAGAAATAATATTTGATAAACCGTCTGATATAATTTAAATATGTCTGTCATTCTGGCAGTTTTATTACTTGTATTTTCTGACATTTTGTCATTTCTACCTCTTTTTATAACGTGGTATAAAGTTTGTACTGTTACCTGAAAATAAAATGCTATGAACTTTAATAATTACACAATCAAATCGCAGGAAGCCGTTCAGAAAGCTATGGAAATAGCTACAGCTAATCAGCATCAGGCTATCGAAAATATTCATTTGCTAAAAGCTTTGCTGGAAGTAGATGAAAATGTGATTCCTTTTTTGTTGAAAAAGAACAATGTAAATACTCAGATTTTAAGCCAGACCATAGACAAAATAATAGAATTGCTGCCAAAAGTGAGTGGTGGAAATCCTTATCTTACTAATGATACCAATCAGGCTTTGCTTAAAGCAACTTCTTATCTGAAAGATTTCGGAGATGAATTTGTTTCCATAGAACATTTATTGCTGGGTATTTTAAATCAGAAAGATACAGCTTCAAAATTGCTGAAAGACAATGGTGTGAATGAAAAAGATCTTATACTGGCTATTAAAGAATTAAGAAAGGGTTCTACCGTTAACAGTCAGACTTCCGAAGAAACCTATAATTCCTTAAACCGTTTTGCCCGCAATCTGAATGATATGGCAAAAACAGGCAAGTTAGATCCGGTAATTGGTCGTGATGACGAAATCAGAAGGGTTTTGCAGATTTTGTCGAGAAGAACCAAAAATAATCCGATACTTGTTGGTGAACCCGGTGTCGGTAAAACAGCTATTGCCGAAGGTTTGGCTCATCGTATTGTAAATGGTGATGTTCCCGAAAATCTGAAATCGAAACAGATATTTTCACTGGATATGGGTGCATTGATTGCAGGTGCAAAATACAAAGGTGAGTTTGAAGAAAGATTGAAAAGCGTTATCAAAGAAGTAATTGCATCAGAAGGTGAAGTAATTCTTTTTATTGATGAAATACATACTTTGGTTGGAGCCGGTGGTGGGGGAGAAGGTGCAATGGATGCCGCCAACATATTAAAACCCGCACTTTCGCGTGGCGAATTACGTGCCATTGGAGCAACCACAACCAAGGAATATCAACGGTATTTTGAAAAAGACAAAGCACTGGAACGTCGTTTTCAGATGGTTTTAATAGACGAACCTTCTGCCATTGATGCCATTTCAATTTTAAGAGGTTTAAAAGAACGTTATGAAGTTCATCATAAGGTTCGTATTAAAGATGAGGCAATTATAGCAGCAGTTGAACTTTCGCAGCGATACATCAGTAATCGTTATTTGCCTGATAAAGCCATTGATTTGATAGATGAAGCAGCTTCAAAACTCCGTTTGGAAATTAATTCTGTTCCCGAAGAACTGGATGAAGCCGAACGCCGTATCCGACAGTTGGAAATTGAACGTGAGGCTATTAAACGTGAGAACGATCAATCGAAACTAAAACAATTGAATGAAGAAATTGCCAATCTGAGCGATGAACGTAATCATTTAAAGACAAAATGGCAGGCTGAAAAAGAATTGGTTGAGAAAATTCAGCAAAAAGTTAAAGATATCGAAAACTTTAGGTTTGAAGCTGAACAAGCTGAGCGCAGTGGCGATTATGGCAAAGTAGCCGAATTGCGTTATGGTAAGATTAAAGATGCCGAAAAGGATGTAGTTGATTTTAAAGCTCTTCTTTCGGGATTGCAATCAAATCAGGCAATGATTAAAGAAGAAGTTGGCAGCGAAGATATTGCAGAAGTTATTTCGAAATGGACAGGAATTCCGGTTAGCAGAATGCTGCAAAGTGAAAGAGAAAAATTATTGACATTAGAAAGTGTTTTGCATAAAAGGGTAGTGGGGCAGGACGATGCTATCGAAGCTATTGCCGATGCCATCAGAAGAAGTCGTGCAGGTTTGCAGGATGCCAAACGCCCGATTGGTTCATTTATATTTTTAGGTACTACCGGTGTGGGTAAAACCGAACTGGCTAAAGCGCTGGCTGAGTTTTTGTTCAATGATGAAAATGCCATGGTTCGCATTGATATGTCTGAATATCAGGAAAAGCATACGGTTTCACGTTTAATTGGTGCACCTCCGGGATATGTGGGTTATGAAGAAAGTGGACAATTAACCGAAGCCATCCGGCGTAAACCTTATTCGGTTGTTCTTCTGGATGAAATTGAAAAGGCTCATCCCGATGTGTTTAATGTTTTACTTCAGGTGCTCGACGAAGGACGCCTTACCGATAACAAAGGTCGTACAGCTGATTTTAAAAACACCATTATCATTATGACTTCTAATATTGGTTCGCATTTAATACAGGAGGGTTTGACAAAAGTAAATGCCGGAAATCGTTTAAATGAACTCGAAAAAATTAAGTTTGATGTAATGGAATTGCTAAAACAAAGCATTCGTCCTGAGTTTCTGAATCGTATTGACGAAATTATTATGTTTAACCCGCTTAGCAAAAATGAAATCAGGCAAATAGTAGATATTCAGCTGGAACATTTGAGCGAATTACTCAAAAAGAATAATATACAGATTGAAGCAACAGATTATGCAATGGAACACTTGGCCGAATTGGGTTTCGACCCGCAATATGGTGCCCGTCCGCTTAAACGTATTATTCAGAAATATATACTTAATGAATTATCGAAATATATTTTGTCAGGACAGATAACTTCCGATCAAAAGATTGTGCTCGATATGTTTGATAATAAGTTTGTATTCCGAAATATTGAAAAACTATAAGAAGCACACATAAAAAGATGCGGAGCAGTTTATAAAAAGCTCCGCATCTTTTTAGTAATTTCAACGTATCTTTAGATGTCGAAATATACAATAATTATAAACCCCCAAAGAAAGCTTTCCAAACCAAGTAAACAGATATTTGTTGTTAATAATGGAAAACATTCATAAAATGACGACAAAAATCAAATATGAGTTCACGGCAAAAATGTGGCAATATTCCTCGCCAATGGCTTGGTATTTTGTATCGTTACCCATAGAAATTTCAACAGAAATACGTGAAAATCTGAAATGGATGGAAGAGGGTTGGGGACGACTAAAAGCTACAGCCAAAATTGCAAATACCCAATGGGAAACTGCCATTTGGTTCGATACCAAACAGAATACCTATTTGCTTCCGCTTAAAGCAGAAATAAGGAAAAAAGAAAAACTTGATATGCTTAAGGATATTAATATTATACTTTGGATTTAAAATACCCTAAAATCCGTAAGGATTTTTATTAGTGCTTTATTAATAAAAAGTTGCAGGTTTTTGTCGTTATTTAATTATTTTAAAAAAAATTAGTGTAACTTGTACTGAGCGAAGTCGAAGTATTAGTGGACAATAAAAAAAATATTTGAGGTTTTATAATACAAATAAACTTTTAAAGCAATGAATCAGATTGAAGAATATATTCAGGGATTTCCGGCTGATGTGCAGGAGATATTAAATAATATCAGAAACATAATAAAAGAAAATGCTGCTGATGCCGAAGAAAGTTTTTCTTATGGTATGCCGGCATACAAATGCAATAAAAAACCTTTGGTTTATTTTGCTGCATTTAAAAATCATATCGGATTTTATGCAACTCCATCGGGACATACCGAATTTAAAGACGAACTTGCAAAATACAAACAAGGCAAAGGTTCGGTTCAGTTTCCACTTAATGAGCCAATGCCCTATAATCTGATTGCAAGAATTGTAAGATACAGAGTAAAAGAAAATAATGAGACAGGGAAGAAGTGAGGATAGTTTAATTTATTTGATTTTTAAATCAAATAAATCAAACACTTTATATATCTCTGCTTTGGCAGTTTCTGTATTGTTTAAATCAAAATCACCCAGTTTTTTGGCTCTTGCAATAGCCTCTTTCTGTAATTCTTTTAGTTTTTTATAAATATCGTTATTCTTCTTTTTATAATAGCTTTGCGTTTTCTGGTAATCTTTCAGACAATCATTTTTTTTAAGTTCTTTCACCACACTTTCGCAGTTTGCAAAATACTTCCCTGTTTCTGTAAAATGCAACAAATACCAATATTCCAGACAAGGTGTATTTACCAAAACCTCAACATTATCAAACTTCTTTAATTTACTTACATATTCTTTAAATTCCTGAATTTTTGATTTGCCCTTAGCTTTTGTTTCGCTTTCCTCTTTTATAAGCGTATCGAAATCAAGCATCCATATTACTTTATCCGAATGTTTGGCATATTCCAGAACTTCTTCGTATTGGTCTTTCAATTTCTTTTTGGCCGGAAGATCAGGTTTAATATCAACAGGCAAAGCTTCATGCTTTTTCATCATCTGAAAATACCAGATTTCAGTTTCACCATCTACTAATATGGTAAATTTCTTTTTACCGCTGGCTTTCCGTTTGGGATTATTCCTTGCCATCTTCCATATCAATATAGTAATCACTTAAATTGGGAACGGCTCCCAGTTTGCCTATCTTATAAGCATTGTAAACCGAGCTGGTATTGCGTATTACCGACGAATCAAAATCTGTCAGAGAAAACAAATCAGTACTTCCATCTTCCTTTTTCTCGGTAAACCAAATTGCATCATTTCTTAAGATATCCTTTTCCATTAACAATTCACGGTAATGCGTAGTAGCTATTAACTGTGAGTGCTTTGAATTCACCAGAAATGTCAACAAAAAATGCTTTAATAAATCGGGATGTAACGATGATTCCAATTCATCTATAGTGATAATCATTTCATTTCTAATCATTAAATCAAGCAGTCCACTAAATTGATAGTAACGTTGTGTGCCTGATGATTCATCTTTATATGGAAGTTTATATATTTCCCCATTTTCAATACTATGTTGAAAAAAAATTTCTTTACTTTCTGTTTTACTTTTTTCTTTTATTATATTTATTTCTTCATCTGATAATGATACTTTTTCAGAAATAAATTTAATTATTTTAGCATCAACTTCTTTTTCACCTTTATCTATTGTTATATCTGTAATTCTAAAATCAGCCTTTTTAAGAAACTCAATAATATATTTTTTATCCATTATGCTGTTCTCTAGCTTATTAGAAACAAAATTTAACAAACTAGTTTTTGGACCAATTATTTGTTTTAATTTATTTCTAAACCAATCTGAAACACCCCGTAACTCACTTGATTCAATATTTGTTTTCGCAAAGCCACCAATTACAGTATTATTCGATAATGTATTAGCTTCTAATATTGCTTTATGTTCTTTGTTGATTTTTATTTTACTACCAAAGTCTATAATACTCAATTGCTTTTCTAAATCAGTCTTTCTTTCAAATACAACTGCTTTATTTGGACTATAGAAAAACAATTTTTCATTAATGATAGCTTCATAATTTAACTCAATTTCATACAAATATTTAACTCCTTTTTGGAGAAACTCAAGACTAAAAAAAGTGTTTTCATGGGGAGTATGATTATCGAAAAGAAAAGGCTTAAAATCAAAAGTATCAGTCTTTTTCTCAAAAGGATTTAAAACCATTTCTCTCAAAAAATCCAATGCCATTAGAATTGTTGTCTTTCCCGAAGCATTGGCACCATATATAAGCCCCAGCTTTAATAATCGCAAGCCCGGTTTGGGTTCTATAATATAATAACCTTCCAGATCCTTAGCTACTGTGGCCTCAAAAGATAAAGTAACTTTGTCCTTTATCGAATGAAAATTCTGTACAGAAAAATTAATTATCATAAGTTTTTGTGCTTAATTTGTAAATACACTGCAAATATAGTAACAAAAATGATTAATTAATGTTTTTTTAATAAAGTTAATCCTTTTTCAAAACAGTATGTCTTGTTTTTAGAAAATATAATAGTGCAGTTGGAGTGCTATATCATAGATTAAATATAAAAGGGGAAAAAGGAATGTTTAATTTATTAGATTTTGCAAATCAGTTTGCAATTTTGGTATATGCTTTTTTATTATTCCAAAAACTTCTTCATCATCAATACCAAAATAATCGTGAGCGATTATATTTCTGAAAGCATATATTTTCGACCATTCAATACTTGAATGCTTATCTCTGAATTCATCACTTAATTTGCCGACGGTTTCGCCTAATGCTACGAAATTCATTAATGTAGCATCAAAAGATTTATAATCAGCAGCAAAATCATCTGTATTGTCAAAAATTGTTGAATACTCAAAGATCCTTTCAATGGTTTGCAACATTTGTTTCACTAAGATAATATCTTTACTAAACATAAATTGTATCTTTTAAAATCATTTCTCTGAACAATGGTTTAATAGCTCTTTCTCTGCAAATATCAACTTCACGATGAAATTGTGATTTAAGCATTTCTTTTAAAAGCAGTTTTTTTTCAAAAATATCTTCAGTACCGCGAGGCATTTCAATTATTATATCAATATCGCTATTTTCGGTTTGCTCGTTACGTGCATAAGAACCGAAAATACCAATTTTAATAATATTGAACTGTTTATAAAACATTTCTTTATTGTTTAATAAATAGTTTAAAACCTCCTGCTGTTGTATCATACCCCATTTTTATTATAAATAAAACTTACGTTATTAAATAAAAAAATATTCAAACCAAAAACTCGTATTTTATTTTTACAAAAATAATCATTTATTTTAAGCCTTTATAAAAAAGAATTGGTGATGTTGCGATTTATTGATTTGGTGAATTTTTCCCATTAACCATTATTCTTTTATCGAATGAAAATTCTGTACAGAAAAATTAATTATCATAAGTTTTTGTGCATAATTTGTAAATCGTTTGTAAATATAGTAACAAAAATGATTAATTATTGTTTTTTTTAATTACATTACTTCATTTATCTTAACTTTTTGTCCTGTTTTTGGGGAGTATCATATTTCTTTAATTTATTTTTTTGATATTCTTTTCAATCCATTGATGAATGTTAAAGGTTCCACAAATATTATCTTCTGTTTTTAGAACCAAATTTTCAGCAATCTTCACAAGTTCTTCTGTATAATGTCTGTAATCAGTAGATTCTTTTAATGCTAAAAGATGAATTAAAACAACTGCATTCCATGTAATACTACAAGAATGAATTGATAATAATTCATTCTCTAACATTTTTCGTCTTCTTTTAACTCTTGATTGGTTAAATAACATTATTAAAATTATGATAAATAATAATAAAAAAGTAAAAGTAATTTTAATATTATCAGAAAGAAGACTTTGATTAAAAATATTGCATTTAAAACTGTTCAAAGAATTATTGATTTTATTAAATGAATCAATATTTCTATAAAGATAAAACACAAAGGGAGTTAATAACAAAAACTGCATCATATCCAAAACACTAAACATCTTTTCAAGATAAGATCCTACATAATATCTGCTTCTTTTTATTTTTTTACTATAAGATAATTCTTTTAAATCAAACCAAGGGTAAGCAGTATTCATATTACCCCTGTTTTTTTTAATGTACTCTTTAACTTCATTTCTATAGGAATATAATTTCGGATGTAATCTTTTAAAAGGAGAAAACAATTTGTTGCAATTTTTAAATTCTAAATTTTCATTTGTTTTATAAATACTTTCAAAAATAATTGGTTGTACTATTCTCCATGCTCTAAGTACTTCTTCCCAACTTTGAGATTTTAAAATTGTATATTCGTTATTAGATATTTTATTTTTATTGTTTAGGTTTTCGAGTCTTGATAAAAATAACTCATAACCAGAATTTCTATTAGCAGTTGAGTATTTATGTATTCCAATCCTCTTAACAATAATTAGTAATAGGATTGCAGGAATTGAAGATAAGAAAAGGTATGATGTTGACGACATATCTTTTATGATGAAAGCAAAAAGAGCACCACAGAAAACCAATGATTGATAAGAATATTTATTAAAACATTCTTTCACATCTTTGATTTCGTCCCTTAATATTTTAACCAGATACTCTTGATTTTTATAAGGATTTCCCATATTATTACTATTTAAAAAATTACATTTTTTGAAAATAAATTTTAGCCAACTATCCTATTTAACTATTAGGATAGTTGGCTTTATTTTAATTATGGACTTACTATTATGTAATCTATATTTACTCCTCCTAAATGACCACAATTATCAATAACTTTCCATTTAAATGTATGCACTCCAGAAGGTACAGAATAGCTATGAAGAGCCCATTGTCCATCACTAAATGTTGCTTGCAAAACATTATCAATATAAAAACTAGTTGAATGCCCACACCATGAATCAGAATTCCCTTTATAATAAAATGAGATATTACCATTTGGTGAAGTTGTTACAGTTTTTGTAAATTGAATAGAATCATTATTTTGGTTCGATCTTAAGCAATTATACCCTTCATAAGGAGTATTCGTATTAGAAATTCCCCATCCAATACCTGACCAAATTGTTGGATATCCATTTTCAAAACCTTCATAATATGCATTGGTTGTTGTAAAACTTTTATTAGCTCCGTATATTGTACCAAAGCTATTAGTTGCATAAGCTCTAACATAATAGGTTGTGTTGGGACGAAGATTACTCATTGTAGTTGAAAAGTTTCCAATTCCGCTACCTGAATTAATTTTATTATTATATATTGTAGGATTGGGATTATAATTCCAGCAAATACCTCTTTCTGAAACAGAACTACTCCCTTGTGAAATAATATATGAATTTACAGTTGCAGAAATCTGATTAATACTCACTACAGTATCTGTAATAATATCTGGCAGAACAAATTTAGTAATAAAACTTTTTTGATCACCATAGCTTGTTCCTGCACTATTAGTGGCATAAGCTCTGTAATAATATGATGTATTTGGTTGTAAATTGGTTAAATTGGATGTAAAGCTTCCTAAACCAATACCATTGGATGTTCTATTATTATTTATAGTAGGATTTTGGGAAGTTGCCCAACATACCCCTCTTTCGGTTACGTTTGCACCTCCGTTATCAGTTATAACACCACCGCTTATTGCTGTTGTTTGGGTAACATTAGCAGTATCAAATGTTGTAATTGTAGCTGTTGATGGCAAGGTTGAAAATGTTCTAACGCTACTGTAATAAATTCCATTAGCATTAATTGCATAAGCTCTTGTATAATATATTTTGTTAAACTGTAATCCTGTCATACTGCTGGTAAATGTACCTGTTCCTCCTGTTTCTGTTGTTTTATAACTAGCGATAGTCGGATTTATTAATGTATCCCAGCAAACTCCTCTTGTTGTAATGGTAGGAGCACCATACAATGCAATGGTATATCCCATATTGGCAGTTGTTTGGGTTATATTTGTAATTGTTGTATTTGAAACTATTGGAGAAGTTGCATTAACAGAACTGATTGAAGGAACAATAACAAAATTACCGGGATTAAGCCATAAAGTATCTCCTGAACTTGAAACACTTAAATTTAAATTAGCACTTATGGTACTTCCTGTAAACTGAATACCTGTACCTGCTACATAAGGAGCGGGTTTATTTGTTAAATCATTATAACTACCTGTTGTAGCTACTGTAGCAAAATTAGGTTTGCTGGTAATTTCGCTCCATGCAGGTACATAAGTTATCGGACGGTACAATCCGGCATGGTTTCCCCAACCAAAGGCAGTATTCCAGTTGGTAATATTAGTTGCAGTAATGGCATTGGCAGCATGGCTTGTGCTCATGGCATTGGTAATTCCATAGCCTGCTAAGGTTGTAGGCGTTCCAGTTATACTTGCCCAGCTTCCGTTAAAACTTGGTTTATTGCTTAAATCATTATAATTTCCGGAAGTGGCAACTGTGGCAAAGCTGGGTTTGCTGGTAACGTCGTTCCAAGTTGGCACATAACTAATCGGACGGTATAATCCGGCATGGTTTCCCCAACCAAAAGCTGCATTCCAGTTAGTAATACTTGTAGCGGAAACGCTGTTGGCAGCATGTAAAATACTCATGGCATCGGAAATTCCATATCCGGCTAGAGTGGTTGGTTTGTTACTTATATCAGCAAAACTGCCACTAAACAAAGCGGGTTTATTGCTTAAATCGTTATAACTTCCTGTGGTGGCAACGGTAGCAAAACTTGGTTTGCTGGTAACTTCACTCCATGCAGGTACATAAGTTATAGGACGGTACAATCCGGCATGGTTTCCCCAGCCAAAAGCAGTAGTCCAGTTGGTAATATTAGTTGCAGTAATGGCATTGGCTACGTGGCTGGTGCTCATGGCATTAGTTATTCCATGTCCGGCAAGAGTGGTAGGTAAATTAGTTAAATCAGCAAAATTACCACTAAATAATGTAGGTTTATTGCTTAAATCGTTATAATTACCACTTGTGGCAACTGTAGCAAACGCTGGTTTATTTTTAATTGTTGCCCAGCTACTATCCCAAAGTGCTGGTTTGCCTGTCAAACTTGCCCAAGTGCCATTAAAAGCATCAGTAATTCCGTAACCGGCAAGAGTAGTTGGCTTTGAATTAATATCAATCCATGCGGGAACCCAACTGATTGGTCTGTACAAACCAGTGTGATTTCCCCAGCCAAAAGCTGCATTCCAATTGGTAATATTAGAAGCATTAATACCATAAGCTATATGACCTGCAAATATTGGATCGGTTTCTGTATAGGTGGTAGTTCCAGCTTTTTCGGCATACAAGGCATAAGGTACCGAAAGCAATTCGGAAGTTCCCATTGTAATAAAATTGCTGCCATTGGTAATGTCAAGTTCTACTTTCACAAAATAGGGTCCGTTAGCCCAGTTGATAGCATTTATGGTTCCGGTAACTAAGGTGCCGTTACCAATTTCAAGATTTACCAATCCAAAATCATTGGTGGTTTTAGATTGAGTTTCACAATAAGAAACAGTTCCTGTTGCGTTTCCCTGCAAAATAGAAATTTTAAAAGCTACTGGCTGGTTATGTACTATTGCACCTATGCTGTTTCTTACTACAGTCTGGTATTTAAACTTTTTGGGCGATTGTGAATAAGAGGTAAAAAATGCAAATTGAAAAGTAAAAAGCAGAAGTACTGCTAAATTTGTAAATTTTTTCATAGTATTTGTGTTTATTTGTTTTTTTGAATTTTAAAATTTTGTAAGGTTTTATTTCCTTTCGTCATAACTTTCAGCATGAAAGTACCGGCAGGATAAGTAAACATATCCAGCTTAAATTCATCCTGAGTATAAGTGGCAGTATAAAGCTTTTTGCCCTGCAAATCGTAAAGTTCGATAAGATATTCGCTGGCTTTTCCGGTTAATGGATTAATAGAAACTGTAATAAAATCTGTAGCAGGATTCGGGAAAACCTTAATGGAAAAATCCTTATCAGGGTTTTCTGTTATTCCAACGCCAATAATATACTCAAAGTTTTGCTGAAAACCTTGTGTAATAATGTTATTAGCTGAAGTTTGGGTTTCAGTGATACATTCACCCATAGTCCAGCTCAAAGTAGGAGACGAAGCATTTGGTTTAAAATAATCACCCGAAGAAGAAATCACTTCCGGTTGATTAGTCTGGCAAAAAACACTTCCAAAGCCAAACAGCATAAAAATCAGTAAAATTGTTTTTTTCATATCTATTAGAATTATTGTTTAATAAATTTGCTTGTATTATGTTACTATTCATTCACATATCACATTGCCCCTCAACCTTTTTTACCCAGATTAGTATGTAGGATATATTATCCTATGGGTATAATGGATTCTGGTATCCACTTATTTATTATAAAAGCCACCCCATTTTCTAAAAAAACAGGGCGGCTTTTTATTTCCTAAACTTCCGGTTCTTCTTCGCTACCTTCAATATCGCCGTTATCTTTACGGCTCCAGCCTCCAATATAGCGGGCATTAAAATACTCGTTGTAAAAATCGGGATTCGTATCCTTAAACAACAGCATCATTTTATCTAAGCGTAGTTTCAGTATATCATCACATACTGCAATAAACTTCAGCATATCTTCCTTAGCCGATTTACTGGCATTTATAATACTTTGCGGAAGATCAATCACTGCCTGATAATCAGCTACTGCTATGTTCAGCTTATCAAGCTGGTCAGCAGGCATACCCAAATCTATCAGTTTATCCAGAATTGGCAAAGCAGCTTTGCTGATATCATCGCATCTTTTGCTTACTTCCTTTTCCAATCCTTCTTTTAATTCGCTAGGCGAAAAATTAAACATCGGCATTAACTTTTTGTCAGATGTAGAGCTTGCATAAGTTATACCCAGATTACAAACCAACTGAGCCAGATTCAGCATATTATCACGAGCCATCAATTTGCTTCCGCTCGACGATGCCGATTTAGTCTGCTTATTGTCATTTTCATAAACAAATCCCTTATTCTCTCTGAATAAGATTACGTTTTCTTTAAAAGCCGGTTTAGCAGCCCATACACTCTCATACTTCACAAAAACAAAATCCGTTTTGTTGTACATTTGTAACTTTAATGAAATTGTTTTTTCCATATACGTTATACTTTTTTAATTATTTAATTATTTTTAGGAAATTATCTTTAATAATTTCGCTTCAAAAATACAATAATTATTTTAATGTTATTCAATTAACAATATTTTTTTGTTAATTTTATGTAATTTATAAATATTCTAAATAATTAAAACAGTCTAAATATCAATATCAGTAAGAGTTTTAGAATATTGTTTATAAAATAAATAAATTTACATTAAGTAAACATTTAATGAAAAATGAATAGAATAGGTTTAATACAAAATATAAATCAAATTATAAAACACTCAGATATGTTTACACAAACTTATTTATACTCCCTTCTGGAAAGCAGTTTTGCTCCCCAAGATTTCATATTTTGTATTTAAGAAAGCAGTTTTACTCTCCAAGATTTGATATTTTGTTCCCCAGAAAGCAGTTTTGCTTCCCAAGAATGCATATTTTATACCCAAGAAAGCTGTTTTGCTATCCAAGATTTCATATTTTGTATCCAAGAAAGCTGATTTGTTCCCCAAGATTTCATATTTAACATCCAAGAAAGCTGTTTTGCTCCCCAAGATTGCATATTTTGCATTCAAGAAAGCTGTTTTTGCATTGAGGATGTCTGTTTTATTTGCAGAGAATTCAGAAGTAATAGTTTAAATACAAAAAAAGCTGCCCTAACGGACAGCTTTTACATTATTAATCAATTAAAATTTAATACCTTAGAAAGAATGATCATCGCTTATATAATCATACATTTCCTGAGCATTATTATTGTATGGATCTAACTCCAATACCTTTCTGAATTCTTCTTTTGCCAGATCGTATTTAAAAGTACGCATATATGTTCTGCCTAAATGATAGTGAGCAGATACATGACGATTGTTTTCTTTTACCAATCTTTCGAAGAAAGGCAATGCTTCTTCGTATCTGCCCGAAGCTTTCAGTGCAATTCCCACATAATAGTTTGCCATGGTAGCATCCGGACAAAGTTCCAGTAATTTGCGGTAAGCATCAATACTCTTTTCTTCATCACCCAAATGATAATAACTTAAACCCAACCAGATATAAGTCATTGGCATACGTTTGCCCGACTCTACTATTTTGTTGAAAACTTCAACAGCTTTGGTAAAATGAGTAGCTCTGTACAAAGCCACCCCCATACGATAGTTCACAAACATACTATCTGGTTTAATCTGCAATACTTTTTTGTAAGCGCAGATACATTTGGTCATTTCCCCCTGAATGTAGTACAAACTGGCAAGCTCCATCAGCAAATGAGTGCTTTCAGGATATTCTTCCAATTGTTTTTCAAAAATTGCAACAGCATCATCAATATCTCCGTTCAAAACGTGGCTGTATGCTTCTTCTAATCTATTGTCACCAAACTCTTTCATATTGTAAATATTTTTTAATTTTCAAAATGTAAAAATAGTAAATTATTATTATTAACGATTATTAATTGGAATATATTCTTGCTTTGGATAAACATTTTTGTATGCCGGGCGAATAATACGTTTGGCAGAAAATGTTAATTCCTCAATGCGGTGAGTACACCAGCCTGCTACTCTTGCCATTGCAAACAATGGTGTAAACAATTCTTTAGGAATAGCAATGCATGAATAAACAAAACCTGAGTAAAAATCAACATTGATACAAACCTGTTTGTCAGGTCCGTTGCCTTTAAACTCGGCAATGGTATCCGGAGCCAGTTTTTCAACAAGTTCGTAAAGTTCAAATTCATCAATTTTGTCTTTCTCAATAGCCAGATCGCGGGCTCTTTCTCTTAAAAGAATAGCTCTCGGATCGGAAATGGTATAAACCGCATGTCCGATACCATAAATCTTTCCACTAAAATCATTAGCTTTCTTATTAAGCGTTTTTACCAAGTAATCTTTCACTTCAGCCGCATCTTTCCAGTTAGAAACATTACGTTTCAAATCTTCCATCATTTCCAGTACTTTCAGATTGGCTCCACCATGCAAAGGTCCTTTTAATGAGCCTATAGCAGCAGTAACAGAAGAATAAATATCAGTTTCGCTCGAACTGGTTACACGCATTGTAAAAGTAGAATTATTACCTCCACCATGTTCGGCATGCAACACCAAAGCCAGATCCAACAAATCAGCTTCAAGTTTGGTATAACGCGAATTGCCACCCTTTACCAAATAAAGGAAATTTTCGGCAGTACTTAATACCGGACTCGGATATCTGATAGATAAAGTTTTTCCCTGATAAGCATGGCTCATTGCCTGATAGGAATAAGCAATTATGGTAGGGAATTTGGCAATAATATTTAATGTTTGCTCAATCATATTTTGCAGAGAAATATCATCGGCACGCGGATCGAGAGTATAAAGACCGAGTATCGAACGTGATAACATGTTTAATACATCGCGTCCTTTCATCGTTAATATCATGTTTTTAATAAAAGAATCAGGTAGTTTGCGTAATTGAGCCATGTGCTCGGTAAACGTTGTCAATTCTTCTTTAGATGGTTGTTTGCCTGTTAAAAGCAAATAAATTGTTTCATCAAAACCATGGCGTTGGTCCACTTTAAAACCATTAGCCAGATCTTCGATATCAATTCCTCTGTAAAGCAATCTGCCCGGAACAGGCTTCATAACACCATCCGCATTATCGTAGCCTATTACAGCTCCAATATTAGTTAATCCGGCTAAAATACCCGATTTATCCTTATTTCTCAAACCTCTTTTTACATCAAATTTTTCGTAAAAAGAATTATCAATAACACAAGCTTCTTTTACAGAATTTTCGAGTTTTTGAATGAATTTTTTGGTCTCCATTATAAAAATTTGTTTAGTTATTTAATTACATATTAGAAATGATGGCATCAGCAAATTCTGATGTCTTCAATAGTGTTGCACCTTCCATTAGTCTATGGAAGTCATAGGTAACTTTCTTTTGCTGAATGGTTTTATCAATAGCATCATATATCAGATTCGAAACATCAAACCATTCCATATATTCAAACATAAGAGCACCTGATAAAATTACAGAACCCGGATTTACTTTATCCAATCCTGCATATTTGGGTGCAGTTCCGTGCGTAGCTTCAAAAATTGCATGACCGGTTTCATAATTGATATTAGCACCCGGAGCAATCCCGATTCCACCAACAATAGCAGCCAAAGCATCAGAAATATAATCGCCGTTCAGATTTAAAGTAGCAATTACCGAATATTCAGCCGGACGAGTTAAAATTTGTTGAAGAAAAGCATCAGCAATCACATCTTTTACAATTACTTTGCCTGCTTTTTCGGCTTCTGCCTGAGCTGCATTTGCAGCATCTTCACCTTTTTCTTTTTTAATGATATCGTATTGTTTCCATGTGAATACTTCATTGCCAAATTCGCGTTCAGCCAGTTCGTATCCCCATTTCATAAAAGCACCTTCGGTAAACTTCATGATATTACCTTTGTGTACCAGGGTTACAGATGGTAATTTCCTTTCAATAGCAAGTTTAATTGCCTGACGGATTAGTCTTTCTGAACCTTCCTGAGAAACAGGTTTCACACCGATAGATGCCGTTTTAGGGAACCTGATTGACTTTACACCCATTTCTTCAATAAGAAATTTTTTAACTTTTTCGGTTTCAGGTTTGCCATACATAAATTCAATACCTGCATATATATCTTCGGTGTTTTCCCTGAAAATAATCATGTTAACCAGTTCCGGACGTTTAACCGGGCTTGGAACTCCGGTGAAGTAACGAACTGGGCGATAGCAGGTGTATAGATCAAGTTCCTGACGTAAAGCCACATTCAATGAACGCATTCCGCCTCCAACAGGAGTTGTTAAAGGTCCTTTTATGCCTACAAGATATTCTCTGAAATCTGCAAGTGTTTCTTCGGGAAGCCAATTGCCGGTAAGGTTAAAGGCTTTTTCACCAGCCAGTACTTCTTTCCATGCAATTTTCTTTTTGCCCTTATAGGCTTTTTCAACTGCGGCATCAAAAACTCTTACCGATGCGTTCCATATATCAACTCCGGTTCCATCTCCTTCTATAAAAGGAATAATCGGATTATCAGGAACATTTAATTTACCTTGTTTTATTGTAATTTTTTCAGCTGTCATTTTTATTTTTAATTATTTGTTTATAGCTTTTTCTAATGGAAATTCAACGCCAACTTTTTCGGCTTCTTTCATCAAATCGTCAACAATTGGCTGAATTAAAGGAACTCCATTAACTTCATTGTATTTTTGATATTCAAATTCTTTAGTACCTGCAACAAGTATTTCATCCCTATCTACTGCCAATGGAGATGATTTTAACAATCTAATCATATCATCCAGTTGCATTTTAAAATCAATTAATGGTCTGAAAGCTTCAATGTTAATTGCCATAAAAAAGTGTGAAACTCCTGTTGGTTCAGGTTTTGATGGTGATCCAACTTGAGTTAGATAATTACCACCTGATAAGATGGAACACATGATTTCGACAAAAATTGCCAGTCCAAAACCCTTGTAACCCGCAGTTATATCCATACCACCTAATGGAAGTAATGCTCCATGACCACCTGGTTTTATTTTTGAAGGATTATCTGTTACCAATCCATCTTCATCAATACCCCATCCCAATGGAATTTTTTCCTGTTTCTTTTCATAAAGCTGAATTTTTCCATAAGCTACAGCACTGGTTGCCATATCCAAAACATATGGATACTCAGTGTTTGAAGGAGCTGCAACACTAATTGGATTTGTGCCCATAACGGCTGTTCGGCCATAAGTAGGGGCAACCAATGGTTGAGAATTGGTCATACAAATTCCTATCATGCCATGTTCCAAAGCCATCATTGAATAATAACCTGCAATACCAAAGTGATTGCTATTGTTAACTGTTATAGCTGCCAAACCTGATTTTTTTGCTTTTTCAATCGCCATTTGCATAGCTTTGTACGAAACTACCTGTCCGCAACCATTACCACCGTCTATCAATGCTGTGGTTGGTGTTTCTGTAATTATTTTGAATGGAGTAGTAGGATCAATATAATTTTTGCTGATTCTGTTCCCGTAATAGGAACCCAAACGCAACAAACCATGTGATTCTACACCACGTACATCAGCAGAAATTAAAACATCGCCTACAATTTTAGCATCTTCAGCCGGAACTCCGAGTTTCGACATATATCTTACCACGAAGTCCATCAGGTCTTCTTTATTAAATCTGTGTTCTTTTTCCATAGTTTTTATTGTTTAGCTATTTTTTATTTGATTTACTAATTAAATTTAATGCACTTCCGGCTTTAAACCATTCTATCTGAGCTGCATTATAGGTATGATTTGCAGTTATTTTTTCTGTAGTTCCATCAATATGTCTGATTACAACTTCTATTTGTTTGCCTTCTGCAAAATCAGCCAGACCAATTACACTTAGTTTATCGTTTTCCTGAATTTTATTGTAATCATCTTTATTTACAAATGTCAGCGCCAATATCCCTTGTTTTTTCAGATTGGTTTCGTGAATACGGGCAAAAGATTTAACCAGAACTGTTTTTACATTCAAAAATCTGGGTTCCATGGCAGCATGCTCACGTGATGAACCTTCGCCAAAATTTTCTTCACCAACCACAATTGAACCAAAACCTTCATTTTTATAATATCTGGCAACTTCAGGAACTGTATCAAAACTCTTATTCAGCTGATTATAAATATAATTGGTTTTGTCGTTAAAAGCATTTACAGCACCAATCATATAATTGTTCGAAATGTTTTCGAGATGACCTCTGAATCTGAGCCAGCTACCTGCCATTGAAATATGATCGGTTGTGCATTTGCCCTTGGCTTTTATTAATAATGGCAAATCAACATAATCGTTACCGTCCCATGCTGCAAAAGGTGTTAAATTTTGAAGTCTTTCTGATTTTGAGTCAATGATAACATTGATGTTTTTTGCATTTTTGTCAGATTTCTGATATCCTGTTTCAATATTACCAAAGCCTTTTGGAGGCAAATCAAAACCTTTAGGCTCATTTAGCAACACATCTTCACCATCAGCATTTTTTAATTTATCTGTCAGCGGATTAAACGTTAAATTACCGGCAATAGCCATTGCGGTAACAATTTCGGGTGAAGCAACAAAGGCATAAGTGTTTGGGTTTCCGTCAGCTCTTTTAGCAAAATTTCGGTTGAAAGAGTGAATAATTGTGTTTACTTCAGCTTTTTCAGCACCCTCGCGGCTCCATTGACCAATGCATGAACCACAGGCATTTGCAAATATTTTGCCACCAATACTTGTGAAAATATCCAGATAGCCATCACGTTCTGCAATTGCTCTTATTTGTTCAGAACCCGGTGTAATTGTAAATTCTGATGTTACACTAAGTTTTTTATCAACTGCATCTTTTACAACAGATGCTGCTCTCGAAATATCTTCATATGAAGAATTTGTGCAGGAGCCTATTAAGCCCACTTCTATTTTTAAGGGCCAGCCATTTTTAACTGCTTCTTCTTTCATTTTTGAAATTGGAGTTGCCAGATCAGGCGTAAACGGACCATTAATATAAGGTTCTAATTCTGATAAATTTATTTCAATAATCTGATCATAATATTTTTCTGGTTGCAAATAAACTTCAGTATCCGATTTTAAATTTTCTTTATTTTGATTTGCTAATAAAGCAACTTCTTCTCTGCCTGTAGCTTTCAGGTATTTTTCCATAGCTTCGTCGTATGCAAAAACAGAGCAGGTTGCTCCGATTTCGGCACCCATATTGCAAATGGTAGCTTTTCCGGTACATGAAAGAGATTCAGCACCTTCGCCAAAATATTCAACAATGCAGCCCGTACCACCTTTCACAGTCAGAATGCCTGCTATTTTCAGAATAATATCTTTTGCAGAAGCCCAGCCATTTAGTTTTCCGCTAAGTTTAACACCAATAAGTTTTGGGAATTTGAGTTCCCAAGCCATTCCCGACATCACATCAACTGCATCAGCTCCCCCAACTCCAATGGCTATCATTCCTAATCCGCCCGCATTTGGTGTATGAGAATCAGTTCCTATCATCATTCCACCAGGAAATGCATAATTTTCAAGTACAATCTGATGAATAATACCAGCTCCCGGTTTCCAGAATCCGATATCATATTTATTACATACAGAACTCAAAAAATCATAAACTTCTTTATTTGTTACATTTGCAGTAGCTAAATCTTCAGCAGAACCGGTTTTAGCCATTATAAGATGATCGCAATGTACTGAAGAAGGGACTGCTGTAGTTTCTTTACCAGCCATCATAAATTGAAGCAATGCCATTTGTGCTGTTGCATCCTGCATAGCCACTCTGTCGGGTGCAAAATCTACATAATCTTTTCCTCTGACAAATTCCTTACTTAAATTATTGTCATACAAATGACTATAAAGTAATTTTTCGCTTAAAGTTAGCGGATGATTAAGGGTTTGTTTGGTTTTGTTTATTTTATTTGATAAATCCTTGTAAAAGGTTTTGATCATGTCAATGTCAAAAAGCATAATAAATAAATTTAAATTGAAATTTAAGGTAATATTTACCTTTTTTTATTATTTTTATAACAAATAAAACCTTTGATTTGTTTTGATAATTTATAAAAACAGATTGAAATTCTGTTGAAAATAAGATATATTATGTTTGGATTGATATTTATCACTTAATCCGTTTATTATTTGCTTTTGTTTTCCATTTTCGGAATAGCTAATGAAGATCCCATTTTATTTTAAATTATGCTATTGATAAAACGACTAAAGTCGTAATTTTGTAGAATCAATTTTAATATTAATAAGCGTTAGCGTCCGAATTAAAAAAAAATAGATTCTTCGCTATGCTCAGAATTTTAATAAAATTTCTGTTTTAGAAGTTTATCGGACAATAGTGATTAATAAATTTACAAAATGTTGAAATTAAATAAAGTACATCACATAGCAATTATCTGTAGTGATTATAAGAAATCAAAGAAATTCTATACCGAAATTCTGGGTTTTAAAATAGAAGAAGAGCATTATCGCGATGAAAGGCTATCGTATAAGACCGATTTATCGTTAAATGGGCAATATATTCTGGAATTGTTTTCTTTCCCCGATCCACCCGAAAGAGTTTCAAGACCTGAAGCTTGTGGCTTACGTCATCTAGCTTTTGAAGTAGATGATATTGAACAAAGTAAGTTGTTTCTGGAAGAAAACGGAATAATAGTTGAGTCAGTTCGGATTGACGAATGTACAAATAAACGTTTCTGCTTTTTTGCAGATCCCGATAATTTGCCGATTGAACTTTATGAAAAATAGGTTTGAAAGCTAAATCAAACTAAACCAATCGCTGCTTTCTTCGTAATCAGTAAGAACTGTATTTTTGTTTTCAAAATGAAAACTGTTGAGATAATTGGAAATATCCTGTGTAAGTAGTGTTAATGCATTTGAAATCAGGTTATTGTTAAAGCCAATTTCACCTAATTTAATTACAAAATTCATTGTATAAATTCGGCTGATTAATTGACCGAATTTCACCAATTTACGTTGAGCAATTTTATAATCCAGATCAAAATCAGTTAAATGTTTAACTTTTTCGGCTGCATTAGGAATATGATGATTCAGATAATTGTGTAAATTCTTTATTTTAAGCGTTTTCATTTGTTTTAAAACCGCATCAGCTATTTGATGATAAAGAATATCGTTTGAGCCTTCGAAAATCTGAAACGGGCGACTATCCACAACCGATCTTCCGGCAAAATGATTGAGTTTATATCCTTTGGCTCCAACTAATTGCAGCAGCGATTGTGCCGATTCCTGCATCAGATCAGAAGTAACGGTTTTGGTAATATTGGCTTCGAGACCATATGGGAAAAGATCATTTTCTATGGCAGCAATTTTGCTCGAATTTGCACAGAAAGCAGAGCAGATGGTGTAATTTGCCTGTAAGCGTGACAGCCTGTTCTGAACCTGATCGTAATCAAAAAGTTTTTTATTACCGATTATTCGGTTATTGGTATGTGCAATTGCTTCATCCATAATTCTTTTTATAAAACCTAAAGCCATTGCCGGAAACTGAAATCTGCTTCGGTGAAGCAAATCGAGTAGCATTTGTATTCCGGTAGTTTGGGGTATTAGTCTTTGGTTTTTCGGTATATGTACATCGATAATATTTCTGCCGTATGGGATTTGATAAAGACCTAGATTTTCAAAATATTCTTCAACCAAAATCTTTTGTTTGGGCGCATTTACATCGCAAACAAATATATCAATATCACGCATCAGTTGATCCGATTCTGTTTTTTTGCGGGCTGTAAGTAGCCAGAAATCAGCCATACCTGTAAGACCGGCCCAGTGTTTTTTTCCTTTTAAATGAAAAAATCCATCTTTTTCCGAAAAAGAAGTACTCATACTAAGGGCATCGCTACCAAAATTAGGTTCGGTTATCATTAAACCACCCATAGCACTTTTGTTTAAAAAATCTGAAAAAACGCTTTGTTTTGCAGATTCCTGTCCATATTTGCTAAATGGTTGAATAAAAAGCCCGTTATTGATTCCCAATGTTAAAGCCAATGCAAGTGATTCGTAAGCTGCTGCAGAAATAAACGTGATATTTTCTTTAATTTGGGCTCCAAATCCTCCATATTCTCTTGGAATACAAAGCGCCAAGGGATTACCTGACATCAGTTCTTTTAAAACATCAGGCGGAATACCACGTGTACTGCAAAATTCATCAATATTAGCTTCTTCGTGAAAAGCACGTTTCATACTTGCTTTAAATTCACTTAGAATTTGATCGAATGTTTTTTCCTGAATGCTTATTGGGCTTGAAGTAAAAGGCTTAGTATGCTGGTCTTGCGACATTTGGTGATATTTAAAAAGTTATTGCAGCAGATGCTATTTTATTTATTAGCATATTTAACAAGCCGTTTTTGATTTTGTTTATTCGCATGCAAATTATTGACTTGGTTTATAATTAGCTTAAATCCTCAAATAAAAAGATTATTGCCCACTAATACTTCGATTTCGCTCAGCAATCATACTTCGACAGGCTAATTACAAGTTACCCGAATTTTTATAAAATAACTTAATGACAACAAAAATCCATAACTTTCATCTGTTTATTTTATTTTTTCATTTAATTGTCGGATAGCCTGTCACGATTTTTCAGGAGAATTTGCCATTTAAACTTCCACCTGTGTGTGAATATTTTATTATGCCTCATTTTATATTATAACGTACTTAAAATAATTGAAATTAATAAATGATACCTGTTTTTTTATTATTTTTGCAGTAATATTTTAATTTACAAATTATGAGTACTGAAAATATATTTATAGCACATCCTGCTAATAATGAGCAATTGAATGCTTTAAAGGCAATACTGAAAGCTCTTAAAATAAAGTTTGAAGTTAAAAAGGCTGAAGAACCTTATAATACTGTCTTTGAAGAAAAAATTATAAAAAGTCGTAAGGATTATAATGCAGGAAAAGGGAAAACTGTAACTCTTGACCAATTAAATGACTTATGGAAATAATTTTATTACCTGATGCCGAAAACGATTTAAATTTTTGGATTAAATCCGGAAATAAGGCTGTGCTCAAAAAGATTACTCAACTTATTGAAGACATTATAAATACTCCTTATGAAGGTGTTGGAAAACCCGAACAGCTTAAATATAAATTAAAAGGATGTTGGTCTCGCAGAATTAATAAGGAACACAGACTAATTTATGAAATAGATTCTGATAAAATATTAGTTCATTCTTTAAAAGGTCATTATTAAAATCATCTGTCTTCTGACTTCTCCCTTTATTGAAACACATTAGACACATAGCACACAATAGGTTTTCTTAAAAAAAGCCGGAGGGCGACTTCTCGTCGCTCTCAGACTTTTTCTTATTAAGAAGAATTTATTTAAGTTTATTCCTTTATTATCTTCTTTAATAGATAATTTTTCCCATTCTTTATTTTTATAAGGTAAACACCAGGAACAAAATCTGCGGTTTGAATAACAGTTTTGTTTTTGATTTTTCCTTTATATACTTGTTGTCCAATTGAATTTATTATTTCAAAATCAAGAATATCTTCATTTCCTTCCATTTCAATGATAAGTTCGTTTTTTTAGGTTTTCGATATAAAGAATAAGGTTTGTACTTTTTTCTGATTATGCACATTTTGAACTATGTTTAGTCGTTCAAAAGTGAAAGCTCAAACCTTATTATAAAATAATTTTGAAATTTACAAAAGTATCGACGTTGTAAATTTTACACAACTACCCTGTATATTGAAACACAACTATTTTTTTAACAAAATGATTCAGTTGGTATAACTGGAGCCTTATCATTAAGACAGTGGGACATCCAACCTTTTACTCTGAATCATTTGTTTTTTTTGATGAAAATAATATTTGAAATTATTAAAACGACATTCGGTAATAATTTTACAAGCAAGCCACTGCCTTACCAAACAATTTATTATTTTCACTGCAAAATTAATATAAATAATATCAATTTTAAAAAATCATTTTAAAATAAATAATAACTTAACAAAAAAACAAATTTCAAAGGGAGCATCCAATAAATACTTGTGTTATTTTTTTTATTAAAAGATTGATACAGATATTACGATCGGAATCTTTTTATCATATAGGTAATTTGATAACCATGCTTTTACTCGGTATCATTTGCTTTTTAATGAAAATAATATTTGAAATTATTAAAACGATATTCGGTAATAATTTAACAAGCAAGCCACTGCCTTACCAAACAATTTATTATTTTCACTGCAAAATTAATACAAATAATATCAATTTTACAATGTTATTCTAAAAAAACTAAAAATCGCAATTAAGTATTGTAAAAGGCTTTTCATATTTACAATATCAAAATATATCGTCTTTCAATTTGGGTATTATTTTGATTTTAGTTTTATCTTTAAAATCATACATTAATGCAAATGCATCTTTTAAATTTGCCACTAAAGTTGGCTTTGTTTTCCCCTGAGACATAGCGCCAGGAAAATTTTTGATAACACCACAGTAATAAGCTTTATCGCATTTTTTAATAAAAGCAGTTAATTTCATTGAATAATTTTAAAAAGCATAATTTTAAAATAAAAGGGTTAAAACCAAGATTTACAATAGCTAACTGTGCTTGCTAAGTCTTTTATAAAATAATTTTAAGGGGTTCAAAACCTACCTTTATGGAAAATTATTTCACTGTAAAATTACATTAAATTCTTAAACAAGTTGTATTTATAATAAAAATTTCTTAAACCTAAAAATTAAGCTAATTTGCCAGAGTTTTAATTAATTTTGCAATATTCTAATTGTAATTTATAACAAAATGACAAGTATAAGAAAATATAAAAAAACAGCAAAAAGGAAAACAAAATCTTGATTAAAGCAATGTTATACAATTCAAGAAGGTTTATTACTAATTATCTTATAAAAGAACATAGAGACATAGATGAAGGTTCTGATAATATGAATGATAAGTAAAAGAATATGTGTCTAAATTAAATAAAAAAACCTTAACCCATTTTGCATTTATCCTGACGTAAAGTTATGTAAATATGAGGTTTCAATTTTTTTGAGTTCCGAACTGTGTACTACAGATTTTCGTTTTACAAAGGGGTAGAACTTATAGTTTAA
>JAHEYQ010000086.1 GCA_023251515.1 Bacteroidales bacterium
TACAATTCCTCTTCCCAAGAAATATGAATAAGACTATCCCTACCTTTAACTGCAAAAACCACTTGGATATATATTTGAGAAAATGTACTCATATTAAAATTTAATAAATCCCGAAGGGATAAAATGATTATAGCAAACATTGATTGATGAAAGCTGCGACCCCAAAGGGGTCGTATTTATTATCTGTTTATAAAATCTATAAACATTTGAATCCTTCGGATTCTTTACAATTGGTTTATTTTTAATTATTTTCATACGGCTCTTCCATAGAATTCGTTCATATATTCGTTTACCACCAGATTATTGATATACTTCGACGATTCAGCGTTCAAATTGATATGGTTTTTATTCTTGAATTGATCAATAACCAATCGCATCATTTCAGAACTGAAATAATTCTCATTATCTAACAACCTTGTGTTTTGCATCACTTGCAAATCAGCATCTTGTTTTACACTTTTTAATGCTTCAAAAATCTGACTTTCCTTTTGAGATAAGGTGCCGTTTTCAACCAATCGTTTATGGATACGGGCATATTTAGGGTCGCTATTGTATTTGTCTTTCAGTAAATTATTCTGGCGGTTGAGTTCCTTGATTTTCTCATAAATCTTAGTCAATGCACCAATGTTTTGTCTCATCTCATCTTGTGTAATCTCATCAAGATTTTTCTTATTGAAAAGACGTTTTAATTCTTCGTACAATGAAACAAATTCAGGGTCTTTCTTGTCGAAATTACTTGCCAGTGTTTCGCGTGTTTTACGTAAGATGTCTTTTAATTCGTCAGCCAAAATCAGCTCTTCTTCTGAGATTTTGGTAAAGTGAAACAGAACATCCTCCAAAGCAACATTCAGCAAGTTGGTGTTGTCGATGTTGTTTTTTAATGCTTCTTGCGTATTGAGCAGGGCTAAATGATTTTCGGTTTCACGGTAAAGTTGTGCTAACTTTTTGAAATCAATTTTATCTAGCAAATCAAAATGACCGAATAAACGGATTAGGTTGTATAAACTCTTGGCATTGCCCAGCGCTTTTTTAATAAGCAATACTTTTTCACGGTCTTGAATCAGAGTAATTTGTTGAGAAAACAGTTCGGCGTTGGTCGTATCGAAATAAAATAATATGTCCTTTATTTCCGCAATTTCCTTTTCTATTTCCTCTCTCGATTTAAATAAGTCGGAGTAAAACTCCATTTCATCACCCAGTTCGGCTTGCAATTCATCAAAATAGGCTTTGTTGGTTGCGTCAAACTCTGCGCGTATGTCGGCAAAATCAACCACATAACCATATCTGAAATTTTTATAGGTTCGGTTAACTCGTGTTAAAGTCTGTAAAAGATTATGCCGTTTAATAACCCTTCCGATGTATAATTTCTTTAATCGTTTGGCATCAAAACCAGTTAAAAGCATGTTGTAAACAAACAGAAAATCAATTTCTCCCTCTTTAAAATCTTCTACTAAATCCTTGCGTTCTTGTGGTGAACCAATGTCGTGAAGAATTAAAGCAGCGGTTTTTACTTTATAACTGTGTTTCAATTTAGCTTTATAGTCTGCTTTAGGTTCTGCTGCTTGCAGTAATTCTTCTTCTTGTACCGATTTCAATGCGTATTTTTCATTGAAAATCCTGAACATTTCTTTTGCCTGGTCGGAGCTGTCGCATACAACCATACCGCCTATGGAACTATCGGAAAAAGTCAAACGGCTTTTTTCAAAGTCGTTTACGATATAATCGAGCATTGGTTCAACAAAATTGGGATGTGCAAAAACCTTTTGTCTTTCAATATCGCCTTTAAGAATTTTTATTTTATCCAAAGCATCTTTCAGTACAATTTTATAATCGCTTTCAATTTCTTCTCTGATTAACCGAAGCGTGTAAGCATCTGCAATAGAGGCATTGTAGTAATATTTGTGAATGTAATTACCAAATAAATTTGTCGAGTAATTATCCTTTGTAATAAGTGGAGTACCTGTTAACCCGATTTTTATTGAGTTGGTATCAGATTGCGTAAGGTTTGCCAAAAAACTACCTTGCGGATTGTAACTGCGGTGGACTTCGTCTAAAAAGTAAATCCGTTGAATACTTATGTCGTAATCTTGTTTTTGTGTTACATTGGCTTCTTCGCTGAACTTTTGAATATTCACTACCGTAATTTCGGGCTTGCCCGAATTGTTGTGAATGGCAGTTGTGGTTTTAATTGACTTTACAAAATCAGCTTTTGAATCAACAACATGAACAATCAAGCCACGAGCAGAAAATTCACGTTTTGCCTGAATAAGCAAGTCTAAGCGATCAACAATAAAATAAAATTTGGGTATTACTTTTTTCTTTCGGAAATAATCAGTCAGGTAGCGAACATTGTAAAAAGCCAATGCTGTTTTTCCGCTTCCTTGTGTGTGCCAGATAATTCCTTTTTTTATTCCGCTTTCTAATTTATTTTCAATGGCTTTTGTGGCAAAAATCTGAGGGTAACGCATCACATGTTTTTCAATTCCCTTTTTTTCGTCCACATAAGCAATTGCATATTTTAAAATAAACGAAAGTCTGTTTTTTGAAAACAATGAAGTAAGAATTCGGTTTGTTGGCGTATTTGGATTTTTATTTGTCAGGAATTCCGGAGAACTTTTTATAACTGCCAGATTGTTATCCTTTAAAACAAAGTTTTCCAGATTGTCATCTTCAACCACCAATAGTTTTTCCAAGTCCAGTTTTTCTTCTTCTCTAAAATAGTTAAATATCGGTTTTTGATATGAAGTCGAAGCGTAAAAAGCACCCTGTAAAGGTTCAATATCTCCGTTGTCATATTCCATGTTATTGGAGAAAACCATCAACTGCGAAATGTTAACAAACTTTCTGAATTTCTTGTTTTGGAATCTTTTGTTTATTCTTTCCCTTTCTGCAATAATTCCGTCACGGTTGTTTGGTTTCTTTACCTCAATAAATACCAGGGGCATTCCATTGATTAAAAGAATGATGTCGGGTCTGAATTCTTCATCTCCGTTTTTGTATGTCAATTCGGTTACAACATGAAAGGTGTTGTTTTCAAAATTCTCAAAGTCAATTAGTTTTATTCCTGATTCACTGGTCAATTTCTCAAAATAGGCTTTGCCTAAATCTTCATTGCTCAGCAAAAGAGATATGTCAACCAATAATCTTTCTGCCTGGTCTAGATCAAAATCCGGATTGATTTTAACCATAGATTCTTTAAATATTTCTGTAAAAATATTAGTCTCTGTATCCCAAATCGCATTATTTAGCGAAAGATACTTATAACCAAGTCTGCATAGGTGCAATATGGCTGGTATTTTTACTCTTGAATCTTCGTTAAATTTCATGTATTATATATTGATTTTAATTGTCATATAGCCTGTCCCGATTTTTCGGGAGAAATCGCAAATAAAGATTTCTCTACTAAAATTTGATTTTCTCTCATGGCTCATTTCTTATTTCATTGTTTAAAATTTCAAATCAGATGAATAGTTATTTAGTTTAGCAAATAGGCAAAAAAAGTTTATATTACCAGATAAAATCAGGATTTGTTGAAGTTTGTAAATACTTTGTTTTGTGCTTTGGCTGTTCATTCTTTTGTCTTAATTATAAAACTTTATGTATCCATCTAAATATGCATTAATGCTTCTTAAACTTTCTACAAATTTAAAAATAAAATAAATACGATATAAAATATATTTTAAATATTTTCGTGCTTGTTTTTGTCGATTGCAAATGCATTTACAAACTTCTGCTAATGCATTTGCAACCGGAAATTGTGTTGCTAAAATACTCGTTTATAATTTTTTATACTATATTTTCTGCATTGCAAACGTCTCCGTGAACATTCACGGAAGCATTTGCGGTCTTACAAACGTCTCCGCGAACATTCACGGAAGCACTTGCGGTCTTGCAAACGTCTCCGCGAACATTCACGGAAGCATTTGCGGTCTTGCAAACGTCTCCGCGAACATTCACGGAAGCATTCGCGGTCTTGCAAACGTCTCCGCGAACATTCACGGAAGCACTTGCGGTCTTGCAAACGTCTCCGTGAACATTCACGGAAGCATTTGCGGTCTTGCAAACGTCTCCGCGAACATTCACGGAAGCATTTGCGGTCTTACAAACGTTTCCGCGCACTTTCTCAGAAGGCATTGCAATCGGATATTTATTTATTATGTTACTTGATTTCAGTTTGTTACATCATAGTTTTTGGATTGCAAACGTCTCCGCAAACTTTCGCAATTAGGTTTGCAATCGGATATTTGTTTATTATGTTACTTGATTACAGTTTATTACATCATAGTTTTTGGATTGCTAACGTCTCCGCGCACTTTCGCGGAAGGCATTGCAATCGGATATATATTTATTATGTTACTTGATTACAGTTTATTATATCATAGTTTTTGGATTGCAAACGTCTCCGCGAACTTTCGCAATTAGGTTTGCAGTCTTGCAAATGCCTTTACATACATATGTAAAGACTGTTGTTCATGAAAATCCGCTTGAAAAATATATAAAGCTTTTTATTTCACCAAGCATTTTTGTACTTATTTAATGGGGAGAACAAAATAGTGGGTCGAAATGCGGGTTTCAGGCAATGAACGGTTAATTTGTTTTTTTGCCCGTAGGGCATTTGTATCCATAGGAATTTATATAATGATGGTTGTTGCTTGTCCGTATGACATAAACATATTTATATTGAAAATGCAAAATACGTAATGCCCTAAGAGAAATTTTTTATGTTGGAAATCTGCCAGATTTAAAGTATATTTATTATTACCACCTTGAAATTTGTGAGATATGAATTAGTTGCAAATCTGGCAGATTTTATCGCTGGGCAATTGCACTTCTCAAATCTGCAATCCATAATCGTTAATCACAAATTATTTATTTCATTTACTCAACGATTTACTGATCGTAACCGAAGTCATACTCAATTATTCATTTATTCAATTACTCATTTAATAACATTAAATCGATATTTCACTTAATCAGATCGATATTTCAGATGAATGAATAAATATTTCTTTCACTCAAATCGATATTTCTTACATTCAAATCGATATTTCACACACTCAAATCAATATTTCAGATGATTGAGTCAATATAATACTCGATCAGATCGATATTAAGAATGAATGAGTAAATATAATACTCAATCAAATCGATATTTAGAATGAATGAGTAAATATAATACTCGATCAAATCGATATTAAGCGTGAATGAGTAAATATAATACTCAATCAAATGGATATTTCAAACAATTGAGTAAATATAATACTCGATTAAATGAGCGTAATGAAAAATCAAATGCTTATATCAAAAAACAAAGTCGATATCACAGTCAACAATATCCTTATTTCAAAAAACAAAGTCGATATCATTGTCAACAATATCCTTATTTCAAAAAAGGAAATCGTTATTTTGATAAACACAGTCAATAAATCCTTCAACACAGTCGATATTATAAAAAACACAATTGATATTTTGTAAAACAATATCATTATATCCATAAATCAATCTCATATATCTTTTAATTGAATGCTGATATTGATTGATTCAGTTATAAAACGATTAAAGGCAATCAAAATTTTGTCACAGTTGATGTGTAAAGGAATAAAAATCATTTTGAGTAAACACAAATTTATTTTTTAATATTTTATCATTCGGGGTTTACTCAAATATTATAAATCGAAAAAAAAATAAAAAAATCATTTATGCTTTAAATTTGATGTTTTTATTTGTCTGAATTTTCTGATTATCACAAAATCATACAATTACTAAAAATAATATCTTATAATTAATAACATAAAGTTGTGTTATGTAAATAACAGTGTTATTTTTATAACAAATAAATTTTTTTATTCAAAACTTTCTGTTATTTTTGTAAAGAAAATAAACATCATTTATTATGGCAGACAATATTGATGAAATTATAGGTAAATACAGCAATGCAGGCAGGTCCGATTTGCTCGATGCACTTCAGGAAATACAGGAATTTAATGGTTACCTGTCCGAAGATGCTGTTGTAAAGCTAAGTAAGCAATTTAATCTGGCTACAACCAAGATTTATGGCATTGCTTCATTTTACGATCAGTTTCGCTTTGTGCAATATGGCAAATTTCACATAAAGGTTTGTAACGGAACAGCTTGTCATCTTTCCGATTCTAAACCTGTAATAAAAGAACTGGAAAAACTTTTGCGTATTAAGCATGGTCAAACCACCCGCGATGCCATGTTTAGTCTCGAGGAAGTTCCTTGTTTGGGCTCCTGTGGATTGTCGCCCGTTATGAGTATCAATAACGAGTACTATGCTGCTGTTAAAACTGCTGATATTAAAGATATACTGGAAAGCTTAAAGAAATCGGACAGCTAAAATTACATTTTATGGAAAACAATTTGCAATTTTTAAAAGAAAAAGTCTTACTTAATCAAACTGCCGCTTTTAGTAAAGAAATTGAAGAAAAATTAAAAATACTCCGTCACGAAAAAATCATTAAACCCATCATTTATGTGGGCGCTTCGTCATGCGGATTGGTTGCTGGTGCTGCCAGAACAATTTCTGCCATCAACGATTATCTTTGCGAAAAACAAATACTTGCAGATATTATCGAAGTGGGTTGCATAGGTTTATGTGCCGAAGAACCCATTGTAGATATTCAATTACCGGGCATGTCGCGTATTTCGTTCAAAAGAATGTTTTCTGAAGATGTTGCCAATATTTTGGATGGCGTATTCAATAATACCATCGCGAGCGACAATGTGTTGGGACAATACCGCCAAAAAAATCTTCAGGCATGGGATAATGTTAATTATATTGATGAAGTTGAGTTTTTTGCGGTTCAAAGAAGAATCGTTCTTGAGTATAATGGTTTTATTAATCCAACTTCTATAGAAAATTATATAGCTTATGGGGGTTATCGGGCTTTTGTAAAAACCATTTATCATTATACTTCCAATGATGTATGCAAAATAGTAGAAAAGAGCGAACTAAGGGGTAGGGGAGGCTCTGGTTTTCCTGCCGGCAAAAAATGGAAAATTGCACATGATACTGCTTCCGACCAACGTTATCTGGTTTGCAATGCCAACGAAAGCGATCCGGGTGCTTTTATAGATAAATCTATTATCGAAAGCAATCCGCATAAACTTATCGAAGGCATGGCCATTGCAGCTTATGCCATAGGAGCCGGAAAAGCTTATATTTATATCCGTAATGAAAACACACTTGCCATCTCCCGTTTTAAGCAAGCAGTAGAAGATGCCAAAGCTTTTGGTTTGCTTGGCGAAAATATATTCGACAGTGGTTTTAATCTCGAAATTATCATAAAAAAAGGGCCGGGTGCTTTTGTTTGTGGCGAAGAAACTGCCATGCTTAGTAGCATCGAAGGCAAAAGAGGTATGCCTCGTTTTCGTCCGCCCTATCCTGCCGAAAGAGGTTTGTTTGGAAAACCTACCATTATCAACAATGTGGAAACCTTATGCAATATTCCTTACATTATGCTCAACGGTCCTATCTGGTTTGGCCAAATCGGAACCAAAAGCAGTAAAGGCAGCAAGGTTTTTACCCTTTCGGGAAAAATAAAAAACAACGGCATTGTAGAAGTTGAAATGGGAACCAATTTCGAGGAGATTATCAATAAGATTGGTGGCGGAATTAAAAATGGAAAACATTTTAAAGCCATGCAATTGGGTGGTCCTTCGGGTTGTTGTATTACCAAAGAAAACCTGAGTCTTAAAGTTGATTACGAAGAAATTGCCAACTATGGAGCCATTATGGGTTCGGGAGGTATTGTAGTAATGGATCAGGAAACCTGTATGGTAGATATTACCAAATATTATATTGATTTTATCCAGAAAGAAAGCTGCGGCAAATGTATTCCATGCCGCGAAGGCACACAGCGTATGCTCGAAATTCTCGAAAAAATTACCAAAATTCCGAAAGATGAAGCTTCACATCAAACACTTGAGCGTTTCAAAGGTGTAATGCAACTCGAAAAAATTGCAGAAGTAATTAAAGATACTTCGCTTTGCGGATTGGGAAAAACAGCTTCAAACACTTTTCTGAGTACCTTAAAATGGTTCAGAGATGAATACGAAGAACATATTTTCGACAGAAAATGCCGTGCCGGAGTGTGTAAAGAACTCAGAACCTTTTATATAGATGTGGATAAATGTACAGGTTGCAATGCCTGTATGCGTAAGTGTCCCGAAACTGCAATTATCGGAACTGTAAAATATCCGCATTTTATTGTTGAATCGAAATGTACAGGTTGTGGTATCTGCTTCGAAACCTGTAAGTTTAGTGCAATATTTGTTAAATAGCAGATTTATTAATTTATACCATAGTTTTTTTATATTAATAATAGCAATTAAGCATTCATAATTAATCATTAAGCATTAATAAAATGATTTTCGACATAGAAGTTAATAACAAGATCATAAAAGCCAAAAAGGGCGAAACCATTTTGTCTGCTTTAAGCAGAAACGGAATTAAAGTTCCTACGCTTTGCCATATGGAAGATTTGCCACCTTCGGGTGCCTGCCGTATTTGTGTGGTTGAGGTTGAAGGTCAGGATAATCTGGTGCCTTCCTGTGCTCAGCCTGTTGAGGAATGGATGAAAATTAAAACCCATTCGCCAAAAGTAATCAAAGCACGCAAAACCATCGTTGAGCTATTGTTATCCAATCATCCTGACGATTGTTTGTATTGCGAGCGTAACGGCAATTGCGAACTTCAGAAGCTCTCTGTTGAACTGAATGTACTCGAACGCCGCATAAGTGGCAAAAAAGGTATGCAGAAAGCTGATCGCTCAGGCTCAAGTATGGTAAGAGACCCCAAAAAATGTATTTTATGCGGCAGATGTGTAAGGGTTTGCGAAGAGGTTATCGGCGTTACTGCCATCGATTTCGTGAAAAGAGGAAATCATTCAGAGATTACAACTTCATTTGGCAAAGGAATTAACTTATCTAGCTGTATCAATTGTGGTCAATGCATTATGGTTTGCCCTACAGCAGCTTTATACGAAAGAGATCATTTACCGGAAATTATTGATTCATTGAATAATCCTGAAAAACATGTGGTGATACAGTATTCGCCTACAATTTCGGTTTCATTGGCAGAAGAATTTGGTGTTAAAGCGGGTAAAGATATCAATGGAATGCTGAATGCAGCTTTGCGTAAAATAGGTTTCAATAGGGTGTTTGATACCAGTTTTGCAGCCGATGTTAATACCATTGAAGTTGCCAGACAATTGCAGGAACGCATTAATAGCAATACAAATCTTCCGATGTACAGCAGTTGTTGTCCTTCGTGGGTTAAATATGTTGAGCAGACTCATCCCGAACTTATCCCCAATCTGGCAACTACCAAATCGCCTCAGCAGATAATGGGCAGTCTGATAAAAGGATATTATGCCGAAAATCAGTTTATAGCTCCCGAAAATATTTATACCGTTTCGGTAATGCCTTGCATAGCCAAGAAGTTTGAAGCTCAGCGCGAAGAAATGACCGTAAAAGGTATTACAGATGTGGATGCCGTATTAACTACCCGCGAACTTGCAAGATTGATAAGGCTTTATGGAATTGATCTTATGAATATTGAATCGGAATTGGCTGATACATTATTAGGTACCAGAAGTTCGTCGGGTAAATTGTATGCAGTTTCGGGTGGAGTTGCAGAGGCAGTTGCCCGCACTACTTATAATCTTTTCAGCGAAAGCGACATGATGAATTTCAAAATTCAGGAATTGAGAGTACAAAATAAAAACAGAAAAGAGTACAAATTAAAGGTTGCCAATAAGGAAGTAAATTTTGTGGCAGTTAGCGACATGATAAGTGCCGAAAAACTGATAAGTGAAATAAAATCAGGCAAAAGCGATTTTCAGTTTGTGGAAGTGATGGCTTGTCCGGGTGGTTGTGTTAATGGCGGAGGTCAGCCAATACCAGCCCGTAAGGAAGATATTAAAGCCCGAATTAAGTGTATTTATGATGTAGATGACAAAGAATCTATTAAATTTGCACATAAAAATCCGCAAGTAAATGAAATTTACAAAACATATCTGGAAAATGCAGAAGATAATAATTTACAAAAACTTCATACTGCTTTCACAGAAAGAGAAGTACTTTTGTAAAGTAATTGATTAACTGAATAATTGAATAATTGAATAACAGATTAATTGAACAATAGTAATAAATTAGCACTTCCATAGCTCCTCTCCTTTTAGGAGAGGCGGGGGTGAGGTAATAATGTGTCTTGTCCTAACATAGGTTGACAAAAAAATCAAATAAATGTCAACTTAAAATAGGACTAAAATGGAAGAAAGAAAGTATTTTTCAGTAGCTTTTAAAAAAGCAGTAGTAAATGAGGT
>JAHEYQ010000043.1:0-30262 GCA_023251515.1 Bacteroidales bacterium
ATTTCCTGACAGGCTTGATCTATTGCTCTGCATATGTTTTCGGGCAATAACCCAAGCTCGAAATTGGCTCTTGCTGCGGCTTGTTTTACCATGGCAAGGGCTTCTATAAGTCTTGGATAAAAATTTAAAGTTACTCCGCTGATGTTGAAGTTTTCGATGGCTCTGAGGGTTTGAATACCATAATAATATTCGTCAGGCACATCGCGGTAGCCCAGTAAATCGTGTTCCTGACGGGTTCGTCCCGATTCGTATTGCGAAGCTGAGTTTATCATGTGATTGTTTGCCTGTCGCATACGGCGCGATATTACTTTTGCAATTTGCGAAAATACTTTTAAGGATATTTCGGCATATTGCTTGAAAAATTCTTTGTTGATGGTTAGTACTGTTGATTCTTCCAGGCATACTGCATTGGTTGAATGTGGCGCATCATCGCTTAATGTGCCTTCGCCCAGAAAATCGAATTTGTTGAAAATGCACAAACGTTGTTTGTTTCCATAAGCCGATTTTTTGTAGAGTTCTACTTTGCCTTCAAATATGATGAAGATTTGCTGACGCTCACTGTTTTCTTTAAACAGATGAGTGTTTGCTGCTAATTTTAATTCCTTTATTTCTTTTGAAATGCACTCCAATTCAGCTTCTGTTAATAGTCTGAAGAGTTCTATTTCTTTTATAAAGTTTTGTATTTCTGTATTGTTCATTGTATATTAATTTTTAATTGTTATCTGAATAACAATTGCAAAATTACTGATTTGTTGGCTAGTAAACTCAAACTAACTTTGTAATAACAAAATTTAAGATAAACTTAACGCTTGTTTTTTTAACTGCCTGATTATATGTGATTGAATTACTATGTTTTTATTTAAGATTAATGAATTTGATCTAAAAAGCCTAAACCTAACAGGTTTTCAAAACCTGTTAGGTTTATAATTAGTCGTTTATGATTTGGTTTTTATGATAGTAAACACCTTTATATACCTGACTCATTAATATTATTTTAATGTTTTTTTATAATGTTATTTATTGGCTTGTTTGTATCTTTGCATAAATACAATTATATAATGCGTAAAGTAAGATCACAAACCAAGGTAATTGCTACTTTAGGACCTGCTTCCAATACCAAAGAGGTTTTGTTGGAAATGATAGAAGAGGGTGTGGATGTTTTTCGTTTGAATTTTTCTCATTCGAATAAAGATGAGCACAAAAGGATGATTAATCTGATAAACGAACTGAATGTGGAACTGGGCTTGAATATTGCTATTCTGGCCGATTTGCAGGGTCCGAAGCTTAGGATTGGTGAGGTGGAAAATAATCTGATTGATTTGCAGGATGGTGATTTGATTAACTTTGTTACCAACAAATGTATGGGTACCAAAGAAAATTTGTATATGAGCTATCAGGAGTTTCCGATGGATGTGAATATTGGCGATATGGTGCTGATTGATGATGGTAAACTTCAGCTTGAGGTGCTTGAAACCAACCGGATTGATTGTGTGAAAGCCAGAGTTATTCATGGCGGACCGCTTTCATCGCGCAAGGGGGTGAATTTGCCTGATACCAAAATTTCGCTGCCCAGCATGACCGAAGAGGATGTGGAAAATGCCGTTTTTGCTATCGAAAATGATGTGGATTGGATTGCTTTGTCGTTTGTGCGTTCGGCTTTTGATGTTAGTGAACTGAAAAACCTGATTAAACGCAAAAAAGGAAAGGCTGCCGTTATTGCAAAAATAGAAAAACCTGATGCTTTGAACGATTTGGATAACATTATTAAAGAGTCTGATGCCATTATGGTGGCTCGCGGCGATTTGGGGGTTGAAATTTCGTTTGATAGAGTTCCATTAATACAGAAACAGATTGTTCAGAAATGTATTGATAAGGCAAAACCTGTAATTATAGCTACCCAGATGATGGAAAGCATGATTACCAATTTCCGCCCTACACGTGCCGAAGCCAATGATGTGGCAAATGCCGTTTTCGACGGTGCCGATGCACTGATGCTTAGCGGCGAAACTTCTGTAGGTAAGTATCCGGCAATTTGTATCCGCAGTATGCAGCAAATTATAGACTGGACCGAAAATAATGGTTTCCCTTACCACAAAGAGCATGCTCCGAAAGAGAAAACACTGGAGTTTTTGCCCGATTCTATCTGCTACCATGCCTGCAAAATGGCATATCAAACCAAGGCAAAATCGATAGTAACTTTTTCAAACTCGGGATATACGGCTTATAAAATTTCGAGCCATCGCCCTGAGGCTGATATATTTGCTTTTACCGACAACAAAGTACTTATCAGACGTATGGCTTTGGTATGGGGTGTAAGGGCTTTTTATTGCAAAGAATTTGATACCATTTCGGATGCTATTGATTATACCATTACATTTCTGAAAGAAAAAGAGCTGATAAAGCCCGATCAGGTGATGGTACATGTGGGCAGTGTTCCGTTGCAGGCACGCGGCTATACTAATATGATGAAAATAAGCTATACCTGATAGAGGTTAAACTCTCAGAGAATATTTATATTACCTTTGCAAAAAAACAGAGAAATGAGAACAAATAATATTTTAATTGATAATTACTTTGGTTTATTAAGCGGGCTTGGACGAGAAAATAAAATACGTTTGATAGCCCGATTATCAAACTCAATTATTGAAGAGAAAAACAATAAAACCGCTATTATTGATAAATTTTTCGGGTCTTTTATTTCAGATAAAACTGCTGAAGATCTTATAGAAGAAATAAATAACAGCCGAAAATAGTTCAATAAATATTAAGATATTAAAACAATTTTTCGGGAGGCTGATTCAGATTACGTTGAACAAGCCTCTCGATTTTTAATATAAAAACTACTCAACACTGTTTGGTAAAATTATATAAAAAAATTACTATATAATTTCAGCACTAAACACCAAAATATCATGTAAAAAACTTTCCACAAAAGGGGAAAACCTGCTGAACCCCTGCAGCAAGGTTTCCACAACTGAGGAAAGTCTGCTGAACCCCTACAGGAAGGTTTCCACAACCGGGGAAAGCTTGCTGCAAGCTGCAGCGAGTATTCTCAACTCTGAGAAAGTATGTCGTAGGGCTACGACAAACATTCTCAACCTTGAGAAAGTTTCCCGTAGGGCTGCGACAAGGTTTCTCATCCTTGAGAAAGCTTCCCGTAAGGGTTCAGCAAACATTCTCAACACTGAGAAAGCTTCCTGTAGGGCTGCGACAAGGTTTCTCAGTGTTGAGAAAATATTTAGAAAATTAACTACTTGTTTTTCAAAGCTATTATATTACTAAAGCAAATACAAAACAATCTAAATTTTCAAAACCTTTAATTGCCAATAGCAGAAATGCGTTAATCTGTTTAATTTTCTATAGTAATTAATAATAATGAAAAATCAACAATTCAAATTTGTGCAACTTTCAATTATTTAAGTAAATTTGCAATATCAATAAGAAATTGCAAACACTAACAGCTTAGCAAAAATGAATAAACAAGCAAAATACAGCCGTAAGCAGGGACTTCCACCGGGTTCATTGGTTCATACAGGTATTGCTTACGAAAGTGATATTCATATTCAACTGATTACCTACAATCAGGAAGATTACAGCATAACAGAAACAAACGATATAAACAAAATTATCCCCATATTAAAACCCGATCAGGTTAACTGGATAAAAATTACTGGCTTGCACGATATAAATCAGATAGACGATTTGGGAAAGCACTTCGGACTACATCCCTTAATGCTTGAAGATATTCTGAACACACACCACCTGCCCAAAACCGAAGATTACGAAAATCATATTTTTCTGACATTAAAAGAACTAAGCCTGACTACAAAAGATAATATTATCGATAAAAGACAAATCAGTTTTGTATTGGGCAATACTTATCTGATAAGTTTTGAAGAACAAAAAAGCAATATTTTTCAACCCATTATCGAACGCATCCAAACAAAAAAAGGCAAACTAAGGGTAATGCAAAACGACTACCTTTTTTATGCTTTAACCGATATCATTATCGACAATTACCTTAAAATTGTGGACGATATGGACGATGATATGGAGCTGAT
Organism: Bacteroidales bacterium; assembly: GCA_023251515.1. Taxonomy (GTDB): domain Bacteria; phylum Bacteroidota; class Bacteroidia; order Bacteroidales; family JACABE01; genus JACABE01. The sequence goes on from JAHEYQ010000043.1 coordinate 4,062, forward strand.
AGAACAAGAATTACTTGAAAAGAAATCGAAACTTATTCTAAAAAAAATACTACATAAACGCAAACAGCAACTATCGCTCAAAAAATCGGTGGTTCCGCTATTAGACGAAATACGAAAGTTTCACCACTCCGAATCAAATCTGATAAATCCAAAAACCTATATTTATTTTCAGGATTTGATAGATCATTTGCAACAAATCAACCAAAATCTGGAGTCGTTCCGCGAAATGATTTCAAACCTAACCGAGCTATATCTGGCAAACAACGATGTTCAGATGAACGACGTAATGAAAAGATTAACCGTAGTTTCCACTATTTTTATTCCACTTACTTTTATAGTAGGATTATATGGTATGAATTTCAGAAATATCCCCGAACTCGAATGGCAAAACGGATATTACATCACTTGGGGAATAATGATTACAATTACCATAGTTATGATAATTTATCTTAAAAGAAGAAAATGGTTTTAAAAAAATAAAACAAGGATTAATTTTTCGTAATTTTGTAAAAAAAACATATATGTATTCATTAAGGTTAAAAGTTAATAATTCAATATATTTAGAAGTTTTGGAACTATTAAGCAAATTCAAAAAAGAGGATATCGAAGTTGTTGAAGAAAATAATCAATATCTTTCAATAAAAGAATATTTGGAAAATGAGCTAAAACAAATCCAATCAAACAAAGCCCAATATGTTAGTGTAGATGAATTAAACAGTTATTTGGAAGAACGTATTGCTTAAATGAATTACCCCTGGAATCACAACAGACGCTTTAATGCATACGCCAATTATTTTCGCAATGAATTCGGGCAACGTGTTCAAAAACTATCAATAGATGCCGGATTTACTTGTCCCAACCGCGATGGGAAAGTAGGTATCGGAGGTTGTACTTATTGCAATAATGATGCATTCAACCCCTCCTACTGCCAGCCACACAAATCGGTTTTGCAACAAATAGAAGAAGGCATTGAATTTCATGCCAAGCGCTATCGACGAGCAGAAAATTATCTGGCGTATTTTCAGGCATTTTCAAACACCTATGCTCCACTCAATCATCTAAAGGAAATCTACAATCAGGCATTAGAACATCCAAATATTTCAGGGCTTGTAATAGGTACCCGCCCCGATTGTATGGATGAAGAAAAACTAAATTATTTTGCCGAATTATCTCAACAAAAATATCTGATAATTGAATACGGAATAGAAAGTTGCTACGATAAAACGCTTGTAAAAATCAACAGAGGGCACAATTTCGATACATTGGTAAAAATACTTGAACTAACAGCTGCCAAAGGAATAAAAACCGGCGGACATCTTATATTTGGTTTACCCGGCGAAACGAAAGCAGAAATGCTTGCTCAGGCAGAAATTATCTCAAAACTGCCTTTAAACAATATCAAATTCCATCAATTACAGATTATAAAAGGAAGCTTAATGGAACCCGATTATCAAGAACATCCCGACAATTATACTTTTTTCCAACTGGACGAATACATTGAATTTATTGTCGATTTTCTCGAAAAGTTAAATCAGTCATTTATAGTTGAACGCTTTGCTGGCGAAGTGCCCCCACGATTTCTGGCAGGCCCGGGTTGGGGATTAATCCGCAACGACCAAATACTTCAGAAAGTAGAAAAACGATTGGAAGAAAGAGATACCTGGCAAGGCAAATTATATAGATAAATGCAAACTAAATCACTTCAAAAGTTTGTTTTTCAATCCATCCATTACTGCCGTTGGCTATTTTTATTTTAACCCAATTATTCAATTCATCGAGCAAAATAACTTTAGTACCTTCATGAATTACAAACTTATCAGTACCTTTTTCGTCAGGCGAACTTTTTACAGTAACATTAGCAGAAAAAATAATAGCCGAATTTTTATCATTGATAGCCGAATACTGATTATAGGCAAAATAAATACATAAAACAGTAATAAGCAAAAATGAATTACTGAACCAAAACGATAATTTCTTCATTTTATATGTTGAAGAAGCCAAATAAACAAATAAGAAAATAAAAAAGAATGAAATAGAACCAATGGCAATATATGCCCAATAATCAAACGAGAATAAATTGGTTAACATCAGCCACCATTTCACAAAAAACAATTGAGGGATGGGGTCAATTTTATCAACTATTTTGGTATTTGCAATTTTCAGATTAAAATCAAGATCTTCATCAGCCGGATTTAGCTTTTTCCCTCTTTCATAATTCAGTATAGCCATCGGAAAATTAGAAATTCTGAAATAGCAATTCCCTAAATTATAATACAATTCATAAGATTCCAATCCTTTATCCAAAACTTTGGTATATAACTGAATGGCATCATTATATTTTTCCTTTGCATAAGCTTTGTTTGCAGCATCAATATCAGGATTAAAAGTAGCAGCATAAATATGCAATGTACTGAAAATAACTAAAATTGATATCAAAAATCCTTTCATATCTGTTTTATTTTAATTCGTTTTCTGTTTTTGAAATAATATCACTTGCTTCTTTATAAATTTTATCCATAGTTAAAGATTCATCACCAGGAGCAAAACGTGCAAACTCACAATTATTCAATGTTTTAATAAAATTAGAAATAATTTCATCAGAAACATTTTGCCTTCCAAGAGCTTCTTTTACAGAATCCATAGACAAATCAGACATTGGAATACTGAATTTATCGCTGATATAACCCCACAAAGCCTGTGATATTTCAATATAAAATTTATCTTTCTCTTTAGAAACCAGATAGTTTTTAGCTTTTTTCAATCTTTTATTAGCAACTTTTGTAGCCTTTCTGTTTTTCAACAAAGCAATATTACTTCTGAGTTTTATATGTTTACGTCTGAATATTAATGCTGTTACAAACAAAAGAAAAGGAATTACAGAAATAATAAAGAATAAATCCGATAAAAAGAAATGCTCACCGGTTTTATTTAAGCTCATTGGTTTTGTTTTAATATGCTCAATATCACTTCCTATATATTTAATTTCTTCCTGATTTACAGAAGTCATTGCAACATTATTTTGTTTTCCATCACCTTTTGCAACTTTAAGCGTATATTCCGGTGATGATAGAGTGATATATTTTCCTTTATTAAGATCAAAATATGTAAAAGTAACCGGCTTGATAGTATAAACACCCTGATTACGTGGAATTATCAAATAATCAAAAGTTTTTGTACCCGAAACACCATTTTCAGAAGTATTTATATTGTCATTTATTTTAGGATCATAAGTTTCAAAATCAGTAGGAAAAACAATATTTAATTTGTCAATCAACTTAATATTTCCTCTTCCTGAAATTGTAAATTTCAAATTAACAGCATCATTGGCTTTCAATTCAGTTTTATCGATATCAGACCTGAAAGTGAAATTTCCAACAGCACCTGTAAAATCCTCGGGTTTATTTGCAGTTGGCAAAGCTTTAACATTGATTACAATCTCATTAGATTTAAGTGTTTTTCTTACATTCTGAACCGGACTTGAAAAAAAGTCATCAAAAAAGTCAAAATTTGTATTAGTTCTTCTTTTTTGAGCTTGAACTTGAACTATAGCATCAATTTCAAATGGCTTAATAGTTAGTTTACCGCTCTCTTGAGGAAAAAGAGCAACTTTTCTTATTTCAGCTACTATATATTGCTTACCATTAATAAATTCTTTATATTGTACAAACCTTTCTCCTTGCTTCGTAATATCTTCAGACCAAAAACCTTTATTACTTGCTAATTTATCGTAGGGGTATGGTGATGCATTTAAACAAGTATAAAATTTATAGGTTACAATTATTTGTTCACCCTGATAAGGTGATGCATTACTTACATTTGCTCTAATAAAAACATCTTTATCACTAATTGTACCTCCAGCCTGATTTCCCTGTTGCTGTCGTGATTGTTGTTGTTGTTGCTGTTGTTGCTGATTTCCGGCATTTGCAGAAGTTTTTACAACCTTAATTGTAAATGATTCAGTTTCGTATGTTTTACCTTCAACAGTAATTTTAGCAGGAGAAATAGTATAACTACCCTCGTTTCCAGCTTGTAAATAATATGTAAAAGCAAAAGAAACTGATTGGCTCATCCTTCCGTTAATGATTTGCATGCTGCTACTACTCGATTGATTAGGTCCCGACAATACGCTAAATCCCTTAAATGAAGGGGCTTTCAAATTAGAAGCGGCAGCATTTACTGTAAAAGTAACTGCAAATTGTTGTCCACTCCCAACCGAAGAAGGAGCAGATACATAAAACTTAACATCTTCAGCATAAACTTTACTGAAACATGTAATTACAAATAACAAATAAAATAAAAACCTCTTCATCTGTATCTTTTCTTTGTGTAGTTAAACGATAATATTAGCTTAAAATTGTGCATTACCAATCTTTTTCAGTTTTTACTTTTACACCCACAACTTTTTGTTTTTTAACCTTATCTAAAGTCTTTTTCTCATCGTTTTTTAAAGCTTCAAGCATACGTTCAGCCTCTTCTTTTTTCAACTGCTTTTGTTTCTGCTCTTGCTGCTTTTTGTCATTATTTTGCTGATTATCTTTATTCTGCTTACTTTGTTGATTCTCGTCTTTTTTATCCTCTTTTTTATCTTTATCGTTTTTGTTGTTTTTATTATTCTTATTTTGTTGTTGCTGCTGTTTTAACATTTGCAGCGCATACGACAAATTGTATTTTGTTTCAATATCAGTCGGATTAGCTTTAAGTGATTGCTTATAAGCATCCACTGCTTTTTGAAAATCTCTTGACTGCAAATAAGTATTACCCAAATTGTGAAATGATTTAGATCTGATATTTTTATCCATTTCATTTTCTGCAATTTGTGTATAAATTTTTTCAGCTTCGCCAAAGTTTTTTTGTTTATACAGCGAATTTGCCAAATTATACTTTCCTATTTTGTAAGTACTATCCTTAATTAATGATTTTCTGTAGTTTACTTCAGCCTCATTAAAATTATTTTTATTATAATACTTATTTCCTTCGCGAATATATTTTCTTTCATTTTGAGAAAACAAATTCATCGTTATAGCAAATATACATAAAATACTTAATATAAATCTCATATTATGCCTCATTTTTTCCCAAATAAATTAAAATTATTGAAAGTTTTGCTTTTTCGGCTAAAAATCAATAGCTCAATAATTAGAAATATCAATGCAATAGCAACAAAATATTGAAATCTGTCTTCGTAATCAGAAAATGTTTTGCTTTCATATTCTTTTTTATCAAGCTTATTAATCTCATCAAAAACAGTTTGCAAACCTGCATTACTATTACTTGCTCTTACATAAGCACCCATACCGGTTGCAGCAACTTTCTGTAACATAGTCTCATCAAGTTTTGTAACAATTGTATTTCCTTCTTTATCTTTCTTATAACCTGACTGAATACCATTTACATACATTGGAATAGGAGCACCATCAGGTAAACCCATTCCAATTGTGTTAACCATAATTCCTTGTTCTTGGGCTAATTTGGCTTGTTCTATAGCATCATCTTCATGATTTTCGCCATCAGTAATTATAATAATGGCTTTGTTATTTTCTTTTGCAAGTTTATTTTTTGTTTTATCAAAAGATTCAACTGCAAGCGAAATAGCTGAACCCAAAGCAGTTCCCTGTTCATTAACATCATTTGTACTTATCGTTTCAAGAAACATTTTTGCAGCAGCATAATCATTGGTCAAAGGCAACTGAACATAAGCTCTACCAGCAAAAATAACAATACCAATTCTATCAGCATCAAATTTGTCAATCAATTTTGAAATTGCCTGTTTAGAACGCGATAATCGATTTGGCTGAATATCTTCAGCTAACATACTGTTAGACACATCTAAAGCAATTATAATATCGGCACCCTTGCGATTTGCTTTTTCTATACGTGAACCAATCTGAACTCGTAACAATGCTATTATTATAAAAGTAAACGCAAATAGCAATAATACAAATTTCAAAACTACTCTCCCATTTGAATACAAAGGTATCAATCTATTTATCAGAGGTTTATCACCTATTGATTGTAATGATTTCTTCTTCTTTGCCTGCATTCTCCAAAAAAGAATTACAAAAACAGGAAGAAGTATAAACGCATATAAAAATGTTATTTCAGCTATCTTTATCATATTCATTATGGTATAGTACGGTAAACAGTATAACGTAAAAATAATTCCATTAACAATAATAAACCTGCTATCAGGACAAAATACAGAAATTCTTCGCTTTTCTTATGAAATTCGGTTACATCTATTTTTGATTTTTCCAAACGATCTATTTCTTTAAAGATGTTTTCAAGTTTTGTCTTAGAAGTTGCTCTGTAATAATTTCCTTTTGTAATTTTTGAAATTTGTTTCAACAAAGCTTCATCAATTTTAACTTCAACATTTTGATATTGAATACCAAAAGGAGTCTGAAACGGATAAGGAGCAAGTCCTGTTGTTCCTACACCAATTGTATAAACTCTGATTCCAAACATTTTAGCAATATCAGCAGCAGAAAGTGGATCTACAGAGCCCATATTATTAACACCATCAGTTAGCAAAATAACTACTTTGCTGATGGCTTTACTATCTTTAATTCTGCTAATGGCCGTGGCCAAACCATCTCCCAATGCAGTACCATCTTCAATTATTCCACTTTTAACCGATAAAAACAAATTCTTTAAAACAGAATGATCTGTAGTTAATGGACATTGTGTAAATGCCTCACCACTAAATATAACCAAACCAATTCTATCATTTGGTCTTCCATTTATAAAATTTATTGCAACATCTCTTGCAGATTCCAATCGGTTAGGTTTAAAATCTTCAGCTAACATACTACCCGAAATATCATATGCCATCATGATATCAATACCTTCAATATTAACATCCTGCTTGCTCAAACTTGATTGTGGTCTGGCTAAAGCAACTATTAATAAAATAATAGCTAATAATCTGAAAATTATCATTATATGATAAAAACGTTGTTTTTTTGTCTTTTTCAAATTATTAAATGGTGAAAAACCTGAAAATTGTATTTCGGCAAATGAACCTGAATTTTTGAGAAAATACCAAATTATTAATATTGGTATAATCAATAAAAAATAAAAATATTCCGGATTTGCAAATTCAATACTTTTAAGAAAACTCAACATTTTACTTAGAATTAGATGTTATTGTAGAATCAGAATTTATCTCACTTTTAGAATTCTGCGAAGTAAAATTTACAATTTCAATTGCTTTATGCAAACTTAAGTCATGCTGGTCAGGCAAAGGCAATTGTTTTGCAAACTTAACCAAATCGGCCAAAGTAAGAATGTCGTAAAGCATTTTATATAGATTTTTATCAGGAATTATTTTTTCAAACTCTCCTAAAATTTCGTCACTGGTTTTTTCCAAAGCTTGAATTTTCAACTGATCTTCTAGATAATTTCTAAGAATATCAGTAAGTTCAGAGTGATATTCTTTAATTCTGTCGTTTTGCCAAAGCTTTTTTTGTCGTAATGATTCAAACTCATGAAGTGCTTTTTTATGAGGCGGAATTTTTGATTTTTTTATCTGAACGATGTTATTTTTTTTGTTCTTATATTTTTGATAAAAATATACACTCAAAATAATAATCACAATTAAACCAATACCACCCAAAATAAAGGGTAAAAAGTCAGAAAATGTAAAATAAGCAACTAAAGGTGCTTTTATATCTCTAATTGCTAATGTAGTATCTACAACCAAAGTATTTACATTTAACAGTAATGAATCAGAATACAATTCATAAACATTGGTATCTCCTGATTTCAAAAATTGAACAGCAAAAGCAGGTATTTTAAAACTACCTGAATCAAAAGAAGTTATTAAGATTCTTTTGGATAGCGAAATCATTTTTTTATCCTGACTGTAGTTTGTATCTATAAGATACTGGCCAACAATATCAATATTATCGGTTAATTTATCAGAAAAAACAGGGAAATTTACTCCAAAATTAATCGGAGAGTTTACTATAATCTTTAAGTTAATCTGATCACCAACCAATATTGAATTTGTATCTATTTTGGTAATTACAGCAACTTCCTGAGAAACAACAGAAAATGAAGCAATAATACAAATGAATAAAATAATGTATTTAAAAAAATTCTTCATATAAAACCTAATTAATATCTACTTTCTCTTTTTTTAAATAAACTAATCAGCGTTTTCACATAATCCTGATTTGTATTAATTTTGATATCATCAATACCTGATTTTTTGAAAACATCATTCAAATATTTATCGTGCTGCTTCCACCAAATCTCAAAATTATTGCGAACTTGCTTATCAGATGAATCAACCCAAAGAGTTTTACCTGATTCATTATCTTTCAGTTTAACAATACCAATATTAGGAAATTGAGTTTCTAATTCATCATAAATTCTGATTGCAACCAAATCATGTTTTTTTGATGTAATTTTAATAGCATCTTCGATATTATTGTCCATAAAATCGCTGATTAAAAATGCAGTACAACGTTTTTTAATAATATTGGAAAAATAGCGTAATGCTTCTGAAATATTTGTTTCAGAATTATCGGGTTGAAATGTAATTAATTCTCTTATAATTCTTAAAATATGAGAAGAACCTTTTTTAGGAGTTATAAATTTTTCAATTTTATCAGAAAAGAAAATAACCCCCACTTTATCGTTATTTTGAATTGCCGAAAAAGAAAGAATCGCAGCAATTTCTGTAATTAAATCTTCTTTAAATTGTTTTTGAGTACCAAATTTATTAGATCCGCTTACATCAATCAGCAGCATAACAGTAAGTTCCCTCTCTTCTTCAAAAACTTTGATATAAGGATGATTTAATCTGGCAGTTACATTCCAATCAATAGAACGAATATCATCGCCGTATTGGTATTCTCTTACTTCACTAAAAGCCATACCTTTACCCTTAAAAGCACTGTGATATTGTCCGGAAAATATATGATTAGTCAAACCACGTGATTTGATTTCAATCTTTCTTACTTTTTTTAGTAACTCACTAGTTTCCATATTTATAAATCTATTAACGTTAACATTTTAATCGGTAAAAAGACTATGGCACTTCTACCGTATTTAAAATCTCATTAATGATTTCTTCAGTCGTAATATTTTCAGCTTCAGCTTCATAAGTCAAACCAATACGATGACGTAAAACATCATGGCAAACAGCTCTAACATCTTCAGGTATTACATAACCTCTTCTTTTGATGAAAGCATAAGCTTTAGCAGCCAAAGCCAGATTTATACTTGCTCTAGGTGAAGCACCATAACTAATCAGCCCCTTATATTTATTTAATTTATAATCAGCAGGATAACGTGTAGCAAAAACAATATCGCTGATATAATTTTCAATTTTTTCATCTAAATAAACCTCGCGACAAACTTCACGTGCCTTAATGATGTCTTCTGGTCTTAAAACCTGATTTACTTTAGGAAAAACACTTAAAATATTTTGACGCATAATTAATTTTTCTTCCTCTTTTTTAGGATAAGAAATAATAACTTTCAGCATAAAACGATCCATCTGAGCTTCAGGCAAAGGATAAGTACCTTCCTGTTCAATTGGGTTTTGAGTTGCCATAACCAAAAAAGGTTCTTCCAATTTATAAGTTTGTTCGCCAATGGTAACTTGTCTTTCCTGCATCGCTTCTAAAAGTGCACTTTGAACTTTAGCAGGTGCTCGATTGATCTCATCAGCCAAAATAAAATTAGAAAAGATTGGCCCTTTTCTAACAATAAATTCTTCTTTTTTCTGGCTATAAATCAAAGTACCAATTAAATCAGCAGGAAGTAAATCTGGAGTAAACTGAATTCTACTGAATTTAGCATGAATAGAGTTAGCTAATGAATTAATTGCCAAAGTCTTAGCCAAACCAGGTACACCTTCTAATAAAATATGTCCATTTGAAAGTAAACCAATTAATAATCGTTCAACCATATGTTTCTGGCCTATAATTACTTTCTTCATTTCCATAGAAAGCAAATCAACAAAAGCACTTTCACGTTGGATACGTTCGTTCAATTCATTAATATCAATTGTCTGTGTCATAGTTTGATGAATTTATGAAGCAAAATTAATTTAAAGAGCCTAATTGTCTAAGGCTCTTTAGTTAAAATATGTTAACCCCATTGTTAAGAATTCTTAATACCGAAATGATAGCAAATAGTTCAATTCGCTTCGTTTTTGAAACAATAACATATTTCTGATCAACATTATAACATTAAGAAATGAACAATTATACAAATCGCTTTAACATAATAACACTGCAAAAAAAGGACTGGTTATCAGCCAGTCCCAAGTTTTATCGGAGTATTGTAATTGAGCCTTTTTGCTCACCTTCTTTCAAATATCCTTGATATTTAAGTATATAATAATAAGTTCCTTCAGGTAAACCATCACCGTCCCATTTATCAGTTTCGGGCTTATAAGGTTCTTTATCATATACTTTCTTTCCCCATCTGTTGTATATTATCAATTGATTGGTAATATAATTATCCAAATTAGGAACTTTAAAATAATCATTAAAACCATCACCATTGGGAGTTATTATATTTGGAAATGTTAGAGAATCTTCTAGTATTCTTACATCAAAGGAGATGGAATCAACACAATTATTGGCAGTTGCAACATTTAACCATATGGTATATAAGCCATTGGCATTATATGGATGCAAAGGATTGGGTAAATTGCTTGTATTTTCGCTGGATGTTGGATCACCAAAATTCCATGACCATGATGTAACAAAAGTCGAAGATGCAGAACTATTGAAAGTTATGAGTGCATTAGAAATTGGTGCAATAGGAGGAGTTGCTGTAAAAGAAGCAACCGGATTCGGGTAAACTTTCACAGCATTGGGTAAATCTGCTTTCCCTTTACATCCTTCAGGTGTAATTACGTTGAGAATTATCGTATAATTACCAAATTGCTGATATGTATGAGTTGGACTTTGGCTTGTACTTGTCCCCCCATCACCAAATTGCCAGCTATATGTTTGTCCGGCAGGAAAAGTTTCGTCAGTAAAAGTAACTTCTAAAGGCGCACAACCTTCTGTAGGAGCTGGAAGTGTGCTAAATGAAACATTTGGTGTTTCAAAAGATTCTACATATACAGAGGAAGTATCCATAGGACAACCTGTTGAATCATGAACTTCTACATAGTATCTTGTATGCATTCCTATTGGAGGTTTTGCCAAAGGATTAGCAATATTTGAATTATTCAAATCAGCTGATGGTTGCCAATTTATTGTATATGGACTAACTCCATTTACAGGATACACAGCCAGTTGAGCAGCAACAGATGTAGCATTATCCTGACAAATCATAGTATCATTTATAACAGAAACTGAAATCGGGATATAGTTAAACAATTCAACATAAACTGAATCTAAAAAGTTAGTACAACTTAACGTATCATCAATTTTTATTTTAATATATTCCATAGGTTCATTTAAGCTGTCACAAATAGGAATGATATTCATTATATGAGTGGTTTGACCAGGTGGAATAAAAATAATATTAGGTATTTGCTGATAATCAACTCCATTAACAGCAGTGCCTGAAATTACCAAAGGAAACCATGAAGTATCAGTTTTTGCTTGTGGAATTTTAAATTCTATTTTAGCAGAATTACAGCATTCTATAGCTTTAGGAATTGCCGAAATATTTGTGTATGTTGTATTTACACTTACAGCGTTACTAGACAAACTATTGGCTTCCAGAAAAACACCTGAATCAAGGCTTGCATCACCCCTGTCTGCAACAGCTAGTTTTAAATGATATTGAGTACAGGGAACTACCTTTATTTTGGCAGTTAAAACTACAGTAAACCCATCAAATTGTATTGAACCTGTTGATGGGTTGGTAATATAATATTGTGCGTTTACATTTGCATTTACGTTATCAATTGTAATTGGCATTGTAGTATTAGGTATTAATGCAATATTTTTATTAACATAGGCAGGTCCATTTGGATTTGATCCTGAGATAAAAAAACCAAAAACATCATTATAACTTGTGTTAACAAACTCCATATATTCCTCAGAACCAAAAACAAAACGAAATTTTATGGTATCAGAAATTGGTATAAAATCAAATTCAAGCACAGCACAATCATTTAAATTGGCACCAGGTACCAAAGATTGCAACTGAGGATCATTTAGTAAAGATGTACCTGCAATTGCTGTAGTTAAACCGCCGGAATTATTAGGACCAGCCATACCCATAACCCCACCAGATGAAAGCAATAAACCACTCGGAAAACCTAAATTGGTAGCTCCTGTGGAAACAAATGAACCTATCTGATTTGAAGCAGTAGGACCAGCTTGTCCGTTAAAAGTTACGTTACTTACTGTAACACCATTCCCAACCAATATATTTTGCACTAATTGTGCAGGAGAGATTCCTGTTCCAGGTGTTATAATAATCTGAGAAACAGAAATAAAAGAAAACAATCCCACCAAAATTGTAATCAATAAACCTTTTTGTAATAAATTCTTTTTCATAAAGTTGTTTTTTAAAGAGTATTAAAAACATTAAAACCTGCAAACGTAAACAAAATTTTGCAGGTTTTAATATTCTTTTTAAAAAAATTATCGTAAAATTGTCAGAGAACCTTTAAACTCACCCTTTCTGATATATCCTTCATATTTCAAAACATAAAAATAAGTACCATCAGGTAATCCATTTCCATCCCATTTGTCAACTTCAGGATAATAATTATCTTTTATATAAACTTTTTTACCCCAACGATTATAAATTGCCAATGTATTTTTAGGATAACTCTGTGGTGTCAAATTAGTTATATCAAAATAATCATTATGTCCGTCGCCATTTGGAGTAATAATGTTTGGGAAAACCAAAGAATCTTCAACAACTCTTACCGTTTTGGAGATAGAATCTTTGCAACCCCATATTGTATTAACATATAGCCAAATAGTATATTCCTGAGCTTCAAAATAGTCATGAGTTGGATCAGATAAAACACTGCTTTGACCATCACCAAAATCCCAATTATAAATGGTAGAATTTGTTGATGTATTTCCAAAATTAAAATGGGCATTATTTTTTGGTGCCAAATCAGGCGAAACTAAAAATCCAGCAACAGGCTGAGGATAAGAAGCAACAGCATTATTAACAGTTATTGAATCTTTACATCCATATAAAGTTTCTAAAAATAATGATATATTAAATACACCCGCAGCAGTATATGTATGGGAAGGATTTACATCACTGGATGTAGAACCATCTCCAAAACTCCATAATATTGTTTTTGTTACATTGCCTGGTTCAGATTCGTTTTGAATAGCAACATCAACAGGCTGACAACCAGCAGGAATTGCAGGTGTTAAGGAAAAACTTAATTCAGGTGATTTATAAACGATAACATCTAAATCGGTTTGAGGTGAAGTACAGTTATTTTTATCAACTACTTGAAGACTAATTGTATTAATAGTTGAATCAAATCCTACATCAGGAGAATTCCATGTAATATCATATGGTCCATTGCCAGTACCAATTGTAGCAAAAATATTACCACCAAAAGTCCAGTTATATACAGCCTGATTAGATGCTGTTCCTGTAAAAGTTATCTTTGATGAATAGTCTGAACAAATAGGAGAAACTACTGTAAAATCAGAAGTAGGCACAGGAAAAACCTGAATGTAAATCGAATCACTTGAGAAAATTGCTGGTGTAAAAGAAGTGTCTTTAATTGTTACAACATACCATGTACTTTGTGTTGGAGTAACAGGTAAATTGAACCCATTTCCAACATAACTTCCTGATGAAGTATTCCAGTTAACAGTTGTATTTGCAGCTGCATTACAAACGATTTCAACTTCATCTATCCCCCATGCATCGTAACCTGTTGAAGAAGTTGCTAACTGAGCCCATCTGAACTTGGTATTATTTGTATAAATATTATTTGGCAAACTTATCTGATAACGATTCCAAAAATAAAGAGTACTAGGTAATTGAGTTGTTGTTGAACTTTGAGGTGTCCAATACCCACCACTACCAGGAGTAATGGTGTTAAAAGGTGGAGTTGGAGATAAGTTTCCAACAGGATTTGCAATTGGGCCGGGAAAATCAGTCCATGTTGTCCCATTATTTATAGAATATTGTAAATGAACACCTTCATTTGATGCATCAGGATCTTCACAAGAACCGGCATCAGAGGTAATTCCATACATCATCCAAAATTTGATTTTACATCCACCTGTTGCAACAAATGGGGTTAAATCATAGCTTTGGGTAATTAGTGTTCTTTCATTTGCAGATGTTGTACCAACCCATGCATATGCACCGTTTGGTCCTAATTGCCCTGGCACTCCATTTGGACATGACGTAGGTGGATTTCCTCCAGAAAACGGACATTGACAAGGATTATTAAATACAGGATTTGCAAGAGTACTCGACCATCCATTTCCCAATGTCTGATTATTAAAATCATTATTCATTAAAAATGCACAGGTTCCTTGCGATTGTAATTCAACAGATTGACCTAAACAGATTTTAACAGTATCAGAAAAAGGCACTGAATTAAGTGTAGCTGTGGCATTTATCACACATTGCGATTTTACAGTATTTATAAAAAAAACTGCAAAAACCAATAACATAAAATTTCTTGTTATTTTAATCATAATTATTGATTATAATGGTTTTACTATAAAATTTTCTAAAGAGAATTTTGTCAGAGTTGTTCTATTTTGCATATTGAGAAATTTTGAAAAGATACTCAATTCTCTAAAATCTGATCTATTTTCGCATGTACCAGACTTTGTTTCTCCTGCATTTAATTTAAAACTAAAATGATGTTCTGGATTATTACTATCGCAATTTACACATTTATCATCTAACCAACGCTTTAAATCCCAATCTAATGCAACATTCATGTTGGTGGTGTTTACAAATTTCAAATATGCCATTTCCTGAAAAATTCCATTTTTCTCATCATTACAATCGGCATATTTATAAAAAACCTGTATTCCACTTTTCTCCATAAGCAATGTCCATGCTTTGGGTTTAATAGATTGATTATTTACTGTAGGATTTCCTGAAAAACCCAAATTGCTGATTAATACTAGCAATACAATTATTAATAAGTTCTTTCTCATTGTTATATGATTTTTTTGATTATTATTCACGCCTTTTAGACAATAGTTTTATAACGATGGTTGTATAAAACTAAATTTTTTAAAATTTTTAGCTACAATTTAGCTTTTATTGATTCCATTTTCTTTAACATTCTATCTTGCTGACCACTACGTATATCGAATTTTAAAGATGAATAAACTCTGCTGCAATCTTTTTCGAGTAAATAATATGAATCTTTCACTATATCAAGCGCTTGTTCAATAGTATCTGTCTCTACAATAGTTCCCATTGGAGTTAACTGATAATTATATCCTGATGTTTCAAGATTTTTGATAATTCTTGCAACAAATTCGCTAACACTTACTCCTTTATCTGTAGGAAACATTGCAAATTCCAATAAAACTGACATATTTTAATTGTTTAATTTATAATGGCAAACATAGTAATTTTTAAAGATAAAACATTCTAAACAAATGTTAAAATAATAAATTTACTAAATTTTTTAGTAACGATTAAATAAATTTACAAATTCCATAGGTTCCACGAAGCTTCAGCTTGTTTTTCAAGCATATGCAATCCATTTATTATTTTTGCATCACCTTCCAATGCTTTTTTTAAGAAAGTAGTAAGCGGTGGATTATAAGTTAAATCAATAAAATGATGGTTGGAAGTAACAGCCTGATATGGAAGTTGAGGACATTCATCAATATTCGGAAACATACCGAGTGGAGTTGTATTGATAATAAGTAAATGATTTTTAATAATATCAGAAGTTAAATCATTATACGAAAATTGATCAGAATCAGGGTTTCTGCTTACAATCACAAATGGAATTTTCAGCTTTTGCAAAACAAAGCACACAGCTTTAGAAGCTCCCCCACTACCTAAAACCAAAGCTTTTATATTTTTTACTTTTATATTTAATTTTTCAACACTAGACTTAAAACCAATAATATCTGTATTAAATCCTTTTAATTTTATCTGTTTATTATTACGAATAACTTTAACAGAATTAACAGCACCAATAATTTGTGCTTCCTCGCTTATTTCATCTAAATATTTAATAATTTTTTCTTTATAAGGAATGGTGACACTAAATCCTATTAACTCGGGTTCTGAAAGCAATAATTTGTTCATATCCTCTATGCTTTCCAAAGTAAAAAGTTTGAATTTAGCATCGGATATTGATTCTTTTTCAAATTTATTATCAAAATAAATTTTTGAGAATGAATGCGTTAATGGTTTTCCGATTAAACCGTAAATTTTCATTCTGATTACTTTAATGAATCAGGTAAAAATTGAAGAAAAGTATCGCCACGTAAACCCATACGCAGAGTTTCCAAAGCAATAACTTCATTAGGAGCAATATTTCCCAGATTTACATTGGCACCAAAATGCTTTATAAACCATACTTGCTGAGATTTTAAAGGTGCTTCCCATATTATTTTATCTGCCGATACATTGGCTAAAATATCATTAATCAACTCAATATCTGCGTTTCCTTTAGCATCATAAATACCAACCGTACCACTTTCCCTTGCCTCAGCAATTACACTTTGAGAACCGGCAGCTAATTCGTTCTGCATCATTTCTATCCAACGGTTGTGAGAAATTACAACTCCGGCTTCTTTGGAACCAACTTCGGAAATAACCAGATAATCTTCAGCTAATTTGCTGATATAACCGCATTTCTGTTGATGATCCATCTTCATAGAACCATCTGAAACTTCTACCATATCAATATTTAATGAAGAAATAAATTTACGGTATTCATCAAACTGATTTCTAATTACAAAAGCTTCAAACAAAGTACCACCTAAGTAAACTCTGATATTATTTTTTTGATAGACTTCTATTTTTTTCTCCAGATTATTGGTAAACAACGAAGTGCCAAAACCTAACTTAACATAATCTATTAAATGTCCAGCTGTGCTAACCATATCTTCAGCTTCTCTTACACTTAATCCTTTATCCATAATCATTGCCAATCCATTATTACGTGGTTTACTGCTTCTTTGTGGCATAAAAGGCAATTCTATTCTCATTTTATTCAGATTTTTGATTATCAATATCTCTTTTAAACTGTTCTATTATATCAAGAAAGCGTTCATCTAACTCTAATTCATTAATATAACCGTAAAACTCCTGCATATTTTTCTTTAACTCATCTTTGCTAATAGCAGTGGTTAAAACCTGAAAGGCATTGTTTGTTTCTCCATTCAATAAAAGCAATGCTGCCAAACGATAATAAAACTCAACTTTATCGGGATATGTTTTTGCTGCAACTACCAATATTCCAATAGCTTCACTCAAACAATCACGATCTCTGAGTGCATCGGAATAATCGAGCCATGCATCGGAATTATCAGGATGCTCTTCAACGATTTCTTTATAAAGCTCCAAATCGCCCTCTAAATTTTCTTTATATAACATTTCAGCCATAATAAGCTTATAATCAGAAACACTATCTGGATCAGATAATGAAATTCCTTTTTTCACATCCAATAGAGCTTCAATTATCATCTTTAATTCGAAATGGCAAATACCTCTGCCTACCCATGCATCAGGATTATTGTCATCAATTTTTATTGACTCAGTATAATAACCCAGAGCAGTTTCATATTCTTCCATTTTCTCATAGCATTCGCCAATAAAAAAATAGGGAGTAGCCATAAAATATTCAAGTTTCAGGTCTAAAATCTCCTGATAAATCTCTATTGCTTTGGCATATTGCTGATTGGAATAATAAACAGTTGCTTTTTGATAATATGCAGCAGAATCTTTGTCATCAATGGCAATGGCATAATCAAAACATTCAATTGCTTTTTCAACTTGTTTATCAGCATTATAAGTACTTCCCAATACCGACCATGCAGTGCGGTTATAGGGATTATTATCCAGAAACTCAATAAAAAATGAAATTCCATCATTCAATAAAGCGGCTTGCTCATAACAAAATGATAGTTCGTACAAAACCATATCATTCTCTGAATTGATTTCTATTGCTTTCCTGAAATATTCAATAGATTTTATATAATTATTCAGATGTTCGTATTCAAAGGCAATGTTCATATATACCTCGTCGAGAGCTTCTGATTTGGATATGGCTTTCTGGTATTCTTCAATTGCTTTTTCTGAACGTTGCAATTGACTATAAATAGCGCCTTTAGCAAAAAACACATCTGAATTTTCAGGTTCCATTTTTTCGAGTTTATTCAACAAATCCAAAGCCAGATCGGGCTTATCTGAATAAACATATACCTGAGCTTTTTTCAGCAATAAAGTAACAGAGTCAGGATGTTGAGCTACAGCATTCTTCAGAAGAATATCAGCTTTTTCAACATTATCGTTTTCTATATAATAATCTATAAGTATTTCATATTCTTCTACATCAAAAAAGAAAGATTGTCTGCTTTTTATTTTTTCTTCAAATTTATCTACTAAGTCGTTGATTTCTGATTCGTTAAAATCATCAAAATTCTCATCCATCGTATCGATTTATTTTGTTGCAAAATTAATAATTTTATTCTAATCTTTTGTAAAGTAATGATACTATATTCAAATATTCATTATAACCCAGCATTTTTACAAAACCCAAATAATCTGATAAACCTTACATAAGAGAAGGGTCTATTGAAATTGCCAGCTTTTTGAACTTCAAATTTATTTTTTAATAATTTAAATCAAATTTTGTAGTATCGAATGGAATACAATAAATTGTAGAATCGAAACTTGTAGTATATCCGTTTCTCTTTACAGTCCATTCTATTTTAATATTTTGTGCTCCATAAGTTTTGCATATTTGAGTTTTATCGTAACTATAACCAACTCCTGAATTGCTTCCATTATTACAACAATTGGCTATCGTAGGATGTTTCCCATTAATATTGTATAATATTAAGTCAGTCACATCGAACGAATTTACGTTTTTCACATGTAATTTAAAATAGGCTTCGGGCAATATGTTATAGTTTAAAATATGATTTCCGGCAGGTAAATCATCTACATTTATATCTATCAATTGACTATAATATTTTGCTTTATCAATCGTGATGCGATAAGCTGCATCTTTTTCTTTGGTTATATTAAAGCTATAATTACCTGATGCATCTGTATTTACTTTTGAAAGTTCGATTAAATCGGGATTGTATGTACCATTAACCATACGACTTACCCAAAAAGTAACTTCGGCATCGGCTACTGCTTTATTTTGATTGCCATCAATTATACATCCTGTAATTATTAATGTTTTACTTTCTTCTTTTTTACAAGCAAAAATGAATGTTGCAAGCAAAAGTAAAACAACTGATATTCTAATAAAAAAACGCATCTTTATTCTAATTTAAAAATCAAAACAAAGATACGTTAATATTATTTAATTTATTGTGCTTTACAGTCTATTTTATTAAAAAATCTTTGGATATTTTGTAGGATTAAACTCGTGCATGATATTGTAAACGGCATCAAATACATCTTCGGCATTTGGATTTGAATAGTAATCGCCATCTGTTCCATACGCTGCGCGGTGTTCTCTGCCCGAAATGGTTCGTGGTTCGGCATCGAGATAGAAATATCCTTTCTGATCTTCCAATACTTTTTTCATCATATATGCCGTGGCACCTCCGGGTACATCCTCGTCGAAAAACAATATTTTATTGGTCTTTTTTAATGACTCAACAATCAGGCTGTTTACGTCGAAAGGCAACAAACTCTGCACATCAATCAGTTCGCACGAAATATTGTATTCTTTAAGCTGCTCCACTGCATCTTCGGCAATGCGAACACAAGAACCATAAGTTACTATGGTGATATCTTCGCCCTCATGGAGAATATCGGGTACACCCAAAGGAATGCGATATTCACCTATATTATCAGGCAATTTTTCTTTTAAGCGATAGCCATTTAATGGTTCAATAATTAATGCAGGATCATCTGAAGCAAGTATGGTATTGTAGAAACCTGATGCTATGGTCATATTGCGTGGAACCAAAACATGCACCCCTCTTATTGAATTGATAACCATGCTTAGTGGCGAACCTGAATGCCAGATTCCTTCCAAACGGTGGCCACGTGTGCTAATAATCAATGGTGCTTTCTGACCTCCGCGTGTGCGATATTGCATGGTTGCCAGATCGTCGCTCATGGTTTGCAAACCATACAAAAGATAATCGAAATATTGTATTTCGGCAATGGGACGTAAACCACGCAAGGCAAGACCTATCCCCTGCCCTATAATCGTTGCTTCGCGGATACCTGTATCGAAAACACGGTTTTCGCCATATTTTGCCTGCATGCCTTCGAGTGTTTGATTTACCCCTCCAATTTTGCCTACATCTTCGCCAAATACCAATGCCAACGGATTGTGCGAAAACACATAATCATAGTTTTTATTTAAAACTTCGCGTCCGGTTATAATGGGCGATGTTTCTGAATAAACGGGTTTTATCTCTTTAATTTTAAGTGCACTGCGCTCGCTTTCGCTATACAGATGTGCACTATAACGGTCAGCTCCGTCTTTCATTTCGTTTGCTAACCATTCGGTAACATTTATTTTTAATGAATTGGCCGGATTGCTGCATTGGTCGCATATCAGTCGTAATATTTTGCGTGCCGATGAAACAATATCTTTGCGGATGGGTTCGCCAATAAACTTCAAATCCTGCTTAATGCGGGCTATTTTATCGGTTTTTGCACAATGACATGTGGTAATATTGCATAATTCCAAAAACTCATCGCGCTTCTTTTTCAATGGATTTATATAATTGTTCCATGCGGTTTTGCGGGCTTCTTTGGCACGATTTACAGCCTGAAGTTCTATTTCATTGAGTTCTTCTTCGGTAGCGATATTTTCGGACAAAATCCACTCACGCATCTTTTTGATACAATCCCATTCAGCTTCCCATGCAAGGCGTTCTTTGGATTTGTAACGCTCGTGAGAGCCTGATGTGGAATGTCCCTGCGGCTGGGTTAACTCATTGATATGAAACAAAACCGGTATATGTTGGCTGCGACATTTCTCAACGCCTTCCTGATAGATTCGGCAAAGTTCGGGATAGTCCCAGCCTTTGGCACGGTATATCAGAAAACCTTCGCCTTTTTCGTCTCTTTCGAAGCCTTTTAATACTTCCGAAATATTTTGTTTGGTGGTTTGGTATTTGTTAGGAACAGAAATTCCCCAGCCATCGTCCCAAACCGACATTGCCATAGGAACCTGCATTACACCTGCTGCATTTATGGTTTCGAAGAAATGTCCTTCGGAAGTACTGGCATCGCCAATGGTACCGAATGCTACTTCATTGCCTTTATTGGTAAAATTCTCAACATCTTTTAAATCTTTTTCATTGCGGAATACTTTAGATGCCAGAGCTAATCCCAACAAACGCGGCATTTGTCCGGCGGTTGGCGATATATCGGCTGATGAGTTTTTCTGATTCATCAGGTTTTTCCAGTCGCCGTTATGATTGAGTGAGCGTGTGGCAAAATGATTATTCATTAATCTACCGCCGTTTGAAGGTGTTGCATTAAGATCGGTATCGCCGTATAATTGTGCAAAAAACTCTTCTAAAGTAAACATTCCGGTAGCGAGCATAAAGGTTTGATCGCGGTAATAGCCCGAACGCCAGTCGCCATTGCGAAAGGCTTTGGCCATAGCCAGCTGAGGTATTTCTTTGCCATCGCCAAAGATACCGAATTTGGCTTTGCCTCCCAGTACTTCCTTGCGACCTAAAAGGCTTACCTGACGACTCTCGTTTGCAATACGATAATCGTTTAATATTTCTTCTTTTGATAATTGCAGATTAGCTGTTGCAGTAGATTTCTTTGCCATATTAAACTTGATTTTTTATTTGATAAACAAAGATAGATAAATTTGGTTTACGCTGATGTCGGGATTTGGTTTACTTTGTTTTTGAATTTCATTTACATCTTAAAAATAATTTCAAAAAAATGAATACTATAGCAATTTAAAAATCTATCTATTATAATATCTTAAGATACCACTATATTGTAGAATTAAAGCTAAAGTAAAAAGAGCAGCAACCCCATTAGCATAGCCTTTCCATGTATTTTTTTGTTTTATTTTTTTTGCTTGCTGCTTATAGCCATCTTTGTATAAAACTTCATTTTTAAGTGAATTTTCGGGCATATTGAGATTCTTTTCTTTCGGATTTGTTGATGATATAGAAATTGCCGGAACTAATCCTAAAATAGCACCTACACCAAAAGTTGTAATAAATGTTGCCGTCTGAGCCCCTTTTGTGTCATAATAACGGCATGCATCGCTGGCTCCTTTTAAAATTGTATCGCTATTAAGCAATATGTTTTTAATTTTTATAAGTCTTTTTGGCGATAATCCATAATAATCCCCTTTCTTCGTAATGTAATCTACTTCAGCACAATTCATGATTTTATAGTCTTTTTGTTTTTTATTAACTTTAAAATATAGTACGCCATCCGAATAATATATTTTTGAAGCCGGTATTATTGAATCTGTTGCTATTAAATGAATTTCATTTTGCGCTGATAATAACAAAGGTATTGATATAATTATTAAAAGTATAAATATTGTTTTTTTCATTTTTTAATTGGCAAGTTTTATGTCGATTAATTGTTTTATATCGCTTATTATGGTGTTGTCGTAGATATCTATTCTGATACCGCGGCCTTCGGCATACTGACGGGCTGAAGCAAGCTCGGTTTTGATGCTTTCTGATATCTGCGATTTCATGATAAGGTCTGTGGCTTTTTGTCCGAATACAAATGCTGTTTTAAAGAAGTTGCTGCGTGGCAGCAGATAGATTATTGCCCGCTTTTTGTCTTTAATGCGACAACTCCATCCATATTTTGAAAAACTCCACTCCTCTTTGGCTTGGGGGTATTTGGCTAAAATATCTTCTTTTATCAATTGCCATAACTGATAGCTTGCTCCCAGAGCGGTTTCCAGATCTGTATTGCTGGGTTGTTTGTTTTTATCGGTAAAAATGCTTTGCATAGCCTTTGGTGTTATACTGTTTTTATACTGCAAATTTACATTTTTTCTCTTTAACCGGTTCTTATTGTTGGCTTATAAGTGGAAGGGCATTATGACCAATAGTTGCTTGTATTTATTTCATTTCAATATTTAATATACCTTCTCCGTCTTTTACTAAAAATTGCACAAGTACTTCTGCAAATGCATCTGTTCCGTTATCACTATTAGTGAAAATTAATAGGGCTTGTTTTGTTTTAGGAACAATAAAAGCAATGGTATGAACACCAATATCGTCACCACCGTGTACAAGTGCAAAATCTTTACTGTTATTTATATTTTCGTCAACCCACCAACCTAAACCAAAATGCTTATAATCATTGATTCTGACCTGCTCAGCTATCATTTCTTTATATAATTTATCTGAAATGCCAGCACCATTTAAAATATAAACCAGAAATTTAGAATAATCTTCAACTGTAGTAAGCAAATTGTCAGCTGCATTGGCTGTTGTATTTCTCTGGGTTTCATAAAGCTCTCCTTTTTCATTATGCCACTTTGCAAATCTTATGGAATCTGTTTTATTATCCCATGTAAATTTAGTGTCCTTCATTTTCAGAGGTTTGAAAATCAATTCGCTTGCTAAGTGTTCCAATGATTTATTAAATTTCTTTTCTATGACTTTTCGTAGGTATTCATAAGCTTCACCCGAATATTGATATTTTGTTCCGGGTTCAAATTCAAAGGATAATTTTCCATCTTTATTATTTCCCCTTCAATTCGGGAAACCGGTCTGATGACTCAATATGATACGTGCTGTTAATTTCTTAGTATTAATATCAGAGGCAATATCAGGGTCGGTATAATATTTATATACAGGTTCATCCAAATCCAGTTTTCCTGCATTTATTAATTTTAAAGCAACCAGGGCAGTAATTGGTTTTGTCATCGATGCTACATTCCATATAGTATTTAAAGGTGCAGGTTTATTAGGCTGCAAATGTCCGAAGACACTAATTTGCTTAATTTTACCTTCTTTTATAAAACCTATACCCAATGCAGGGATATGTTTTTGTTTCAACCATCTTTCTGTTTCGTTTTTATCAGTAAACAAAAGGTTTTTTTCAAAAGGTTTCTCAAAATCTTTATGGTCGTAACTTAATCCTTTTGTTAACTTAAAATCTCCATTTTCTAAAATCCATACGTGGGTAAATTTTGCAATGCTTGTAAGATATTCTGATTTATTATTTTCAACTGCATAAAAATTGTGAATTCCTGTCTGAATGGCAGCATACAAAACGCCATTTTGTTCTAATGGATAAACCTCCATTTTATTTTCAGCAAGCAGTCGTTTGGGTTTATACGATAATTTACAAATTCCATTTTTAATACCATAAATAAATTCTGCTTTTGAATTTGTAATTCCTGCCTGATCGTGATAAAATTCAAAGTTTTCACTTACAAGATTTTCAAATTGTTTGATATCGCAGTTGTTAAATCCAAGATTAAAAAGCAAGCTGTCTTTTTCTTTGATTGCTTTGTATAATACAGATTCCTTATCAACTTGTCCAATTGTTGCCAAACTTGATATTGCAAGAAAGAATAGAAATATATGTTTTTTCATTATTGTTTTTTAAAGGTATTGCTCTTTTAATTGTGTTTTGTTTTTATTTATTTATACTGCAAATTTACATTTTTTCTCTTTATCCGGGTCTTATTGTCAGCTAATTATTGGAGGGAATTAATAAACTTATATGAAGTGTGATTTTGTATCATTTTACAATTGTTTGATTGTTAGTAAACTCATTTACTTGCTTTGAAAATTTAGAAATCTCTTCTTCTATAAAACGTAACTTTTCCTTTTCTTCTTTTGCCCCTTTTTTTAACAATTTTTGGAGTTCTTTCTCAACCGAATTATCTTTAATAATTTCTATAAAAAAATTTTGTTTTAAGTTAAATTCTTTATTGTCAAAAATAAACTTATCTATCTCAATACTTTTGTTAGCGTATATTTTTCCAAGAATATATGCAGAACGCCAAGCAGGTCTTAAGCCACCTGATTTATCTAATGATAAAAATAGATAAAGAAGTATCAATTTATTATCTTTATTCATGTTAATCCAGAAACCCCAATTTCCCCCTAGTCCATTTTGAATTGCATTTCTTAAAAGAAAAGCTTTAATCTCTGGAGACGTATTTTTGAATTTAGAACGGTATTTATTCACAATCAAAAAGTCATCATGTGAAACCATGGAACCTCCTCGTACTGTATACCCAAGTTCTTTCCATCTATCGTAACTGTCATTAACTACATTACAAATATTCTTATACTCATCCCTTCTTTTAAAAAATGGATTGAATATGAATTTTATAAAAGCCCAAATAGCTCCTATTATCCCAATTATTGTCGCTGTAATTTCAATTTTTTCAAACATGATTAATTAATTTATTGGTCATATATTGAATTGTTTGTATTTATTAACTTCGCGTCTTATAATGATGTGAAATTTTAATTATATGATAGTTAGCGATTGTTAGTTTTAATCAAATCTATTCGAAATGAAGTTGAGAAGAACCACAAACATTCAATAACCTATTAAACCACGATTTTTTTATTTTTTTTATTAAGATATTTTTTTTAACTTGGTATAAACAATCCACATATATTACATAATACTCCATCTGAATTAATGGAACTATTAGTCATTATACCAATTTTACAAGAAGGACAATACTGCCCAGACATTTGACATGGCGAACCTCCAATAAATTCAGATTCATTTTCCATTCTGTCATGAACTTGTTTGTGGCAATTAGGACAAAGAACTATAATGTTATCTAAAGTATTATCTCCCCCTTTTCCTAAAGACCTAATATGATGAATTTCCAGAATAGAGGAGTCTGTTGTTCCTTGAAAACCACATATCTTGCATTTGTGTTCTGCCTTTTGGATTGCCTCTTGTTTTAACTGAGCAGTAATTATTCCTCTTGTCCTTGTTCGTTCAATGATTTTAATATTTTCAATAACTTCTTCATTATCACTATTCATCTCAATTAATTCGGAAAGACTTATAAACTGAATATCCCGCCCTTGTGTTTCTTCTTTGAATTCATGCATTAATTCAAACCTAGGATATAATTTACTATTCATTGATTG
>JAHEYQ010000043.1:30272-41879 GCA_023251515.1 Bacteroidales bacterium
TTTTTCTGATCCCAATTTTAAAATATCTTTCCAAATGACATAATCTCCAATCCCTCCATCATCTTTAGATTTGTCTTTAAATGCTGGTGGCAAATTAAATTTAAGACGTTTATCTAACTCGTCTTTAACTGCTTTAAAATCCCATTCATTATCTATAACACTTTTATCCGAGAATAGCTCTCTATAAAGTTGACTTACTTGGTCATTCCAATTAAGGTTCTTGATGTATTTCAATAGATTTTTAATAGAATCCCTATATTCTTTGTTAATTACATTTAGTTTAATTTCAATTTCTCTTATTGCAGCATATTCTTGTATCTGGTTAAGCATAGGATAACTAGGCATTTTCCCATCAGTAATACGACTTAAGAAATCAGAAATACTTTTATTAATTTCTTCCAATTTTTTTGGACGATTTTTAGCAAATTCTTTTGCAACTTGTGCAGGAATCATTAATCTACCTGATGACAATAAATCTGAATATACTCTCTTAATTTCAGATAATTCTTTATTACCTATAGTATAAGGAAGAAGCAACACATTTGTATCAAGGACATAAATACATGAATCTTTAATTTCAATTGTGCTTTTAAAAGATTTTTCAAATATCTTTTTTGGATTATTAAATATATCGTTGTATGTTTCCATTTTGTTATCCATTTTTATCGTGTGCTGTTTAATGATGTTGTCTAACAAATATACATCAACAATTGTAAATAATTTTACTTTTAAAATGCATTTGATATTTTTATATTACTCAAATATATTTTTTTATAAAGAAATATGCAATGCTGATTTTTATTCATTATTGTGATTATTTATTTCTACTGCAAATTTACATTTTTCCTTTTTATCCGGCTCTCCCTGTCAGCTAATTACTGGCAGGGCAGTCTAATCGATTAGCTGTAGTGGTTCTGTCGACCTATTCTCCGTATTCATATCGTTCTTTACAAAGTTTCTCATACTCTTCCCTTGTTATTTGTCTACTTGGGTCGGCAGCCATACTAACTTTCAGGTTATCTGTTTTGTTAAAGCAACTATCCATTACCAGTTTTTTGTAGTTGAATATTATAAACTCAAGATTGGATTTGTCCGTGAAGGTTTTGTCGTTGGGAATTTGGATGCTAAAATACCCGTCAAAGTCAGCTCGCACACTTTTATAGTCAGTCTCGGTAAAGAAAATCGTCACTAATACAAGAGGCATTACCTCACCAGTTGTCGCGTCAACTATGTGTCCTTTAATAATTGTCTTACTCTCAGCTTCTTTGTCAGTTGTCTGTGCAGCTAAAGAAATAGAAATTGTCAGTAAAAGAAAAATGAGTCTTGTTTTTGTCGCTGTCATTTGTTAAAAGTTGTCCGTAAGTTTTTGTATGTGTCGGGTGTTTGTTACCATTACCGCTAACTCGTTTATTTATGTAATAAAACTATAAAAAGCCAATAAAATGACTGGCTTTTTATAGTTTTTGTCATTTAAGCTACAAATATACAATTTTATTAAACAAACATCCTCCTGCATGAGTATTTTTTTGCAGGAGGATGTAAGTTTGTTTTTATCGGTAAAAATGCTTTGCATAGCCTTTGTAGTTATTCTGTTTTTATACTGCAAATTTACATTTTTTCTCTTTATCCGGCTCTCCCTGCATAGCTAATTACTGGCAGGGGTGGTTACTTGATTATAAAACTAATTCTTACCAAACGGAAACTAATTTGATTATTCCATTTTTACTATAAAATGTTGTATGTGTATTTAAGTTTCCAAAATTTTTAATAATTGAAAAATATTTATAACTACTGAAATTCCCAGTTTCAGTAGTTGAAAAAAAACCGCCTTTACATTCAAAGTGAGTACATTCGTCATCAAAAACACCTCCCTCAAATAGTTTATCTTCATTATAAATTAAAGATTTTATCGGAGTAAATTGAATTAAGAAAACATTTCCACTTTTAAAAGCTATTTCATATATTCCATCTTTAGTTGAGTATTTATTTCCTTGAAAACAGTCTCTATTTAAACCAAAACCTTTAATTTGGTATTGTTGCATTACTGCTTTTCCAAGATATGCTTCAACAATTTCTTTTGAACTACCATAAAGCATGTATAAAATTATTTTATTCGGATTATTTTTTTTCCATAATTGAACTTCTTTTATTAGTTCAGCCTTATATACTATCAATTGATGTTTATTGTAATTATCTTTCCATTGTTTACAATTTTCACTAAAAATAGAATTTTGTATATAACTATAATAACCAGCATTATATATATCAAGGCAGCCTTTTTCTTTCTGTTTATTTAAAATGTATAATTCGCCTCGTTTTACCAAGCATCTATTTATATCACTTTGTGAAAACAATTTCCCATCAGTATAGTTCCATGTATATAAATCAATTAAACTTGTATAATAATCAGAAAGTTGTTCAAATTTAATAGAATCTGGTTTTATAATAATCTTATTTATTTTTTTTATTTCATTGTTAGTATTGATTAATGAAACAGTAGACATTTTTGAAATATTGATATTGTCAAAATTTATCCAATTTGTTTTTTGTTTCTTTCCAATTTGGTTAATAGTATCAATATATAAAAAAACTTTTGAACTGTCATAGCCATATTTTAGCGAGTTAGAAAAATATTCTAATGATTTATTAAACCAATAACCATCATACCAAGATGTTGACAAATCGTTTTTCCCCATGTAAAAATGACTTAAACCTGTAAGAAAATTAATTTCTGCATCTTTTGAACTTATAGCTAGTGCTTTTAAGAACAACTCACAGGAATTTCTGTAATTATGGTTATCTAATTTTATTTTTGCTTCCTCTAAATACTGTGCATTTGAAATATTGCAAAAAATTATAAGCGAAATAAATAAACAAATCTTTTTCATATTTAATTGTATTAAGTTTTTATTATTATAGCATAAATGGTGGTGTGTATTTTACTTGGCTTTCATCAATTGCAAAAAATTTCCCGAATTCATTTTCTTTTGCAATGGTATTTTTAAGTATAAACTTAAACTTTTCTTCTTTCTCCTTTGGTTGTATAAGATGCTCTGGAAGTCCAGTTAAAGAAAACTGTCTATATCCTTTTTTTGTAATGAAAATTTCGTCTAACATAAAGATATTCAGAAACGCCTCGAGAAACCTATACTTGCCATTTCGTGAATCATATCCGTCCGTTTCAACTAAAATCCGTCCATTGCTTTTTTTGTCAAAGTTCAATTTCATGGGTTTACCTTTGTAGTAGTCAAGTAGGCGAATGTTTCCTTTGTCCAATTGATAAAATTCAGTTAGAATAATTTCACATTCTTTGTCAGGAAGGCCGTCTACATTTTCTCCTATTTTTTTTCTAAAGTCATATTCGTACTCTCCTAAAGTCAAAGGAGCAGCATGTGCAAAAAGTGCTTGGATTACCAATTTTTTGTCAAGGTGCGTAATGTCAAATTCCATAATCTTGTCTTTATTAAAATTACCATAATGAATAAATATCCACAATTGCAAATTTTCTCACTTTATAAAAAGCATTTGATATTTTTTTATGATATTCAAATACATCTTTTTATAAAGAAATATGCAATGCTGATTTTTATTCATTATACTGTTTATTTATATAAGCTACAAATATACAATATTATTAAACAAACATCCTCCTGCATAATTATTTTTTTGCAGGAGGATGTAAGTTTGCTGTTATTTTTTGGTGATTTGTATTTTTATATTACAAAGTTCGCCCGAATTTATTACTACTTCTACCGTATGTGGCTGGTAGCCGGGTTTTTCTAAAGTTAATTGGTATTCGCCATCGGCAAGGCTGGCTATATTTATGCCTCCTTTGGCTGCGGTTTTTTTCTTTAGTACTTCGGCATTGCCGTTGTTTTTAAACTGACTAATTTCGTTAAATGTTTGCAGAACACTACTCACATTTGTGACTAAGCCTTAGAAACGTTGCAGAGCACTACTCACATTTGTGACTAAGCCTTAGAAACGTTGCAGAGCACAATTCCCATTTGGGAATAGGCCTTAGAAACGTTGCAGAGCACAATTCCCATTTGGGAATAGACCTTAGAAACGTTGCAGAGCACAATTCCCATTTGGGAATAGACCTTAGAAACGTTGCAGAGCACAATTCCCATTTGGGAATAGACCTTAGAAACGTTGCAGAACACAATTCCCATTTGGGAATAGACCTTAGAAACGTTGCAGAGCACAATTCCCATTTGGGAATAAGGCTTCGCAAGCTGTTATTTTGCTTAATTCATGAAAATTACAAATAAAATGATTCTATTTACTTATTAGCGAATACAGGCTAAAATATTCACTTTTTATTTCCATTACAAATTCAGATAGTTTAATGGGTTAATTTTTTTACACTTAATCCTGCTTATCAGAAATATTATTTTTACTACGATATTCTTTTTTGAGTGAATTATATCTTTTGGTAATCAGTCTTCTTTTTTGAGATGCTGCCGAAGGTTTTGTTGCTTTGCGGCTTTTTTGTTTTCTAAGGGCACTGGCAAGTAGTTCGAGAAAGCGTTGCTCAGCCAGTTGCTTATTTGCAAGCTGACTCCTGCTATCCTGAACAGCAATGATCAGAATACCTTCGCTGCTTATTTTGGTTTTTAGTTTCAGAAAAATAAGTTCTTTTTCTTCGTTGCTAAGCAATTGAGAATTGAAAATATCGAAACGTAATTCGACACGGGTTTCGGTTTTGTTTACATTTTGTCCGCCAGGTCCGCTGCTTCGGGAAGTTTGGAAAATAATTTCTTTATCGAAACTTCTATAGCTTAAAATACGTGCTGATTCGCTAAGATGGTTGTTTGAAACTGACATTGATACCGTTTTTCTGCAAAAATAATATAATTTATCGACTTTCATAAATGGCTTTTGACATCTTTGTCCGTTTTTTACAATGGAATTTTTATTTTTGTATGGAATTTTGCAGCAAATTTTAAATACTTTTAGTAATGAAAAAGAATGTTTTATTATCAGTTGTTATTCTTGTGTATTTTGCTTCGGCTTCACCATTGTTTGCACAGCTAAGTCAAACCATTAGAGGAAGAATTACAGATACTGACACCAAACAAAGTTTGCCCGGAGCAAATATTATTATTCTTAATACCAATCCGGTTACAGGTGCATCATCTGATATGGATGGCAATTTTGAGATTAAAAATGTAAAAGTTGGCCGATATAATATTCAGGTGAGTTTTTTGGGTTATCAAACTGTAGTATTACGCGAAGTTATGCTAAGTTCGGGAAAGGAATGTATATTGAATATTGAGATAAAAGAAAATGTAATTACAACCAAAGAAGTAGAAATTAAAGCTGAAAAAGATAAAAAGAATACCATAAATTCTATGGCAAGCATAAGTGCCAGAGCTTTTTCTGTGGATGAAACCAAGCGTTTTGCAGGTAGTTTGGACGATCCTTTGAGATCTGCTTCTAATTTTGCAGGTGTAATGGCAAATCCAAGTGTTGAAAAAAATGAAATTATCATCAGAGGTAACTCACCAAAAGGTTTGCTATGGCGGCTCGATGGTGCTGATATTCCCAACCCAAACCATTTTGGACGAGTGGGTTCTTCCGGTGGTGGAATTACTATTTTCAGTACACAGGTGTTGGCTAATTCTGATTTTTACACCTCAGCTTTTCCGGCTGAATATGGCAATGCTTTATCGGGGGTGTTTGATATGAAATTCAGAAATGGAAATCAATTTAAACGCGAATATGCTTTTCAGATTGGAATTATGGGTATTGACTTTTCGGCTGAAGGTCCGTTTAAAAAGGGTAAACAGGCTTCTTATCTCTTTAATTACAGGTATTCTACAATTGGTTTATTAAGAAATGTAATTACCGAATGGAAAGATAAACTGCCAACATATCAGGATCTTTCGTTTAAAATAAATATTCCTATGAAAAAATCAGGTTTATTAACAATTACAGGAATTAGTGGCATTGGACTATCAAAATATGAGCCTGAAAAAGATTCTTTGAAATGGGAAAGTAATGGAGATAGAAATAAAAATGAACTAAATAGCTATATGGGTGCTATTTCTGTGGCTCATACCTATTTTTTGAGTAATAAAACCTATCTTAAAAATGCTTTTGCTTTTAGTGCTAACAAAGTGCTCTTTAATAATGAATTTTATAATTCAGATTATAGCTTGTCTCCAAATTTTTCATCCAATTATCTCAATTCCAAATTTTCATATAATATACTGTTAAATCATAAATTCAATAATAAGCACAGCAACAGAACCGGGATTATTTACAATGAGTATTTCTATAACCTGAACATGAAAGCTCTGGATAAAGAAACGGGCATTTATTCGCAGTTTGTTGACGATAAAGGCAATAGTGGTTTGTTGCAGGCTTATACACAATCGAGATACGATTTAAATGAACATTTTACTTTGAATGCCGGATTACATATGCAGTATTTTCTACTCAACAGCAATATGTATCTGGAGCCCCGTGCTTCGCTTAAATGGAATTTTCTGTCTGCTCATTCTCTTACTTTTGGATATGGCAATCACAGTCAGATGGAGAATCTGTCGGTTTATCTGGCTAAAAATCCGGCTAATATGATGGCTACTGCAAGCAATAAAAACCTTGATTTTGGCAAAGCTCATCATTTTGTAATGGCTTACGACTGGAGTATCAATCAGAATCTTAGATTGAAAGTGGAAACCTATTATCAGCAGCTTTATCATATTCCGGTGGTGGCTAACAGTTATTATTCGTTGCTTAACGAAACCGAACAATATTTCAGCGATTCGTTGCAAAACAAAGGGAAAGGTGTAAACAGAGGTATTGATTTTACTTTCGAGAAGTTTTTGAGCAATAATCTGTATTATTTGGTAACTGCTTCGGTTTTCGAATCGAAATACAAAGGTGGCGATGGTATTGAACGCAATACCCGTTTCAACAGCAATTATGTTTTTAATGTATTGATAGGAAAAGAGTTTACAATTAAAGACAGAAATATTTTTGGTATTAATCTGAAAGCTACTTATTCGGGTGGCGAATATTATACTCCGGTTGATTTGAGCCAATCTATTGCTCAGAATCGCGAGATATTGGATTTGAATCATATTTATACCGAGAAGTTCGACGACTTTTTATACCTCGATCTTACATTGAACTACAAGGTAAATCATAAGAAATATGCCGGAAGCTGGTCGATACAGATAAAAAACCTGCTCGACAGGAAACAGCCTTTGGCTTTTACTTATAATTCGTTTACAAAAGCGATAGAAAAACAGGAAAGTATCGGGATGTTGCCTATGTTGAGTTATAAGATTGAGTTTTAAATTATATTGGCATTTGTTTCTAAGTTTAATTAAGAAAAAACCCGTTGGGTGCGATAGTTCCCGACGGGTTTTTTATGTGTTTGTTTTTTGATGACATTTTATTTTATTTGCCCTTTAGGGCATTTATTATGTTGGAAATCTGCCAGATTTGTATCTGATTTATTTCCCATAATTTGCAGATTTTTACAAATTAAAATACTTTAAATCTGGCAGATTTGTTCTACGGAGCAATATCTTCTCAAATCAAAAATCGTTAATCGTTAATTGCAAATCACCTAATAATCCGGCAGTCATACATTTTACATTATCATGCCAACCGGCAGGCTGGCATCATCAACTTTACATAATATGATACTTCAGAATCAACCTCCTGAATGTCGGATTCGGCATTTAAAAACGGTCTTTCATCATTGTTTTGTTTAGCTTAAATAATTTTATTACATATTTTTGCATAAAAATTATTGTATGTTTATCGAGAGATTTAATCCTGTTTATCCGCTTTCCGATTATATCGAAATGTATTGGTACTGGAAAGGCAATGCTTCTGAATTGCCTGTTCGGCAGCAGTTTATTACGCCCGATACGCATACCAATCTGGTTCTGAATTTTGGTTCGGAGATGAAATACTTTAATGCTTCGGGCATGGCTTTGAGTATAAAAGATGCGGTTTATATCGGTCAGCAATCAAAGGCTTATATAGGTACAATGGGCGAAATTATCGATTTGATTACCATTCGGTTTAAACCTCAGGGGGCTGCTAATTTTATGAATCTGCCCATAAGCGAAACTTCGGAGCAGATTATTAATCCTGATTATATTTTTGGCAAGGCTATCGACAGCCTGAGGGCTCAGATTTATGAGCAGCAGCAAGTGGCTGATAAAATAAGAATACTGGAAAACGGACTGCTGGCTTTGCTTCACAAACATGTAATTGCCGACAGATATATTGATTTAATGATTAATAAGATAAAGTATAAGGAGGGCATAGTGTCGCTGAAAGATATAAGCAGCCAATCAGGAAGCGAATATAAGCGGATGCAGCGTAGTTTTAATGCCTGTGTGGGCATATCGCCAAAGTTGTTTTCGAGGATGCTGAGGTTTGATGGTATTTGCAAAAAGGTGGTAAACAGCAGCAAAACCGATTGGTTCGATATTATAGCTACCTATGAGCTTGCCGACCAATCGCATCTGATTAAGGAGTTTCAGTTTTTTACGGGCTACTCTCCTTCTGAGTTTGCTGCCAGAATACAGAATAAAGAAATTGCTTGGGTGTAGATGGGTGGAATTTGATAACGTTCAGCGTGTATAATCTTTAGCGGAATTCGGAAATACCCCTCTATCCTAATTGAGAGAAACAAAGTGCGATTGATGACGATACCTACACACTGAAACCTTCATGTTTTATATCGTGTGTTGTGCAAAGTTATTATTTAATTATTTCATTAAAATATACGTCTTTCCCTAAATTTAAATCAAATACGATCTCCTTCCTTGAAACAAAATTTTCATTCATCCAATTTTTTATATCATCATAGTTTTTCAATTCAATCTTGGAATTTAACTTTTCTTCAATCCATCTAGCATCTTCAGTAAAATCCGTATTTGTAACTACCATCCCCGCTGTAAAATAATCGTTAATAGCTAAAGCTCCCTTAAAATCTCTAACTTCACCTGCAGTAACTTTCTTTGACCAATCTTCTTTGAACTTAACCTGAATTGCTAGTATTACTGTAACAATATCCTTTTTCCAAGCAATTATATCAATCCCTCCATCTTTCCTATTTGTTTTACCATTTAAACGAACAGTGAATTTACTTTTAGTTAAAAATTCAGCTACTAGATGCTCAAATTGCTCAGGTGTTATAGTGAAAATAATTTTATAATCAATTTTCAGGTCCTCTAATAATTTCCAAGTATAATCCAAAACTAAAGTACTATCAATTTCTTTTTTCTTCCTAATACCATTTAAAATCTCAATATGTTCAATAGTAAGCTTTACATTAGGATTATTCTCGATATCAAATCCATTATCACGTAAAAAATGAATAATCTCTGCAATCCCTTTATTTAATTCTTTGGCAACTTTTGATATCCTAATTGGTCTATTGGTTGGCAATAGTGAATCGTTAGAATCAATAAATGGCGGTAAATGTCCTTTAGAAACCTCATCAAGAAATCTTTCCTTTTTCTTAAATCCCTTCTTTAATCTTCTTTGCCTAACTTTTTGCTTATTAATACTCAATTTAAAAATAATTTAATAGGTGTGGTATCGATTCTATAATTTTGCACAAAATATAGTTAACGCAACACAGTTGGATAGACGTAATACTATTGCGTTTATTTCAGATTTAGCTGTACATAATATTGCTTTCACTATATATTGTAGCATTGCGTTTTAATTTTTTTAATTTACAAATATACATATTATTTTAAAAACCACATCCTCTGTCAAAAATATTGGCAATGGATGTGGTTTTAATTTTACATTTCAGTATCTACCTCATCGGTTTCTTCATCGTTAGTGGTATCTTCCTTCGGGATAAGGGCGTGGTATTTTTTGCGGAGCTCTTCCATTTGGACATACAGATTTTTTAAGTCCTGATTGGGTGTGTAATTAATGGCTTGCTCTACAGAAAAGCAGAAATCGCGGTATGCTTCCACGGCTGGTGCGCGCAAATCGGTGCTGGCTTCGGTGCGGCTGCCTACTTCCAGATTGCGTTGATCGAACAATTGTATTAATTCGGTATTGTCGGCTTTTAATTGTATGAACAAATCTTTAATATCCAAAACGGTAGCTGCATCCGAAATTTCGGTATCGTTGGCAAATTTTATAAGCATTTCGTCTGTTAATTCCTGCTGGGTGGCAAGGGGTTTCTTGCTCAGATCTTTGTAAGGAGCTAAGAAATAAGAGATTTTGTCGGCTGCGGCTTGTTTGGTTGCATCGCGCGATTTGCTGTGAAATGTTGTGGTTCTTTTAATTTCGGCAAAACTATTGTCGCATTTGTCTCTCTTGCTGTTGATCAGATTAGTTAAAGGGCTTTTTCTGAGTCTGTTTAGTTGTGCCGCAAAAACTTCGTGCAAGGGCTGCATTATTGCTAAAATGGCATTAGAAACTGCGCCTAAACCTGCCGATAAAGTTGTTGCATTATCGATGGTTTTACCAATTAATGCTGCTACATCTTCGTTGGATAATCCTTTAATTTTCAAAACTGTGAATTTCATTTTTCCCATTTTTTAATGATTTTTAAATTTTAAATATTTGTTTATATTTTCAGTAAATTAAAATATTATAATTTGTGAGTTATGAATAATGCAAACTGGAAGTATATGTATTAGCTGTGCTTATTATTATGGCAAAATGCTTGTATAATATCATATATTGGTTTTGCTTTACTTCCACAGGGAAGTAATATTTCGATAGTAGTTTTTGCTTTACTTCCTCAGGGAAGTAATACTCAGACAACTATTTTTGCTTTACTTCCACAGGGAAGTAATATCCCGATAGCTATTTTTACGTCACTTCCACAGGGAAGTAATATTCCGACAGTAGTTTTTACTTTACTTCCACAGGGAAGTAATACTCCGACAGCTGTTTTTACTTCACTTCCACAGGGAAGTAATACCCCGACAGCTGTTTTTGCTTCACTTCCACAGGGAAGTAATACTTTTATAGTCATTTTTGCTTTAGCCCTACAATGCAAATATATGATATTTACATTTTTTTAACCTTATGTATGTAGAAATTAATTATTTTGCATATAAATAAATATAAAATCTTATGAAAACACTTAGGCGAAAGATGAAATCTTTATACATCGAGGTTTTATTATTCAAAAAAATATAAAATTGTAAATATTTCAAAGAACTTTCGTTTCCGGAATCAATACTTTAGTACTTTTTCACTGCGTTGTTATTCCAAAAACACATACAAAGATAATATGAAATTTAATAAAAAAGATGAGGTATGGCGGTTTTTTTTTATTTTTCAGGAGGCGTTAATAAAATCTGCCGGATTTGTTGTGTTTTTTTTCTCGCAAATTGCATTTATCAGCAATTATGATGCTTTAAATCCGGCAGATTTGTGCTACGTAGCAGTATCTTCTCAAATCAGCAATCGTTAATCACGTAACCACCTCACCCCCGCCTCTCCTAAAAGAAGAGGAGCTACGGAAGTGTGTCTTGTCCTAACATAGGTTGACAAAAAAATCAAATAAATGTCAACTTAAAATAGGACTAAAATGGAAGAAAGAAAGTATTTTTCAGTAGCTTTTAAAAAAGCAGTAGTAAATGAGGT
>JAHEYQ010000087.1 GCA_023251515.1 Bacteroidales bacterium
TCAACTACAACCCAAACAAGTAATAAAGCAATGATCAGCAACAATATTGCTATTATTCTTTTGTATTTTTTTTCGTTATTTGCAATTTCAGCCATTGTAATTTTTTATTATTATAACTAATTTTAATTATTTTTATTGTAATTTTACTTAAAATTTTATGCAAAATTAATTTTTTAAAACGGCTTAGAAAAATAAAATTCAAATTTATTTTAAATGAACTATTTTCAGGACTTTATTTCGCTTTTTTATCCAAATAATTGTGTAGCATGCCAGAATGCATTGTACAGAAATGAATATATTATATGTACTTCCTGCTTGTTTCATCTTCCAAAAACCAATTATCATTTAGAAAAAGATAATCCGATTAGTAAAATATTTTGGGGAAGATCTGATATTGAGATTGCTGCTTCTTTTTATTTTTTTATTAAAGCCGGCAAAGTTCAGCATTTAATTCACCAGTTAAAATATAAAGGGAAAAAAGAAATCGGCATCTTTATTGGTGAATTGTATGGAAAAGAATTACTTAAATCTGAATTTTTCCAGAATATTGATGTTATTATACCTGTTCCGCTACATCCGAAAAAAGAGAAAAAACGCGGATACAATCAAAGTGAAATGTTTGGCATTGGATTATCAACTAGTATGCAAATACCTTTAGATAAAACCACATTAATCAGAACATATGCAAGCGAAACCCAAACTAAAAAATCAAGATTTAAAAGATGGGAAAATGTAAATGAAATATTTGACCTTCAAAATGCTGATTTATTAGAAAATAAACATACTTTGCTTATAGATGATGTGATAACAACAGGTGCAACTATTGAAGCCTGTGCAAATATGCTTAAAAAGATAAAAGATGTAAAAATCAGCATAGTAAGTATAGCTGCAGCAACAAAATAAGTAGGTATAAAACAGACAAATATACTATTTGAAAATTGTTTTAAAAAAAAAGATATAAAAAAATGATTATTTTTTTCAAAAATGCATTGATTTACTAAAATTTATATTACTTTTGTATCCGTTTTAAAACAGGATTTAGTTTAGTTTTTTTAAATTGCGTATTTTAAGTTTTTATTCTATACATTTTATTCGCTACGCTAACCCTTTATTTATTTTTAATTTTATTTTATATGAACATTTATGTAGCGAATCTGAGTTATAAGATTCAAAGCGAAGATTTAAAAGAAATCTTTCAAGAGTATGGTACAGTAGAATCTGCAAAAGTTATTACTGATCATGAAACCGGAAAATCAAGAGGTTTTGCATTTGTTGAAATGCCAAATGATGCTGAAGGTGAAGAAGCAATCAACCAGTTGAACAAAGCTGAACTTGATGGCAAAGTATTAACAGTTAACGTTGCAAAACCTAAAGCACCATCTGCAAATCGCGGTGGAGGCGGCGGCGGTTTCAACCGTGGTGGTTTCAACAAAGGCGGTAGCGGTGGTGGCTACAACCGTGGTGGTGGAAACGACCGTGGTGGTAGATCAGGCGGAAGCAGATACTAAAAAAAATTAAAGCAGGTTTTAAACCTGCTTTTTTTATGGGTATTATTATGCAAAATGCGCAATAAATGTGTATCTTTGCAAATCATTCTCACGGGGCTGACCGGTTTTGACAGCAGGAAAGTGGGATTGTAAGCATGCCGAGTGTGGTAAATTATGACTCGTTAATCTCAAGTTACACAGCCAATAAACGGCGAAAACAATTCTTACGCTTTAGCAGCTTAATCAAGGATTAGGTAGCTATTTGCTCTCCGGAAAGCTAAGCCTAACGGCGTTTCGATTTGAGCATCATAAATGTTGGGATAGTCTTTGTAAAGCTTCGGTGCAAAGGCGAATTAAAGAGGATACGAAATATGTAGGATGGTTTTTTTCCGGCATAAATCCGACAAACAATAAAAAACTAAGCATGTAGAAAGCAGTTTTGCTGCTTGTTTGGACCAGGGTTCGACTCCCTGCAGCTCCACAACAAACAAAGTAAAAGCCTTGTAATTCAATTGAATTGCAAGGCTTTATTCTTATTTTAGCTCTAGTAATTCTAACGTTTCACTCTAATATTATGCTTTTAGAATTTTTGTATGAAAGTATAGTGTTTTGAAAGCAAAATAGTGGCGGCAAACTGTCGGAGTTTCCCGAAACCCTGCCGTAACCCTTCAGCAACCTTTCGGAAGTTCCCGAAACCTTGTCGTAGCCCTGCGACAGCCTTTCGGAGTTTCCCGACAGCTTATTGCGGTTTTTCTTTAAGCAAAATGCTTGATAAATAAGTGGTTTACATTTTGAGGTTGAGAAAAATCTTACAAAGGATTAGCGGTTTAAAACGGTTTTTTGGTTTTATGTTTGGTTTTTGTATTGTTCTTCATGGGTTTAATGGTTTTTAATTTTTACAAAAGTATAATTGAAGCCACAAATCTATAAAAATATTTTGCGTAGCGTTTACCAAAAGGTGGATTTTTAATAAAAAAAGCCAGATAAATTATTTTCCATAGAATCGGATTCAAATAAATTATTCAATTTTACTTTATTTCAGATAAATTATTAATCATCTGAAAAAATCCATTGATAAAAAGCAAATCTTCTTTAATGTGTTTTTGTTGCAAAACAAAGGGTTTATATGTTATTTTAAAAAAATCAACTTCACGCTCAATTACAATAAAGATTTCATCATCAACCATAGAAACTTTCGATTTTCCTAAATAGTTTAATCTAAAATCATTGAGTATTTGATTTGCAATTTCTATTTTTTCGGTTTCGGTTGTCAGAATTTGCGTATTCACTTCAGATTGTCTACTAATTGTAAAACCTAAATTATGATCATTGTATTCAACCGGCACATTGAACCATTCATCTTTTCGCAATATTATAATAACACCAGAGAAAAAAGTTCTTATGCCTTTCATCAATTTTGTTTGTGATACCCTATAATGTAAACCAGATATTTCTCCAACAATGCCATCTTTTTCATAATTTTCGCTAATCTTATTGCCCAACAAACCCGAACGCAAAAGATGAGGAATACTTGTTTTAAAAGAAGGAAAATAACTGACATTTTCGTCGAACCTTAGCATGTATTCCTTAATTATATTAAATTTATAATGAGCTATAAATCTTGTATGAGCTTTATCCAAGAGAAACTTATATGGTTTCAGTGTAAAAATAACAATTGCAAAAGGCAATACAATATAAAAAATCACTAACAGATCATCCCAACTTAAACCCTCTTCACTTCTTTGATAGGGTCTTATAAAAAAAGCTAAAATCAAACCTACTAAAATACATTGATTTAAAATACCTTTCTTCAAATTATCTTTTCTTAGCTTGTTCAAAACAATTAATTCATCATTAATTTCATTATTATAAAAATCTTCTATTTTCTCAAATTGCTTATCCATATGTTTTTGATGTTTTTATAAAAGGCAAAAATAAATTATTTTTTAAAATTTGAAACATTTAAATAAAATAAAAACAACTGAAGTAATTTACTTATTCTTTTTTTTCAAAAATCCTTTTTTTTCTATTATTAAAAATAGTATTTTTGCTCACTATTTTAAATAAAAATATGCTGAATAAACTTAAAAATAACAAGGTTTTACGGATAACTACCCTAACAGTTGTTTTGTTGTTTGCAATAATTGGCTTTGTGCTCACTTCTTCTTTCTTTGCTATCAAATTACACCTTTTCAACGACCCCGGTGCGGTTGATTACAACGATCGTTACTTCCAGAAAAACAGCGAAAAAGATTATGATTTGCTTCAAAAAGACACCACACTTACCGATATTTCAAAACTGGCAATTTATTATCAGAAACTCCGACTGCTCAATCAGTATTATCCCCAAAATGCAAAGCTTTTGCATCAGGCATGGTTTCAACATCAGAATATTTCGATAGCCGAAAAAATGTTTGATGCCATTAATATCCGCATGCAGGAAAACAAAGAGTTTCAAGACAAACTAAATGCCATTTCGCAAAATCAGAAAGATGAAATAAAAGCTACAAATCATGGCGAAAATATTTTCGAATGGATGAATATTACAGAATGGGACGATTTTAAACTTTCGGTAAAAAAAGATTCGGCTCTTATAGATAGTGCTGCCAAAGTTTGCAATGTAGAACCCCGACTGATAGTTTCGGTATTGCTTGGCGAACAAATGCGCTTATTCAATTCCACCCGTGAGGTTTACAAAAAAGTAATAAGTCCACTAAAAATATTATCTGTTGAAGCCAAATTTTCGCTGGGCGTTACTGGCATCAAAGAAGAAACGGCTCTCAAGGTCGAACGTTTTTTAAAAGACAGCCTCTCCCCTTTTTATCTGGGTTTAAAATACAAAGATTTACTTCGGTTTTATACTGCCGATCCAAACAAAGAACGTTTCAGCCGATTGGTAAATTACAAAAATCACTTATATTCCTATTTGTATGCAGCTATTATTTTGCGACAGGTTCGCGAGCAATGGCGCAAAGCAGGCTACGACATTTCAGAACGCCCCGAAATATTGGCTACCTTATATAATGTAGGTTTCGAATTTTCAAAACCAGGACCTTCGCCACGTGTGGGCGGTTCAAAAGTTACCATCAACGAAAAATCATACTCTTTCGGAGCGTTGGCTTATGAATTTTATTATTCGGGCGAATTGCTCAAAGAGTTTCCGTATAAACCAAAATATTGGGAAAACAATTAAATATATACTTATAATCAAATAACAAAAACTATGAATCAGACAGTATTGGAATTATGGCCTGAGTTAATGTGGATTCAGGATGCAGATTTAAGAGAAAAAACAGCAAAAACATGGGAGCTGGCATTAGAAAAAAGCGTGTTGACACCCGAAGACCTCAACACCATACCATTCACCCTGCTTTGCGGTCCCGATTTGAAAGTTAGCTTTATGGCACACAAACGCTGTGTAGTTCATGTAGCTCAGGATGCCGGCAACAAAATGAATGAGTTTTTCAAAACAGACCTTCCGGTAAATATGGATGTTCTGATAGCAGGAGCAATATTGGCTGACGTTGGTAAATTATTGGAATACGAATTAAAAGACGGCAAATCAGTACAGGGAATGTATGGCAAATATCTCCGTCATCCATTTTCAGGAGTTTCTTTAGCAGAACAATGCGGAGTACCGGCAGAAGTATGCCATATCATTGCTACACATGCAGGCGAAGGCGACATGGTAAAACGTACTACCGAAGCTTTCATTGTACATCACGCCGATTTTATGACATTTGAACCATTTAAAGATCGATTAAAATAATTGAAATATGACTATAATTGAAAAAATTCTCGCTGCTCATTCCAACCAGAGTGTTGTGAAAGCGAACGATATTATAGATGTTTTTATTGATGCACGTGCTGCCCGCGATTTTGGGGGAGCTAACGTAGTAAAAAACATCGTTGACAACGGTTTAAAGGTTGCCGATGCTTCAAAGACCTGTTTTACTTTCGATTGCAACCCCGGTGGAAGCGATCAGAAATATGCTGCAAATCAGCAATACTGCCGTATGTATGCCCGCGAAAACGATATCGCTATTTATGATGTGGATGCTGGTATCGGAACTCATATTGCTATAGATAAAGGGCTGGCTTATCCCGGAAGTACTTTTGTTTCTACCGATTCTCATGCCAATATCATGGGTGCTATTGGTTGTTTCGGACAAGGCATGGGCGATCAGGATATTGCAGCAGCATGGGCAAAAGGTTCGGTATGGTTTAAAGTACCTGAATCAGTAAAGATTACTTTCAAAGGTGAACGTCCTGCAAATGTTTCGGCAAAAGACATCGTTTTAAATCTGCTTTCTATTTTCGGTGCCAATAAATTATTGAGTTATTCAGTAGAAATGTATGGAGAAGCAATCGATAATATGACATTGGATGAACGTATTACAGTTGCTTCAATGGCTACCGAAATGGGTGCTATCATTTTATTATTTACTCCAACTGTAAGTATTATTGATGAATTGGAAAAACGTTCAGGTAAACGTTATGATATCATAAAAGCTGATGCCGATGCTGTTTATGTAAATGAATTTGAAATCGACATTACCAAGTTTGTGCCTATGGTTGCAAAGCCCGGTCATCCACATGATGATACTTCTGTTGAAAGTGTGAAGAAAACTAAGATAGATTCAGCATTTATCGGAAGTTGTACCAACGGACGTATGGAGGATTTACGAATTGCAGCACAAATCCTGAAAGGTAGAAAAGTAGCTCCGGGAGTTGTTCTTAAAGTAGTTCCATCTACCGACGAAATTTGGAATCAGGCTTTGGAAGAAGGTTTGATTAAAATATTTAAAGATGCAGGAGCAATGGTTTCCAATGCTGGTTGTGCTGGTTGTGCCGCAGGACAGGTTGGACAGAATGGCCCTAGCGAAGTAACCATCAGTACCGGTAACCGCAATTTCGAAGGCAAACAGGGAAAAGGATATGTATATCTGGCTTCTCCGGCAACTGTTGCAGCTTCTGCTGTTTCAGGATATATCACTACCGCTGATGATTTGGCTTCAACTCCTGCAGTTTTTGAAAAGAAAGGAACTGTAACTAAAAATGCTGAGAAAAAATCAGTTGAAAAAGGAAATAAAAAAACTGAGGTTGAAGGTCGTGTATGGTTTATCCAAAAAGATGATATTGATACAGATATGATTTATCATAATCGTTATTTAACCATTACTGATATAAAGGAAATGGGACAATATACTTTTGATAACCTGAAAGGTTACGAAGATTTTGCTAAACAAGCAAAAGCAGGTGACATTGTGGTTACAA
This sequence comes from Bacteroidales bacterium, assembly GCA_023251515.1. Taxonomy (GTDB): domain Bacteria; phylum Bacteroidota; class Bacteroidia; order Bacteroidales; family JACABE01; genus JACABE01. Next base: position 6,765 of record JAHEYQ010000087.1, read on the forward strand.
CCAAAAATTTCGGTGCAGGAAGTTCGCGTCAGCAGGCTGTTGATTGTTTTACTTCATTAGGAGTGCAATGTATTATTGCTGAATCTTATGGAGCCATTTACGAACGCAATGCCATAAATGCGGCTTTACCAATTCTTACTTATAATGCCGGAACTATGGAAGCTATTGAATTACAGAGTGGTGATAATATTCGTGTAAATTTTATTTCCGGAGAAATAACTAATTTAAGGAACAACAAAACTGCAAAATTAAATCAGTTTTATGATGCCCAGTTGCAGATTTACCAGAATGGTGGATTGTTAGGGTAAATTAATAATTTTGTGAATTAATGAAGCGGGAGTTATATTATATTGAAACTCCCGCTTTTTATTTATGGTATTTGCACTTAAAATTAAAATAGAATTTATACGAAAGTGATTTTCAGATTAATACATTCTAAATTGAGTATAATGCCTAACATAAAAATTTTATAATTCAAATGCATATCGAATTGGAATATAAGATATTTCATTAAAGTATTATTATTCTTTAGCAAATTTATTTACTAAGATTTCTTTTCCAATACTTACTTTTAAAATATATATTCCTTTAGCAAACGAATCAATATTAATTTCGGATTGTTCATTTTTTATACTTTCTTCCAATAGAAGTTTTCCTTGAATGTTATATATTCTAGCAGTGCAATTTTGCCTGTTTTCAAGTTGAGATATATTAATTGTGAGTAAGTTTGAATTAGAATGGATAATTAGTTTATTGTCAAATATTGATTCTTGAATATCAATTGAACCTCCATTAATTGTTTTGAGAATTTTACCATTGTCACCAACGATATAACCTGTATTTGAAACAGGAAAATAAACTGATTTTAATATACTTGTCAATTCTGAATTTTGGATATTCCAATTTATGCCCCCATTTGTTGTTTTTAATATCACACCATTTTCACCAACAGCAAATCCGGTATTAGCATCAGTAAAATGAATAGATGTTAAATATCCTAAGATGCCAGAAGATTGTGTAACCCATGAATTTCCTCCGTTTTCGGTTTTTAATATAGTTCCATTAAAACCAACAGCATAGCCTGTATTGGCATTAACAAAACAGAGAGAAAGGATTAAATTAGTAGTTCCAGAATTTTGAATCGTCCAATTCAAACCTCCATCTATAGTTTTGATGATAGTTCCATTAAGCCCGGCTGCATATCCTAAATTGGCATCAATAAATTTTATATTATGCAAAGTGAATTGAGATCCCTGTGGCATACTTATCCAGTTTTGACCTCCGTCAACCGTTTTTAAGATTGTACTATATCCAACTGCATAACCTGTGTTGTTGTCAACAAAGTATATGTTTGTTAATTCTTTTGTTGTTCCCGAATTTTGTATTGTCCAGTTATTACCACCATCTGTTGTTTTTATTATTTTTCCATAAGATGCGGTTATATAGCCAGTTTGATTGTTGGTAAAGAAAACAGATGAAAAATGAGATGTCACACAAGTTGAAATTCCATACCAAGAATTACCACCATCAGAGGTTTTTAAAAAAGTACCGTAACTGCCAACCGCAAAACCTAAGTTAGCAGTTGTGAAAAAAACAGATGTTAATGCATTTGTTACATTGGAATATTGCTGATTCCATTGTGCTTTTATGCTATTTATAAAACAAACTGTAATAATTAGTAATAGAATTTTTTTCATAGAAATTGATTTTTAAAATTTAATTTATAATTAATAATGTCATTTATTCTAAATTAATGACAATTTTTAAAACTATTCAGTTGTCTGATAATTTCATTTTTTAATGAACAATGAAACAGATTAATATCATTGTTATAAGAATTATGATACTCTCCAAAAAGGACTTAGAGTTATGATAATTTTATTTTCTTTATTTTAAAATTTATGTCAAAAAACAGAAAAGAATATATAAAAGACTTAAAGCAGAAGATGTTTTAGAATTGTAGAAAAAACTTAAAATACCATTGAGTTTCGCAAAAGTATGAATTATTACCGGGTCAAATAATAAATTAGAAACACAAGTATTAGTAAATTTTGCTAAGGTATTTATAAAGGAAACATTAAAACAAGAACAAAAGTGTTAATAATCAGTTTTATGATTCACAGTTACAAATTTACCAGAAAGGTGGATTCTTGGCATAAATTAATTTCCAAATTATAAAAAATTATCTAAAATTCATGGCCATTTATACCCATCCCAAATAAGGCAAAATCATATTTAACAGGGTCAAAATTATCAAATTGCCTGAGACTAACCATCAATTCTTCCACAGCTTTTCTGTCATTTTGTTTTCTTGTGATTAAACCTAATTTTCGGGCAACATTTCCGGTATGCAAATCCAATGGACAAAGCAAAGCTGATGCAGGAATACATTTCCACAATCCAAAATCAACTCCTTTTTGATCATTTCTAACCATCCAACGTAAAAACATGTTTATCCGCTTAGCAGCAGAACCTTTTGCAGGATTTGAAATATGCTTTTCAGTCCGCTGAAAATGAGACAAACTCAAAAACAAACTTCTGAATCGTATAATGGTTTCAAAAACATCTTCAGTCTCATTATACATTTTACTAAAAACACTTTCCAATCCATTATGATTAGTATAAATATTTTTAAGCGAAAGCAAAAAATATTTGCAATCCTCACCATTAAATGTTCGATGTACAAACTTGTCAAATCTCGCAAATTCTCTTTCATCAGCCTCCATTAAAAAAATATACGGTTGATTTTCCATCATTTGCATCAGTTTACCTCCATTATTAATTATTGAAACTCGTTGACCCCACGCTATCGTTGCTGTTAGAAATGCTGATATTTCTATATCTTCTTTTTTCGCAAAACAACGAGGAATACTTATCGGGTCGTATTTTATAAAATCATGATTATTAAATAATTCATATTTATTCTCAAGTAAATTATACAATGTATCATTTTTGTTTACCAACATGCATTTTCTTATAAAAACAAAAAAATTAGTAATGAGTTTATGAATTGCAATATTTCATAATTAATATCGACAATAAATAGGACTTCGTGCGGCACGCAGTGCCCAGCATGAAGTACCGGTTGTACAAAATTCGTTTTAAAATTTTTAAAGAGCATCTATGGATTTATCAAAGGAAAATGAGATGGGGATTCT
>JAHEYQ010000088.1 GCA_023251515.1 Bacteroidales bacterium
GATGGAAAGGTTATGATTCACAGGGCCCGCCTGGTGTTATCGTATTAAAACGAGGATTAGACAGATTAAATTATATAATAGAAGGAACAAAACTTATAAAAGATGTGGGTACACGGTAGCATTCTGAAAGGCAGTAATATTTAATATAACTGAATCAGAATTGACAGGTATAAATATGGTATCGGGTATTGATGCATAATCTACACCATTTATGGCGGTTCCTTGTTTAATTAAAGGAATAGCATACTTGATACTTACCGGATTTGGTAATCGGAATTTAATAATTGCATTGTTGCAGCCTCTGATTATACTTGTGTCTGATACAGTTGGATTGGTAAATGTTTTGGTAATTGCTACTGGTGAACTAGAAAAACTATTTGCTTTAAGAAAAACACCTGAGTCGTAAATACCATTGGTAACATCGCAAATAGCAATCTTTATATGATAGGTGGAACATGGAATTACTTTTGCACTTGCTATAAGCGGAACTGTACCTCCACGATATGTAATATTGGGAATAAAAGAATGATAGTATTGTGTATAATTTAAAAAGCAAGGCGATACTGAATTATTTGGAATTCCGCTATTAATGGTATTGATACTTACCGGCAGATTGGTACCGGGTACCAAAGCAATATTTTTATTGGTATAATTTCCGCCTGCTGGATTTGGACCGCTTATAAAAAAGCCAAACACATCATCATAATCGGTACATACGGCTGTAAGATATTCATTTGAAGCAAAAACATAAGTAAATTTTATAGAATCGGAACTTGGAATAAAATCGAATTCCAAACGGGCTACATCTTTAAGGGCTTTTCCGGGTTTTAAGGTTTGCAGTTGCGGATCTGAATTAATAGCTATGCCATTTACTATTTCATGCAACACTCCGCTGGTTGCTACCTGCACGCCACCTGTTGCAATGCTTAGTCCGTTTGTAAATCCTAAATTGGTTTGATTTGTATTGGTATGAAATGAACCTATCTGGTTAGATATATTAATTATATTGGGTGAATCATTAAATTTTACATTGCTAACTGTAACACCGCTTCCCAAAAGAAAATTCTGCACCATTTGCTGTGGTGTTTGCCCTATACCGTTTGCAATTACCAATTGTGCTTTTGTATTAACGGTAACCAACAAAAACAGAAATAAGATTATTAGAAAATGTTTTTTGAACATAAATTCAATTAAAGAATAATAGATTTAAAAACAATTATTTGCTTTTTAAGTTGCAAAATTACAATTTATAATTTTGTAAATACATGTATGAGGACTTCATTGATAAATATCAACAAATTATAGCTAACCCTGTATAAAAACCGGATAATTATAGATTGCGAAAGCATGAATTGAATTGAAAATATTTAAATAATTTTATTAAAACCAAATCATGCTAATGGCAGAATATCCCAAAAAAATGCCAAAGCCGCAAAGTGCTATTCCAAGGCATTGTATAATGCGATTGACTACTTTTACATTGATTTTATTGCGGTATTTTACCAGAAAATAGGCGAGATAATAAAACCAGATAATACTTCCTACCGAAAGGAAAAGTGCATAACAAATACTTATCAGCAAAGGGAAATAATTAGGCAAACTTGCATTGGTTTCTTTGTGAATTTCCTGAAGTTTGAGGTTTACCGAATCGGCTTTAAAATAACTAATAGAAGTTTGCGGATTGATGGCTTTGCCTTCTATATTGTTTATTTGCTGAACATTTTTATCTAGCATGGTATCTAAACCACCGGTATTAAAGCCCAATGAAGACACGATTGATATGATAATAAATGAAGATGTTAACCATCCGATAAACAGTGTAGGATTTAAAAAATTAAGAAGGAAACCGGCCAAAAAACCTCCGCGATCTTTTTTTATTTTGTCGTTGATGTGTTTTTTGTCATCAATATGTTCGATATCTATTTGAGTTCTGGCAATTTTTATCCCCAGATATATCAGAAAGATAGCCCCAACAATAAGTATGTATGGAATTATTGGTTTGTAGAGTGAGTATAATTTGGTTAAACCAAAAACTGCTATAAAAACATAAACAAAATCGGCAACACTAGCGCCTATGGTTGCCAAAGTGCAATAACGCATCCGCCCTTTTAAAGCATTGGAAGTAATTAATATGCTGATAGGTCCGGCTATGGGCATCGACAGTATGAAGCCTGCAACTAAGCCAACAATTGAAATGGTAATTAAACTCTCAAACATAAATCAGTATATCATTGGTTTATTTATTGTGTAAAATTATAAAAAATTATTGAACACAATGTTGTTTAATTAATTTTTCTGCATTTTGGCTTTGTATGCCAATACTTCGGCAGCTACATTTAAATCGGTGGCGGTATCTATTTCCATACAAACATAATCGGTGGTATCTACCACAAAAATTTCTTCGCCCTGCTTTATCATATCTTCGAATGCAACTTCGTAGAATATATTCACCATTTTTTCGTCAACAACTTTGCGGTCGATTGCCTCAAAAAGTTTGTATAAACCTTCTTTCCCGAATTTTTCTATTCCGATAGATTCTCCTGCTGCCAAAGCAGGTGGTACTATTTTGCTTATTTCGAGCACACAACCTTTGTTGTCTATTTTTACTTTAATTTCTTCATCGCCTACATTATGGCGTTTTAGTGCCAGACAATTTTCGTAGCCCGATTGCAGCAAAGCGCCAATTATTTTACTGTCGAAAATAATATCGCTATCCATCAGCAGCATTTCATCGCCAAGTAATACATCTTTGGCAAGCCACAGCGAGTAAATATTATTTGTAGAATCGTAAACTTCGTTGTAAATATAAGTTACCTGCAATTGTGGAAAATTTGCAGCTATAAAATCTTTTATTTGCTGTTCGAGATATCCGGTAACCATCACCAATTGAGTGATATTGTTTTCCAAAAGATTTTCGAGTGTTAATTGTAAAATGCTTTTTTCACCAACTTTTAATAAGCATTTGGGAGTATTATTGGTAAGAGGTCGCAAACGTGAAGCAATGCCGGCAGCTAAGATTACAGCTTTCATATGTTTATTTTTTAAATTAAAGTGCAAAAATAAGTAAAAATGATGAAACAAAATGAGGTAAGAGTAAATATGAGTGATGAATTATGAATGGAGTAAATCGAAGGAATTCCTGTTTAAGTTTTTTCACAGTGAAAAAGCATGAACTGAATCCGGTTTGACCAATTACGCATTGAAAAAGCTTGAACTGAACTCAGTTTGACCTTTTACACATTGAAAAAGCTTGAACTGAACTCAGTTTGACCAATTACACATCGAAAAAGCATGAACTGAACTCAGTTTGACCAATTACACATCGAAAATGCATGAACTGAACTCAGTTTGACCAATTACACATTGAAAATGCATGAACTGAATCCGGTTTGACCAATTACACATCGAAAAAGCATGAACTGAACTCAGTTTAAGCAATCCATAATATGGTTTTGATGAACTGAACTCAATTTATGTAATCCACAAAATGGTTTTGATGAACTGAACTCAATTTAAGTAATCCACAAAATGGTTTGGGTAAACTGAAACTAGTTTAAGCAATCCACAAAATGGTTTGGGTTATATAGAAACCAACAACATAATATTATTCTAATTTAATAGATCAAAGCACAATTATAAATAATAAACAACGTTTTTATGTTTTTTTTGATAATAATTGTCACAAAAATCTTTTTTAATAGTCATATACTAAAAAAACAAACAAAAGAGATACAAACATCTTGCTTTATAATGAAATTTGAAGAAATTTATAAGTTATATTACAATGAAATGAAGCGGTTTGCTTTTCAGCTAAAAGTTAATGAAACTGAAAAGGACGATTTGCTTCAGGATGTATTTGTAAAGTTGTATTATGAATTTCAGTCGAATAATTTAATAGAAAATCCCCGGGCATGGTTATATAAAACAATGCTTAATAAAGTAAGAACTAATTTCAGAACTACAAAAACTCATAAAATAATTGAACAAGAAGTTTCTTTTAAAAAAATCAATTATTCCGATATGAGTAATGATATGGAAAACAATGAAAGAAAAAAAATCGTTTTGGAAAGTATTGATAAAATGGCAGAAAATGACAAAGAAATCTTATTACTCTATTATGATGGTTTTTCTTATTCCGAAATTGCAGAAATTACCGGAATTAATTATACCTCAATAGGAACTACATTAGTGAGAGCAATTCAAAAAATTAAAAACGTTTTAAAACTTCAATACAATGAAATGTTTGAATAGAACGGATATGCAATATTATATCGATAATGAATATCCAACTGAAAAAATGGCAGAAATAAATGTTCATTTGCTAAACTGCATACCATGTAATGATTTATTAATAGAAGCTACAAAAGAAAAAAATGATTTACTTAAAATCATAATGTGTTATGATGATAAAAATACTGACATTTTTATACCCGAATTTAAAATCCCTTCACAAAAAAGCAGATTTAATAAATTTCATATAATAAAAATAGCTGCCAGCATAATTATTATATTAGGCTTATACTTTTCAATTTACGAAACATCAAAACATAAAAAACCACAATCAAACCAGTTTCGTTCAGAATTTCAATCAATTGATAATTCGGATGCAAACAAAAAATGGCACAAAAAACAAATGGAAATAATTATTACCGATGCAAACGGAAATATTGAAGAATCATTTATTTCAGAAAATTAAACAATTACAAACAATACAAATACAATAAGTCTTATGAAATACACATTAATCATAACATTAGCGTTATTTTTGAATGTAATGCATGTAAATAGTCAGGATTTGATAAATATCTACAAAAAAGGGAATGTAAAACTCGAAGAAGTAAGCGGATACGGGAGTAAAAACAACTGGACTACGCTTTTTTCTGATTATAATATTGTACAATATGGTTCGGAAACCGGCAAGCACAAAAGAATAATAGTAGCTCCTGACGGTTCAGTTTTTATGAGCCACAGATCGAGACATGAAATATGGAAATTCGATAAAAACGGAAACTTCCTGCTTAAGTTCGGAAAAAAAGGAACAGCAGCTGACCAATTTCCTTATATACCCGATGCCGGAGGAATACTAGACGGGAAATATTTTTTTACATCCGATTGTCAGGGAAGACTTAAGTTTTTTGATTTAAATGGCAAATTTATAAAAATGATCAGGCTCGATTATATGCCGTTGGAGATAATTCCATTGAAAAACTCAAAATTAGCAATAGTTGGCTATACCAGCGGAAAAGATATTTTAGTTATTAAAGATTTCAATACAGGCAAAGAAAAATTTATTCTTAACGAAACCGAAAACAAAGATGATGGAAGCATTAAAATAAATATGCCAAAAGGTGGTATGATGTTATTTGCGCTGCCATTAACACATTCGAGTCTAAACCGCTTTCGGATTGCAATTGCCAAAAATGGAAATTTGCTGGTAGCTTCACCAAAAACAGGTATCGTAACCGAATATTCAACCGAAGGAATTAAGCTCTCAGAATTCAATCTGGATATTACACCATTAAAAGTTTCTGATGAAGATATTAATAGTTATTACGAAACAGCCCTAAAAAACATAGCTAAGTTTGAAGAACAGTTGAAAAAGAATAAAAATTTTACCGAAGCAGACATTAATAATATTTTAACTCAATATAAAAACCAGATAAATAATTTTAAGGACCGTAAATATTATCCTGTACACCTGCCTTTTTTCTCGTCGATAGTAATCGATTCGGAAGGCAATCTTATTGTATTTGAATTTACAGAAGAAGATGTAGCTAATAATTTCAGAGCCTATACCTTTGATGCAAAAGGGAAATATCTCTGCTCATCAAGCTTCCATACCGATAATTATGAGTTAAATTTTGAACCCTACTCCTTTGCATTTAATCAGGGAAATATTTATGCGTTGGCATTTAAAAACAATTGTAAGGATTATTGTTTGCGATTGGTCAAATTTAAAATGCTTCAAAAATAATAGAGTTAAATCTGTAATTATCTTTTTTAATGCAAATCTAATATTTTTTTCTTAAATCCCCAACTTTTGTCTCTGACCCGTAATTTTGTTTATTAAAAAAAAGAAATCAGTCTGGCAGCTTATCAAACTGCATCAAATTTTAAAGTAGCGTTTCAGTATATTGGTGCCGATGGTGCTGATTTATACATTGATGATATCAAAATTGGCGAATTGCCTGCCAATCGTTTAGAATTTGCAAAAATTTGGGCTGGAACTTCAAATTATTATTATGATGAAGTTAAATTGTGGAGTGGATATTCAAAAATACCTTATGGCCAAAAACTTGTTGCCGGTTTGGGTGCCGATTTAAAAAATACCGGTAGTGGAACTCAAAATAATTTGAAATTTATTGCAAAGGAATTAACTACTAATACTTTGGGAACCTCACCAACAGTTAGTCTTGGCATGTTTGCAAATGATACTTTAGAAGTTGACTCATTAATCAGATTTGAAAATGTAGGTAACTACAAAATGATGATGTATGCCACTTCAGATTCAATTAATCAGCTTATTTATGCTGATACATTCAATGTGAACGTAAATAAAACACCAATTACAATGGGTACAAATACTGTAAATCTGGGAGTTTATTCACGCGATAATAATTACTATGATGGCTGGGGAACTTGGGGCGGAACAGAAACAGGTGGTACTAAACCATTTCAGTTTGCCAATGCTTATGAAATAAATCAAACAACTTATGCTTCTTCAATAGAAGTTGTATTAAGCGGTTTAACCAAACCAAATACATTAATTAAAGCCGCACTTTACAGAGGTTGGGATTGGGATAGTAAAGTGTTGGTTGCAGAATCAGATTACCATACCATTGTAGCATCAGAAATTCCAGCAAATACAGGCGCAAATCCGGTTGCAATAAATTTGTTTTTCAACAATAACGAAACTCCCATACTTGATAAAGATTCTGTATATTTTGCAACAGTTCAAGGATTTGGAGGAAGCGATACCGTTTATATTGCCATTGGCAGCCAGATACCTCAACCTATAATTACTTCATTAGTTTATGATTATACCACCAATTCATGGAAATGGTCAGATGTGGATAAAGATCCTAAAATGATACGTCTGAAAGTGGTTGATCAGCCAGTGCATGTTGGTATTGCTGATGCAGAATTATTGCAGCCAAAATTATATCAGAACACACCAAATCCTGCTAATAAAACAACCAGAATATCTTATGATTTGAAAAAACAGGAAAAAGTATCAATTGAAATTTTTGATTTAATGGGTAAAAAAATTGCAGATTATAATCTTGGCAATCAGTCATCAGGATTCCATAGTTTAGATATTGACCTTACAAAATTAACTCCGGGCACCTATTTTTATTCATTAAAAACAAATGATTATCAAAAATGCAGAAAAATGATAATCTGGTAATCATTATAATAAAGCATAATATAAAGGCTGTCTGATAAAAATCAGGCAGCTTTTTTATTTATAAAAAGTATAAATAAGCTCGTAAATAATATAAAATCAATTCATAATAAAAAATATATTGTTATTAATGTAACAAGTGTAATCGTTTATTTGCCAACAAAATCAAATTCAATTTGTTGAAATGTGGTATTAAACTACAACAAACATTGAAGAAGTTTTACACATTTTTCTATACAATTTTCAGGTTTTATTACGATGGATTCCGAAGCATGACCGTTGGTAAGAGGTTGTGGATTATAATCTTAATAAAGCTTTTTATTATGTTTGCAATCTTAAAAGTGTTTTTCTTTCCTAATATTTTGAAAAAAAATTTCAAAACCGACGAAGAACGCAGTAATTATGTAATTGAACAATTAACAAAATAAAAAATAAGTAAAATGTTAGAGAGTTTAGATTTATCTACCGTTGATTGGTCGAGAGGACAGTTTGCTTTAACAGCTATCTATCACTGGATATTTGTTCCGCTCACCTTAGGCTTGTCTTTCATTATAGCCATAATGGAGACTATTTACTACAAAACAGGCAATCCGGAATGGAAAAAAATAACCAAATTCTGGATGACTTTATTTGGGATTAATTTCGCCATCGGAGTTGCTACTGGAATTATTATGGAATTCCAGTTCGGCACTAATTTTTCAAACTATTCATGGTTTGTAGGTGATATTTTTGGAGCACCGCTTGCTATCGAAGGTATTATGGCATTCTTTATGGAATCTACTTTTATTGCAGTTATGTTTTTTGGCTGGAAAAAAGTAAGCAAAGGATTCCATCTAACATCTACGTGGCTGGTTGCCATAGGTTCAAATTTATCAGCATTGTGGATATTGGTTGCCAATGCTTGGATGCAAAGTCCTGTAGGCATGCATTTTAATCCGGATACTGCACGCAATGAAATGACCAATTTTTGGGATGTATTATTTTCGCCAGTAGCAATTAATAAATTTTTACATACCATTTCATCGGCTTATGTTTTATCTGCTGTATTTGTAATAGGAGTAAGTGCCTGGTTTATTATCAAAAAAAGAGAACATCTTTTTGCAAAGAAAAGTATGATAATTGCGGCAATTTTTGGTTTGTTAGCCGGAATTTTTGTAGCGGCTACCGGTGATGGTTCTGCTTATGAAGTTACACAAAAACAGCCTATGAAACTGGCTGCTATGGAAGGTTTATATGAAGGCAAAACGCAAGCAGGTTTAGTTGCAGTTGGTATAATGACTCCGGGCAAAAAATATGATGACGGAAAAGATGCATTTGTTTTCAAAATTGAAATTCCCAAAATGCTTTCGTTGCTTGGTTACCGGAATGCTGATGCATTTGTACCCGGTGTTAATGATCTGGCAAATGGCAATCAGCAGTACGGTTTAATTTCGGCAACCGAAAAGATAGAAAGAGGGAAAATTGCCATCAACACATTGCGTGAATATAAATTAGCCAAAAAAGCAAACGATACGTTAAAAGCTCAGGCTTTGGCTAGCAAATTTGATGAAAAAACGTCAGAAGGCAAAGCTTTCCTGAACGATTATTTTAAATATTTCGGTTATGGTTATCTCAATAATCCAAAAGATATTATTCCCAATGTACCTTTAACTTTTTATAGCTTTCACGTAATGGTGGCATTAGGTTTTCTCTTTATCATCTTTTTTGTTTTGGTAATTTACTTTGTATTGAAACCTGATTTTGAAAATAAAAAATGGTTGCTTTACTCTTCAATTATCATGATTCCATTAGCTTATATTGCATCGCAAGCTGGCTGGATAGTTGCAGAATTAGGTCGTCAGCCTTGGGCTATTCAGGATTTGATGCCTACTTTAGCAGCTGCTTCTCAGATAGATTCAAATTCGGTAATAACTACTTTCTTTTTATTTGCAATCATTTTTACGGCTTTACTTATTGCCGAAATAAAAATATTAACTACACAAATCAAAATTGGACCTAAAGATGGAGGACACAAATAATGTTTGAAAATTTATCACTTTTAGCTTTACAACAGTATTGGTGGATAATTGATTCATTACTTGCTGCTATACTGGTATTTCTGATGTTTGTTCAAGGCGGGCAAACCCTTATTTACACCATTGGCAAAACCGAACTTCAACGTAAAATGATCGTAAATGCCTTAGGTAGAAAATGGGAATTTACCTTTACTACTTTGGTAACTTTCGGTGGTGCTTTTTTTGCATCTTTTCCTTTGTTTTATTCCACTAGTTTCGGAGGTGCTTATTATGTTTGGATGGCGATTTTGTTTAGTTTTGTAATTCAGGCTATTGCTTACGAATTCAGAACCAAGCCTAATA